>JBBRPO010000001.1:0-399337 GCA_038227865.1 Caulobacterales bacterium
GGGCGAACCCAGTTGGTTCACGGCCTGGCCGACGTTGTAGGCGACGCACACCTTATAGTGGTGGGTTGCGCCAAGATCGCCGGCGACGGGGGCGCCTCCGCAGACGGCGCTGGCCGCGATTTCGATCCGGCGCAGCATGCTCTGGGCATCGCGTTTCGTGCGCAGGTCCAGGCCGGCGGTGGAGACCTTGAAGGTCACGTTTTCCGAAGGCGTGGCGGCGAAGGCGGCGGGAACGGCCGTCAGAACGACGATGGCGGCAAGGGCGGTGGTGATGATGGTCTTGTTCATTTCGGTTTCTCCAGCCCTCCGTGATTGGAGGATGACCCTGGATTAGGCCCCCGCCGCCGGAGCGGCTGTGACCGCGGTAACAGCCGAGGTGAGCGGAATGAGTATAAAATCCGCGCTTTTTCGCGGTCCGCCCCCAACCATCCGGCTTTTTCAGGAGAGTTAAAGGCGCGCCCTTTTCGATCGCCACAGGCGACGTGAACGGAAAATCGATGGGACACCAAAGATTTTAAATTTTCTAGATGATTAATCTATCGAAACACTGAACGTATTAAATTTACAAAAACAAGCAAAAATGATTGATCAAAACAGATAATCAGATCAACCAACTTTAATAGAAGGGTGCGGGCCGCGAACCCATTCGCCGCGACCCGCTGTCAAACTAGCGGCCTCGTTCGACGTGCTCTTTTTGCTCTATCGGATTACACTAGGCAATGCGCGTATTGTCGCCCCCCTCGCGCACTCCGCTGTCGGCTGGGCGATACAGGATGAAGGCTCCTGCTTCGCCGTCATCCAGGAATTCCGCCGTCACCTGACCCTGCTGGACCAGGGTGTTCAATGCCTCGGCCAGGGAGCCGGGTCCGGTGGGGTCGCTCAGATAAATGCGGTGTTCGCCAATCAGGGCTTCCGCCAGCGATCCGGCGCGCTGCAGCCGCAGGGCTTCGGCCAGGTCGCGCTCGATCGCCAGTCTGGCTGGAGACACGGTCCCGCCCAGTTGGTCCGCGTCCTCGACGAACACCTCCTCGTCTGGATCATGCGCATCCTCATCCTCTTCCTCTTCGCTTTCCTGGTTGTCGTTGACGGCCTCCGCGATCTCTTCTTCTCGGGGCTCTGGCGACGTCTCAACGACATTTTCGAGCTCGGCGTGACGAGATTCGGCGAGCACCGGTCTGACAACGTCCGTCTCGTCCGCAGCGCCCGTTTCGACTTCGGCTTCCGGCGCCGCGGTTTCGGGGACCGGGGCCTCGGGACCGGCAAAGTCCGTGGGCGGCCGGGCAGGCGAGCGGCGAGGTCGGGTCCACGGCCACAGGCGCTTCAGGAAACTAAGCAGCGAGGTCATGGGGTCGAATCCGCCCTGGGGTCCAAGCGAGGGCGATACACCAGAATTCCGACGGTTTCGTACTCCCCGCCTGGCGCGGAGCCGGCTTGACAAACCCCGCGCGGCGCCGACGGTCGGATGCAAGCATCAATCCGGGGGAGCCGATGTGTCGCGCGCTGATCTATCTGGGACAGCCGATCCTGATCGACGACCTGTTGTTCCGGCCCGACAGCGCCCTGATCAATCAGGCCTACATGCCCAAGATGCTGCACATGCTCAATCTGGCGGGATTCGGCATGATGGCCTGGGACGGGGCCAGCCATGATCCAGCGGTTCCCTATCGCTACGCCTCGCCCACCTTGCCGGTGTTCGATCGCAACCTGAAATCCCTGGCTCTGAAGACACGCGCCGATTGCGTTCTCGCCCACGTCCGGGGTGTCGCCTATTCCACCACGGTCAATATCTCCGACCAGAATTGCCACCCGTTCCATTTTCCGGGGATGAAGGTCGCCCTCGCCCACAACGGCGACATCTATCGCATCGGTGAGATGAAGGGCACGCTGCGGACCTATCTGAAGGATGAGTACGCGCGCCAGATCGCCGGATCCACCGACAGCGAGTGGCTATACGCCCTACTGCTGTCGCGGCTGTCCGATCCCAGGCGTGAGCCGTCGCGCGAAGAACTGATCACCGCCGTGGAAGAGCTGATCGATATCATCCGCCAGACCCGGCGGCGGCACGGGGTGGATATCTCCTCGTCGTGCAACCTGTTCATCGCCACCGGGGATCAGGTGCTGGCCCTTCGCTACTGTTTCGATTTCGGCCGTTTCCGCACCGAATCGCCGGATCGGGTCCACGAAGCTAACCTCTCTTATCTCAGCCTGTGGTTCACGCTCGGCCGGGAGTTCGGCTTTCACGACGACGAATGGCAGATGGTGGGTGGCGAGGCCGCGCCGACGTCGGTGCTGATCGCCTCGGAGCCGCTTTCCACGAACACCGCGACCTGGCTTCAGGTCCCGGAATACAGCCTGATCCATGCGCAGTCGCGCGGTGGAGCCCCGCGCGTGGAGGTGCGCGCCGTCGGCTGAACTCGCTCGGGCGCTCAAGCCAGGGTCAGCTCGCCAAGCCGAACCTGCGCCGTCAAGCGAGTCAGATGGTTGCTGGCGGTGTTGAGTGACAGCACAAGATCGGTGTTAATCACCTCGAGTAGACGCAAGGAGAGTCGCTCCTGTCCGCTCCAGAGGTGGACCAGCGCGCCGGCGTCGAAAGCCAGCAGGGTGGAATCCTCGACGGCGATAGCCGTGGCGCCGGCGGGCGCGCCCTCCAGAACCGGCGCCACGCCAGCGAACCGGCCCGGTCCCATTATGTCCAGCTGGCAGAGATGGTCGCCCCGGCGTTGACCCAGCAAAAGGGCGCCGCGTACCACCAGCTGCGGGGCGTTGATGGTCTCGCCCGCCTCTGAAAGCACCCTGCCTCGCGGGACTTCCTCGACGCGGGCGATCGAGAGCAGGGCGTCGATCTCGTCATCGGCAAAGTCGCGCAGACAGGGCAGGATCGGCAGAAAGGCGCGCACGTCGAATGTCGTCGGCGGATGCGGTTCGCCGCCTGGCGGCAGGCGCAACAGGCCATCGCCGGCGGTGGTTTCCACCAGTGCGCGGCTCCGCGCCCGGATCACGCGCAATCGCTCGGCGATGGTCAGGCCGAGCAGGCGCAACACCTTCAGCGAAGCGGGCCGCAACAGATTGAGCGTGGCCTCGAAATAGCGCCGATCGGTGAAAACCGCCTCCACCGCGCCGCGCGCTCGGGCCGTGGCCGTTCGTTTGCCGCCGCGCATCAACAAAGCCATCTCGCCAAGCAGATCGCCTGGCCCCAACTCAGCTATCGCGGTTTCTCCGCCGCCGGGCAGCCGCGCCGCCACCGCCACCGCGCCGGAGACGATTACATAGGCGCCGTCGGAAGCCTCGCCCTGAATCATCAGCGTCTCGCCGGGCGCGAAGCGGCGATATTCCAGTCCGATGATCAGGTCGTCGATCTCGTCGCTGGTCAGATCCCGATAGAGCGGCGCCGAAGCCATCGCCTCGGCCATGGTCCGGCTCATGATTCCGTTCCCCTGTCCTGAAGCCATTGGGCCAGCAAACCGACCCCTGATCAAGTCGGCCGCCGGCACGCCCTTGGCGCCGGCGCCAAGGGCGTGAAATAGATGGCTCATGAGCCTCTCCGTCGCCCAAGCCGCCCAACCATTTCCCGCGCCCGCCGCGCCGTTTCCCATCGAGGCGGTCCGCGCCCGGTTCCCGGCCCTGGAGCGCGCCGCCCCGTTCATCTATTTTGACAACGCCGCCGGCGCCCAGGCGCCGCGCGTCGTGCTCGACGCGGTGGCGCGGCATTTGTTGGACTTCAACGTCCAGCGTGGCGGCCGCTACGCCAAGAGCGTCGAGGTCGATCGCGTAATCACCGAGGCGAGGGGCAAGGTCGCCGCGTTCCTGGGCGGCGACGATCCCGACGAGGTGGCCTTCGGCATGAACGCCACCTCCTTCATGCGCCTGGTCAGCCTGGCCATCGGCCAGACCATCACCGCGCCGCGTGACGAGATCGTCGTCACCGACATGGATCACCACGCCAACATCTCCACCTGGCTGGAACTGGCCAAGGCCGGCGCCCGGATCGTCTGGTGGAAGATGCGCGACGACCAGCGGCTGCATGTAGAGGATCTCGTCCCGCTGCTGTCGGAACGCACGCGTCTGGTGGCCTGCACCGTGGTCTCTCACGCGCTCGGCTCGCGTGTCGATGTGGCGGCCGTGGCGGGCGCCGCCCACTCGGTAGGAGCCGAGGTGTTCCTCGACGCGGTGCATTTCAGCCCCCACGCGCCGATCGATGTGAAGGCCTGGGACTGCGACTACTTGGTTTGCTCCGGCTACAAGGCCTTCGCCCCGCACATGGGCTTTCTTTGGGGCAAATTGGACGTGCTGAAGCGCCTGCCCACCTTCCGGGAGGAGTTCATCCCCGACGCCCCGCCGCACAAGATCGAGGCCGGCACCTTCATCTATGAAAACGTCGCCGGCATGGGCGCGGCTGTCGACTATTTCGAGGCGCTGGGCGCGGACTTGAGTCCTGGCGCGGACACCCCGCGAGCGCGCATCGTCACGGCGATGTCGGCGATCGAGGACTATGAGCGCGACCTGTCGCGGACCATGCTGGCGGCGCTCCTGGGAGCTGGCGCGACGGTCTATGGCGTGGCCAATCCCAATCAGGCCCATCTACGGGTCCCCACCTTTACCTTCAATCTTCCCGGCGTCGACCCGCTGGCGGTGTCGGAGGGTCTGGCGGCGGCGGGCGTCGGAATCCGCGATGGCCACATGTATGCGCCGCGCCTGATCGAGAGGCTGGGCCTGACCCTGGACAAGGGCGCCGTGCGCGCTTCCCTGTGTCACTACAACACCACCGAAGAGATCGACCGCTTCGCCGAGGTTCTCCACGGCGTGGCCGTCTAGAGATGGCGGCCGGGGGTGCGGCGCCGGACGCCGAGGCGGAACTGGCGGCGATCACCGCGCGCGAGGGCGGCCTGCACAAGAGCCTGAGCCGTGGCCAGGTGGTGATGATCGGCCTGGGCGGGGCCATCGGTACGGGCCTGTTCGCGGGGTCGAGCCTGGCGATAGGCTATGCGGGACCGGGCGTGCTGATCAGCTATCTGATCGCCGGCTTCGCGGCTCTGGTCATGGTCTTCAGCCTGTCCGAGATGGCCGTGGTCCATCCAGCGGCCGGCTCATTCGGCGTCTATGCCGAGACTTATCTGAACCCCTGGGCCGGCTTCGTGGTCCGCTACACCTATTGGATGGAACAGGTGATCGCCGTCGGCGGCGAGGCGGTGGCGGTGGGGGTCTATATGACCTTCTGGTTCCCAAACGTGCCAGTCTGGCTGTGGTCGGTGGGATTTTCCCTGGTGCTGCTGTTCGTCAATTCCCGGTCGGTGAAGAATTTCGGGACCTTCGAATACTGGTTCTCCATGATCAAGGTGACGGCGATCGTAGCCTTCATCATCCTGGGCCTGGCGGCGATTTTTGGCCTCGGCCGCCCGGCGGTGGGTTTCCACAACGTGGTCGGCCTGCCCGGCGGGTTCATGCCCCACGGCTTCTCGGGCGTTTGGTTGGCGGTGATCCTGGGGATTTTCTCCTATAACGGCATCGAGGTGATCGCTGTCACTTCGGGTGAGACCGCCGATCCGGTCCGCACCATCCCAGCGGCCCTGCGCACCATGGGGATTCGTCTGTTCCTATTTTATGTACTGGCCCTGACCGTGGTGGTGACGGTGGTCCCCTGGATGCAGGTGGGAGCGAGAACTTTCGCTCAGAGCCCCTTCGTCACCGTGTTCGCCCAGTCGGGCATCCGCGAGGCGGCCGGCCTGATGAATTTCGTGGTGATCACCGCGGCCCTCTCCAGCATGAACACCAACGTCTATCTGTGCTCGCGGATGCTGTTTTCCCTATCGCGGGGCGGCTACGCGCCGAAATTTCTCGGGGGGTTGAGCCCGGCCGGCACGCCGATCGCCGCGATCCTGGTCTCGGGCGCGGGCATACTGGTCGCCGCGACCCTCTCCAAGTTGACGCCCCAGGCCTACAGCTATCTGCTGGGCATCGCCCTGTTCGGCGCCATCGTGGTGTGGATCATCGTGATCCTCAGCCATCTGAGCTTCCGCCGCCGTCATGGCGCGGCTGCCTTGCCGGTGCGGATGCCTGGTTTTCCCCTGGTCCAGATCGCGGGGATCGCGCTGCTCTCGGCGGTGCTTGTCACCATGGGCCTGGACAAGGACTGGTGGCTGTCCTGGATCGTCGGCGTTCCATGGCTGATCCTGCTGACCATCGGCTATTTCATCTGGAAACGCCGCGCCTCAGCCCACGCGAACCTCAAGCAGTGACAGGTCCGGCGCGCAGTTGCCTAGACCCCACGCCTCGCCGGCCGGAATTGCGAAGGCGTCGGCCGGACCCAGGGCGTGGTCGCCGTCGCGGCTCAGGACCGCCGAGCCCTCCAGGATGAAACCAAACAGCAGTTCGCGGTCATGCGCTCGAACGTCCAGCCGTGTCCCGCCTGCCGGGCGCAGGACGCGGACATCGGCCAGTCCCCGGGTCGACAACGCCATGGCGGTGGTCTGGCTTTCGAAGCCGCCGTCATCCAAAGGCGTCCATGGCGCTTGAGCGGCGACGTGACGCAGGAAAACCTGGCCGCCGAAATCGCGGCCCGGAAGCACTTGGCCGGTCGGGAGGGCCATCTCGTGATCGGCATGGGTCTCATGCAGAGCCGGACAACCGATCTCGACCACCTCCAGCCCGGCCGAAGCTTCCAGCACACGGTGGCGGATGCGTGGCGGCTGCAACACGCAATCACCCGCCGCCAGGATGAACGGCTCGCCCTGGTCCTCATAGACCAGTCGCGCCCAGCCTCGCCGGCAGAAGATCATCTGGAAGCGAACCTTGTGGAAATGCACCCAGTCGGCCACTGGCCCGCCGCCAGGAATAGAGATGTGTGAAGCGATGAAACGCTCCCCCAATCGTCCGGGAATGAGGTCGCGGTAAAGCATCCCCGCCCGTCCGGCCCCCGGACTCTCGCCGGCCTGGGTCAGCACGAATTGCGGCGCCAGGGGCGGAATCTCGATGGGCGGGTCGGCGAGCACCCATTCGATCCGGGTTCCGTTGGGCGCGGTCAGCATCCGGTCGGCCATGCGCGGCAGGATCTCGCACGGCAGGCGGATCAGTCCAAGGTCGCCCTCGCCCGGCGCCAGGCGCAACCTCAGGCCGTAGCCTGAGAGACTCGCCACCCTGGGCTCTTCGGCTGGGAAGATGGTCTCGACCCGAAAACCCAGGACATCGGTGAAGAACGCCAGGGTGGGCGCCAGGTCCGCGCAGGCCAGCTGTAGCTCGGCTGACCCAAGGGGCTTCGGAATGGCCTTCAAAGCCCGAGCAACCGGGCCAGGATATTGTGTTGCACCTCGCTGGAGCCGCCATAGACCGTGCTGGCGCGGTTGTTGATGTGGCGGGTGGTCGGGGTGATCGCATAGGGCGGTCCGATAGGTCCCTCCTGGGGATACGCGCCCAGAGCCCGGCGCTGGTCCGGCGCCGCATAGAGGCCGAGCACCTCCATGGCCAGTTCGGCGACCTCCTGGCTCTTGTGGCTGGCCAGTAGCTTCTTGATCGAGGCGGCGGTTCCGCCGACGCTTTCGCCGACCCCCGCCCCGGAACTCAGATAAAGATCTGTCCAGTCGGCGGTGATCATGTCGATCTCCATCAGCATCGCCTTGCGCCGGAAGTCCGGATCGGCGAGCAAGGCGGCTTCGTCACCCGACGGCTCCTGGGTGGCCATCGCCTTGACCTTCTCCAGCCCGACCTTGAGCCCGACACCCAGCGAGCCGCCGCCGCGTTCGAACTCCAGCAGATATTTGGCGACGGTCCAGCCGCTGTTCTCCGCCCCCATCCGGTTGGCCACCGGGATCCGCAGGTTGTCGAAGAACAGCTGGTTCAGCTCGTGCTCACCCGAGGTGGATAGGATCGGTCGGACGGTGATCCCCGGCGCGTTCATCGGCGACACCAGAAAGCTGATGCCGGCCTGCGGCTTGCCCTCGGCGGCCGTGCGTACGAGCATGAATATCCAGTCGGCGTTGTGGGCGTTGGTGGTCCAGATCTTCGAGCCGTTGACCACATAGTCGTCGCCGTCGCGCACGGCCCGGGTCTGGAGCGAGGCGAGGTCGGACCCGGACTGGGGCTCCGAGTAACCCTGGGCCCAGACGTGCTCGCCCGAAAGCATCCGCGGCAGGAAATAGGCCTTCTGTTCGTCAGTGCCGTATTTCATGATCACCGGTCCGCAAAGGGTGATGCCCATGGATGGCAGGGCCGGCGTGCCCACCCTGGCGCATTCGATGGCGAAGATCTGGCGCTGGGTCGCGGTCCAGCCCGGGCCGCCATATTCCGCCGGCCAGGCGGGCGCGGCCCAGCCCTGTTCGTGCAGGGCGCGGTGCCAGCGACGGGCCACGGTGTCTTCGGCGAACACCCCAGCCTGGCGTTCGGTCTGGGCGCGCAGCTCGGGGTCGAATTTTTCGTCCAGAAAGGCGCGAACCTCGGCCTGGAAGGACAAATCCTCGGCGCTGAGGATGTCGTCGGCGGTCATGGGGCTCTCCCGTTTGATGCGGTCACGGAGAGTGGCGATACCACCGGCGGGCGCATTGGCAAACGCCGAGCATGGCCTCCGGTGCGCGCGAAAGCTTGCCGGGGCCTATGGGAGTGGCTACCCAGAAGCCTTGGGTTCGATGGGAAAGCGTCATGAAGGTTGCCGCCGTCAAGGCTCCGGGTGGGCTGAACAAGATCGCCATCGAGGAACGAACCGCGCAGGCTCCTGGCCCAGGCGAAGTCCTGGTTCGCGTCCGCGCTAGCTCGCTGAATTTTCATGATTTCGCGGTGGTCGCCGGCATGATCCCGGTTCCCGATGGACGGATTCCGATGTCCGACGGCGCCGGCGAGGTGACGGCCGTCGGTTCGGGCGTCAAGACTTGGAAGGTTGGCGACCAGGTGCTTTCGACCTTCTTTCCCAACTGGTCGGCCGGCGGCCCGACGCTTCCACGATTGATCGGCGTTCCCGGCGACCACGCCGATGGCTTCGCGGCCGAATATGTCGTCATGCCCGCCACCGCCTTCACGCGCATCCCCAATGGCTGGTCGATGACCGAGGCCGCCACCCTGCCTTGCGCCGCCCTGACCGCCTGGCGCGCCTTGGTGGTCGAGGCGCGGATCAAGCCTGGCGACATCGTTCTGACCCAGGGCACCGGCGGAGTCTCGGTCTTCGCGGTCCAACTGGCCAAGGCTATGGGCGCGACGGTGGTCGCCACCTCCTCCTCGACTGAAAAGCTCGCCCGGCTGAAGGCGCTCGGAGCCGACTATCTGATCAACTACAAGGACGAAGCCGACTGGGGCGAAAGGGCGGCGGCCCTGACCGGCGGAGTTCATGCGGTGGTGGAAATCGGCGGCCCCGGAACCATTGGGCAGTCGATCCGCGCGTGCCGCATCGGTGGGCACATTTCTCTGATCGGGGTGCTGACCGGCGTCTCGGGCGAGATTCCCACCGCTTTGGCGATGTCCAAGAACGTCACCATCAAGGGTGTCACCGTGGGTTCGATCCAGGATCAGGAAGACATGATCGCCGCCATCGAGGTGGCCGGCCTGAAGCCGGTTATCGATTCGACCTACCCGCTCGACCGGATCGCGGCCGCCTTCGCTCACCAGATTTCACAAAAGCACTTCGGCAAGATCTGTTTGGAATTCTGAATCCTGATTTAGGCGTCCAGAGGGGATCCTCGATTTCATCAGGACTAGGCACGGATGGCGGACGGGTGCGAGGCCGTCGTCACGGCGACAGGCTGGCCTTCCAGAAAGGCGAGGACCGCTTCCATAAATACGTCGTTTCGGTCTCCGGCGACCATGTGTCCCGCGTCGGCGACGTCGGTGAAGACGCCGTTCCTCAAGGTGGCGACAAAGGCCTGGGCCGCTTCCAGCGACACCAGCTCGCTCATCCGGCCCCGGATCAGATGGACCGGAATGGCGATCTCGCGACAGCGCGCCTCCAGATCCTCGTCAGGGTTCACGGGTCGGTCGCGGCGCACGCCACTGACGAACTTCGGGTCCCAGTGCCAGCGAAACCGGCCATCGGCGCCCTCGCGCAGGTTCTTGCGCAGGCCGGAGAGGTCTTTCGGCTTGGGACGGTGCGGCAGATAGGCGGCGATCGACTCGGCCGCCGCCTCCAGGCTGTGGAACCCCTGGTCCAGGTGGGAGCCCATGAAACCCATGATCTTCTCGACCCCGGCCGGATCGCTGCGGGGAATGATGTCCACCAGGGTCAAGGACGAGAAGGTTCCGGGCGCCATGATCGCCTCGGCCACCATACCCGCAATGCCGCCCAGCGAAGCGCCGATCAGCGCCGGCTTGCCGGGCAGAGTGGCGGCGACATCGATCAGGTCCTCGGCGTAGCGATCGGAGCCGTAGTCGCCCTCCGGATGCCATTCGCTGTCGCCGTGTCCACGCAGGTCGAGAGACACGGTCTTCCAGCCCCGTTCGGCCAGGCGTTGGGCCGTGGACGCCCAGGAATGGCGTGTCTGTCCGCCGCCATGCGCCAGCATCACCGCCCCCCGCTCGCCTGCGCCGGCCACATCGGCGGTCAGCTTGAGGCCCGAACGGGTGGCGAAGGTCGTGACCGAGGTGTCCAAGGTTTAGCTTTCCATGCTGCGCCATCGTTCCTATCGATCCGGATCATAGCCCGGCAAGCAAAACTGTCCCGGGCCGCCCGGACGCCCACCGTGTTGAAATCCATCCTCGCCTTCGCCGCTGCGATGATCCTGGCCTCGGCCGCCAACGCCGAACCGACGTCGGCCACCTTGCTGCGCCCCGCGCGGGTATGGACGGCTGATGAGCCGGTCCGTTCCGGCTGGGTGGTTCTGGTGGAGGGGGATCGGATCGTCGCCGTCGGTCCCGCCGAAACCGTGACGGCGCCCGCCGGCGCGGCCATTGTTGACCTGCCCGGCGAGACCCTGGTCCCCGGCCTGATGGATATCCACTCCCACCTGCTGCTGCATCCGTACAATGAGACCCTCTGGGACGATCAGGTGATGAAGGAACCTACGGCCTACCGCGTGCTGCGCGCCGGAGCCCAGGCTCGGGCGACCCTGATGGTGGGTTTCACTACCCTACGCGACCTGGGAACCGAGGGCGCGGGCGACGCCGACGTCTCCATCAAGCGGGCGATCGAGGAGGGGATCATTCCGGGACCGCGCCTTTATGTAGCGACCCGCGCGATCGTGGCCGAGGGCGCCTATGGACCCGCCGTGCGCGACTATCGCGGCGATATCGATCTGCCCCAGGGCGCGCAGGAGGTCAGCGGCGTGGAGGCCATCGTCAAGGCGGTGCGCCAGCAGGCCGCGCGCGGGGCCGATTGGATCAAGCTCTATGCCGACTATCGCGTCGGCCCGGGCGGAGCGGCCGCGCCGACCCTGACTTTCGAAGAGATCAAGGCGGCCGTGGAGACCGCTCACGGCCTGGGCCGTCCGGTGGCGGTGCATACCGCGACGACGGAAGGCATGCGCCGCGCGGTGATGGCCGGCGTCGATACTATCGAACACGGTTACGGCGGTACGGCTGAAATCTTCCAGATGATGGCGACGCGCGGAACCGCCTACCTGCCCACTCTCGCCGCGCCCGCCGCAACGAGTGAGTATTTTCAGCACTATGTCGAAGGTAAATCGCCGCCGACACCGGCCATGTCAGCCGCCGAGGCCGCCTTCCGTCTCGCCCTGAAAAGCGGCGTCACCATCGGTCTGGGCAGCGACGTCGGGGTGTTCACCCACGGAACCAACGCGCGGGAGCTGGCGTGGATGGTCAGGGATGGCATGACCCCGGTCCAGGCGCTGACGGCGGCCACCGCCACCGACGCCAAAATCCTTGGCCGCGCCAAGGACCTGGGCCGTGTCCAGGTCGGCGACCTCGCCGACCTCGTGGCCATGCCTGGCGATCCGACCTTGGACATCGACGCCGCCAAGCGCGTGAACTTCGTGATGAAGGGCGGGGCGATTTATCGGCGTCCCTGAGGCGTCAACAGCCCGGACGCTCCCCGGCGGCGATGCGCGCGGCGATCTCGTCCAGCACCCCTGGCAGGTCGGCCACGGTTTCGATCACATAGTCCGCGCCCGCCGCCCTGAGAGCCGCCGCCGACTCGCCAACCCGCCCTACCCTCTCGGGAGCGGGCAGGGTTTGATAGTCGGCCAGGGAAAGCCCCATGCCATTGCCGGAGCCGGAAAGACCCACGGTCCAAGTCCCCGCCGCCACGCCTTCCACCACGCCCACCGGGGCATCGTCCACCTTCACGCAGGCCCGGACCGGCCAGGCCTTCAGCTCGGTGAGAACTTTCCACAGCATCAGCGGCGAGGGACGTCCCGTCGCGGTCTCCCCGGAGCACACCACTACGTCCGGCGCATAGCCCTGGGCGGCGGCCAGCGGCATGATGTCGGCCAGCATGGTCCGGGTGTAACCGGTGCATGACCCGATCTTCACGCCATCAGCCCGCAACCGCGCCACCAGCTCGGCCGCACCCGGTATCAGAGCTGAATGAACGCCTGCGGCCGCCCGCATCAACGGCTCCACCGCGTCATGCAACCGGTCTCCATCCGCAACCGTCGAAGCCGAGCCATGGACGGCGATCCAGGCCGCCGCGATCCGCTCGATGGCCAGGATGGCGCTTATGTGGTCGCGCTTGGCCATGCCCATGTCTCGCCGCGCCTCCGCGTCGGTGATTTCCACCCCCTCGCCGGCGAAGGCGGTGCGCAGCGACGCCACCGGCGCCATGCAGCCGAAGTCCACCATCGTGCCGGCCCAGTCGAACACCACGGCCGCGATCGGGCTTGTCATAGGCCAATGTCTCCGAGGGGGGTCTGGTAGAGGTCGCCGATCACATCTTCGGCTATGGCGAAGGCGGTGGAGGCTCCGGCGCCGCTGGTGACCATCACCAGGCGAACGTCCGGCGCGGGTGTTGCCACGAACATCGGCCCGGCGGCGCTGGAATAGGTTCCGGTCCAGCGCTCGATCACCGGCGGCGGCGCGAGCCCGGTGGCGGCCTCGAATTCCTGAAGAATCAAGTCCTCCGCGATCTGGGGCGCGAAGGGGTCGGGGGTGTCGTCATAGTGGTGGCTGTCGCCCACCACCAGCGAGCCGTCGGCGCTCTGGGTCACGATCAGGTGCACCCCATGGCGCAGGCAGTCGGCGTGGGTCGCCTCGAGCACCCGGCGCAGGGCGGCGGCCTCCGGCAGCTCGGCATAACCCAGATAGCGGACAAGGCCCAGGTCGGACATCACCGCCGACGGCAGCCGAAACCCGGGATCGGCCAGCCGCAGCATGCTCAAGCGGCACCGGGTGACGTTTTGGGCCGCGATCGCATCGGGGAACAAAGAGACCAGGTCATCGCCCGGGCAGACCAAGGCCGCGGTCGCTTCAACGACGCCCCGCGAGGTCCGGACGGTGGGTGGCGAGACCTCCAAAACCGCCGCCGAGGTCATGAAAACCACACCGAGCCGCGCCTCCAGCCAGGTTTTCAGGGCCGGCAGGGCGGTGCGGGACTCGACCCTGATCTCATGCGGGCTGAACAGAGCGCCGCGCGTTGCCAGCGGGATCGGTGTTGGAAGCCGCTGTTTGAGCCTGCCAGTGCTGAGCCATTCGCAGCCCTCGCCCATCGGCGCGGCCAGAAAGGCCTCGACTACCGCCTGGGCCTCCGGAGTGCGCGCTGTAAGTATCAGGCTGCGCTGCTCTATGGGGATGCCCGCCGGCCCGGCCGCCGCAACCCACAGGTCCCGCGAACGGCGCGCCCGGTTCCAGACCTGGCCCTGTTGCTGGCCGGTGACGGTGATGAAGCCGAAATTGCGGATCGAGGCGCCGTTGGCCCGTGCGTCCCGCTCGATCACCACCACCCGCTTACCCAGCCGCGCGGCGGCCCAGGCGTGAGCCAGACCGACGATACCGGCCCCAACCACCGCCAGATCGAAACCCCGTGATGTCACGTCACATCAAGGCCGAGCATCGCTGAAGCGTATCTCCGACCTTGCTCGAGCCTTTGCGGCTTCGGCGCTCCGGTCGCGTGGCGGGGCAGTCGTCACCAGGGCGCCCAGAAGTTCGCGGGCCGAAGCGGTGACCTGTTCGACCGCGTGTTCGAACGCGGCTTGATTGGCCTTCGAGGGGTGATTGAAACCGCTCAGCTTACGGACGAATTGCAGCGCCGAAGCCCGGATCTCGTCATCCATCGCCGGGGGTTCGAAATTATGCAGGGTCTTGATGTTGCGACACATGGCTGATGGCCTCCGTGGATCCGACCACCTCCACAGTATAGCCAATGGCCCGAACGGTCATCCTCCGAGCCGTCGACTTCGGCCCGACCATGCGTGGCGGCGCGCGGCTTTTGCTGTAGACGCCGTTGATGGATCGACGCCGTCGCGCGGTCGGGAGCCTTATCGACCACCATGATTCCCTGGGTTCAGCTGGGCGCCGCGACCGTACCCGATGGCGGCGGCGATTTGCGCCTGATGTGGCGGGGTTCCGAATTCTCGATCATGGCCGGTTCCATTGAGCTGATGAACAGCCGCCTAAGCGGGTCCGAGGAGGCCCTCGCGGTGCTGACCTGCGCCCGGCTGGAAGGGCGGCCGGCGTCCCGGATGCTGATCGGGGGCCTGGGCATGGGCTTCACCCTGCGCGCCGCGCTGGCGGCGCTTGGCCCAGCCGCTGTGGTCACCGTCGCTGAACTGGTCCCGGAGGTCGTGGCTTGGGCGCGTGGTCCTATGGCGGCCCTTCACGGGACCAGTCTCACCGACCCGCGCGTGACGATCTTCGAGGGCGACGTCGGCGCCGTGATCGATGGAGAGCCAGCTCGTTTCGATGCGATCCTGCTGGATGTCGACAATGGACCCGAGGGGCTGACGCGCGGATCGAACGACGATCTCTACGACGCCTATGGCCTGCGCCAGGCTCGCGCCGCGCTTAACCCCGGCGGCGTCCTGGCGGTCTGGTCGGTGGGACCAAACCTGGCGTTCGCTAAACGACTTGGCGCGGCGGGTTACGCCGTGGAGGAGTTCCGCGTGCGAGCCAACGGCCGTGGTGGCGGCGCCCGCCATGTCATCTGGTTGGCGACTAAGCCTTAATTATCGACTCTCGTCCTCAATCCTGCGTCTCGGCGCGGGACCCGGCTGCTAAGCAAACCTCGCGAGGTTTGCTTACATCAAACATTCCTTGGCATCATTGATTTTGCTTAGAAAAAGCAAAACCAATCGTGACGTTCGCCACGCAACGCTGCTTAGGCTACCAAGGCTCTCCCGACCCTCGAGAGCCCGATCATGAAGAACCGTTTCACCCTGTTCGTGATCGCCGCGATGATCGGAGGCATTCTGACTGGTTTTGTCCTGAACCGGACCATCACCGATCCGGCCCAGCTGAAACAGGTGGCCGAGTGGCTGTCGATCCTCACTGACGTCTTCCTGCGCCTGATCAAGATGATCATCGCGCCGCTGGTGTTCTCGACCCTGGTGGTCGGCATCGCCCATATGGAAGACAGCGCCGCCATCGGCCGGGTGGGCGTGAAAACCATCGGCTGGTTCATCGGCGCATCCCTGGTCTCGCTGTTGATCGGCCTGATCATGGTCCACGTCTTGCAGCCGGGGGTTGGGCTGAACCTCAGCGTGCCGGCCCTGACCGCCAAGAGCGACGTCACCGCTCAGGCCTTGACTCTGAAGGACTTCATCACCCACGTTTTCCCAACCTCGATCGTTGGGGCGATGGCCGATAATCAGATTCTGCAGATCGTGGTGTTCTCGATCTTCGTGGGCACGGCCGTCGCCGCGGTAGAGGACCGAGCTCCAGCCGTCATGGCCTTGGCCGAACAGGTGGCTCAGATCATGTTGAAGGTCACCGGCTATGTGATGCTGTTCGCGCCGTTCGCGATCTTCGCCGCTCTGGCCTCGACGGTGGCGACCCAGGGCGTGGCCGTGCTGCTCGGCTATGCGAAATTCGTCGGTGGGTTCTATCTTTCGCTCGGTCTGCTCTGGGGTTTGCTGATCGCGGTGTGTTTCCTGGTCATCGGCCGCCGGGCCGGCGCCCTGGTGTCCGCCATCCGCGATCCGGCGGTGCTGGCCTTTTCCACCGCCAGTTCCGAGGCGGCCTATCCGCGCATCCTGGAGGGGTTGCAAACCTTCGGCGTCTCGCGCCGGATCGCCAGTTTCGTCCTGCCGCTCGGCTACTCGTTCAATCTGGATGGGTCGATGATGTACTGCACCTTCGCCACCCTGTTCATCGCCCAGGCCTATCACGTGCCCCTGACCCTGGCTCAGCAGATCATCATGCTTCTGCTGTTGATGGTCACCAGCAAAGGCATGGCGGGCGTCCCCCGCGCATCCCTGGTGGTGATCGCCGCCACGCTCTCCACCTTCCATCTACCGGAGGCCGGCCTGCTGCTGATCCTGGCTGTCGACCACCTGCTCGACATGGGCCGCAGCGCCACCAATGTGGTCGGAAACTCGGTCGCGGCGACGGTGATCGCCAAATGGGAGGGCGAGCTGAGCGATCAGCCCTCGAACGTCTCGCGGGTGATCGCGTAGTACAGGTTCAGTGAAGTTCCGGCTGGCGTGTCCATCGCCATGGATCGGTCCGTCAGGGTCGCGCCCAGCTTCTCCACTGCCCGCCGGGACCGGAAATTGGTCTCGCCGACGCGGAAGATCACAGTATCGACAAACCGGAATGCGTGGGTCAGCATGATTTGCTTCATGTCACCGTTGTAAGCGCCGCCCCAATAGGCCCGGCCCAGGAACGTCCAGCCGATCTCGATTTCGCCCGGCTCGGTAAAGAGGGCGCTGTAGCGCGACCAGCCGGCCACCGCGCCGGTGTCCCGGCAGATGGCCGTCAAAGCCCCACCAGAGGCCAGTCCGTCCTCGAAGAACGCGCGGAACACGCTTTCGTTCCAGCGGTCGCCTTGGGGGTGCAGATCCCAGACCGCCGGATCGGAGCCAAGGGCGAACAACGGCGCATGGTCCTCCGCCGTCGTCGGGCGCATGGCGATGACCTTGCCGGTCAGCTGAGGCTGATAGTCGGACATGGGGCCTCTATAGCTCGATCCCGCCGGCTAAATCGAGCTGGTCATGAACATGGCCGAACCGATCAGCGTCGACGCGAGCAGGCAGATGGCGGCCAGGAGGGAAGCGGCCAGCCCCCGCGGGATTTTTGCGGTGGATTGATTTGTCCGGAGCCGTAGGATGGCCGGGCGCTCCCTTGCGCCAATCGAGGAAACCCATGTTCGGACCCAAGATGCGCTTCGGCGCCTTTATCGCGCCATTCCATCCGTTGCGCGAGAACCCG
The DNA here is from genome assembly GCA_038227865.1 of Caulobacterales bacterium. Classification (GTDB taxonomy): domain Bacteria; phylum Pseudomonadota; class Alphaproteobacteria; order Caulobacterales; family Caulobacteraceae; genus Acaudatibacter. The sequence goes on from JBBRPO010000001.1 coordinate 17,227, forward strand.
ACCCTCGCCATCGAACGCGACCTGGAGCTGGTTCAGTTGATGGACAAACTCGGTTATGACGAAGCCTGGATCGGCGAGCACCATTCGGCTGGCTATGAGCTGATCGCCAGCCCCGAACTCTTTATCGCCACCGCGGCCGAGCGCACACGGCACATTCGCCTGGGCACCGGGGTATCGTCCCTACCCTATCACCATCCGCTGATGTTGGCCGACCGGATGAACCAGCTCGACCACATCACCCGAGGCCGGGTGATGCTCGGGACCGGTCCCGGCGCCCTGCCCTCGGACGCTTTCATGATGGGCATCCCGGTTGCCAAGCAGCGTGACCGCATGGACGAGGCGCTGGATTGCATCGTGCGGCTGTTGCGCGGCGAGACCGTCAGCTACAAGTCCGACTGGTTCGAGCTCTGCGAGGCTCATCTGCAGATGAGTCCTTATTCTCGCCCCTCGATCGAGATGGCCGTCGCCAGCCAGGTCTCGCCGACCGGCGCCAATGCGGCGGGCCGGCACGGCCTCGGCCTGCTCTCCATCGGCGCCACCTCGGCCGGCGGGTTCAACGCCCTGGCCTCGAACTGGGCCATCGCCGAACAGACCGCTCGCGAGAACGGACAAACCGTGGATCGGGCCAACTGGCGGCTGGTCGGGCCGATGCACATCGCCGAGACCCGGGAACAGGCCCGCGCCGACGTCGCCTTCGGCCTGAAGGACTGGCTCTACTATTTCACCGACGTCGCGGCCCTGCCGCTCGCGGTCGACACCACGGTCGATCCGGTCGACGCCCTGATCGCCACCGGTCTGGCGGTAGTCGGCACGCCCGACGACGCCATCGCCCAGATCGAGCGGCTGGAGCAACAGTCCGGGGGCTTCGGCGCCTATCTGTCGCTGGACCACAACTGGGCGCCTTGGGACGCCAAGAAGAGGTCTTACGAGCTGATGGCGCGCTATGTCTTTCCCCGCTTCCAGGGCTCGAACGTCAACCGCGAGAAATCGCTGGGCTGGGCGCGCGACAACCGCCCGGCCTTTGTGGGCGAACTGTTCGCGGCCGTCGGCTCGCGCGTCGCCCAGCACATCGAAGCCAAGGGCGCCGACAACATCGCGCCGGAGGTCATGGAGGCCATGGGCCTGGGCAAGAAGCCTGAAGCGGCGGAATAGGGCGAACAGGCTTCGTTTTTACCGACTCCACGTCCAGTCGGAACTCGACGCCCGGCAGCCGCCCCCGGGGGCGGCCTTCCACGCCCGGCCTCGCACCACGCGGCCGGGGCGCTCCGCGGTAGGCTCTCCGTCCGCCAGCGCCAGGCGGCCGTTGACGACTACGTCGACAACCCCGGTGGCATACTGGTTAGGGACTTCGAACGTGGCGTGGTCCTGGATTTTTGCCGGGTCGAAAAGCACCATGTCGGCCACATAGCCGGCTTTCAGATAGCCGCGATCGTTCAACGACAGGGTCTCGGCCGGCAGGGCCGAGAGTTTGCGAATGGCGGCCGGCAAAGTCAGGACCTTGTCGTCGCGGACATACTTGGCCAGCACCCGGGCGAAATTGCCATAGGCGCGGGGGTGGTCATGCGAGAGCAGGAACACGCGCTCGTTGGAGGGCGCGCCGGCGTCGGAGTCAAAGCTCATCCACGGCAGGGCCACCTCGCGTCGCAGATTGGCCTCGCTCATCTCGAAATAGGCCACTTCGATGCGTGATCCGTCCTCGACCACTAGGTCCATCGCGGTCTCTTCCGGCGTCTTGCCGCGCATCCTCGCCACCTCGGCCAGGGTCTTGCCGGCCAGCGGCTTAAGAGCGGCGGTCTTGAAGCCGAGCAGCAGGATGCCCTCCGGCCCCGCGGAGCCATAGCCGTTGTCCCAGTCGGCCGGATGGGCGTTGCGCATCTCCGTGGCGACGCGGGCGCGGATCGCCGGATCCTTCAGCCGCTCGATCCATTTTTCCAGCCCGCCGTCCTGAACCCAGGGCGGCATCGAGGCGTCAAGGCCCGTGGCGCTGGCCACATAGGCGTACATATCGGCGGTGATCCGAGTCCCACGGGCGCGGGCGTCCTCGATCCTGGTGATGGCGGCGTCCAGCTTGGCCCAGTTGTCCTTGCCGGCCTGTTTGAAGTGATAGATCTCGGCCGGGGCGCCGCTGCCCCGGGCGACGGCGATGGTCTCGTCGATCGACTCGATCAGCCGATCGCCCTCATTGCGGATGTGGGCGATATACATCCCGCCGCATCGGCCTGACTCCTTGGCCAGGTCAATCAGCTCCGGGGTCTTGGCGAAAGTCGCCGGCACATATTCCAGCGCCGTGGTCAGGCCGAAAGCCCCGTCCTCCATGGCGGCGCTGACTAGGCCACGCATCCGGCCCAGCTGTTCGGGCGTCGGCTGGACATTCCCCTCGCCCAGCACGTGAGTGCGCACCGTCGAGGCGCTGACGAACGAGCCGACATTGACCGAGATTCCCCGCCGCTCAAGGCCGCGCAGGTATTCATCGAGGGTGGTCCAGTCGACCTTGTATTTGATGTCGCCCTCGCGAGCCTCCATCAGCCGCTTCATATCCGGGGTCAGCGGACCCTGGGAGTCTTCCCCCAGCACCTCCAAGGTCACGCCCTGGCGGAGATCGCTTTGCGCGCGGCCGTCGACCAGCAAGGTCTCCTCCGGGTGGGCCAGCATGTTGATGAAACCCGGCGACACGGCCAAGCCCGTCGCATTGATCTCCTTGTCGCCACGGCCGGTGATATGCGGCCCCAACGCCGCGATCCGCTCGCCCCGCAGCGCCACGTCGCCGACAAAGGGCGCGCCACCCGAGCCATCGTATATCGTCCCGCCGCGAACGATCAGCGTATAGGCCTCGTGGCCGGCCGGCGCGGCGTTCGCGGTCGCGGCGGCCACGCTCATGGCCAGGCCCGCGAACATCCCCATCCGTGTCATGATATTCCTCCCGGGTCTGGAACCCGCGTGAACGATTTCCATTGCTTTGCGCGTCTTTTGAGCAAAAGTTGAGACCAAAGCGACGGCGACAATAGCCGCGGTGGAGGACGACATGGAAGCGACGCGCAGAGACACGCTTGGCCTGATGGGCGCGGCGGGGGGGGCGGCGATGATGGCGGGGGCCGGGATGGCGACGGCGGCGCCGCAGCTCGGCAGCCCGGTCAAGACGCTGTTCTGGACCGCCAGCGTCACTCCCTGCGACAAGACCCTGAAGTTCGACCCCGGCGCCTTCCGCGACATTCTCGCCTGGTACAAACATTGCGGCGCCGACGGGGTGGTGGTGCTGGGCACCAGCGGTGAGTTCCCGTCGTTCTCAATGGCCGAGCGCAAACTGATCGCCGAGACGGCGCTGAAGGACAAGATCGGGCTGAACATCATCGTCGGCCCCGGCACGTCGAACTTCCCCGAGACCCTCGAGCTGTCGCAACATGCAGCCGACCATGGCGCTGACGGCCTGCTGGTCATTCCGCCGTTCTATTACAACAATCCCGGGACCGGGCCTCTGACCCGCTATTATTCGATGCTGTTCGATCAGGTGCGAATTCCGATCAATCTCTACCATATTCCGGGCACCAGCGAGGCGTCGATCTCGATCCAGTTGCTGAAGAACCTCGAGCACTATCCCAATCTGGCCGGTATTAAGGACTCGACCGGCGACGCGGCGGGTTACGCCGAGTTCGTGCGCGGCTTCCCGGCTCTGAACATGCGCACCGGCACCGGCAGCAATCTCGAACACGCCCTCGATCACGGCATGGGCGCCATCCTCGCCGAGGGCAATGTGTTCACCCGAATGTGCGCCGAGATCTTCGCCGCGTTCCGGACCGGCAAGGACTACAAGGTTCCGCTGGAGCGGATGCGGGCCGCCGAGCGCATGATGCGCGCCGCCGACACCGGCATCGATTCCTACGGGCCGATGAAATACGCGGTCGGCCTGGAGATGGGCGGAGCCCAGACCTACCAGCGGCCGCCCAACCCTGACGTCACCGACGCACAGAAAGCCACGATCTGCGAGACGCTGGCGAAGATCAAGGACATGGCGTGAAGCCGGGCCGGGGAGGAAACGTGGCGATGAAGAGCCTGCTCGCTTTTGGGCTCATCCTGGGACTGGCCGCCGGCCCGGCGCACGCCGCCGGCCCGCTGTCGGCCAATGTCGATTGGCCGACTTACGCCGCCGATCTGGCCGGAAGCCGCTATCGGCCGCTTGACCAGATCAACGCCGCCAACTTCAGCAATCTGGAGGTGGCCTGGCGGTTCAAGACCGACGCCCTCGGCACTCGGCCGGAATACAAGCTCGAAGGCACGCCGCTGGAGGTGGACGGGGTGATCTACGCCACCGCCGGCACCCGCCGGGCCGTGGTGGCCCTCGACGCGGTCACCGGCGAGCTACTCTGGGTGCATGGCGAGAAGGAGGGCGCGCGCGGCGCCGCCTCGCCGCGTCAGCTCTCCGGCCGCGGCGTCGCCTATTGGTCGGACGGTAAGGAGAAAAGGGTTCTTTACGTCACCCAGGGCTATCGGCTGGTGTCGCTCGACGCCCGCACCGGCCAGCGCATCGCCGGCTTCGGCGACGCCGGCGAGGTCGATCTGAAGAAGGACTGGGACCAGGATGTCTGGCCCGATCTGATCACCGGCGAGGCCGGCTTGCACGCGACGCCGCTGGTCGTGGGCGACACCGTGGTCGTGGGCGCCGCGTTCCGCGAGGGCTTCACGCCAGCGCGGATGAATAACAACAAGGGTTATGTGCGGGCCTTCGACGTGCGCACCGGCAAGCGCCTGTGGACCTTTCACAACATCCCCAAGAAGGGGGAGTTCGGCTACGACACTTGGCTGAACGGCTCGGCCGACACCACCGGCAACACCGGGGTATGGACACAGATGACCGCCGATCCGGCCCTCAACCTCGTCTATCTGCCGATCGAATCCCCGACCAGCGACTTCTACGGCGGCCAGCGGCCGGGTCCCGGCCTGTTCGGCAACTCCCTGGTGGCGGTCGACCTGACCACCGGCCAACGCAAGTGGCACGAACAGCAGATCCATCACGAGATCTGGGACTACGATAACTCTTCCGCGCCGTTGCTGATCGACGTCACCGTCGCGGGCAAGCCGGTGAAGGCGGTCGCCATGCCGTCCAAGCAGGGCTTTCTCTACGTCTATGACCGCGCCACCGGCCAGCCGATCTGGCCCATCCCGGAGCGCAAGGTCCCCAAAGGCGACGTGCCGGGCGAATGGTATGCGCCGACCCAGCCGTTTCCTTCCAAGCCGCCGCAGTATGCCCGCAACGGCGTCGCCGAGAGCGACCTGATCGACTTCACCCCGGCCCTGCACGCCAAGGCGCTCGAACTGGTCAAGGACTACAAGCTGGGGCCGGTCTATACGCCGCCGGTGCTCAGCCAGTCCCCAGGACCCCTCGGTGTGCTCAACATGTCGGCCAACGGCGGCACCAACTGGCCGGGCGGGGCCTTCGACCCCGAGACCCACACCGCCTATCTGTTCGCCTGCAATGCCTGCCTCGAGGCCATCGGTCTGGTGCCAGGACCCAAGGAAATGACCGACATCCACTATGTGGTCGGGGTCGCCGGTGAGACGCCGCGGATGATCAAGGGGCCGGGCGAAAGCGTCGGCGCCGACTCGCCGCCGCCGCCCAAGCATCCGGGACCCAGCGGCTACCGCACCCTGGAGGTCGATGGCCTGCCGTTGGTCAAGCCGCCCTACGCCACCATCACCGCGATGGATCTCGACCGGGGCGACATGCTCTGGCAGATTCCGCACGGCGAAACGCCGGACCTGTTGCGCCATCACCCGGCGCTCAAGGGCCTCACCCTGCCGCGCACGGGCCAGGAAAGCTATGGTATCGGGGTGCTGGTGACCAAGACCTTGGTCATCGCCGGCGATCCGCAGGTCACCACCACCGACGACCATCCCCGCGGCGCCATGCTGCGCGCCTATGACAAGAAGACCGGCAAGGAGGTCGGGGCGGTGTGGATGCCCGCGCCACAGAGCGGCTCGCCGATGACCTACGAAATCGACGGCAAGCAGTATCTGGTGGTCGCCGTCAGCGGCGGCGCCTACAGCGGTGAATACATCGCCTTCACCCTGCCTGCGGCCGAATGACAGGGCGCTTCTTCCGGCCCGCTCCCAGGCGGGCCCTGGCCGCCTTCGTCTTCGCGGCGCTCGTCCTGGCGGCGGGCGAGGAGGGCGGGCGTAGTGTGTGGGGTGGCGTCTACACGGAGGCGCAGGCGGCGCGGGGCGCCGAGGCCTATCAGGCCAACTGCCAAAGCTGTCACGGCGCGCAGCTCAACGGCCAGGGCGAGGCCAAACCGCTGAGCGGGGCGTCGTTCCTGTCCGGTTGGAACGGCCTCAACGTCGGCGACCTCTTCGAGCGCATACGCTCGACCATGCCCATGACCGCGCCCAAGTCGCTGCCGCGCGACACCTATGCCGACATCCTCGCCTATCTGCTGAAGTTCAACGGCTTCCCGGCTGGGATGGGTGAACTGCCTGGCCGCGCCGAGCGGCTCGCCGACATCCGCTTCGACGCCTTTAGGTCCTCCAGCCTCGGCGTGGCCGGCGCCCGAGCGGCGACAGCGCCCGACACGGGGCCTAACGACGCGGGGCCCAACGGCGCGCCCAATCCCTATGTCGCCGACGCCGACTTCCTGAAGATGCCGCCCGGCCGGAAGATGGGTTCGACCAGCGGCGTGGCCGTCGACAGCCGCGGCCACATCTGGGTCGCCGACCGCTGCGGCACCAACGACTGCGCCGGCAGCGCTCTCGATCCGATCCTCGAGTTCGACGCCAAAGGCCGTTTCGTGAAGGCGTTCGGGCGTGGCCTGTTGCTTTTCCCGCACGGCCTGTTCGTGGACGCGCGGGACCACATCTGGGTGACCGATGTCCACTCGGCGCCCGGCAAAGGCGCGCAGGTGTTCGAGTTCGACCGTGATGGTCACGTGCTGCGAACCCTCGGCAAGGCCGGCGTGGCGGTGGCGGGGACCGACACCTTCGCCGAGCCGAGCGCCGTCACCGTCGCGCGCGACGGAACGATCTATGTCGCCGACGGCCACACCGAGCGGCGGGACCCGGCGCGCATCGTCAAGCTCGACGCCGGGGGCAGGTTCATCAGGCAGTGGGGGACGCGCGGCGACGCGCCTGGTCAGATCGAGGTGCCGCACGGCCTGGCCATCGATTCGCGTGGCCGGATTTTCGTCGCCGACCGCTGGAACAATCGTGTCGAGATCTTCGACGCCGATGGCAAGCTGCTGGACGTCTGGACCCAGTTCGGCCGCCCCAGCGGCGTCTTCGTCGACCGGAGCGACACCCTCTATGTGACCGATTCGGAATCGAGGACGCCGGAGGGCTACGGCCACCATCCGGGTTGGCAACGGGGTATCCGGATCGGCAGCTCGAGGACGGGCGAAGTCAGGGCGTTCATTCCCGACACCGAGCCCAATCCCGACGCCAAGGCTACCAGCGGCGGCGAAGGGTTATGGGTGGACGCCCATGGCGTGGTCTACGGCGCCGAGGTCGGCCAGAAGGCCGTCATCAGATACTCACGAAGACCGTCACCCTGAGGCCAGCATCGCCTCCACCGCCCGCCGCGCCATCACCCGCACCAGGGCGCCCCGGTATTCGGCCGAGGCGTGCCTATCGGTGTTGAAGCGCGAGAAGTCGATCTCCGCGTCGTCAACCGCGGCGGGGTCAAGCCGGCGGCCAAGGGCCGCTTCGATCGAACGGGCGCGAAACGCGCAGGGTCCGGCGCCGGTCACCCCGACACGGATTCCGGCGTCGAACTGCGCGACGAAGACGCCAACCACAGCGTAGCGCGAGGCTGGATTGGGGAACTTGCGATAGGCGGCGCGCCGGGGGACCGGGAAGGCGATCGAGCGGATCAGCTCCCCCGGTTCCAGCGCGGTCTCGAACAGGTCCTTGAAATAGCCCTCGGCCGCGATCTGGCGGTGGTCGGTGTGGATGGTCGCCCCCAAGCCGATCACGGCGGCCGGATAGTCGGCGGAGGGGTCGCTGTTGGCCACCGAGCCGCCCATCGTGCCGCGGTTGCGCACCTGGGCGTCGCCGATCTGGCCGGCTAGGTAGCCAAGCGCCGGGATGGCGCTCTTAACCGCGTCGGAGGCGGCCACCTGGGCGTGGCGGGTCATGGCGCCGATGGTCACCATGCCACCCGCGACCGTGACTCCCGTGAGGTCAGGTACGGCCGAAAGGTCGATCAGGTCCGAAGGCGAGGCCAGGCGTTGCTTCAGGGTGGGCAACAGGGTCATCCCTCCGGCCAGGTAGGTCCCATCGGCGGCGCCCGAGCGCAGGGCGATGGCGCCGGCCAGGCTGTCGGGGCGATGGTAGTCGAACTCGTACATGACGCCGGATCCTCCTAAAGGCCGTTCGCCGCGCGCCAGACCTTTTCGGGCGAGGCGGGCATGGCGATGTCGCGGATGTTCAGGGCGTCGGTGACCGCGTTGATGATCGCCGGCGGCGAGCCGATGGCGCCGGCCTCGCCACAGCCTTTCACGCCCAGCGGATTGTGGGTGCAGGCGGTGACCGTGGTGTCGACACTGAAGCTCGGCAGATCATCGGCCCGGGGCATGCAATAGTCCATGAACGAGCCGGTCACGAGTTGGCCCATCTGGTCATAGACGCCGTGCTCCAGCAGCGCCTGGCCGATGCCCTGAGCGATGCCGCCGTGCACCTGGCCCTCGACGATCATCGGGTTGATCACCTCGCCGAAGTCGTCGACCGCCACGAAGTTGGCCACCCGCACGACCCCGGTCTGCGGATCGATCTCCACCTCGGCGATATGGGTCCCGGCCGGGAAGGTGAAGTTCTTCGGATCATAGAAGCTTTTTTCGGAAAGCCCCGGCTCCAGGTCCTCGGGGAAGTTGGCGGGCACATAGGCGGCGAAGGCCACTTCGCCGAAGCTGAGTTTCCTGTTGGTGGCGCGCACAGCGAAGATGCCCTCCTCGAAGTCGACGTCCTCGGGGGCGGCCTCCAGCATATGGGCGGCGATCCGCTTGCCCTTGACGATGATCTTGTCGGTCGCCTTGATCAGGGCGGAGCCGCCGACCGCCACGGAGCGCGAACCATAGGTGCCCAGGCCGAACTCCACACGGCCGGTGTCGCCGTGCACGATCTCCACCGACTCGAACGGTATGCCCAACCGGTCGGAGACGATCTGGGCGAAGGTGGTCTCGTGGCCCTGGCCATGGCTGTGCGAGCCGGTGAACACCGTGACCGAGGCGGTGGGATTGACCCGCACCTCGCCGCTTTCATAGAGGCCGACCCCCGCGCCGAGCTGGATTGCCAACTGCGACGGCGCCAGGCCGCAGGCCTCGATATAGCAGGAAAAGCCGATGCCCCGCTTGAATCCCTGGGCCTCGGAAGCCGCGCGCCGGGCGGGAAAGCCGGCGTAGTCGATCATGGCCAACGCTTTGTCGAGACTCGCCCCATAGTCGCCGGTGTCATAGATCAGGGCGACGGGCGTCTGGTAGGGAAACTGGTCTGGCTGGATGAAGTTGCGCCGCCGCAGCTCGGCCGGGTCGATCTTCAGTTCGCGCGCCGCGGTCTCGACAATCCGCTCGATCACATAGGTCGCCTCGGGCCGGCCGGCGCCGCGATAGGCGTCCACCGGGGCGGTGTTGGTGTAGACCCCGTCCACCGCCACGTGGATGGCCGGCGTGCGGTACTGGCCGGCCAGCAGGGTGCCGTAGAGATAGGTCGGCACGGACGAGGCGAAGGTCGACAGATAGGCGCCCAGATTGGCCCGGGTCCGGACCCGGAAGCCTAGGAACACGCCGTCGGCGTCGATCGCCAGTTCGGCGGTGGTGATGTGGTCGCGTCCATGGGCGTCCGATAGGAAGGCTTCCGAGCGGTCGGCGGTCCATTTCACCGGCCGACCTACCCGTTTCGCCGCCCAGGCTACTGCGGTTTCCTCCGGATAGACGAAAATCTTCGAGCCGAAGCCGCCGCCCACGTCCGGTGAGATCACCCGCAGCTTATGCTCCGGCGCCAGGCCCACGAACGCCGACAGGATCAGCCGCTCCAGGTGCGGGTTCTGGGAGGTCGTGTAGAGCGTGAACTCCTCGGTGGATCGGTCATAGGTCGCCACCGCCGCCCGGGGCTCCATAGCGTTGGGGATCAGGCGGTTGTTGGTCAGGTCCAGCCGCGTCACATGGGCGGCGCCGGCGAAGGCCGCGTCGGTGGCCGGGCCGTCGCCAAGCTCCCAGTGGAAGCACAGGTTTCGCGGCACGTTGGCGTGGATCTGGGGGCCATCGAGGGCGTCGGCCAGCACCGCGGCCGGCTCGAGCTCCCCGAAGTCGGTGATCACCGCCTCGGCTCCTGCTCGCGCCCCCGCCAGGGTCTCGGCGATCACCACGCCATAGGTCTCGCCGACGAAATTGACCAGTTCGACCGCCAGCGGCGGGCGCGAGGCCACCAGCATGTCGGTCCCGTCCGACGACTTGACCAGCCAGCCGCAGGGAATGTCGCCGATCTTGTCGGCCGCCAGGTCCTTGCCGGTGAACACCCCGACCACGCCGGGGATCGCCAGGGCCTCGGAGGCGTCGATCGAGACGATCCGCGCCCGGGGATGAGGCGAACGCAGAAAGACCGCGATGGTTTGACCCGGTTGATTGATATCGTCGGTGTAGCGGCCCTGGCCGGTTATGAAGCGGATGTCCTCGCGGCGCTTGACCGACTTGCCGATGCCCGTTTCGCTCATGGCGTTGGTTCCCTAGAGCCGGTCGGCGGCGGACAGCACCGCCTTGACGATGTTGTGATAGCCGGTGCAGCGGCAGAGGTTGCCCTCCAACCCTTCTCGCACGGCCTGCTCGTCGAGCGGGCCGTCGTGGCGCTTCACGAGGTCGATGGCGCTCATGATCATGCCGGGAGTGCAGAAGCCGCATTGCAGACCGTGACAGTCCTGGAACGCCGCCTGCATCGGATGCAGATTACCGGGCGCCCCAATGCCCTCGATGGTGGTCACGCTGGCCCCCCGCGCCTGAGCAACCAGGATCGTGCAGGATTTCACCGCTAGGCCGTCGATATGCACGGTGCAGGCGCCGCATTGGCTGGTGTCGCACCCCACATGGGTTCCGGTCAGACCCAGATGACCTCGGATCATGTCCACCAGCAAGGTGTTGGCCGGCAGGTCGGCCTCGACCGGCCTGTCGTTCACGGTCATCGAAACCTTCACGCCGTCGTCTCCCTGATCATTGCAGCCAGACTAGCGGTTCATGAGCAAGGCGATAAGAGCCATGATGAGGGTTCCTCCGACAATGAACACGACAGGCGTCCAGCCTGGACGGCGTACGCCCGGTCGCGCCGTCGCCCCAGCCGTCGAAGTGGCCGGTTTGGGGACGGGCGGCGCGACGATCTCGCCGAACCTGGCGAAGAAATCGTCGGCCATCTTGCGCGCCGCGCCATCGATCAGCCTCTGGCCGACCTGGGCCAGCTTGCCGCCCACATTGCCCTCGACCTGATAGCGCAGCAGGGTCTCGCCGCCGGTCTCGCTAAGCGAAACCCGGGCCGTCCCCTTGCCGAACCCCGCCGCCCCGCCCTTGGCGCTGACCATCAACGTATAGGAGGTCGGCGGATTGAGATCGGCCAGCTTGACCTCGCCGGTGAAGGTCGCGCTCAGCGGCCCGATCCTGGCTTTCACCACCGCGGCGAAGGCGTCATCGCCGACCCGGGTCAGGCTCTCGCAACCCTCGATACACTGGGCCAGCACCTCCGGGTCGTTGAGCGCGCACCATACGGCCTCGGCCTTGGCGCCGATTCGGTATTCGCCGGATTGTTGCATTATTACTCCCAGGCCGATCGAACCGGACGGTGGCGCCTTCGCGCGTTAACGGCAAGTCGGCGGTCATAACGGAATAAAATACGCCCCAAGGCGTTCCAAATCTGCCAGTGGTGCGCCGCCAATAGGCGGGAAATCCTTGAGGCCGCCACGGATTTATTCACCGTTTTCGAACAATCAACGTCCGGTTGGAAGGTTGTCACACGTGACTACATCAGAAGACATCCCGCCGTCGGCCGACCTCACGAACTGCGACCGAGAGCAGATCCATCTTCCAGGGGCTATTCTTCCTCACGGCGCCATGCTCGTGCTGGACGCCGAGACCATGGAGGTGCTGCAGGCGGCGGGGGACACTCAAGGCCTGCTGGGTGGGTCGATTCAAGAGTTGCTTGGAAGATCTGCGACAGCGCTGTTCAGATCCGATCAGGTCGAAAGTCTGCGCTCGCTGGCCGCGGGTTTCGATCTCGCCAAGCCGCGCCATCTGCTCGATCCGCTGCTGCGGATCATGCCCGACCGGCCACTCGACGCCAGCCTGCATCGCAGTGGCGGATCGCTGGTTCTGGAGTTCGAAGCCGCCGATACGACCGACCGCTTCGCCGCCGACCCCCTAGCGGGGGTTCATGAAATGGTTCACGGGATCGACGCCGCCCTCACGCTCCAGGCGTTGTGCCAAATCGCCGCCGAGAGGGTGCGTCGTGTCGCCGGCTATGACCGGGTGCTGGTCTACCGTTTCATGCAGGACGACTCCGGATGGGTGATCGCCGAGAGCCGCGAGGCGCATCTTGAGCCGTTTCTCAATCTGCACTATCCGGCGGCCGATATCCCAAAACAGGCGCGCGCCCTCTATGTGAAGAACTGGCTGCGGCTGATCACCCAGGTCAACTACGACCCAGCGCCTCTGACACCCGTGAACAATCCGCGAACGGGGCAGCCGTTGGACATGTCCCAGGCGATCCTGCGCGACGTGTCGCCGATCCACCGCGAATATCTGCGCAACATGGGCATCGACGCCTCGATGTCGATCTCGATCGTCCGGGACGACAAGCTCTGGGGCCTGATCGCCTGCCATCACTACAGCCCACGTCTGTTGCCCCGTCACCTCCGCGCCGTCTGCGAATTGTTCGGATCGATGTTTTCCCTGCAACTCGAGGCGCGCGAAAAAGGCGAGCAGTTCGAGGAGCGGCTCGCCAGCCGTATGGTGCTGCAGAATCTGATGCTGAATCTGGCCGGAGCGGATGACTACGCCGTTGGCTTGACTCAACAGTCGCCAAACCTGCTCGACTATATCCACGGCGGCGATCCGTCTCTCGAAGGGGCGCGGCCGGGCGGGGTCGCCGTCAGCGTCAAGGGACAGCTGACGTTCCTGGGGGCCACGCCGGATCAGGAACAGATCGAGAGCCTGATCAAATGGCTGAACACTTACATGCCTCGAACCGAAGGGGTGTTCTCGACTGATCGGCTGGGGGAACTCTGGCCGGAGGCCATCAGGTTCGCCGATGTGGCGTCCGGCGTCCTGGTGATCTCCGTATCGCCCGAACCGTCGGATTTCATCATCTGGTTTCGGCCGGAAATCGTGGCGACGGCCGGTTGGGCCGGCGAACCGAAGAAACTGGCCAGCGGTGGGCCAAACGGCGACCGTCTGAGCCCACGTAAATCCTTCGAAGTCTGGAAGGAAATGGTCCGGGGCCGCTGTCTGCCGTGGACACCGGCCGATGTGGACGCGGCGTTCGATCTGCGCGTATCCCTGCTTCACGTGGTTTTGCGACGCATCAACACCGCGGCCCGTGAGCGCAAGCGGGTGGCCGAACGCGACCGGCTGTTGATGGCCGAGCTTGATCACCGGGTCAAAAACACCATCGCCAATATCCAGGCCCTGGTCGTTCAGACCAGCCGTAGCGCCGACTCGCTGACCGGATTTGTCGAGGGACTGGACGGGCGGATCCAGTCGATGAGGCCCACAGCCTGCTGTCCCAGAGCCGCTGGGAAGGTGTGTCGATCGATAAGCTGCTGCGGGAGGAATTGAGCCCGTATAGCGGTGGCCGTTTTGCCGTGTCCTTGAGTGGAATCGACGTGCTGCTGACGCCAAAATCAGCCCTTTCGCTGTCTCTGGCGGTTCATGAGCTGGCGACCAACGCGGGGAAATACGGCGCTCTGTCCGCCGCCGGCGGCCACGTTACAGTCAGTTGGCAGCGGCTCGGGGATGGCAGTATCGAGTTGTCATGGAGTGAAACCGGCGGACCACCTGTCGCGCCACCGACACGCAGGGGTTTCGGCTCCACCCTCATTGAGCGCGCCTTGGCGATGGAGACCGGGGGGCGGGCCAACATCCACTACCTGCGCACGGGCGTCGTCTGCGAAATCTTCCTGCCTTCATCGTCGGTCTCCGAATTCGAGATCGACGCGGCCGCCCCGCGCGATGACGGGCCATCGGATGTTGTCATGTCGACCCCCGCCATACCGGAAGCTTTCCGAATCCTGGTCGTCGAGGACTCGTTTCTTCTGGTGGTTTCGCTCGAAGGCACGTTCGACGATCTCGGTTGGCAAATCGTGGGTCCGGCCACCCGCAAGGCGGAGGCGCTGGCGATGGCCGCCTCGGAGACATTCGACGCCGCTCTGCTCGACGTCAATCTGGACGGGGAAATGTCCTGGGACGTGGCGGCGGTGCTAAAGGCGCGCGGCATTCCGTTCATATTCAGCACGGGCTATGACGTGTCGAATATCCTGCCGCCGTTTCTCATCGGCAGCCCGGTCATCGGCAAGCCGTTTCGCAACGACGAGGTCGAGAGGCGGATTCGTCAGGTGATCGAGACCGCGAGGGCTGCGGCCGCGTCCTATCCCGCCCTGGCCGCCTCGTCGAAATAGCGGCGGGGATTTTCGATGACGATGTGATCCAGGTCCTCCTGGCTCATGCCCATGCGCTTGAGTTCGGGGAAGATGTTCTCGAACAGGTGGGTCATGCGCCAGTTGGGCAGGGCCTTGTTCAGTTCGGCTGGATCGGCGCCGTTGTAGCTGCCGACCCAGCAGTTGACCGTGTCGTGCGATACCATCACCCGGTCCCTGTGGCCGGCGTCGACCAGGGCCTTGAGGTTCTTGGTGCGGATGGCGTCGGAGACCAGCATCTCCAGGCCGAAGCGGTCGAAGCCCACATAGGCGCCGCGGTCGGCCAGGGACTTCTGATACTCGTGGTCGTCGCGCCCGTCGCTGTGGCCGACGATCAGGCTCGAGGCAGGCAGGCCGGCGCCGCAGGCGATGTCGATCTGGTCGTGACCGCAGGAGCAGTTTTCGGTGTGCGAGATCAGCGGCACGCCCGTCAGCTTGGCGGCCTTGGCCGCGGCGGTCAGCACCTTGCGCTCATAGGGCGAGACCTTGCCGTCGCCGGTGGCGATCTTGATCACGCCGCAGCGGATACCGGTATCGCCCACGCCGTCCTCGATCTCCTTGACCAGGCATTCGACGATCTGGTCCACTTCCAGCGTATTGAAGGTGTAGGGAATGCCCATGTCTTCCACATAGGCGCCGGTGGCGCAGATCAGCCTGATCCCGCTCATCTGGGACACTTCGGCGATCAGCTCCACGTCGCGGCCCAGGTCCATCGGGCAGGGGTCGATCACCGTGGTGACGCCATGGCCCTTCAGCTCCTGAAACGCGTCCTTCACCCGGGCGGCGGCCTCGCGGCGGTTGTAGGCGGGCATGCGGGTGTCCATGAACCAGCCAGGAAAACCGACCAGCACATGTTCATGGATCAGGGTGCGGCCCAGGTCCTCGGCCTTCACCTTGCCCTGGACGGTGTTCACCATAGTGCTCACGACTGTCTCTCCCATGTTACAAGCGGTCGTCGGCGTCGAGGCCGGGACTTCGATGGGTTGTCGGCGGCGCGGCCCTTGGCGTCAAGCCTCGCGAACCATGGGTCCAGCACGATCAGTCCAGCGCGATTTTGACCGTTAATCACCGTAGATAACGGTGGGCTTGGCCGCACGGCGCCGCGTGGTGCGGTGGTCGGGCGAGGAGACCGACGGCATCAACGAGGAAGCAGGGTGCGACATACCCGAGATTATTGCATATTGCAATCCAAAGGTCAACGACAATCGACCCGCTTGTATATGGCCGGACCGGCGCGCTTCTCCTCTCACGCGACAAATCGATCTTGCGCTCGCGAACCAGGCGATCGTCTCGCGCCACCTCCGCGAGTGCGGCGACGCTCGGCGCCGGCGACTTCAGGAGAAGCCGCGGGAGCCGGGGGGCCTTCCGCCCAATCAGGCGGCGTAGACGTCCGGTAACCGGAGCCTGATCCCACGGTCGTCGGCTTCAGCGGGATCCATGAAGGCGTTGCACGACTCGAGGATTGCCCGCGTTTGACCGAGTTCCCTCCACGGTACGGCCGCCACCCACTTTTGTGCGAAATCGAGCGATCGCACGAGGGTTGTCGGATTGTCGACGTTGGAGAGTGCTTTCAGGCCCGACAGATAGTTGGAACGGAAAATGGTCGGGATGATCACGCGCTCTTCCTTGGCCGCGACCAGTTCGGCATTCATCATGATGCGCGCCACCCGGCCATTGCCGTCCGCGAAGGGATGAACCTCGGACACGAGGAACATCATGTAGACCGCGCGGGCGAAGGCAGTATCAAGGCTCAGATGGAGTTCGAACCCCCGCGCCAGAGTGCCTTCCACGAGCCCTGGATCGACGAACACGGTCTGCCCTGCCCAGTTGCCTTCAAGCTTGAAGGTCCCGGGCCGCTTCTCCGGACGCGCCGACATCAGGATGGCGTGCCGGCTCTTCAAGAGGTCGAAGAGCTCCATTGGGTCGCGCGGCGTGCGTGCCATTTCGACGGGATCGGAGACCAGACGCCAGGCGCCGAGAATGTCGTGCGCGTCAGCTGGGCGATCGTGCGGGATCACCTGACGGAAGACGATGTCTTCGGCTTCACCAACCGCGAACTCAGTGCCTTCGATGAAGTTCGAGAAGTAGGCTTCGAAGAAGGTCAGGGTGGCGAGGCCTTCCGCACTGCGCTGTCGCTCGGGCCGGATGATCGGCGCCGTCTTGCGCAGATCAGCATGCAGCATCTCGAACAGACGGATGCGATTTGGATCGAAGGGTGTTCCGGATAGTCTGGCCCGCGCTCTGTCCGTGACTAGCCGGTCTTCCCGCGTTCCCAGGAGCGCGCCGATCAGTTTCTCCAGGGCTTCAAGCTCAGCCTCTCGGCCGATCTTCGGCGCGATCCGACGTGCCTCGTCGCGGATCTGATTGAGAGCGTCAGGGCCCGTGGTCCGGATGAAGTCGTCGAGACGGTGTTCGATATCTTCACGGCGCAAGGTCCGCGTGACGCCTTCGCCGCGCTGACGCGAGGGCGCCATGTTGTCGAGATAGGCCCGGGCAATCGATGACAGACGCAGGCCTGCGATGAACGGTTTGTCGGTCTCCTGCGGCGGCGCGCCGCCGCGCGGCTTAAGGGTGACGCCCGGCAGCTCGATGTTGCGTTTGTAGCTAGAGATCAGAAAGATCGAGCCGTCCGCGGCCGGCCGGTTCTCCATGGCGGTTCGGTCAGCGACCAAGGCGCCGGGCATGTAGGCGGCCACAAGGTCCCAGAGATGTCGTCGCACAACGTCTTCCGGCGGCGCGTCGAGGTTCTTGGTGTAGAGCTTGGGACCAATCTGACGGAGTTGGCCGTCGCGCACGGCGCGAGAGACGATCGAAGACAGCTTCGTCGTCGAGAGAAAGACCTCAGGCAGGGCGTCGAGCGGATTTTTGGGCATTAGCACGCCTCCAAACCATCTCTTAGCAAAGAAATGCGATTTAAGCGCCCGCCTACTGCAAACTTTTGGGGTTTAAGAGCGGAGGAGCGATTAGCCGCCTAAACATGATCGGTGTCGTGTTCAAAGGAGAACCGGCTCGCGCCGACGCGTTCTCGTGATCGTCTCCAAACGTCACAGCGTCAGGAAAATCAGGCGCCGTGACCGGGACGGTGTCGTTATCGTCGAGGGTCAAAAACCACGGCGGAGCGCATGCCTATTCCTTCGCGCCCTTACGGGAAAGATAGCGTTTAGCTTGGCCGCTGTTCACAAACACAACATAAGTGTTGTCCGGTCAATTTCCAATGGAAATGCTGACACCACACTCGGTTACGGCTGGCGCTCGTCCAGACGCCCGGCTCCGAAAGGAAATCATGCTGATCATCCACCACCTTGGCGTCTCGCAATCGGACCGCATCGTCTGGCTGATGGAAGAGCTGGGCGTTCCGTACGAGATGGTCTGGCATCGGCGCGGGGCCGACGGCTTGGCGCCGGCCTCGTACCTCGCGCTTCATCCGGCGGCGACCGCGCCCGTGGTTCAGGACGGGGACAGGATGCTCTGCGAGTCCGCCGCCATCGTCGAATATGTGTGCCACAAATACGCCGGCGGCCGGCTTACCGTCCGCCCAGATCAGCCCAATTACTACGACTACGTCTACTGGATGCACTTCAACAACAACATCCTCGGGCTGTTCTTTTCCAGGCTGGCGCTGGGCGATCAGACCGAGGGGACCGTGGCGGCGTTCGTGCACAGACGCGAAGACGGCTACGCCCGCCTGGTGGAGCAGACGCTGGCGGCGACGCCGTTTCTTGCCGGCTCCGAATTCACCTGCGCCGACATCATGAGTTTGTACTGCCTCAGGTCGCCGCGGATGCTGGGTGGGCGCGGCGACCTGCCAAACGCGCGATCCTATGTCGAGCGCATAAGCCAGCGTCCCGCCTATATCAAAGCGATGCGGATCGCCGGGCCCGATGCGACGTCGCCCACGGCGGCCTGATCACCCGCCCGGATTCCCCCGCAGTTCCACCCGCTGGATCTTGCCTATCAGGGTCCTCAGTAGCATCGTTTCAGTCGATTTTATGGTATGCATGCGCCATGTCCGATCTCCTCCGACGCATAACCGCAGAACCCGACAAGTTTGGCGGCAGACCCTGCATCCGCGGACTTCGCATCCGCGTGGTGGACGTGCTCGACTTGCTGGCCGCCGGCCTTTCTCAAGCCGAAATCGTCGAGGAATTGCCCGATCTCGAGCTTGACGATATTCGGGCCGCCCTTGCCTTCGCCTCCCGACGCGTCGATCACCCTCTGATCGCGGCCGAGTGACAATCTGGCTCGACAATCATCTGTCACCGGGTTTGGCGCGCTGGATTGCGGATGAATTCGGCGAGCCGTGCTTTCAGGTGCGCGATCTGGGACTTGCCCGGGCGGCCGACGACGCCATCTTCGCCGCCGCGCGCCAGACCGCGAGCGTGTTCATAACCAAGGATCGAGACTTCGCGGAATTGGTGACGCGTTTGGGACCTCCGCCAAGCATCGTCCTGCTATCGTGTGGAAACACCAGCACGGCGTTCCTGCGCGCATTTCTTGCCGCGCAGCTTGGTAAGGCCATTGCTCTGACAAGAGGCGGCGAGCCCTTGGTCGAGATCGGAAATGAGAGATAGCTGGCCCGTCGAACACGACCAGCGATCTTACCTAGCCTGATCACCCGCCCGGCTTGCACCGCCGCCTCGCGCACCGCGAGGTGACCGCTGTAGCCCCGTGCTCACCAAGCCCCGATCCCGAAGTTGATTGGGATCTGCACGTTGGCGCCCGCGACCAGCGTTCCATTCCTGGTCATTGGACGCATCTGAAACGTACTGGCCATCTTCAGGGCTGCGGCGCCGAAGCCAAACCCCGCCGGGCTCTCGTCGACGACAAAGCAAGCCTCGAGCAATCCTGAAGCCAGTACGCGGCAGCCGATAGTCGCCCTGCCACTGACGTGAGTTCTTTCAGCGTCGAGAGGATAGAATTCGGCGAACTTATGGGCGTCCGGCTTGCGCAACCAAGCGGGTTCGGTGATCAGGGGAGGCGCCGCGCCTGGTGGTGGAGGCGGCTCGGCGCCCGCGCTCTGCGCCTCGACGATCTTCGGATCGGTGGCGTCGCCGGACTTCAGCTGGCAGTCGGCGCCAACGAGTTTGACCTTGGAGCATTCGGCGCTCCGAATGAGCACGCCCGCATGGTCGACTTCGATCAGTTCTCCATCGCGCTCCGCCTGGCAACTCACCTCATACAGTTCGTGATCCCGCGCGGCGACATAGCCGACATATCGCGCGTCGCCGATCCGGCAACCGTCGCCGAAGCTCTTGCCGACGGCGTAGGCGAGCTCGGCCACGTTCTCGATGTGAGAGGTGAATTGGCATTCGCTTTCCAGCTCGAAGCAAGCGGTAGCCTGGGGCGGGGGGCCGGAGCCGTCGGCGGACGGCATGTTAAGAATATAACCGGCGCCGGAGCTGCATTTGACCTCATAGCGTCGGAACTTGAGTCCGGCATTCAGACCGATGTACCGGGCGCGCAACGGGCGTCACTGAACGCCTGCGGCTTTCAGGGACGGCTCCAGACCGCCGGCCGGATGATTGTTGAGGGGAAGCATGCAGGCGAACTCGCCGGTCGCTCCGCCGGCGATACAGTCCACAGCCAACGGGGCCTCCTTCCCGCGCACGTTCAATAGATATCCCAACCCCTCGGCGCAGGCGACCTCGTAAAGCGGTCCACGCGCCGCTGGTTTGCCATGCGTATCCACGAAGCTGGCTAGGCCCTCGTACACCGCTTGTCGGACCGTGCAGGCGACACCGACCCGCGCCAAGATCCCCGGAACCTCGCGCAGGCCCTCGACATAAGCTTGACGATCGAAATTCGCACCTGGACCCGCGGCGGGTGGGGTCACCGCCGAGGAGTCCGCACGCGCGGCCATAGCCGCCCGCGCCGAACGGCCGCACGCACAAACCGCCGCCATGGCGACGAACAGCCAAACGATTCCCGAGACCTGAATCCCCCGCGCCATCCGCGTCCCCGCCCGTCACCGAGCGCCCAAGTGAGCACATGTGACATCGCCACGCCAGCGCTCACGTTCAGGCGACGCCAGCCTCGATATCGGAGCTTCCGGACCGATCACCCACCCGGCTTCCCGCGCAGTTCCACCCGCTGGATCTTGCCGGTCAGGGTCTTGGGCAGTTCGTCGATCACCTCGATGCGGCGCGGCACCTTGCAGGTCGCCAGGCGTTCGCAGCAGTGGGCGGTGATCTCCTTGATGGTCGCCGTCAAGCCCGGCTTGAACGAAACCCGCCATTTCACGCCGCCGTCGCGACGCTGATGATCAAGGTTCGCCGAAGCGCCGCCAGCGCGCGTTCAATCGCATCAAGGCGAGATTGATGCGCCAATATAATCACGCTGTAGCGCTTGCCATGCGTGGTGACCGAAAAGCGGCGGCCGCATGGTTTGCCAAGGCCTACGCCCAGGGCCATGAAGCCATGCGATGCATGATCGATACCGCCTTCAGCTCCACGCGAGACTAGATTCGGTCGCACGCCGCCGCCGCATCATTCCGCCGATCATACCTAGGCCGCCGAAAAACATCGCCCACATGGCCGGTTCGGGGACGGCGTCGATTCGGCCGAACAGTCCCTGGGTCTCGTCCGCCGGACCGGCGGCGAAGTATAGTGAGTTCGCTTGACCAAGGCTGGCGCCATTGCCGAACACTAGTCCCCATAGCCCGTCAATCGTGACTAGACTACCGTCCGGGTTGTGAAGATAGCCGATCGCGCTCAGCGTCATCGGATCGAAAGCGACAATGTTTCCGCTACCGAAATTGCCGACGAGCAGATCGCCGCTATATTCGCCGAAATCGCCGGGCGCGATCGCCAGTCCCCATGGCGAATTGAGCAACCCCTTGTCGTCCGCGACCTGCAGGAGATTGCCCGCCTCGTCGTAGCGCGCTAGTCGGCCCAGGCCCGCCCCGTGAACCTCGCTGCCGGGGCTCTCCTGGGATGCGTAGGTAACGAAGACAGAGCCGACACCTCCCGTCACGATATCCTGGACGTTGAACGGCGCGTAGTTGTCGGGACCTGAGAAAGGGTTGGCGAACGCATATGAATCGGTGAGGTCGACGAAGCCGCCGTTGTAGGTGCGCACGCCCGGGTTGTCGCCAAAGTCGGCGACATAGAGCTGATTGGCCGCCTGCGAGAGACCAAGTCCGAAAAACTGTGATCCCTGGCTGGATCGATCGACAACGGTAGTGGCCGTGGTCGGGCGATCGAAGCCGCCGCCACTCGTGGCGCGCTCCGTCCAGCCGCTTAGCGTGCCATCAGTTGATGCGAACAGGAACTTAGCACTGTTGGTGATGGCGCCTGATGGATAGGGCTGGGTGATCTGAAAATTCGAGGACGAATTGAAAACCACGCCGGTCGGCGTCGCCGGCTGCCCGCCCGCGCCGGGAATTGAAACCTGCTTGAGTGTGTCCTGGTGCAACGGAACGCCACCGACGTCGCCAACATATTCGGTCGATGTGCCGGTTACGTTGGCGGTCACCCAGAAGTGGCCCCCAAAGCCAGCCGGCCGGATGGCGAAACCCCAGGCGTCGATCAAGTCAGGATCAACGATCGGTGCTCCGAATCTGCTGTCGGTCGCTGCGAGGTTGGTCTGTGCATACCGCGCCATCGCTGGCGCGGCGGCGAGGAGCGATGCGGACAGCACCGCGGCCACCGGGAAACGTAAGACCATGCCAAGCTCTCCAAGCCCTGTGACCACTGTCCGACAACTCATGAATGATAATGCGAGTCATTGTCAATCGCATGTACGCGTTTGGACATGGCCTCCGGCCCTTCGCGGATCGGTTGGTTCCGAATTCCGCGGCAATCGCCATGACGGCGACCATGGGGTCAGGTTGTGGATTTACCCCGCAGCTCCACCCGCTGGATTTTGCCCGTCAAGGTCTTGGGCAGCTCGTCGATCACCTCGATGCGGCGCGGGACCTTGTAGGTCGCCAGGCGTTCGCGGCAGTGGGCGGTGATCTCTTCGATAGTGGCCGTCACGCCCGGCTTGAACGATACGAAGGCCTTCACCGTCTCGCCGCGATAGGGGTCGGGCTCGCCGACCACCGCCGCTTCGCGCACGGCCGGATGGGCGACCAGCACGTCCTCGACCTCGCGCGGCCAGACCTTGAAGCCCGAGGCGCTGATCATGTCCTTCTTGCGGTCCACCAGATAGAACCAGCCCTCGGCGTCCATGAAGCCGACATCGCCCGAGCGCATCCAGCCGTCGACCAGGGCTTCGGCGGTCTGTTCAGGCTTGTTCCAATAGCCCACCATGATCTGCGGCCCGCGCATCCACACCTCGCCGACCTCGCCGACCGGCATCGGCCGGCCGTCGTCGCCGGCGATCATCGCCTCGGTGTCCTGGATCGGCACGCCGATGGCCATGGCGCCGCTGGCCGGATCGACCGGTGGGCGGCGGCTCTTGGGGCCGATGTGGGTGGGTGAGGTGGTCTCGGTCATGCCGTAGGCCGGGAACACGGTCTGGCCGAGCTTGGCCTCGATCGCGTCGGCCAGGGCCGGGGCGATCGGCGCGCCGCCGGACATCAGCCCCGCGAAGCTGATGAAATCCTCCGGGCCAACGCCCGGCGCGTTCATCAGGGCGTTGAAGGCGGTGATGGCGCCGCCGGTGAAAGTCGGCCGCCGCTCGCGGATCACGTCGAGCACCAGGGAGGGCTCGAACCGGTAGTGCAGGATCAGCGCGCAGCGGGCCGAGAACGCCACCCCGACATGGGCGATGATGCCGGTGATATGGAACAGCGGCGCGATCCCCAGGATGAGCGAGCCGGCCGGCACAGGCGCCCAGTCGCGGAAGATCTGCGAGGTGAAGGCCATGCCCGAATGACGCAGCATGGCGCCCTTGGGCTGGCCGGTGGTGCCGGAGGTGTAGAGCAGCAGACCCAGGTCATCGGGCGCCGGCGTATGGCGTGGTGGCGCGGCCCCGTCATGGGCGCGGACGGCGGCCAGAAAGTCCGTTGCCCCGTCCGGCGTCGGGCGGCGGCCCGGCAGCACCCGGGCCTCGTCGCGCGTCTGGAAGTCGTGGGCGCTGACCGACAGCACCCTGGCGGTCAGGCCGGCCTTCTCCAGGCCCTCCATCGCGGTGGGTGCGTGGTCGTCATGGGCCACCACCACGGCCGGCGTGCTGTCGGCGAACAGCTTGGCCAGTTCGTCGCGGCGGTACATCGGATTGGCCGGCGTCGGTATGGCGCCGAGCTTCCAGGCGGCGACCATGGCGATCACGAAGTGCGGGGTGTTCTGCAGGATGATGGTGACCCGGTCGCCCGCCGAAACGCCGGCTTCGGACAGCCAGACCGCCAGGGCGTCGCTCATGGCGTCCAGCTCGCCATAGCTGATCTCGCCGTCGAAATAGACCAGCGCCGGCGCCGATGGATCGGCCAGGGCGGCGCGGAACAGACTGAGCATGTCGTGGTGCTCGCGCGTCTGGGTGGGCGCGATCCCAGTTTCATAGAGCGACAGCCAGGGCTTGGCGGCATAGGGGTTCGAGTGGGTTTCCTGGGTCATCCGATCCTCCGGCTGGCGTTGGAGCCAATCTTGGTATTGACGCTCTAACCCCGACGCGCCGTCTGTCAAAGGCCGTTGCGGCGGCCACAGGACGTGAGAATGAAGATCATCATCGTCGGGGCCGGCATCTGTGGTCTCACCGCCGCCCTCAGCCTGCACCGGGGGGGGTTCGAGCCCCAGATCCACGAAGCGGCGGCGACGCTCAAGCCGCTCGGCGTCGGCATCAACCTTTTGCCCCACGCGGTGCGGGAACTGGCCGGTCTGGGCCTGTTGGACGATCTGCGCCGCCTCGGCGTGGAGATCGACGAACTGGTCTATCTGACCAAGGACGGCCGGCGCATCTGGCGCGAGCCGCGGGGCCTGGCGGCGGGCTACGCCTGGCCGCAGATCGCCATCCATCGCGGCGAACTGCAGATGCTGCTGGCGCGCACGGTTCAGGCCCGGCTTGGAGTGGACGCCATCCGGTTCGGCCGCTCGCTGACCGACCTTGAGACCGTCGATGGTGGCGCCAAGGCTCTGTTTCTCGATCGCGAGACCGGCGGCGCAGGTGGTTGGGTCGCTGCCGACCTGTTGCTGGCGGCCGACGGCATCCATTCGGCGGTCCGGCGAAAATTCTATCCGGGCGAGGGCGCGCCGAAGTGGAACGGCGTCACTTTGTGGCGATCCATCAGCCGGTCGGCGAAGGTGCTGGGCGGTCGATCGATGCTCTGGGCCGGCCATTCCCGGCAGAAGTTCGTCGCCTATCCGGTCAGTTATGACGCCGCGACCGGCGAAACACGGCTCAACTGGATCTGTGACCTGAAACGCGGAGAGGGTGACGCGCCGCCTCGGGAAGACTGGAACCGCCTCGGCCGGCGCGAAGACTTCCTGCCGCCCTTCGCCACGTGGCAATGGCCGGGCATCGATGTGCCGGCCCTGGTCGAGGCCAGTGACGAGGTGTTCGAATTTCCGATGGTCGACCGCGACCCGCTGCCGCGCTGGAACTTCGGGCGGACCACCCTGATGGGCGACGCCGCCCACCCGATGTATCCGGTGGGTTCCAATGGCGCGACCCAGGCGATCATCGACGCCCGCGCCCTGGCGTTCCATCTGTCGACAGCGCCCGATATGGCGACGGCTCTGTCGCGGTATGAAGCCGACCGCCGTGAAGCCACCAGCCGCATCGTGCTGATGAACCGCGCCCATGGCCCCGACCAGGTGATGGAGCTGGCCGAACAGCGGGCGCCGCGTCCCGAGGACGATCTCGACGCGTTGCTGCCGCTGGCCGAGCGCCAGGCCATCGCCGATGGTTATAAACGGGTCGCCGGCTTCGACGCGGCGATGATGAACGCGCCGTCGCCGTATCGCTTGCGGAAGGACTGACAAGGACCGCAAGAAGCGGAGCGTTGGCGCATGGGCCGGGCGCCAGAACGGGGCTGTCAACGCCGGAGACCCGCCATGCTCGCCGCCTTCCTCGCCGCCGCCGTTGTGGCGGCCCCTCCGGCCGTGGCCGTCTGGTCTCCGGACACGATGCCCTGGAGTGAGGCCCGTCCTGGGGGCGCCCAGCGAGCGGTGCTGGAGGGCGACCTTAACGGACCGGGACTGGTCACCTACGCCTTTCACCTCCCGGACGGCGCCTGGTTCCCCGCCCATGTCCATGGCTCCACGGCGCGGGTTTTCGTGATGAAAGGCGTGCTGCTGCTGGGTCAAGGCCCATCGGGCGACCACGCCCAGGCGCGCTGCGTCCTGACCGGAGAGGCAGCGCTGGTTCCGGCGGGCCTGGTCCACTATGAGGGCGCCGAGGGGGACACGGTGATCATTGGCGTGGCCGAGGGACCCTGGACGACGCGGTTTGTGGGGGCGGCCGACCGAAAGTGACCGATTGACCGTAGCCGGAACGATGAACTTCCGGCGGCGCGGTTCGACTGACTGGCGGTGGTGCAGGAATCGACCTGAGCCTATTTGAGCCGATCCAGGCGTAGTCTCTGCCGTGCGTCGCTAAGCCGCCGGAGAGACAGTTCGGCGATGGTCAGGGCCGCGACGCCGCTGGCGCCGGCCAGCAGGAACATCAGCAGGATTTGGTACTTCACCGCTTCGACCGGGTCCATGCCGGCGATGATCTGGCCGGTCATGATGCCGGGCAGGGTGATCAGCCCCGCCGCCGACATCTGGTTGATAATCGGCAGCAGGCCTCGCCGGATGGCTTCGCGCAGCAGGGGCAGGGTGGCGACGCGGAACTCAACGCCCAGGCCCAGCTGCGCCTCGATGGCCGACCGTTCGCGCCAGACGCCACCGACGATACCGTCCAGGGTCAGGCTGCCGGCGTTCAGGACCGATCCCAGGATGATCCCCACCAGGGAGATCGCATAGCGAGGATCATACCAGGGGTGTGGCCGGATCGCGGTGGTCAGGGCCAGGACGGCCGTGACGATGGTGGCCAGCGCGACCGTTGCGCCGCTGATGCTCAGGCCCGCGAGCCCCTTGAACTTATGCACCGGCCGCGCGGCGATTTCCCGCGCCGCGATCATCCCCATCACCACGACGATCGCCAGGGTGGCGAGGGGGTTGTTGAGGGTGAAGATGAACCGCAGGATGAAGCCCACGGCGATCAGCTGGACCACCATCCGCGCCGCCGCCCATAGCAGCTGGCGATGCAGGTTCAGGCGAAGCGCGATCGACACGCCGGCGTCCAGCGCCACCAGGGCCGAGGCCAGGGCCAGATCGGTGGGCGACAGCGAGATCATGTCTCGGCCTCGAGCTTGCGATCGACCATCCGCAGTCGCCGGGCGTTCAGCCGCTCGCCCTGGGCCGGGTCGTGCGAGACCAGGATGATCACCGCGCCGGCGCCGGCCCGCTCCAGCAGCACTGCCTCGACCTTTTCCACGGAGACCGGATCCAGGGGGCCGGTCGGCTCATCCAGCAGCAGGGCCGGCGAGTCGATGATCAGGGCGCGTACCAGGGCCAGGCGCTGTCGCTCGCCGGTGGATAGCCGGTCGACGAGGCCGTCGAAGGGCGCCGTGGCGACCCCCAGCCGCTCGGCCAGATTCCGGGCGCGGTCCAGCTGATCGGCGGCGAAATGGTCGTGCACGTTCTGGGTCCACCAGCCGGATTCCGCCGCGACATAGGGAATTCGTCCGCGCCAGAGATTCGCCGCCATGCCGGACCGATAGGCGCCGTTCAGGCTCACCTCGCCGTCATTGGGGTCGAGGTCGGCGACCATGCGCAGGAACAGGCTCTTGCCCGATCCCGAGGCGCCGGAGATGGCCAGGATCGCGCCGCGCGGAACCTCGAGGGTGAATGGCCCGGCCAGCGGGCTACGCAGATTCGCGATGCGCAGCCCGTCGCCGTCCCCATCCGCGTTTCCGGCGGTCAGTTGTCGCCGCCCAGGATACTTCCCAGGATACCGCCGACAACACCGGCCGTGGCGATGCCGCCGATCGCCCCGCCTCCACCGCCCGACCGGTCGGCGCCGACAGGCATGTAGCGCGCGATCTCTTCGGCCAGATTCATGATCGGCATCGACTGCAGCCAGACCTCGCCCGGGCCGGTAAGGCAGGCCAGGAAGATGCCTTCGCCGCCGAAGATGATGTTGCGGAAGCCGGGCACCAGCTGGATGTCGAATGACACGCTGGGCTCATGCACGCCGACATGGCCGGCGTGGACGAAGATCTGTTCGCCCGGCGCCAGGCGCTTGCTGATCAGCTCGCCCGAGAGGTCGAGGAACACCGTTCCCGGCCCGGTCACCCGTTGCAGGATGAAGCCGGCGCCGCCGAAGAAGCCCGAACCGATCCGCTGCTGCCAGGCCAGTTCCAGGGTCACGGTCTTTTCCGCGCACAGGAAGGTTTCCTTGCGGCAGATCAGCGATTCGCCGGGCCGCAGGGTGCGGGCCATGATCGTGCCAGGGAAACGCGGGGCGAAGGCCACATGGCCCTGGCCGCCGTCGGAGGTGAAGTCGGTGACGAAGAAGCTGCCCCCGGTCAGGCTGCGCTTGATGCCGGCGAACAGGCCGCCGCCGGTGTTGGTGTGCATCCGCACCCCGGCGCTCATCCAGGCCATGGTGGCGGTCTGGCTGTAGACCGTCTCGCCGGGCGCGAGGTCGATACCCACGGTCTGCATGACGGTTCCGGAAATGACGTAACGCATGAACATGCCCCTTATCGAATGCTGCTGCGGCACATTATACAGGCTTGGCGGATCTTGGCAGCGGCCTTGGCGCAAATCGCGAGACCGGCAAGAGCTCGATCATGACGCCTGAAGCCTGTGACCTGACCGCCGTCGAGGCGCGCCGCCGGATCGGCGAGGGCTCCCTGGCCGCCACCGATCTTCTGGAAAGCTGTATCGAGCGGGTGGAGGCTGTCGATCACGCGGTCAACGCCCTCGTAACGCGGGACTTCGATCGCGCCCGCCTGGCGGCCCAGGCGGCGGACGCCGCCGTGGCGCGGGGCGACGCCCTGGGGCTCCTCCACGGCCTGCCGCTTGGGGTGAAGGACCTGGACGAGACGGCCGGGCTTCGCACCACCTTCGGCAGCGAGCTGTTCGCCGATAGCATCCCGGCGCGAGATGGCGACACGGTGGCCGATCTGAAGCGCGCCGGCGCCATCGTGATCGGCAAGACCAACACTCCCGAATTCGGCGCCGGCGCCAACACCCGCAACCGGGTTCATGGCGCCACGGGCAATCCGTTCGACCCCACTCGGTCGGCGGCGGGGTCATCCGGCGGTTCGGCGGTGGCGCTGGCCGCCGGCATGGTTCCCATCGCCACCGGGTCGGACATGGGCGGCAGCCTGCGCAACCCCGCCGCATTCTGCGGCGTGGTCGGCTTTCGGCCCACACCGGGCCTCGTGCCGACCGAACGCGGCCCGCGCGGCTGGTCGCCGCTGTCGGTGCTGGGGCCGATGGCCCGGACTGTGCCCGATGTCTGCCTGATGCTGGCGGCTATGGTCGCCGACCGCGCCGATGACCCGTTGGCGACCACCATCTGGGGGCGGAGCGTACGGCGACCGGCGGATTTCGCGCGGCCGGCGCCGGTGGAACTTGCCTCCCTGCGCGTCGCCTTCACCCCGGACTTCGGTTTCGCCCCCACCGAGCGGCATGTCCGGGATGTCTTCGCGGAAAAGATCGCGAGGTTCCGCCACGTCTTCGCCGGCGCCGACTACGCCACGCCCGATTGCGCGGGGACCGACGGGGCTTTCGAGGTGCTGCGCGCAGTCGGCTTCCTCGCGGCTCATCATGAGAAAGTGCTCAGCCACCCGCAAAGCGTCGGGCCAAACGTTCACGCCAATGTCGCCGAGGGCCTGGGCTATTCGGCCTTGGATGTCGCCCGCGCCGAGATGGCGCAAACCGCCATCTACCGCCGGTGGCAGGCGTTCTTCCGCGGCTACGACGTGATCATCACCCCGGCCATCACCCTGAGCCCCAGGCCGTGGTCCGAGATCTATCCAGCCGAGATCGACGGACGGCCGACCCGGACCTATTTCCATTGGCTGGCGATGGCCTATGCGGTCAGCCTGGTCGGCCATCCGGCGGTTTGCGTGCCGGTTGGGCTAGACCACGCCGGCCTGCCGTTCGGCCTGCAGATCGTCGGCCCGCGGGGCGGCGACGCGCGGGTGCTGGCGGTGGCCGCCGCGCTCGAAACCCTGCTGGCGGGCGACCCGGCCACCGCGCGTCCGACACCTGATCTGGCTACCTTGCGGTCCGCGCCGCCGATCAGCGCCAGCCCAGGCTTCCTGGATTTCGGGTGAGGGCGGCGTGACCGACTGGACCCGGCGAGCGGTGATGGGCATGGGAGCGGCCATGGTGGGCGGCGTGGTCCTGGCCGGAGAGGACCCCCTGGCTGGTCTGCTCTCGGATGGGCCGGACGGCCTGCTGTCGGCGGGCCTGATCGCTCGCAGTGGCGACGGCCGCGTGGCCCTGGCCGCCGGCGCGGGTCGTCGCCTGACCGGCCCGCCCGAGGCCCCGAAGACCTCGGCCTTTGGTCTGGACGATCCGTTCCGCGTGGCGTCGGTTTCCAAGATGATCGCCACGGTGGGCTTCATGGGCCTCATTGAGGCTGGCGGGATCGCATTGGACGATGACGCGTCCGATCGCCTGGGCTTTCGCCTGCGCCATCCGGCCTTCCCTGACCGGCCGATCCTGATCGGCAATCTGCTCTCCCACACCAGCAGCCTGCGTAACGGCCCCAGCTATCCGGTTCCCGCCGGCCACGCCCTGCGCGAGGCCTTCGAGCCGACCGGACGGCATTGGGACGACGGCGCCTGGTTCGGGCCGCCGGACAGAGCTCCGGGCGCATGGTTCGCCTACGCCGACGTCAATTTCTGTCTGATCGCCCAGATCGTCGAGCGACTGACCGGTGAGCGCTTCGATCGCTATATGACCCGGACGGTGCTGGCGCCGCTCGGCCTTGACGCCGGCTACAACTGGGGCGGCGTTTCCCAGGCCAAGCGTGATCGCGCCGCGCCGGCCTGGCGCTGGCTGAACGGCCGCTGGACCGTGCAGGTCGACGGAGCCGTTCCTCTCGCCCCCGCCGCCGCCATTCCCCAGCCGAAGGACGCTGCGCCGGTGGCCGAGGCCGATCTGAAGCTTGGCGAGAACGGCTTTCTGTTCTCACCCCAGGGCGGCCTGCGCGTCAGCGTGCGGGACCTTGACCGGCTGGCCATGATGTTTCGCGATGGCGGCGCACTGGATGGCGCGCGGGTGATTTCCACGCGGGGCCTGGAGCGGATGCAGACCGCGGTCTGGCGCTATGACGGCGAGCATCCGAATGGCGAGACGGGGGAGGGCGGGGTCGGACAGGGCGTGTTTCAGGGCTACGGCCTGGGAATGGAGGTTCCGGTCGGACGCCCTGAGCCCGGCGGGGACGCATTCTTCGGACCTGGCAGCGAGGACTGGCGTGGCCACCTGGGCGACGCCTACGGGTGGATGACCGGCCTGTTCTGGAACCGCCGCGACGGACGCACCCTGGTCTGGGCGCTGAACGGCATGCGCGAGACCGGCCGCGCGACCGGCCGCCGCTCGGCCCTGACCCCGGCGGAAGAGGCGATCATCGACATTGGCCTTAGGTCGTTTATCGCGGTCCGCCAACCGACCCGGGTCAAAGCACCCTAGGGGTTGAGTCAATGACCGGACCGTCATCGGAAGAACCGCTCTCCTCGCAAATGACACCACTGAAAATCCTGGTGGCTGAAGACGACGAGCTCAATCGAGAGCTCATTCGGGTGTTTCTGGAGCCTCACGGTTATCAGATCGACACGGTCCACGATGGTTTCGAGGCTGTCGCGGCCGTGCGTTCGACGGACTATGATCTGGTCATCATGGATACGCGGATGCCTGGGATGGACGGTCTCGAGGCGACAAAAGCGATCCGAGCGCTGGGCGGCCGATATGAGCGCCTGCCGATCCTGGCGTTCTCGGCCAACATTCTTCCAGATCAGGTCAAACGGTGCCTCGACGCGGGAATGACGGCCTATCTGACAAAGCCTTTCACGCCTGAAAGCCTCAGCGCGGCCGTGGGGCGCTGGGCGCCGCCACCCGCGCCTCCGAATGAAGTTTTAGCCGCTTTTGAGCTACACGCGGGCCGCGAGGCGGTTTGCGGCCTTCTGCGTATGCTGCGAGACCAGATCATCGCTTTTCAGGTCTGTAAGCCAAGCGAGGCGGCTGATGTTCGTCGGCGGGCCCATGCCCTGGGTGATGCCGCCGCCGCCCTGGGCTATGGTGATTTGGCGCTGATCTGCCGCAAAATCGACCAAACGGCCGAACGGTCCGCGCTGGCGTGGATTTTGCCCGCCGCCTTTGACGCCGCGGCTGCGGTTAGTTTAAGGATCGATGCGGAACTCCAGCGCACGATAATAGTCTAGGTTTACCGGGAATCACCAGCAACAAAGTGTTACTTTTTGTAAATTGTTAGTTGAAATGGCTTGATTCATGGATAATTCGGAAAATGACCGTATTACGGCGCTCCATCAATATCGGGTATTGGACACAGGGTCGGAAGAGCGATTTGATCGTCTGACGGCGCTGGCTGCGGAACTTTTCGACGCCCCCATCGCGCTTGTGTCGCTGATCGATAGCGACCGACAGTGGTTCAAGTCGCGGATCGGGCTTGATGACGTTCAGACGCCTCGCGAATGGGCGTTCTGCGACCATGCGATCAAGTTGGATGTCGGCGACACAATGGTCGTTGAAGACGCGACCGAGGATCCGCGGTTTTTGGCCAACCCGCTGGTGACGGGCGAGCTTGGCATTCGGTTCTACGCGGGCACACCGCTCACCACGCCCTCGGGACACAACCTGGGTACGCTCTGTGTCATTGACAAGGTGCCCAGAGACCGGCCGACCGAGGCCACTCTAAAGCGCCTGCGTACCCTGGCCGGGATCGTCGTCGATGAACTCGAACTCGGGAAGAGCCGTCTTGCGGGCTCCGAACAGCTGCGGCTCCTCAGCCTGGCGGAAGAGATGTCGGGGGTGGGGCGCTGGTCGCTTGAATTCTCGCCAGACAAGGTGACCTGGTCGGACGAGGTCTATCGAATCCATGGCGTGAGCAGGGCCGAGTTCAGCCCAAACCTCGACAACGCCCTCGCTTTTTACTCTCCCGACGATCAGAAAACGGTGGCCGCCTTCGTGGCCAGCGCCATCACCGACCAAACGGATTTTACCTTTCAACTCTGCCTCAAACGACCAAACGGCGAGCTTCGCCATGTGGTTTGCAAAGCGACCTGCCAGCTGTCGCCCTTGGGCAAGACGTCCGCGGTCTTTGGGGTATTCCAAGACGTCACGGAACACGTCCGCGCGCTTGCTGAGACCGATCAAGCGCGCCGCGACGCCGAGGAAAGGGCCCGGCGCGCCGCGGTGGCCGAGAAGGCCGCGGGCCTTGGCCACTGGCGCGTCGAGTTTCCGTGTCGGACCCTGATCTGGTCCGACCAGATGTATGCCATCTACGGGATGGAGCCGGGTTCACCTCTCGACATCGACGCGGTCATGGCGATGACCCACGACGACGATCACGCCTTGAACCAGGACCGCCTCGATCGCGACCTACTCGGCGAGAGCGTCGAAGATCGACCCATCATTCGGATCATCCGCCCGGACGGGGCGGTCCGCTGGGTCGTTGGGCACACAAAAATCGAAAGGAATGAAGCGGGTGAGATGACCGCGTTTGTCGGAACCTTGCTCGACGTTACACGTCAAACCGAAGCGGACAAGCGAATCGCTGAAAGCGAGGCGCGGTACCGTCTGCTCGCCGACAACGCCAGTGACATTGTAACGGAAACGGATCTCGACGGACGCTTCCGATATGTTTCGCCGGCCGTCACCGCGATGACCGGCTACGGCGCCGACGAAGTTATCGGCAGGATGGCGGTAGACTTCATCCATCCAGACGACCGGCAGCGCGTCGCGGAGGAGATTCTGGTTTCGATGCGGACGCCAAACGGCGCTCGGATCGAGCATCGCTATATTCGGAAGGATGGCCGGGTCATCTGGGTCGAGTCTCGCCCGACCATGGCCCGAAATCCCGCTTCCGGAAAAGCCTTCGCCGTGACCGACGTGGTTCGTGACATTACAAAACGGAAGGCCATGGAGATGGCGCTTGAGGAGGCCACAGCGGTGGCCGAGGCGGCCGCGACCGTGAAATCCGAATTCCTGGCCAATATGAGCCATGAACTTCGAACGCCGCTGACCAGTATTCTCGGGTTTTCGTCAATTCTGGCCCGGGAACCGGAACTTACGGATCAAGGCCGCCGGGCGGCCCACCGCGTAACGGGCTCCAGTCACGCGCTTCTGGCGATCGTCAACGACATCCTGGACTTTTCGAAGCTTGAGTCCGGCCACTTCGAGATCGAGCCACGGCCAGCCGAGATAAGGTCTGTTCTGCAGGCGGCGTTTGAACTCCTGGAGCCTCAAGCGGCGGAGAAGCAACTCAAGCTGAGTTTTTCAGCGTCTGATGATTTGCCATTCTTGGTGCTGATCGATGATACCCGTTTGCGTCAGATCGTGCTGAACCTGACCAGCAACGCGGTGAAATTCACCACGACGGGCGGAGTCACGCTTCGAGCGAGCTACCGCCGCGAGACAAGCCGTCTCCGTTGCGAAGTCATCGATACGGGTCCAGGCATTCCGGCCGATCGCCTTGATCGTCTGTTCAAGCGATTCTCCCAGGTGGACGCATCGACAACCCGAGCCTTTGGCGGAACCGGGCTCGGATTGGCAATATGCAAGGGCCTGGCGGAAGCCATGGGGGGCGAGATCGGCGTCTCAAGCCAGGAGTGTCACGGCGCCTGTTTCTGGTTCGAACTGCCATGCGTCGTTGAAGATAAAGACGCCGGAACGCTTGACCTCCACGGCAGTCTTGAAGGGTTGCGCATGCTGGTCGTCGATGACAGCCCCATCAACCGTGAGTTGGTAGGCTTGATGCTGGCCCGGCATGGCGTCAATCTGACTGAAGCCGCCGATGGCCAGGAAGCCGTGCGGATCGCGAGCGAGGCGTCTTTCGATCTGATCCTCATGGATTTGCGCATGCCGGGAATAGATGGATCGCAAGCTGCGTGCAGAATCCGAAACGGTGGCGGCGTAAATGCCTCGGTTCCGATACTGGCCTTTACCGCCGAGATGACTGACCAGAGCATGCGAAGCAACCCTGAGGGACTTTTTGATGGTCACATCGGTAAGCCGATCGATCCAGTCGAGATGATTACCACCGTGGCTCGATGGGTCCCATCAAATGCGCCGGTCCCGCCGCGGGCGCTGGAGCGGTGGCCTGATCACTTGCGTACAAAGGCGCAGAGTTTGGCGCCGTCGGGGTCGCGGACATAGGCGGCGTAGAACACCGGGTTCATGCCCTCGCGAACGCCGGGCGGGCCTTCGCAAACCCCGCCGTGGGCCAGGGCCTGGGCGTGGAAGGCGTCCACCGCCGGCCGGCTCTCGGCCAGGAACGCCAGCATTGCGCCGTTGCCATTGCTGGCCGCCGCCCGGTCGAACGGCCGGGTGAGGAAGAACCAGGCCCGCTCGCCCTCGCGCCGATAGCCGGTCCAGGTCTCGCCCGTAGTCTCGCGGCTGGCTCCCAACGGGGCGAACACCGCGTCGTAGAAGGCGATCGACCTCGCCATGTCGTTCACGCCGACGGTGGAATAGGCGATCATGGCTTTGGCTCTTCTCGTTCAGGCTTCCCATACGGATACACGGGGCGCTACTGAACGACCAGTCTAGGAGGCCGTCCGCATGAACATCCTGCTGATCACCCTGGACCAGTTTCGTGGCGACTGCCTGTCGGCGGCGGGCCACCCGGTGGTCAAAACCCCCAATCTGGATCGATTGGCGCGCGAAGGGGTTCGGCTATCGCGGCACTACAGCCAGGCGGCGCCGTGCGCCCCGGGGAGGGCCAGCCTGTATACGGGCCTCTACCAGATGAACCACCGGGTGGTCGGCAACGGCACGCCGCTGGATCGCCGCTTCGACAACATCGCCTGGGCGGCCCGCCGGGCCGGCTATCAACCGACGTTGTTCGGCTACACCGACCAGAGCATCGACCCGCGCGAGACCACCGGCCCCGGCGATCCGCGCCTGGTGACCTACGAGGAAATCCTGCCCGGCTTCGACATCGGCGTGCGGCTGGCGGAGGGCGACCCGGCTCCATGGATGGACTGGCTTCGCGAACTTGGCCACCAGATCCCGGACGATCCCCAGGCGGTGCTGGCGGGCGAGCCGGGCCGACCCACCGAGCACAGCATGTCAGCCTTCCTCACCGATGGTTTTCTGGCTTGGCTGGATCGCCAGGACCGGCCTTGGTTCGCTCATCTGAGCCAGCTTCGGCCGCATCCGCCCTATGCCGCCGCTGGAAACTTCTCGACGATGTACGATCCGGACGACATGCCCGCGCCGATCGCCGCGGCGGCGGCGCGGCATCGGTTGCATGATGGCCTGACGCGCCATCCGCGGATGAAACCGCCGGACGACCCGGCGGCGATGCGCGCGCTAAAGGCCCAATACTATGGCATGGTCAGCGAAGCCGACGACCAGCTTGGCCGGGTCTGGGCCGCCCTGGAGGCGCGGGGCGAATGGGACGACACCTTTATCGTCGTCACCGCCGATCACGGCGAGCAGCTGGGCGATCACGGCCTGATACAGAAGGGCGGCTTCTTCGAGCAGAGCTATCATATCCTCGGCCTTGCCCGCGATCCCCGGCCCGTCGGCGCGCGGGGAGCCGTTGTCGAGCGCTTCACCGAGAATATCGACATCTTCCCGACCCTCTGCGTGGCGATGGGGATCGCCGTTCCCGATCAGTGCGACGGCCTGCCGCTGACGCCCTTCCTGACGGGCGAAGCGCCGCCCTGGTGGCGGGACGCGGCGCATTGGGAGTGGGACTGGCGGTCCAGTCTGATCGCCGACGGGCCGATTGATTGGCCCTGGGACCGGCGTCTGGAGCGCCAGAACCTGGTCGTCCGCCGAGACGAAACCGGCGCCTATGTCCACTTTGGCGACGGCTCGTGGCTGGCCTTCGACCTGGGCGACGATCGCACCTGGCGGACACCCGAAACCGATCCGGCCCGGATTCTTGAACAGGCCCAGGCGCTTTTGACATGGCGCGCGCGGCATCTGGATCGTACCCTGACCGGAATGCTGGTGGAGGGTGGCGGAATCGGGCGCTGGCCGGAGATGCCGGCCGATTGGGGAAGGACCGGCGATGCCGCCTGATAGCCTTAACAGCGTCGCCTGGGACGATCCGGCGTTGTCGATCCGGGGTGCGTTCCACCTGAAACCCACGCCGAACGGCATCCTGCCCCGGCGTCTTCCCGCCTGGACCGAGGCCCAGATGCCGGAGCCCGCCATGGGCATGATGGTTTCCATGCCTTCGGGCGTGCGCATCGTGCTTCGCACCGAGGCCAGGCGCCTCGAGCTTGAGGTCCTGGAGCGCGGACTGAAGTTCGAAGGCGCGCCACGCCGACCCGTCGCCTTCGACCTGTTCGTGGATGGGGCTTTGACACGGCGCGCTCACGCGGTCGCCGGCCAGACCGTGGTGATCGACAATGCCGCCAGGCCGCCTGCTTTCATCATCGAGCCCGGCGAGCCTTCCACCCTGGTGTTCGATGACTTGCCGCGGGGCGCCAAGACCCTCGAACTCTGGCTGCCGCAGTCAGCGACCGTGGAGCTTCGCGCCCTGCGGCTGGACGCCCCGCTGCTAACCGCCCCGCCCTCCGGCCGCCGACGCTGGGCGCACTACGGCAGCTCGATCAGCCATGGCATGGAGGCCGACGGCCCGTCGGAAACCTGGCCCGGCGTAGCCGCCCGGACCGCCGGCGTCGATCTTGTCTCCCTTGGATTCGGCGGTCAGTGCCATCTTGACGGCATGGTCGCCCGCACGCTGCGCGACGCCGATGTGGATCTGATCAGCCTCAAGCTGGGTATCAATCTGCTCAACGGCGACAGCATGCGCGAGCGCGTGTTCATCGCCTCGGTCCACAGTTTCCTGGACACCATTCGCGACGCCAAGCCGACGGCGCCGATCCTGGTGGTCTCGCCCATCCTCTGCCCGGCCGCCGAAGACCATCCAGGCCCGACCCTGAACAACGGCCAGTCGATCTATGTCGTCGACCGGCCGGCCGGCCTTGCCCAGGGCGCTCTGACCGCCCGCCGAATCCGCTCGCTGCTGAGGTCCATCGTCGAACGGCGCGTCGCGGCGGGCGACCGAAACCTTTACTATATGGATGGGCTGAAACTGTTCGACGAAGCCGATCTGCCCGACCTACCCGACGGCCTGCACCCAAATGCCGCCGGCCTGATCCGGATGGGCGAACGGTTCGCCGCCCTCGCCTTCGGCTCCGGCGGGCCGCTTGCGGCAGCCTGAACAGATAAGGAGACGATTTTGGCCCACGACCATCACGACCATGATCACGACCACGGGCACGGGCAGGAGCCGCCCTCGGACATGGCGCTGCGGGTCAAGGCGCTGGAATCGCTGCTGGTGGAGAAGGGATTGGTCGATCCCGCCGCCCTCGACGCCATCATCGACACCTATGAGCACAAGGTCGGGCCGCGCAACGGCGCCCGCGTCGTCGCCCGGGCGTGGAGCGATCCGGCCTATCTTGAGCGCCTGAGGGCCGACGCCACCACCGCCATCGCCGAGCTGGGTTACGGCGGGCGGCAGGGCGAACATATGATGGCGGTGGAAAACAGCGCGGAGGTTCACAACCTCGTCGTCTGCACCCTATGCTCCTGCTACCCGTGGTCGGTGCTGGGGCTGCCACCGGTCTGGTACAAGTCCTCGCCCTATCGTTCCCGGGCGGTGATCGATCCGCGCGGGGTCATGGCCGAGTTCGGGCTCGCCGTCCCCGACGCGGCGGAGGTTCGGGTCTGGGATTCCACCGCCGAGATCCGCTACCTGGTGATCCCCGAGCGGCCGGCTGGAACCCAGGGCTGGGGCGAGGAGGCTCTGGCCGAACTGGTCAGCCGCGATTCAATGATCGGGGTCGCTCTAGCTCGCTCGCCGGAGTCCGGCGCGTGAACGGCGTCCACGATATGGGTGGCATGCACGGGCTAGG
Source organism: Caulobacterales bacterium (assembly GCA_038227865.1). Taxonomy (GTDB): domain Bacteria; phylum Pseudomonadota; class Alphaproteobacteria; order Caulobacterales; family Caulobacteraceae; genus Acaudatibacter. The sequence goes on from JBBRPO010000001.1 coordinate 55,875, forward strand.
TCCGATTGATCCGGAGACGGATGAGCCGCTATTTCATGAACCTTGGGAGGCCCGCGCCCTGGCCTTGACTTTGGCGGCCGGAGCCTGGGGCCGCTGGAGCCTCGACGCATCTCGCCATCAGCGTGAGTTAATTCCGGGTCCGGACTATCTGCGGATGAGCTACTATGAAAAGTGGATCACCGGCCTTGAGGCTCTGATGGTGGAGACCAGCTTGATAACGGCCGAGGAGCTGGCCACCAGTCGCCCGGCCGACAGTGGGGTCAAGGCCAGCCCGCCACTCACCGCAGACAAGGTGGCCTCCGCCATGGCTCGGGGCGGACCGACCAATCGCCAGATCGCCGCCGTCGCCCGCTTCGGGGTGGGCGCTCCGGTTCGGACGCGCAACATCAATCCCACCGGCCATACCCGCCTGCCCCGCTATGTCCGGGGCCACGCTGGCGTGATCACGCGCGACCACGGCGCCCATGTGTTCCCCGACACCAACGCGCACGGCCTGGGCGAACAGCCCCAGCCACTCTATCAAATCCGGTTCGAGGTGGCCGAACTGTGGGGACTGGAAGCAAACGGACGCGGCGCGGTCTATCTCGACCTCTGGGAGCGTTATCTTGAACCCGCCTGAGCCCGGTCCAATCGACCCCCAAGTCTTCGACGAGCCGTGGCAGGCCGAGGCCTTCGCCCTGGCGGTCCACCTGCACGATCGCGGCGCCTTCACCTGGACCGAGTGGGCGGACGCCCTGACCGCCGAGATCAAGGCCGCGGACGCCCGCGGCGAGCCCGGTGACGGCGTTCACTACTACGAGCACTGGCTAGCGGCCCTGGAGCGTCTGGCGCTGAAGCGGGGCCTGGCTGAGCCGGAAGCGCTGGCGATCCGCAAGCAGGCCTGGGCCGACGCCTATCGCCACACTCCCCACGGCCGGCCGGTGGTCCTGGGCGCCTAGATGGGCTCGCCTTGGTGGCGTCCCGATATTCATGCCGATCGCCGGGCGTTCCTGCTGGCGCGGGGCCGGATCGCCCGCGCCACCCGCGCGTGGTTCGAGGCCAAGGGCTTTGTCGAGGTGGAGACCGCGGCGCTGCAGGTTTCACCGGGCAATGAGGCCCATCTCCACGCCTTCGCCACCGAGGCGATCAGCATCGATGGCCAGCGATCACCGCTCTATCTGCGCACCTCGCCGGAGTTCGCCTGCAAGAAGCTTCTGGCCGCCGGAGAGCCCCGAATCTTCGATTTCGCCAGGGTCTGGCGCAACCGCGAGCGTGGTGCGTTGCACAGTCCCGAGTTTACCCTACTGGAATGGTACTACGTCGAATCGCCCTATGAAGTGCTGATGGACGACTGCCTGGCGCTGCTGGCGCTGGCGGCCGAGACGGCCGGAAAGAGCAGGCTGACATTCGGGGGCCGGACCGTTGATCCGCTCGCGGAGCCGGAGCGAATCACCGTGGCCGAGGCGTTCCAGCGCCATGCCGACATAGATCTGTTGGCCACGGTCCAGGCTGACGGGGCGACCGACCGCGCCGCTCTGGCGGCGGCGGCCGGATCGGCTGGGGTACGGGTGGCCACCGACGACACCTGGGCCGATGTGTTCAGCCGCGTTCTGGTGGAGCGGGTCGATCCGTTCCTGGGCCGGGAGCGGGCGACGATCCTCTATGAATATCCGATCTCACAGGCCGCCCTGGCCCGCCCGACGCCGGGCGATCCCCGGGTCGCCGAACGGTTCGAGCTCTATGCCTGTGGCGTCGAGCTGGCCAATTGCTTCGGCGAACTCACCGATCCGGCGGAACAGCGGCGACGCTTCGAGATCGAAATGGACGAGAAGGCCCGCATCCATGGCGAGCGCTATCCGATCGACGAGGATCTGCTGGCCGCCCTGGCCCACATGCCTCCGGCAAGCGGCGGCGCGCTGGGCTTCGATCGGCTGGTGATGCTGGCGACCGGCGCGGACCACATCGACCTGGTGCTCTGGACCCCGGTGGCGGAGACGTTTGGGGCCTGAACTTGCCCGGCCGGGCGTCCTGGCTCATAGGACAGCGCCTTCAAGGACCCGCCAATTGACCGTCTCACAGACCCTTCGCGCGCCGTCGGCCCTGGTCGACACCGGTCTTGTCCCGCTGGATCGCCTGGCCGTGCTGGAGCGGGTGGCCGCGCGATACGCGGTGGCGATCACCCCGGCCATGATCGAGCTGATCGATGCGGCGGACCCCGCCGATCCGATCGCACGCCAGTTCATTCCCCGGCCCGAAGAGCTGGCCGCCTTGCCGGACGACCTTGCCGATCCGATCGGCGACGGTGTCCACAGCCCGGTCGAAGGGCTGATCCACCGCTATCCCGACCGTGTGCTGCTCAAGCTCACCCACAGCTGCGCGGTCTATTGCCGGTTCTGTTTCCGGCGCGAGGTGGTTGGACCGTCGGGCTTGGGAACCCTGTCGCCCGAGGCCTTGCAAGCAGCCCTGGCCTATATCGCGGCCCGCCCGGCGATCTGGGAGGTGATCCTCAGCGGCGGCGATCCTCTGATCCTGTCGCCGCGCCGGCTGCGCGGCGTGATGGCGGCGTTGGCGGCGATCGACCATGTGAAGGTGGTCCGCATCCACACCCGTGTCCCTGTCGTCGATCCGGCGGCGATCACCGAACACCTCGCCCGGGTCCTGAAATGCGAAGGCAAGGCGGTCTATGTCGCCCTGCACGCCAACCATCCGCGCGAACTGACGCCCGCCGCCCGCGCCGCCTGCGCTTGCCTGGTCGACGCCGGCCTGCCGATGATCGGCCAGACCGTGCTGCTGGCCGGGGTCAATGATGATCCCGTGGTGCTGGGCGCCCTGATGCGGGCGATGGTCGAGACCCGGATCAAGCCTTACTATCTGCACCATGGCGATCTGGCGCCCGGCACGGGCCATTTCCGCACCTCGATCGCCGAGGGCCAACGGCTGATGCGGGCGCTGCGCGGCTCTCTGTCGGGCCTCTGCCAGCCCACCTACGTCCTCGATATCCCCGGCGGTCATGGCAAGGTTCCGATCGGCCCGAACTACGTCGGCGATTGCCTGGGGGAGGGCTCTCTCATCGAGGATCCGCAAGGTGCGGCCCATGGCTATCCGGGCGCCTGACCAGCCCCGGTCAGATCACGGCTGGCGATCTGGCGGACAATCGAATAAGGACGCCCGATCTTCAAAGGGACTCAAATGGTCAAGGTTGCGGCGAGCTCACTCAGAAAAGGCAATGTCGTCGATGTCGACGGCAAACTGTATGTCATTCTTAAACTTGAGAATATCCACCCGGGTAAAGGCACGCCTGTCACTCAGCTCGATATGCGCCGCATCTCCGATGGGGTGAAGGTGTCCGAGCGCTGGCGTACCACGGAGTCGGTGGAGAAGGCCTTTGTCGATGAGCGATCGTTCAACTTCCTCTACAAGGACGCCGAGGGCTATCACTTCATGAATCCGGAAACCTACGACCAGATCGTGGTTATGGAGGACGTGGTCGGCGATGCGGCGGTGTATCTCCAGGACGGCATGACGGTGACCCTTCTCACCCACGAGGACATTGCTCTCTCCCTCGAACTGCCGGCCCGCGTGACCCTGGAGGTGATGGAGACCGAGCCGGTGACCAAGGGCCAGACCGCGTCCGGCTCCTACAAGCCGGCCATCCTCTCCAACGGCGTCCGATCGATGGTGCCGACCTACGTCACCGTCGGCACCCGCATCGTGGTGATGACCGAGGACGCCTCGTTCCTTGAACGCGCCAAGGATTAAATAAGGAGGAACGGATGGCCGATTCCGAACAGGGGCTTGAGGGCGGTTGCACCTGCGGCGCCGTGCGCTATCGCCTGTCCGGTCCGCCGATGATCGTCAACGGCTGCCATTGCCGCTGGTGCCAGAGGGAGACCGGCTCTGCGTTCGCAATTAACGCGGTGATCGAGACCGATCGAGTCGCCCTGCTTCAAGGTGAGCCCGAGCGGGTCGATACGCCTTCCGCCGGCGGCAAAGGCCAGGTCGTCGTGCGCTGCGGCGCGTGTCGCATCGCGGTCTGGAGTCACTACGCCGGGCTGGGCGAGGCACTGAGTTTCGTCAGGGTCGGAACCCTCGACAATCCCGACAGCCTGCCGCCCGACATCCACATCTACACGGCTTCGAAACAGCCCTGGGTGGTTTTGCCGCCGGGCGCGACGGCGACGGACGAATTCTACAACCTCGCCGACCACTGGCCGCCGGCTAGCCTCCAACGCATCGCGGCGCTACGGGGCTAAGCAAACTTCGCGAGGTTTGCTTACATCAAGCATTCCATAGCAGCATTGATTTTGCTTAGAAAAAGCAAAATCAATCGTGGCGTTCGCCACGCAAGGTTGCTTAGGAGTTCATCAGAACATGTATCCCAGGCCCAGGTTGATCCGGTCGTTCTGGGTGTTGTCGAAGAACTTCTGGTAGTCGAACTTCACGACGATATCCGACAACGGCCTGAACGATAGCCCGAGGGTCAGCAGCTTGTCGCGGTTGGCCGGGTCGGCGACGAGGCCCAGAGGCAGGCCGGCCTGGGTATTGTAGCGCTCGTAGCGAACGAACGGAGAGACAGCCATCTCGTTCTTGAAGGTGTAGGTATAGGCTCCCTGAACGAGCCAGCCATAGAAGGCGCTGGGGGTCAGGGGCCTGTCTGCCCCGTTGGCGCTGTTATAGGCCAGGATCACGCTGTCGACCTGAGCCGCCTGGTCGAAGGTTCCCCGCGTGTAGAGCGCTTCCAGGTCGAAGCCGTTGCGTTGCAGCCGGGCGTGAAGATCCCACAGCGTCAGTCGGGCGCTGATGCCCCTGAAGTCGGGTTGGGTGGCGTCCTGGCGGAAGTCGGCGTTGCTCTGGCCGGTGTTTCCGGTGAACACGCCGCCGCCGATATCGAGACCTGGCACGCCGCGCCAATCGAGGGATCCATACACCGACAGGTCGCTGGCGTGGGCCAGTTGCAGCTCCTGGTGGGTGGCGAGCAGCGGCGCGCTGGTGTCGTCGAGCTTGGCGATGCTGAAACCGGTCGTGACCCCGACATCATAGTCGAAACCGCGCCCGATCGACCCATAGAGGCTGACCCCGCCCTCGCGCCAGGTCGAAGGGATGATCCTGCGTTCGACTTCGTTGCGCTCGACGCCATAGAAGGCTGGCGGCTCGTGGCTGCGGTTGATGAAGCCGAACGGCATCAGGAACAGTCCCGCGCGCAGGTTCATGGCCGGTGAAATCTGATAATTCAGATAGGCTTGCTCGATTTCCGCCTCGCCCCTGTCGCTGGAGCTGGAAACCGCGTGCTCGACCTCGAACTCGCTGTTGAAGCTGATGCGATCACTGAACCGATGGCCGAAGAACAGCACGAAGCGCTTCAGGTCCGCCTGGTCGCGGCTGGAGTCCTTGAGATAGGCATTGTAGGCGATCTCGCCGTAGCCGCCGATCGTCGTCGTGTTCCCGGGCGCCGCGGGCTCGGCCGGCGGGGCCGCCCCGGGGCCGGGGCCGGTTCCGGTTCCGGCATCGGTCAGGATGACGGGTGAAGCCGGCGCCTTGGCAAGTATCGCCTCCATACGCTCGATGCGGGCCGACTGCGCGGCCAGCTGAGCTTTCAGCAACGACACTTCGGCGTTCAGGGTCGCCTCGTCGGCCAGCGCCGATAACGGCGTCAGGATCGCCGCCGCGGCCGCGAAAAATGCAAGCTTCTGTCGATATCCGGCCATGGCCCCTCGCTTTGATGAAGGATGACCAGATAGTGCAAATGATTATTATTAGCAACTCTCGCCGAAGCTAAACTCTCGCCGGCGCCTATGCCGCTGGCGATCTGGCCAGTCGATGGGCGAGATAGAGCAGCGGCAAGGCCAAGCCGACTATCCAGTGGACCAGGGAAATCCCCGCTCTCGGCCCTTCGTCACCGGCGTAGTAGAGTAGGTAGCCGCTGGCGGTCAGCAGCAGGAACACCCCGAATAGCAGCGATCCCGACCAGCGTCGCCGATGCATCCGCCAGCCATGCACGACGTGCAGAGCCCAGAGCAGGCCGCCCGTCCACAGCGCCAGGAAGGCGAAGGCGCCGTGCAGTTTGAGCCACCAGGGCTCCAACGGGCTGTGTTCCGGGCCGAATTGTCCGGGCCGAACCAGGAAATAATGGAACACCAGCCACAGTACGCCAGAACCCCAGACACCGAGGCCTGTGACACCTATCAGCAGGCGCCGCCGGACGCCGAGCCGCGCTGCGGAAACGGCATGTTTGCGCCGATTCACGATGCCGCGCCGATCGAGCGCCAACCGAGTTCGGCGTCGAAGGCCCAAGCCTTCGCCCCGTAGAAGCCAAGGACCGCACCGGCCGCCGGGCCTCGCGCCAGCACCACCTTGGTCAGAGCGTCGGCGACTACGCAGGTCGGCGCCGCCACGCTGACGAACTGTCCCAGCGGAATCTGGTCGCCCAAGGCGCCGTCGTAGTGGCGCGCCATGGCCGCATCACCGCCACCGCTGGACGCCAGGGCGCCATCCGTGATCTCGACTATGGGCAAGGTGTCGGCGGAGCCGGCCCGCAGCCGCACCAATTCGCTCTCGCCGCCCACCACCCGAAGATCGCCGCCGGCGTTGACGCAGGCCTGGTCGACGCCAAGGGCGCGCAACCGTTCTATCGCGCGATCGACGGCGTAGCCCTTGGCGATGCCCCCGAAGTCCAGCCAGACCGGTCGTGTGAAGTGGGCTTCACATCCATCCAGGTGAACGTCGCGCCAGGCGCCCATCGGGTCGGCCGCCGGCGCGCCGGGTGGTGGCGGCAGGTCGCCATCGGCGACGGCGCGGGCGCCAACACATGGATCGAAGGCCCCTTGAGACTGTTCGGCCAGCTCCAGGGCCAGCGCCAGGACCTCGGCCGTTCGGGGATCCAGCCGCACCGTCTCCATCGCGCCCAGCCGATTGAGCCGCGACAGGTCGCTGTCCGTGTCGTGGAAGCTCATCAGCCGATGCACCTTGGCGATTTCGCGGAACGCGGCGTCGATGGCCGCATGGCCCGCGGCGGCATCGGCGCGCGCGACACGCACCGCGACCGTCGTTCCCAGCAATGGCTGGGCCCGCTCAAGAAACGCTGGGCGCGAGGACAAGGGCATGGGTTGCGAGTAGGCGGCGCACGCCGTCGGTGACGTGTTTCGACGACAGGGTGGCGCCGGAGATGTTCTGGATGTCCCGTCCGAGCCTCAAGGGCGCGCCGTGCCGCTTGCCGGTGAACTGCCCGCGCCAGGCGCCGCCGCGGACCTGCCCGCCATAGGCTTCCCGATAGTCCATGATCTCGACACCCTTGACGGCGCCGGCCGCGTCGAGCCCCACGGCCAGGGTGATGAACTCGTGCTTGCCGACCACCTCATCGACCATCAGCCAGCCGCCACCCGCCGCGCGCCAGGCCTTCAGCTCGCGGCTCGGCGGCGTCTCGCCGGAATCCTTGTGGATGGCGGCGATCTGCGCGTCATTCAATGTACGGGCATCGGGTTTCAGCGCCTCGCCCGGAAACATCAGCGCCTGGACCTGCGGGACGCTCAGATAGGTCGTTGCATGGACCCCGGCCGGCGCGGCGAGCGACGCCAGACCCAGCAGCATGAACTCGGTTTTCATCACGCCTCAGGCTCAAAATACCATCAAGGCTCAAATGCGCCCGATAATGCGAATTAGTCGCAACGATATCAGCGGGTCAAGGCATCATTGGCCAGATCAATCGCCGGGGATCGCCATTTCGTTGGACGCGATCAGCCCTTGGGCTGGATCGAGATCAACTCGACTTCGAAGATCAGGGTGCTGTTGGGGCCGATCTGGTCACCGGCCCCGGCTTCGACGTAAGCGAGCCCCGGGGGCACGAACAGCCGCCATTTCGATCCGACCGGCATAAGTTGAAGGGCCTCGGTCCAACCCTTGATCACGCCACTGACACCGAAGCTGGCCGGTTGGCCACGCCCGTAGGAGCTATCGAACTCGATGCCGCTGATCACGGTCCCGCGATAGTTGCAGAACACCGTGTCATCGGCCTTGGGCTTGGGACCTGTGCCGGCCTTCAGGATTTCGTACTGCAGGCCGCTGGGCAGGCTGACCACGCCCGGTTTGGCGGCGTTGGCCTTCAGAAACGTCGCGCCTTCGGTCTTGTTGGCCTCGGCCGCTTGGACGGCCTGCTGATCGTGCCGTGCCTGGACGTCGGCCTTGACCTGGGTCAGCACCGCGGCGATCTGCTCCCGGGTCAACAGCGGCTTGCCGCCGGCGATCGCATCGGCGACGCCTCTGGCCAGCATCGCCGGATCGACGGCCACGCCGTCGCGCTTGAGGCTCGCGCCGACGTTGAGGCCGACGGCGTAGCTGAACTGGGCCTTGGTGTCCTTGAGCGCTTCCGGTGGCGCGGCGGGCGTCTTGTCAGCCTGCGCCGCCGCGTGGGGAGCCATGCCGGCCACGAGGGCGCCGGCCAGAAGCATCGCGAAGGGTTTCATGATCTGCGCTCTCAAACTGGGCGTTGTCGGGCTGGCGCCGACCCGTGTGGGGCCGGCGGGGGTCAATAGCTGGCGGGATGGGCCGAAACCAGCCCCATATGCCGCTCGAGACGGATTTTACGCCATCTTGTGAACCCTTGGCCGCCGTGATTTATGAACGTGTGGAGCGGCGGTATAGGCCGCCAAATTGGGATAGGATGGGGGTCCTGGGATTGTGACTGTTCATAGAGCGCTGAGCCTCGCCCCGAGCCTGGCCCTGTGCCTCGCGCTTGTGGCCACCGCGGCGCCCGCGATGGCGGGCGACACCGCCGCCCTGGCCAGGGCGGTGCGCAAAGGCTCCGACAAGAGCATCGACAGCCTGATCGCCGCCGGACAGGGGATCAACGAGGCCGACGATCAGGGGCGCGGCCCACTCTACTATGCCTGCGCGCGCGGCGACGGCGCCCTGATCTCGCGATTGGTGGACAAGGGCGCCAACGTCAACGCCAGGGACAACCTCGGTGACACCCCCTTGATCGCGCTGGTGCGCAATACCTTCGATGTCGCCCCACAGGTGCTGGTTCTGACCACCCATGGCGCCAAGCTGGACCAGCAGAACGACGCCGGTCATTCGGCGCTGATCGAGGCGGTGCTGCGTGGCCCCGCTGTTCTCGACTTCCGGGCCGAGACGGCGCTGGTCAAGGCGCTGCTCGAGGCCGGCGCCGACGCCAATCTCAGAGACTCCAGCGGCGCCATGGCGGCGCACTACGCCGCGGCGGTGGGTGAGCCGGTCTCGATGTTCCGGACGGTGCTGTCGGCGACACACGACCCAAGGGCCACCAACGCCGAGGGCTTCGACCCGCTGCTGGTCGCGGTGCGGAGCGACCATCCGGTCATCGCCCGGCTGATGTTCCAGATGGGCTATGCGCCCGCCCCGGCGCCGCCCGCGCCTCCCGAGGTCATCGCCAAGGATCCGACCCGTGTCGACGATCACGCCCGTGTCAACGCCTTCGCCCTGACCTGGTATGGCGACTATCTGACCGCGCGGGGCCGCAAGGACGACGCCGCCGCCGCGTCGGGACAGGCTCTGCCGTATTTCGACGCGGCTATCGCCGAGCAGGAGCGCACAATCGGAGCCGTTCAAGCCATCCTCGCCCAGGATGAGCGCAAGCGCAACAACGCGCGAGCTGGGACGCTGCTGGCCAATGTGGCGGGCATCGCCCTGGCGGCGGCTACCGGAACTGGGGCGATCTTCATTCTGCAATTGTCATCCCAGGTTGAAATCGACCAGCAGAGGATCAAGGCGCTTCAGGTCGAAGAGGCGTCGCTCGCCAAGACGCGGGATGACCTGAAACTGAAACTGCAGGGAGTATGAAGATGCGCGGAACGGGATGGATGCTGTTGTCGGCCTTGGCCGTCGCGGTGGCGGGAAGCGCGCTGGCGGGCGCGCCAAAACATCCGCTGCAGGGCCAGACCCTGGATTTCATCCCGTCGGACACCGGCGATGACGCAGCCACCTTGAGGCTGACCATCGCCTCGGCCGAGGTGTCCAATCCGTATGGCGGACCCACCAGCCGCGGCGAGGTGGAGATGGAATCGGATGTCGGCAAAGACATCATCACGTTCGTGCGCGCCTCGGGTAAAAAGCTCGCCAGCGCCGATATCCTGGCCGAACCGCCGGCCAACGCCACCGCGCCGCCCTACGCCTTCACGCTCTCGTTCAAGGAGCACATCGTCTATCGGATGGGTGACAATGTGGGCCCCGCGATCGCCGCCGGGTTCACGTTCGGGCTAGCGTCGCCTTCCACCATTCCGGTGTCCTATGTCACCGAACTGACCCTCGATGTGACCAGGGCGGATGGAGCCAAGGCCAGCTACGCCTGCGCCGCCCGATTCAAGGGCGGCGCGCCGCGCGACTATCGTCCGGCCCCGGCGATCTGGACGGCGATGAGCGGCTCGGCGCGGGACCAGTGCCTCACCGGCCTGCTCGGCAAGATGAAGGCCGACCAAGCGTTCTTCCAGCCCCCGGCGCCTCCGGCTTCCTGATCCGCCTCTTGAGCAGGATGATTTTAGTCGGAACAGACTAAAATCTGAATCAAGCTCCAGATTCAGAACTGTAGAGCCTGACGCCTTTGGATCTGTTCCGTCCAAAGGCGTCAGGCTCTAGGCGACCAACCTTTCACCCTCTAGCTTGCACCTGCCTTAGGATGAGGGGGTGGCTTTTGGACTGGGTGGTCGATTCCGAGACGGGGGTGCTGACCGACGTGCTGCTGTGCCCGCCGGACCACTATCGCTGGCTGGACACCAATGCGGTCGCCCATCAGACCCTTGGCGCCGCGACGCGGTTCGACGCCGGCCTGGCCCAGGCGCAGTTTACCGGTCTGGTGGATATCCTGCGGCGGGAGGGCGTCCGGCCGCGCTTCCTCAACCCGGAGCCTCACCTGCCCTATCAGGTCTATACCCGCGACTCGAGCCAGACCACGCCGTGGGGACCGCTGCTGACCCAGTTGCGCCTGCCCCAGCGGCGCGGCGAATACGCGGCGGTGATCGATTTTCACGGGTCCGGCTTCTGGAAATACGCCACCGCCGGGACCTGCGAGGGCGGCGATATCCATATCATCCGGCCCGGGCTGCTGCTGATCGGCCATTCCGGCGTCCGCACCGATCTCGACGGCGCCCGCCAGCTGGCCGGCTGGTTCGAGACCAAGGGCTGGCGGGTCCGCCTGCAGCCGTTCGCCGAGCATTTCCTGCACCTGGACGTTCTGTTCTGTATGGCCCGTGACGATCTGGCGGTCTGCTGCCTGGAGGTGCTGGGGCGGGAGTTCGGCCAATGGCTGGCCGGTCACGGCGTCGAGGTGATCCAGGCCCGCTACGCCGAGGTCATGGCCATGAGCTGCAATCTGTTGTCCCTGGGCGGGGGGCGGGTGATTTCGCCGGCTCATAGCGCCCGGATCAACGCTGAACTGCGCGAGCGCGGCGTCACCGTGTTCGACCCGCCCCTGGATGTGTTCGCCATGGGCGGGGGCAGCGTCCACTGCATGACCATGCCCCTCAATCGGGAACCCCTCGCATGAGCGCAAATCTCCGCATCAACATCGATCGGCTCTGGTCGACATTGACCGAGACCGCCGCCTTCGGCGCCACGGCCAGGGGCGGGCTTTGCCGGCTGGCGCTATCCGAGGAGGATGCCAAGGTTCGGCGCTGGTTTGTCGCCGCCAGCGAGGCGGCCGGCTGCACGATTAGGGTCGACGAACTTGGCGACATCTTTGCCCGGCGGGAGGGTTCCGATCCGACCCTGGCCCCGATCGCGATTGGCAGCCATCTGGACACCCAGCCCACCGGTGGGCGGTTCGACGGCATACTGGGGGTGCTTGCCGGACTAGAGATCGTCCGTACCCTGAATGATGCTGGCGTCGTCACCCACCATCCGATCGAGATCATCAACTGGACCAACGAAGAAGGGGCCCGGTTCGCCCCGGCCATGCTGGCTTCCGGCGTGTTCGCCGGCGCCTTCGATGCCGACTATGCCCGCGGGCGGACCGACCGGGACGGAGTCGCGTTCGGCGATGCGCTGAAGGCGATCGGTTTCGAGGGCGCCGATCCGATCGGCGTTCATCCGCTGGCCGCGCACTTCGAAATCCACATCGAACAGGGTCCGGTGCTGGAGGACGCGGCGACCGAGATCGGTGTGGTGATCGGCGTCCAGGGGATCCGCTGGATGGACGTGGAGATTTCCGGCCTCGCCTGCCACGCGGGCACGACACCCATGGCCCTGAGGCGCGACCCTCTGCAGGCCGCGGCCCGGCTGGCGGCGGCCGTGGATGGAGTAGGGCGCTCGGAGCCAGGCGTCTCCCTCTCCACCATCGGCATCTTTCAGGCCTTCCCGGGGTCCCGCAACACCGTCCCCGAAACGGTACGGATAACCGTCGATCTGCGTCATCCCCGGATCGACGGCCTGGACCGGATGGAGGCCGCCTTCCGAGACGCCGCGGACACGGTCGCGTCCGACCTGGGCGTATCGGTCGAGATCACTCCGGTCTGGTCGTCCAATCCGGTTGTGTTCGACCCCGCCTGCGTCGGCGCGGTCCGCGCGGCCGTGGAGCGGCTGGGATACAGCCGCCAGGACATCGTCTCCGGCGCCGGCCATGACTCGGTCTATGTCTCGCGCGTCGCGCCCACCGGCATGATCTTCATCCCCTGCGAGGACGGCATCAGCCACAACGAGGCCGAGAACATCACCCCGGCCCAGGCCCAGGCCGGCGCCGACGTCCTCCTCCACGCGGTTCTGGCTTTCGACGCCGGGGCGTAAGCGGAAGCGACTCAACATTTGGGAACCCCACCATGCGCCGACGTGATGTCATGACTTCGTGCGCGGCGGCTGTCGCGCTGGCGGCCGAACCGGTCCGGTCGTTTGCCGGGTCGTTGGCGATGCCGGCCGCCTGGACGCTACCGCCCAAGGGCGAGGTCACCATGATTGAGAACAGTTTCATCCCGATGCCGGACGGAGTGAAGCTGGCGGTCCAGCTGTGGCTGCCGGCCGACAGCAACCGACGTCCCGCTCCGGTGGTCGTCGAATATATCCCCTACCGCAAACGCGACCGCTATCGCGGCTATGGCTTGTATTGGGGCAAGACTCTGGCCCAGTACGGGATCGGCTACGCCCGGCTGGAGACCCGGGGTTCGGGCGATTCCACCGGCTTGCTGGAAGACGAATATCTGCCGATCGAACACCAGGATGCGGCGACCGCCATCGCCTGGCTGGCCGCCCGACCGTGGTGCAACGGCTCGGTGGGCATGCGCGGGGTGTCCTGGGGCGGCTTCAGCACCCTGCAGGCCGCCGCCCTGGCCCCGCCCGCCCTGAAGGCGATCATGCCGATGTGCGCCTCGGACATGCGCTACACCGACGACGCTCACTATGTCGGCGGCGCCTTCGCCCTGACCGGCCTGAAATGGGCGACCAGTATGACGGTGGTGATGGCGGCGCCGCCCGACCCCCAGATCACCGGCGAGGCCTGGCGCGAGGAATGGAAGCGTCGCCTCGACGCCACCCCGGCCATCGCCGCGCGCTGGCTGAGCCATCAGACTAACGACCCCTATTGGGGCCAAGGTTCGGTCGCCCTGGACTGGGACGCTATCCGCTGTCCGGTCTATGTGCTCGGCGGCCTGGTCGATTCCTACGGCAATCAGATTCCCCGCCTGCTCGAGCACCTGAAGGTTCCGCGCAAGGGCCTCTACGGCCCGTGGCGCCACGGCTATCCCTCGCCCGCCACACCGGGGCCCGGCCTCGACTGGGCCTGGGAGGAGGTGCGCTGGTGGCGTCATTGGCTGATGGGCGAAGCGACCGGGATCATGGATGAACCGATGCTGCGGGTCTATATGCCGGACGCCACGGCGACCCAGGTCGCGCCAGGGCCTATCCCGGGGCGGTGGGTGGCTCAGGCGTCCTGGCCGTCGCCCGCCATCACTGGCCGCCGATTCTATCTTGGCGGGGGCGGGCTACACGACACGCTCCAGCAACCCGAAACAGCGCACGTCGATGGAAGCCGGATTGTCGGCCTGGGCAAGGTCGAATGGGTTCCCTTCGCGCCAACCGAACTGGCGCGCGAACAGTCGCCCGACGACGCCCGTTCGGTGGTGTTCGATACGTCCCCACTCCCGGCCGCCGTCGAGATCCTTGGGGCGGGCGCCCTTCGCGTCCGGGTCTCCAGTGACCAGCCCGTGGTGCATCTCGCCATCCGCCTGTGCGAGGTGACATCCAGGGGTCAGTCATGGCTGGTGACCTATGGCCTGCTCAACCTCACCCATCGCGACGGCCACGGCCATCCGACCGCCCTGCGGCCGGGCCGCGCCTATGACGTAGAGATACCGCTGAATTTCACCGCCCATCGCTTCGCGCCCGGCAGCCGAATCCGCGCCGCCCTTTCGGAGAGTTTGTGGCCGCTGGTCTGGCCCTCGCCGGCCACGGCCACCCTGACCCTCGAACTCGCCGCCTCACACTTGGACCTGCCGGTTCGCGCCGTCCCCGCCGTAGAAGCGCCGATGCCCATCGCCGTGGCGCCGGCCCTGCCAGACGATCCGAAGGGCTGGCCGGCCATGGAAATCTCGCAGACCGCCGGCGAGGTCCGCATCGTCGAAACCTGGCCGATGTCCTCGAGCGTGGTGGCCGATATTGGCGAGACCGTATCCGGTGGTGGCCCCAATGTGGCGCTGTCGATCACCCCAGGCGATCCGCTTAGCTGCGCCTGGCGCGCCGAACAGTCGGCCCGCTATCAACGCCCGGGCTGGGATGTGGCGATCGAGAGCTCGGTATCGATCCACGCCGACGCCGGCGCCTATTTGGTCGAGGAGCGGCTGGTGGCCAGCCTCAACGGCGAGACCGTCGCCGATGTGAAACACCACGCCACCATAGCGCGCGTCCTGGCCTAGAGGCCGGCGATATACATGGTTCAGGCTCCTTCGGATTGGAGGCGCAGCCGGATGTCCCGGTAGGCCGCCGTTATGAGTTCGCTCAGCGCGGCGGCGTTCACCGGTTGCGCCCAGCGGAGCTTGACGTGCCGCATGCGTTTGCCCGCGCCTTCCAGAAGGCCGGCTGGGTCGTCGAGCGCCGCCCCATGGAAGAAGCCGACATTCGCATGAGCCCTGAAGGCGTCGACGTAGCCGAACGCCGCGTCTCCCACGCACGCGGTGGGATGGCCATCGTGCAGAAGTTCGCGAACGTCGGCGCCGCGACCGCGCATCCGTTCAAACCATGGCTGGGCGATCAGCCGCAACTCGTCGTCGGGCTTGGAAAACCAAGCCGCGACGCCGGGGTCTAGCCGCACGGCGCTCGGAAAGCGGAAGAGAATGCTCACCTGGCCAGAATGCCAGCTTGGCCCGTGATGTCCAGGCGACGCCCGGCGCCGGTCAGAAATGCCACTATCGGCGCGGGGTGCCGCCGTGCGATCCTAGGGGTGGAAAGGGTCTCTTGATGGTCGATTTCACCGCGATCGCGCGGCTCCTGGACGAGCGTAAGCCCGGTCACAGCCTGGCGCAGGGGCTCTACAACAGCCAGGACGCCTTCGACTTCGACATGGCGGCGATCTTTGGCCGGTCGTGGCTGATGGTCGGCTTCGACGTCGAGCTGCCCAGGGTCGGGTCGTGGATGTCGGTGGCGGCCGGGCCGTGGCCGGTTATCATCACCCGGGACCGCAATGGCGATCTGCACGCGTTCCACAACAGCTGCCGCCACAGGGGCTCCCAGATTTGCAAACCCGGCAAGGGCGTTTCGGCCCGCCTGGTCTGTCCCTACCATCGCTGGACCTACGAGCTGTCGGGCGAACTGGCCCACGCCGCCCGCATGCCCGAAACCTTCGACCGGTCCGAGCACGGCCTGATCCCGGTGGGCGTCGAGAGTGTCGGCGGGGTCGTGTATGTCTGCCTGGCCGACGATCCGCCCGACATCGGCGATTTCAAACGTCAGCTCGAGCCCATGCTCGCGCCGCATAATCTGAAGGACGCCAAGCTCGCCTTCGAAAGCACCCTGGTCGAGCAGGGCAACTGGAAGCTGGTGATGGAGAACGCGCGCGAATGCTATCACTGCGCGCTGTCGCACCCGGAACTGGCCCAGAGCTTCCCGGTAGGAGCCTCGGCCCATTTCGACTATGGCGACGATCGCCGCCAGGAAGACTTCGCGGCTCGCATCGCCCGCGCGGGCCTGAGCGTCGGGCCGATCGAGGGCGACTGGTGGCAGGCCATGCGATTCATCCTCAACGATGGCTTCAAATCGATGACCATGGACGGCGAGTTCGGCGTCAAGAAACTGATGTGCGAGATCGAGGGCGGCGACATCGGCTCGCTGCGCTGGTCGATCGAGCCGCACGGCTTCGCCCACGCCACCGCCGACCAGGTGCTGGTGTTCCAGGCCATGCCGCTGGCCCCACGCCAATCGGTGGTGACCGCCAAGTGGCTGGTGCACAAGGACGCGGTGGAAGGGGTCGACTATAGCCTCGACCACCTGACCGATCTGTGGACCCGCACCAATCTCCAGGACCGCGATCTGGTCGAGAACAACCAGGTCGGGGTCAATTCGCCGGGCTACCGGCCAGGCCCCTATTCGCCCGACGCGGAGGCGCTGGCGATCCGGTTCGTCGACTGGTACTGCGCGACGGCGCGGGACTATCTCGACGGCCAGGGGGTCGGCCGGATGCTCGCCGGCCAGGGACTGCGCAGTGTCGGCTGACCAACCGAGCCACGGGCTGCACCCCGACACTCTGGCCGTGGGCCACGGCTATGACCCGGCCGACGCCTGGGGCGCGGCCAAGCCGCCGATCGTGCTGACCTCGACCTTCGTCTATCCCAGCGCCCAGGCCGCCAAGGACTTCCACCGCGCCTTCTTCGACGGCGCCGCCGAGGGCGAGCACGGCGGGCCGATTCCCGACGGATTCATCTATTCGCGCCTGGGCCATCCGAACCTCTCGATGGTCGAAGCGCGGATGGCCGCCCTCGACCGGGCCGAGGACACGGCCGGCTTCAACAGCGGCATGTCGGCGATCTCCACCCTGGCCCTGGCCTTCCTGCGGCCGGGCAACAGCATGGTCTACAGCCGGCCGATCTATTCGGGCTCCGACAACCTGCTCAACACAGTGATGGGCCCCAATTTCGGGGTCCACGTCGAAGGGGTTATCGACGCCTGCGACGAGACCGCCATCCGCGCCGCCGCCGAGGCCGCCCTGGCGCGGGGTCCGATCGCCCTGTTCATGATGGAAAGCCCGGCCAACCCGACCGCCGCCATCGTCGACATCGCCCTGGTCCGCCGGATCGCCGACGAGATCAGCGCGCGGCAAGGCAAGCGGCCGCTGGTCTCGGTCGACAACACCTTTCTGGGACCGTTGCTGCAGAACCCCTTGGAGCACGGCGCCGACCTGACGGTGACTTCACTGACCAAATATTGCGGCGGCCATAGCGACCTGCTGGCCGGCGCGGTCAGCGGCTCGGCCGAACTGATCGGGCGGATCAAGTCGCTACGGATGATTCTGGGCAATCATATGGAGCCGTTCACCGCCTGGCTGATGCTGCGCTCGATCGAGAGTCTGGCCGTTCGGACTCAGCGGGCCTGCTCCAACGCCCTGACGGTCGCCACCTTCCTCGGGGCTCATCCCAAGGTCGCGAAGGTCACCTATCTGGGTTTTCTCGCCGAGGGATCGGCCACCCGCGCGGTTTATGAACGCCAATGCGGCGGGGCGGGTTCGACCTTCTCCTTCGCGTTGCACGGCGGCGAAGCCGAGGCGTTCCGCTTCCTCGATCAGCTGAAGATCCTAAAGCTGGCCGTCAGCCTGGGCGGGTCGGAGACCCTGATCTGCCACCCGGCCACCACCACCCACTACAACATCCTCCGTGAGCGGCGAGAGGCCAGCGGCATCACCGACGGCACGATGCGTCTGTCGGTCGGCCTCGAGCACCCGGACGACCTGATCGCCGAAATGACCCGTAGCCTGGAGGCGGTGTGACGCCCATGACCCAACGCGGCTTTGATCCCAAGGCCCAGGCTGGCAAGATTCCCACGCCCGCGCGCAGGGTCGAGGTGCTGGTGATCGGCGCGGGGCCGGCCGGCGTGGCCGCCGCCCTGGAGGCCCGGGCGGGCGGGGCCGAGGTGCTGCTGATCGACGAGAACCCGGTCTCCGCCGGCCTGATGGGCCTGGACGTCCCGCTCTACTATGGCGGCCGGTACACCGGCGCCGTCCAGTCCAAGGCGCGGATGATGGAGCAGGTGTTCGCCGCCAACCCGGTCCTGGAGGCCGCCTTCGAGGCGGGGATTGAGATCGAGCTCGGTGTCTACTGCTGGGGCGCCTGGGTTCCGGGCTACGGTCTCGCATCCCTACCCGAACCCCTGGCCGGCCTTGCCGACGAACAGCGCTCCTGGATGGTGGGTTTCCAGCGCCTGGTCGTCGCCACCGGCGCGCGGGACGTGGCGTTTTCGTTCATGGGCTGGGACCAGCCCGGGGTGATGGGCGCCCGGGGTCTGCAAGCCCTGCTGAACACCTACGACGCCTTCGCCGGCCGCCGCCTGGCGATCCTGGGTTCCGGGGATCTGGCTATGCAGACCGCGCGCCTGGCCCTGGACCGGGGCCTGGAGGTCGTCGCCCTGATCGAAATCGAGGACAGGGTTCAAGGTTCCGCCGACTTTCTCATTCCCGAAGTCGAGATACTGACCGGCCACGTCCCGGTCCTCGCCGACAGCGGCGTAAACGGGGTTGAACGGCTGACGGTGCGCGATCTGGCGACCGGCGCGGAGCGGACGCTGGACTGCGACACCGTGGTCCAGGCGATCGGCCTGACGCCGGCGGTCGAACTTCTGGATGTGCTGGGCGCCGACTTGGCCATGCAACCCGCCCTGGGCGGCCACGCGCCGGTCAGCTCCGACGGCGTCTCCACCAGCCTGCCGCAGGTCCGGATCGCCGGCGACGTGGCCGGGGTCCCGGACGCGCGGGCCGTCGATCTTGTCGCCTATCAACAGGCGTGGATGCGCGCCCTGATGGCCACGACAGACGAAACCGTGATCGTCTGCCAGTGTGAGGAAGTCACTCGCGAGGCTCTGCTGGCCGTGCGCCAGCCGGCTTATCTCGGCCCGCCCTCTGCGGGCATGGCCGCTCACGATCTCGGCCGGTTGCTGGACGACGGTCCGGCCAACCAGGACCAGATCAAGCGTCTCACCCGCGCCTGCATGGGCCCCTGCCAGGCCCGCCGGTGCCGCGAGCAGGTGGCTCTGATCCTGGCCTGCGCCTCCAATCAGCCGGCGTCGCGCATCCCGCTGGCCGGCTACCGCGCGCCGGTCCGGCCGCTGCCGCTGTCGGTTCTGGCCGCCTGGGACGAGGACCCGGTGATGGCCCGCCACTGGGATGTCTGGTTCGGCATCAAGGGTCAGTGGACCCCCTACGCCGACATCGGCACCGAGCGGGAGGCGCTCTACGACGGCCTGTTCGGCGGAGACATGCACCTGTGAGCGGCCCTATTGCGAAGGGCGTCTCGGTAATCGTCATTGGCGGCGGCGTCACCGGCCTGTCGGCCGCTTGGTGGCTGGCGCGCGCGGGCGTCGATGTGCTGGTGCTGGACAAGGGTATTGTCGGCTGGGAGGCCTCGGGCCGCAACGGCGGCGGCGCATCGCACTATCACAGCCCGCTGTTCCATGAGGAACAGCGCCTCTGGCCGCTGATGGACGACATGCTCGGCTATTCGACCGAATACCGTCGCGAGCGGGTGGTGTACGCCACTACGCCCCTGCACCACGAACAATACCAGCGTATGGCCCGGATGTGCCGCGACATCGGCTATCGCGTCGATGACCTCGACCCCGCCCAAGTGCGCGATTTCGTGCCCTTGGCCGGCGATAACGTGGTCAGCGGCATCCACCTGCGTTTCGGCGGCCAGGCCAATCCTCAACGAACCGTCCAGGCCTATGCCTGGGCGATCCAGGACCTCGGCGGGCACATCCTGCAGCATGCGCCGGCGACGCGCATCGTTACGTCCGGCGGCAGGGTGACCGGCGTCGAAACGCCCCGCGGAACCTTCGCCTGCGACCATCTGGTGGTCGCCGCCGGACCCCAGAGCGAGGCCTTGCTGGCCCAGGTCGGCGCGCGCCTGCCGCTGGCCTCGGCAAGGGCGGAGATGATCGTCACCGAGCCCGCGCCGCTGATGCCGGTGGGCGGAGCGGACGGCAACGGCCTCTACGGCCGCCAGACCCTGCGCGGCAACCTGGCCTATGGCGGCGGTCCGCATGAGTGGATGGCGGTTGGTCCCAGCGGCCCCGCGCGACGGCCATCGACCCCATTGCTACGCAACCTCTCGCGCCGCGTCGCCGAACTGCTGCCCAAGGCCGCGAACCTGCGAGTGATCCGAAGCTGGGCCGGCGTGGTCGAAAACACGCCCGACGGCCGCCCGGTGCTCGACCGCCTCGACGATCCGGGCAACCTGACCGTCGCCACCATGAGCGGCGTCGGCTTCGGCCTCTCCCCCGCCACCGGCCACGCCATCCGTGACCTGGTGCTGGACGGCAAATGCTCATTCGCCGACCTCGAAAAGCTGTCGATCAAACGCTTCGCCGACCTGCCCGACAATTGGCGCGAAACGAAAGGCTGGGTGGCGACGACGCATGAAGCGGGAGTGGCGGCGCTGGCCACCTAGCGGCGGCGCATCAAAACCTGGTGGTAGGCCAGGCGGCAGGTAAGAGCGGTGTTCGCTTCTCCGGTCGGACGGTCCGCCAGTCGGTTCGCGCGCCCTCGGTGGTGGCGGTGATCCATCGGCCGTCGATATTGATTTTGAAGTCTCGGGAGGCGCCGCGCGCTTCGGGTCGGAAGTCCACGCGCAGCGCCGAGGCGAAAGGCGGCTGGCGCCGTTCCTCGCCGGGCGGGACGAACCAGGCGTGGCGGAGCGGCGTCCCGCCCCGGCCGAGTTTGAGATCGCCCAGATCGAACGGGCCGTCCAGTTCCAGATCGACCCAGCGCGTGGCCTCGGTCCAGTCGGCGCCGCGGCCTGGCGTTTCACCCGAGTCGCTCCGAAGGGCGGCGCGTTCGCGAAACCGGTGCGAGCCGACGAAAGTCCCGCGCCAGACCAGGCCGGTCCCCGAATCCATGAACCACAGCCGGCCGCTCAGATGGTCGTGCGCCCAGCGCTCCCAGGCCCGGGCGCGATAGCGTTCGATCCAGACGGTTCCGCGGAACGGCAGAGTCTGAACGGCCGGGAAACGTCCGAAATCAAGCAGCCGTAGCCAGAGCGCCGCGACGCCCATCGCCTGATAGCTCGCGGTCCTGGCTTCGATCAGCTCGGCGGTGAGGTCGCTGGCCTGGACCTCGATGGCGACACGCGCCTCCGGACGCTCGGGCGGCCAGGCCAGGACATCGATCCGCCGGTCGCCGCCCTCCCCGGTCAGGGGAGCCTCCAATTCGACCGACAGGCCGCGCCGGCGAAGCGCCTCGGCGACCAGGCGCTGGGCGGTCAGATGGGCGAGGGACATCCGGGCGCCGAACGCGCAGCCGGCGTCGGGCCGGTGGGCGAAGTGAGGAATTCTGGTCTGGCCGGACTTGAAGATCACCGCCGCGCCGCATCCACGGCAGACATAGGCCTCGCCCCGCCGCGCCGAAGCCGCCTCGACATAGGCCTCGCCCGCGGCGCGGGCGGTCAGCATGTGGCAACCCTATGGGGCGTCAGCGTGGCTGAGGGCTGGGAGGATGTCGACTTCATCATTTTCTACGTCAGCTAGCCCGAATGCGGCGCGGTGTCGCGGCCAGGTGGCCGGCGCCTTGATCATCGCCACACAGTTGACAGCGCGCGCGGCCGATCATAATGATGACTGATCAATCAGTTTATATGGTTTGCCCGTGCCCAAGATTTCCCAGGACCAGCGCGACGCCCGCCGCCAGCAGATCCTGGACGCCGCTGTCCGGTGCTTCTCGCGGGATGGCTTCCACAACACCACCACCGCCGACATCGTCCGTGAATCCGGGGTCAGCCAGGGGACGCTCTACCTCTACTTCGCCAACAAGGATGATATCGTCGTCGCGCTCGCCGACGACCGGCATCAGGCCGAGGCGTTTCTGGGCGCGCTCGCCCAGCGGGAGCAGGACCCGATACGGGGGCTGATGCTGCTGATCGAGCTGCATGGCGACGGTCTGGTCGATCCCGCCCGTCTCGATGTCCGCCGCGTGGGCGTTCAGGGCTGGGGCGAAGCGCTGAGGAATCCCCGCATTCTGGCCAGTCTCGTCGAGGGTCAGGTGATGGTCAGCGAGGCTATCGCCCGCCTGATCGAAAGGGGCCAGCGGACGGGTCAGATTCGCCCCTCGGTCGATCCGGCGGCCGTGGCCCGCACCTTGATCGCGATATTTCACGGCTTTGTCCTGCAGGTCGCCTGGGGCGAGATCATCGATCTGTCGGCTTGCGGGCAGGTCATACGCGAGATGATCACCGGCTCCCTGCTGACGCCCGAAGGACGCGCGTCCTGGGACCGCATGGCGTCGGCGCCGGCTTCAAACTGAACGTATTGGAGGAGAAATTCCCATGACCATGGCCGAGACGATGACCCCAATGACCGCGCCGATCGCGCGCGGCGAGGCTCCCCTGGAGCGCCCCCGGCTTCGGTGGGGCGTGGCGCTGAAGGCGCTGCGGCGGCTGCTGAACGACAAGGAGGACACCGGCCAGGTGTTCGAGATCATGGCCGCGCTGAATGGCGAGTCCACGGCCAGGGGTTATCGCCGCCTGCTGGACACGCCCGACGGCGGCCGGCTGGCCTATGAGCGGACCGAGTTGGCTCCCAGACTGATGGACGCCGCCTGGCTCGACAGCCTGGCGCCCGGCACGGTCGGCTCCGCCTACCGCTACTTCGTGCGTAGCGAGAACATTTCCGCCGAGGGGCTCGCCGACATCAGCCGGGAACGCTATGGCAAAGTCGAGGTTCCCCATCCTCATGCCTGGTTCGGCCGGCGCACCCGCGACGCCCACGATCTCTGGCATATCCTGTCGGGCTATCACCGCGACGGCCTGGGCGAAGCTTGCCTGGTGGCTTTCTCCTATGCCCAGACCGGCAGCCTCGGCTGGGCGCTGATCGCGGTCGGCGCGGCGCTACGGCGCCGCACCGGCCCGAAGCACCCCTACGTCCGCGCCATCTGGCAGGGCTACCAGCGTGGCAAGGCCGCCAATTGGCTGGCCGGCGAGGACTATGAGCGCCTGATGGGCGAACCCCTGGACGCCGCCCGCCGCCGCCTGAAAATCACGCCCGCGACGGTGTACGACGCGATTCCTATGGCCGACCGGGATGGAGCGATACCGAAGGGGTGAAGGTCCTGCGGGCGGCAGGCAGAGGCGAAACATGGCGGGGCGGCGAGGGTGTCCGCACAAACACGAATAAAATCCGTCACTATAGAGGTCAAGCCCCGAAAAACCCTCTTATCCGCCACCGAATCAGCGCCGATTGACGGCCAATAAGGACGGTCACTGGCGATCAGAAGTCCGCTCGCATCACCGTCACAGTGTCGCCCAGGACGTGCCAAGCGACCTTGATGCGCCAACCGTCCATCACGAATACGCCGCCTCGTTGACTGGGGTTGCCGTCGATCGCAGCGCCTTCAACGTGGGCGGTCTGCTTCAGTCGATCAATCACGCTCGCCCATCGCCAACCGAAGTCGCCGAAATCAGCCGTGACCATGCGAAGGTGAGCCTGCACGCCCGGAGAAATCGAAACGTGGAACCCGCCGGGAGGCTTGGCGATATTCACCTGAAGGCCACACGCGCCCAATCAAGATCAGCCGCATCGAGCGGTTCGACGCGCACGGCGCCGGCGGACACGGCGATGGCGTCGCCAGGAAGCGTCTCGTTCCACAACCCATCGTGCGAAAGTTCGCTCGCCTCGCTTGCGGTCATGGGGGCGATTTCAAGAGCGACACTGAGGAGGGTGTCGATCTCCTGAGCTGTGAACGAAGAGATGTCGGGCTCCGTCTGCGCGTACAACTCACGACGGGTGTAGTTGATAACCGGAACCCGCCGCTCGACGATGTCACCATGCGACCGGAGAGCAAATAGCGCCGCCTCCAGTCCCACGGCGCAAGGCCCCTCATCTTTGCGGGTGTAGCTGTCGCGGCCAGTGATGGTGCTGCCGTGTCGGCTGAAATGCCGGCAGTCGGCGAACCAAAGAATCTTGTTCAGCTTCACCGCCCCAAGCTGATGAGGCGGGAGACGCGCGATCACGTAGTGCGCGGCGACGGCCAGCTTGTCGTTTGTCACCACGCTGCCCCCTGCACTGACGTTGGTCATGAGAAGTTCCCTGAGCCCCATGGTAAGATAGCAACACGCCAAAGGCTTTCATATCGCCAGCTGCGATTTGTGATTGACAGCAAAACGATTCGCCCTGGACCGAGTCCCAAATGCCACATGGTGCCCACTCTCCGCCTTGCGCGTTTGCGGTCTCGGTAACACGAACGACTACGAACCCCCTTGATCAACTGCGAACAAATGTAGAACGCTTGATCGCGCTCGTAAATCCCTCGGACCACGACATGCACGCCTACCGGAACCACGCCTACCGGAACAATGCCGAACTTCGCGTCCCGGCCCAGGCTCGCTCCTGCGGTGCGTGCACCTTCTGCTGCAAGGTGATGATGATTGAGGAACTTCAAAAGCCTCCGGGTCCATGGTGCGAGCATCGCAAGGGTCAAAACCGGTTGCGCGATCTATGGGTCGCACCCGCCTTCCTGCAAAGCTTTCTCCTGCCAATGGCTGGCTGATCCAAATTTGCCTCCTCGGTTCCGACCCGATCGCACCAAGGTTGTGCTGGTGTTTGACGAGCTTGGCCCACGGCTGGCAGCCCATTGCGACCCAACCAATCCTCTGGCTTGGCGGCGTGAGCCAATATTTTCCCTCTTGAAGGAGCAGGCCAGGAACACCTGGGCATCCACCATGACGGTGGCCGCGAAGGCCGCTTTGAGAGTCTGGATCATCACGCCGAGCACAGAAATTGATCTTGGGGAAATCGACGAGCGCGCACCAATTGAGATCGTGAAATGTCGCGACGGGTCCGCCATCGTGACCGTTCTCCCACCAATCGATGAGTCAGAGAACATTCGAGAGCACCTCAATAGACTGCGGTCACAACCCGCGTCCGGTTCGAGAAATCGGGGATATGATGCGATTGTGCCGATTTGGCGCACCGACGGTGATGCATCGAGATGATCCCCATTTTGCCAAAGCCAAGCACCGCTTCGTTTCCCCGACCATGGAGACGATCGGATCGCCGCGATCGGCCAGATCGAGGGAGCCGAGCTGGTCGTGGTCTATACTTGGCGCGCCGATGAATTAGGCGAGTCGTTGAGGTGGATCATATCCGCCAGACTTGCCAATCGAGGTGAGAGGACGAAATATGCCGCGTTTTTCGACTGAAGAGATCATGGCAGCCAAACCCGCTGATCCGGCGTTGCTGGCGGCTACCACCGACGAGGCGATCGCTCTTCAGATCGCGAGCGACCCCGACACCGCGCCCGACACGGCTGATGCGCCGCCGGGCGATTTCATGGTCAAACGCCGGTTCCCGGAAGTGCGGACCCTGCGCAAGCGCCTGGCGCTCACGCAGGAGCAGTTCGCCGCCCGCTTCGGCGTGAACATCTGGACCCTGCGGGACTGGGAAAATCATCGCCGTGAACCCGATGGTCCCGCGCAAACCCTGCTCAAGGTGATCGATCGCGACCCGGAGGCGGTACGGCTAGCGGTGGACGGTCGGTGGGCGAGCTTCCCTATTTCTTTCTGCACCGCATTTGCACCGGCGGTTTGCGCCGCCATTCGACTAGGCCTGTCGACAGCGCTATTGACTTTGGACTCTACATATTGCAAAGTATCCACCGGTTTCGCTCTTTGTCATCGTCAATCCCAACTTCCGCCACGATGCGTGAGCGGCGGCGTGTCGCGTTCGGCCGCGCAGCCACGGCGTCGACTTCCCTCGAACAGGCCACCAAAAGCCCGCCTGCAACGGTCGCTTTGAAAAACCTATGCAATTCCAATCGCATGTGCTGCGACTAACGCTCTGGCAAGCGCCCTGAAGATGCCCGAGGCCGCCCAGACAGCGCCCCAAAAGCGCCCCGACGACTCCCTCGAACCTCCCCAAACGCTCCCCCGCGTCTCCCTGGGCGCACCCCACCGGCTCCCACGAAACGCCGCGTCCGATCCGCGTCCCGCCACCGTATCTACGGTTGTTTACGGTGGATTGCGGCGTCAACGTTACCCACGCCGATTAATGACACTCCGGCCCGTCATGGCGAGCTTGGCGGCGGCCGCGATTTTGGACAAGAACGCGCGGCTGAAGGCGCCGATGGGCGTCTGGGGTTCGAGATACCAGGACCGGTTCGGCTCGTCCTGGTTCATTTCACCCACATAGATCCAGCCGCTGTCGTGGGTCGTGAGCCCAGCCCTTCGGCGCTCGATATCGGGAATTTCCAACGCCGTCTGGCCCGGACGCGGCGGTTTGGAACTGATCGGGGCCAGCAGAATCAGGGGTTCGCCGCGCGTGTTGGTCACCGAGATCACAACACAGCAGGGTCTGTCCTTGGCGCCGTCCGGCGATCGGCCCGCTCGTGCTTCCTCGAGCCACCGATACGGATAGATGATCAGGTCGCCGGCTTCGAACGGCTTAGACACGATCCTCGTCCAGGATCAGCCTGTCGAGCGCGTCGCCCACCCATTTCGTGTCCGGTTCGGAAAGATTGGCCAAATCCAACACGCGCCGCGGATCCTGGGCCAGCCGGCTGAGCTTCTCGTAGTCTTCGATGGCCATCAGGACGAACCTTGGTTGATTGCGATCGGTGATGGTCACCGGAGCGCGGGCCGCCTCGTGACGCACCGCCCCGCTATTGCGGGCCAGTTCGGATAGGGCGAAAGTTCGCATGGGAAATCTCCAAGACCAGAGACGATCTACACGAAATGCACATTTGGCGCAATTGGCCTTAGGCGCGGGCTTCCAGCACCATGTTGAAGGGCCCTTCCGTCGCTCTCCGCACCCGCGTGAAACCGCCGTCGCGGATGATCTCGGTGAGCCTGGCTTCGCCGGCTTGCGCGCCCAGCCCTTCGCCGACCTCCTGGTCCAATGACGTCAGCACGCTGAACGCGCCGCCGAGGTCGCCCAGCATCTTGCCGACGAATTCATTGAGTTTGGTCTCGTCGAGTTGCGCCATCGCTTTTCTCGCTCCGGACCGCGTCAATAGCGGGCGTCGCCGGTGTCATGCAATCTCCCGATGGCGCGGCCCGGGACGTTCGCCTTATAGACATCGCGGGCGTTTTCGCCCGTCAAAGGCAGGCCTGGACATGGATCTCGCGCGTTTTCCCCGCCGCCGCTACACGCCGCACGCCACGGCGATCGAGCCGCTTCTCAATCTGAGCCGCGCGCTCGGCGGCCCTATCCTGTGGATCAAGCGCGACGACACCCTGGGTCTGGCGGCCGGCGGCAACAAGACCCGCAAGCTGGAGTTCCTGGTCGCCGACGCCCTGGCCCAGGGCGCCGACACCCTGGTCACCTGCGGCGCGCCGCAGTCCAACCACTGCCGCCTGACCCTGGCGGCGGCGGCGCGCGAGGGGCTGAAATGCCGGCTGGTGCTGGAGGAGCGGGTCGCCGGGACCTACGATCCCAAGGCCAGCGGCAACAATTTCCTGTTCGGCCTTATGGGGGTGGAACGGGTGACGGTGGTCGCGGCCGGTTCGGACATGGTCGCGGCGATGACGGCCATGGCCGAGGACCTGCCCGCCGCCGGCCGCAGGGGCTATATCATCCCCGGCGGCGGATCGAACGCGCTTGGGGCGCTCGGCTATGTGGCCTGCGTCGACGAGATCATCGCCCAGACCTTCCAGACGGGCCTCGCCCTCGGTCATATCGTCACCCCCAGCGGCAGCGCCGGCACTCACGCGGGCCTGCTGGTGGGTCTGATCGGCCGCCGGAGCGGTATCCCGCTCACCGGGATCAACGTCAGCCGCCCGCGCGAGCTTCAGGAGACCAACGTCCACACCCTGGCCCTGGCCACGGCGGAAAAACTCGGACTGCCGCCGATCCCGCGCGAGGCGGTGACGGCGCTGGGCGATTGGGTCGGTCCCGGCTATTCCCTGCCGACGCCGGAGATGATCGAGGCGGTGCACATGCTGGCCCGGCTGGAGGGCGTGCTGCTCGATCCGGTCTACACCGGCAAAGCCATGGCGGGCCTGATCGGCCTGGTCCGGCGGGGCCACTTCAGGGCGTCCGACAACGTGCTTTTCATCCACACTGGCGGCTCGCCGGCCCTGTTCGCCTATCAGGACGTGTTGCGCGACTGATGGCCCTCGGTCGCATGACAAAGACCGTCGGCGTGATCGGCGGCATGGGGCCGGCCGCCACCGTGCATTTCATGGCCCGTGTCCTGGCGCTCACCCCGGCCAAGACCGACCAGGACCACGTGCGGCTGATCGTCGACAACAACGGCGGCGTGCTCGACCGCAACGCCGCCATCCGGGGCGAGGGGCCATCGCCGGCGCGGGCCTTGGCGGACATGGCCCAGGGACTAGAGCGGGCGGGGTCGGAAGTCCTGGTCATGCCGTGCAATACCGCCCACGCCTTCGCCGCCGAGGTCCGGGCGGCCACCGCCTTGCCGTTCATCGACCTGATCGAAGCCACCTGCGACGAGGCGATGGCCGCGCGGCCCCGTCGGGTGGGAGTCCTGGCCGCCGACGGCTGCCGGCGGGCCGGTCTCTACCAGGCCGCCTTCGCCCGGCGCGGCGTGGAGGCGCTGTTGGGCGGCGCCGGCGACCATGAGGCGTTCATGGATCTGATCTACCGGATCAAGGCCGGCGACCTCGGCCCCGATGTCCGGGCCAGGGTGCGAAGCCTGGCCGAGGGGCTGATCTCGGCGGGCGCGGAAGTCATCGTCGCCGGCTGCACAGAGGTTCCCCTGGTCCTGGCGTCGGACGACCTGTCCGCGCCCCTGATCGATTCCATCGACGCCCTGGCCCGGGCGACCATCGCGGCGGCGGGAGGCCGGCCATGATCGACATCAACGGCATCGCCCACATCCAGCTGAATGTGACCGACTTCGCCGCCAGCCGGGATTTCTATCACTGGTTGCTACACGAGACCTTCGGCATGACCATCCAGTATGACGCCGAGCGGTCGTTCTATTGCATCGGCGGCCGCACCGGGGTGCTGATCACCCCCGCCGATCCGGCCCTGTCGGCGGAGGGCTTCGACCAGCGCCGGGTCGGCCTGCACCACGTCTGTTTCCGGCTACGCTCCACCGCCGATGTTGACACCTTACACGCTGGCCTTCTCGCGCGCGGCGACGTGAAGATCGTACGCGCGCCCGAACCCGGCTCCTGGGCGCCAGGCTATTATTCGATCCTGTTCGAAGACCCTGACGGCATCCGCCTGGAGGCCAACCACGTGCCGGGCCGAGGCAACCTCGACGTGATCGGCGACGGCCCGCCGCTCAACGCGGCGGGGTTCGGGCGGTAGGGGTCGCGCGCCGGCCTCACCCGTGGCAATAGTTCGGCGAACGTGATCCGGCGAATGCCCGGCCAAGCCTTGGGAGGCGACCCTGTTTGACGACTTGCTGGACCCCGCGACCTTCGCCCACGGTCACCCGACCGATCTCTACGCCCGGCTGCGCGCTCAGGCGCCCGTGTTCCGCAACCCCGAGCCAAACGGGCCCGGTTTCTGGGCGCTGACCCGCTATGACGATGTCTTCGCGGTCGATCACGATTTCCAGAATTTCTCCTCCGAGCCGACGATCATGATCGCCGATCCCGGCATCGGCGAGGGTGGGACCCTGGGCGACGCCAAGATGATGCTGATGATGGACCCGCCGCATCACACCGCGTTCCGCAAGCTGATCCGGATCGAGTTCACCAAGCCCGCCGCCGCCGGCAAGGGCCTGCGCCTGCACGAACTGGCCCGCCAGATCGTCAACGCGGTGATCGAGAAGGGCGAGTGCGATTTCGTGGCCGAGGTGGCCGGCGAAATGCCCTCCTATGTGATCGCCGAACTGATGGGCATGCCGCTGGACGATGGCCGCGAGCTCTATCGCCTGACCGAGACCATCCACTCGGCTCCAGAGACCCTGCCGGAAGGCGCCATTCCCAGGGCGGTGATGGCGATGTTCGCCTACGCCACCGGTCTGATCGCCGAAAAACGCGCCCACCCAAAGGATGACCTGGCCACCCGCCTGCTCAACGCCGAGGTCGAGGGCCGGCGGCTGACCGACCCGGAATTCCTGCTGTTCTTCCTGCTGCTGATCGACGCCGGCGGCGACACCACCCGCAACTTGCTCTCCACCGGCCTGCTGGCCCTGACCCAGAATCCCGATCAGAAGGCCTGGCTGATGGCCGACCTGGACGGGCGGCTGGGCGGCGCGCGCGAAGAGCTGCTGCGCTACGCGAGCCCGGTGATCTACATGCGCCGCACCGCCACCCGCCACACCATGGTCGGCGACACCGCCATCGCGGCCGGCGACAAGGTGGTGATGTATTTCGGCGCCGCCAACCGCGACCCGGCAAAGTTCGAGCACCCCGACGCTCTGAACCTCGCCCGCGCGCCCAATGAGCACATCGCCTTCGGTGGCGGGCCGCACGTCTGTCTCGGCCAGCATCTGGCGCGGATCGAGATCGACGCCATCCTCAGGGAAGTCCTCACCCGGATGGACGATTTCGAGATTCCCGCCTCGCCCGAATGGCTGGCTTCCACCTTCATCTCCGGCCCCAAGAGCATGCCCGTCCGCTTCCGCTCCGGCCGGCGGCTCTAAACAAGACCAAGGATTTTTCCGATGCCCGAATTTCGCACCGTCGATGTCGGCGAGCTTTCCCTGCGAGTGGCCGTGGAGGGCGAGGGTCCCCTGGTGCTGATGGTCCACGGTTTTCCGGAATCCTGGTTCTCCTGGCGCCACCAGATGGGTCCGATCGCGGCGGCCGGCTTCACCGCCGCGGCCATCGACGTGCGCGGCTATGGCGGCTCGGACAAGCCGCATCCGGTGGAGGCCTATGCAATGGAGCGGATGGTTTCCGACGTTGCCGGCGCCGTCGAAGCCCTCAGCCCCGGCGCCCCGGCGGTGCTGATCGGCCATGACTGGGGGGCGCCGATCGTGTGGAATTCGGCCCTGATCCGCCCTGACCGGGTTCGCGCCGTGGCCGGATTGTCGGTACCCTATGTCGGTGTACCGACTCAGTCGATGTCGGTGATGATCAAGGAGGTGTTCACCAGCCGCGGCAAGTTCTTCTATCAGCACTATTTCCAGGATCAGGGCGTGGCCGAGGCCGAGATGCAGGCCGACGTGCGCGGCGCTCTGCGCAAGTTCTACTATGCGATCAGCGGCGACGCCCCCGACGGAACATGGCCCAGCGACAAGGTCGTGGGCGATCCGCTGCTGCTTCGACTGCCTGATCCTGACCCGTTCCCCGCCTGGCTGACCCCCGCCGACCTCGACTATTTCGTCGGCGAGTTCGAGGGCTCCGGGTTTCGCGGTCCGATCAACCGCTACCGCAACCACGACCGCGACTTCGACTACCTCAAGCAGTTCCAAGGCCGCTCTATCGACCAGCCCAGCCTGTTTATCGGCGGCCAGCGCGACCTGGTGCTGACCATGTTCGGCCGCGTCGACTTCGTGCCGCTGATGAAGACGCAGCTCACCGACCTGCGCGGCCACGACATCCTGCCCGGCTGCGGCCACTGGACCCAGCAGGAGCGCCCCGTAGCGGTGAACGAGCGGCTGATCGCTTGGCTGAAGGGGCTTTAGATTTGGGATCGTGTAGGGTACCCGTTTCGCCGTTTGGAGAGCCCTTTTTGACCCGCGTTCCGTCCCACCTTCTGCTGTCCGGGGTTCTCGCCCTCGCCCCGGCCCTGGTTCTTTTCGAACCCGCCAGCGCCCAATCCACGACGGAGATCACGGCGCCGGCGGCCGGAGCCATCCCCGAGTCGGCCTACAACGCCCTGCAATGGCGAAGCATCGGACCCTATCGCGGCGGCCGGGCGCTGGCCGTGACCGGTGTTCCGGGCCAACCCAACACTTTCTACTTCGGTGCGGCGGCGGGTGGCGTTTGGAAAACTAGCGACGCCGGCGCCACCTGGAAGCCGATCTTCGACGCCACCGGCGTCGCCTCGATCGGCGCTATCGCCGTCGCCCCCAGCAATCCCGATGTGATCTATGTCGGCACCGGCGAACACGGCCTGCGTGGCAACATGACCTGGGGCGCGGGGGTGTTCAAAACCGTCGACGGCGGCAAGACCTGGGCCAGCGTCGGCCTGAAGGACACCCGCCAGATCGGCGCGGTGGTCGTCGACCCAGCCAACCCGGATATCGCGATGGTGGCGGCCATCGGCCACGCCTTTGGACCCAACACCGAACGGGGTGTGTTCCGCACCACGGACGGCGGCAAGACCTGGACCAAGGTGCTCTACAAGGACGCGGACACCGGCGCGATCGACATCGTTTTCGACCCGCATGATTCGAAGGTGGTCTGGGCGGCGTTGTGGCAGGTGCGGCGCCAGCCCTGGAATTTCTCCAGCGGCGGCCCTGGCGCCGGCCTCTATCGGTCGGCCGATGGCGGCGTCACCTGGGCGCTCCAGACCGGCCACGGCCTGCCGACCGGCCTGCTCGGCCGGATCGACGTGGCGCCGTCGGCGGCCGATCCGAGGCGGGTCTACGCCATGGTCGAGGCCAAAGACGGCGGCCTGTTCCGCTCCGACGACGGTGGCGCCAATTGGCGGTTGATCAGCCAGGACGGGCGCATCCGTCAGCGCGCCTGGTATTTCTCCAAGATCTACGCCGACCCCAAGTCGGCCGACACCGTCTATGCCTTGAACACCGGCATGCTGCGCTCAACCGACGGCGGCAAGACTTTCGATCTGGTTTCCGCCACCCATGGCGACCACCACGGCCTGTGGATCGACCCGACCAACCCGATGAGCCTGGCCAATGTCAATGACGGCGGCGCCAGCATCTCCCTCGATGGCGGCAAGACCTGGTCGACCCAGGACAACCAGCCCACCGCCCAGTTCTATCATGTCGCCACCGACAACCGCTGGCCCTACTGGGTCTATGGCGCCCAACAGGACAATTCCAACCTGGCCGTCGCCAGTTTCGACGACGAGGGGGTAATCGGCCCGCGTAGCTGGTATCCGGCCGGCGGCGGCGAATCCGGCTTCGTGATCCCCGATCCGCGCGACGCCCAGGTCATCTACAGCGACGCCGAGAACCAGGTCGGCCGCTTCGATCGCCGCGCGATGCAGGTCCAGGACATCAGCCCCGACCCGATCGATAATTCCGGCCACCCGGCCAGTGAACTTACCCACCGGTTCAACTGGACCTCGCCGCTGATGCTGTCGCCGCACGATCCGGACGTGCTCTACGCCGCCTCCGAATCGGTGTGGAAAAGCCTCGATCACGGCATGAGCTGGACGGTCAGCAGCCCCGACCTGACCCGCAACGACAAGACCAAACAGACCGCCAGCGGCGGGCCGCTGACCAAGGACATCACCAGCGTCGAATATTACGACACCATCTTTGCGCTGGCCGAATCGCCGCTGGCCAAGGGCAAGCTGTGGGTCGGAACCGACGATGGCCTGGTCCAGCTGACCACCGACGGCGGCGCCCACTGGACGGCGGTGACGCCGCCCGGCCTACCCGAGTGGAGCACCATCAGCCTGATCGATCCCTCTCCGCGCAACGCGGCGGGCGCCTATGTGGCCGTCGATCGTCACCGGCTGGACGACATCGCGCCCTATGCCTGGAAGACCGCCGACGACGGCAAGACCTGGACGTCGATTGCAGCGGGCCTGCCGATGGGCGCGGTGGTGCATGTGGTGCGCGAAGACCCGGCCCGGCCCGGCCTGCTCTACGCCGGCACCGAGCTGGGGGTTTTCATCTCGTTCGACGACGGGGCGAGCTGGCGGCCGCTGCAATTCAACCTGCCGGTCAGCCCGGTCCACGACCTGACCATCAAGGGCGATGACCTGGTGGCCGCCACCCACGGCCGTGCGTTCTGGATCCTCGATGATCTGACGCCCCTGCGCCAGGCCGCCGCCGACCTGGCCGATGTCACCCTCTACGCCCCCCAGCGCGCCGTGCGGCTGTTCTACCCCGAACAGGTCGACAGCCGTCATCCGGTCGGCCAGAACCCGCCCGCCGGGGCTCTCATCGACTATGTGTTCAAGACAGCGCCTAAGGGCGAGGTCACGATCGATATCCTGGACGCCGACGGCAAGGCCCTGCGCCACATGTCCAGCACCAAGACCGCCAAGCAAGTCCAACCTCAGGAATGGCCCGACCAGATCGTGGCCAGCGACCTGATCCCCGCCAAGGCCGGCATGAATCGGCTGGTCTGGGACTTGCGCATGGACGATCCCGTCCAGATTCCGGGCGCGGTCTATTCCGATCAGGCCCCGCGCGGTCCGATCGTCGCGCCTGGAACCTACACCGTGCGCCTGATCGCCGGCGGCCGGAGCCGGACCGCGCCGATCACCGTCTTCGCCGATCCCAGAGTCCCGGCTAGCGGTCTGGCCATCGCCGCCAAAACGGCCATGGCCGTCGCCGTGCGCGCCGATATCGACGCCCTGCATAGAGCGGTGAACAGCATCCGCGACCGTCGCAAAGTGCTCAAAGGCGCGGGCAAGACGGGCGGCAAACTCGATGGCCGCCTCGCCGCCGCCGAGCAACAGCTGATGCAGGTGAACATGAACGGCTCGGAAGCCAACCTCGCGTTTCCCGGCATGCTCAACGAACAATACGCTAGCTTCGCGGAGACCCTCGAGGACGCCGACACCTTGCCGACCCGGCAGCAACAGGCGCTATTCGACTCGCTGCACGGACAGCTCCAGACACAGCTGGGTCTGCTGGCGACGATCAGATAGGGGCGACGTTATTTGAAGATGGTCGACAGGCCGCCTGGCTGTTTGCCGATGGCCGGCGCCTGCTTGCGCCAGACCTGGCCTTTCTCCAACACCACGATGCTGTCGTAGAAGCCTATCGAGAAGGTCTCGCGGGTGAAGGCGTCCGGCTCGACCGCGCCTTCGGTATGGTCGGCGTTGAGCTTGTCGATCAGGGCCTTGGCGATGTTGATGAACGTCCCCGGGCCGTCGAGCGAGCCGCCGAACTTGGGCCAATAGGCGCAGTGCAGATCCTCGACCATATAGACCCCGTTCTTGGGGAGTTGCGGATAGAGACACTCGAACGTGGCCTGGATGTGGGGCGCCTCGTGGCTGCCGTCGTCCAGCACCACGTCCGGAACCCCGAACTCCTCAATCACCGAGGCCAGGAACGCCGGGTCTGACTGGTCGCCGATACGCACGAAGACACCGTCTTCTTCGTGGGCCTTGCAGCGCGGATCGATGTCGATCCCGACGATGCGCGCCAGGGGCCCGAAGTAACGCCGCCACATCTGCAGCGACCCGCCCCGGGCCACGCCGATCTCCAGAAAGGTCAGGCTGCGGCCCCGCCATGGGGAAAAGTGCCGTTCATAGATCGGGAAATAGTGTTCCCACTTGTGGATCACCTTGCCCTGGTTGGTCAGGAAATCGGCCCAGAGATCCATAAGGCTCAACCCGTTGTCGTGGTCGGACCGGCGCCCGGCTGGGGGCTCAGATCCCAATCGCCATCGGACGCCTCCACGAACCCGGCGCCTCTGAGGGCCCAGCGGGCGCGGGCGGCGTCGTCGTCATCGATCATCAGGCGCTGTGGGATGATCGAGCGCCAAAGCCCGCCCGCGGCGCTGTCGAACACCTCCGACTCCACCTCCGCCTGCGTCAGCAGCGCGCGGGCGGCCGAGAGCTTGATGGGGTCCGTAGTCGTCAGAATAGCGATCATGGGCCCGATCCCGGTGCTGCTATGCGCCCGCCATCATGCGCGCGTCCCGGCGCAGTTGCCGAAAGGAAATCAGCCTTCGGCTGGTGTCATCCCATAGGGCCAGCCCGACGCAGTTCAGGCTCTGCCAGAAGGTCAGCCGCCCCGCGTTCTTCAGCGCCGGTTCGTCGCGCATGACTTGGCCAAGCCGATAGTAGGGGATCTTGCTACTGAGATGATGGATGTGGTGGATGCCGATATTGGCGGTGATCCAGCGCAGCGGCGCGGGCAGATCGTAGTGCGAACTGCTGCGAAAAGCCGCCTCGTGGAACTCCCAGTCGCCGTCCCGGGCCCAATAGGTATCCTCGAATTGGTGCTGCACGAAAAACAGCCAAACCCCCATCGAGGCCGCCAGCGTGACCACAGGCAGATAGATCAGCAAGAACGGCAGCACTCCGAACGACAGAGCCAGAGCGGTGATCAGCGCCAGAGCGCAAAGATTCGTCACCATGGTCGATATCCACGGCCGCCAGCCGTCGCGCATCATGCCGACGGGCAGACGGTGCTGGACCAGGAAGACGAAGGCGGGACCAAGGCCGAACATCACCGCCGGGTGGCGATACAGGCGATAGCCCAGCCGCCGCAGAGGTGTCAGTGCGCTATATTCGGCCACGGTCAGAGTGTCGATGCCGCCGATCGTTCGCCGATCCAGGGCGCCGGAGGTGGCGTGGTGGATGGCGTGAGCCCGGCGCCAATAGTCGTAGGGCGTGAGGGTCAGGACGCCCAGGACGCGGCCGAGCCAGTCGTTCAAGTGCTTGCCCGGCAGGAAGGCGCCATGGCCGCAGTCGTGCTGGATCATGAACAGCCGCATCAGGAACGCCGCGGCCACGGGGATCAGCGCCAAGCCCCACCAGATATGGTGGCTGAGCGCTTCCCAGGCCAGGAAGCAGATCACCGCCAGGGGTCCGACGGTGACGACGATCTCCATGGCGCCGCGCAGGCGGCTGGGTCGCTTGTAGCGGGTAAGACGTCGCGCCAGGGCAATGGCGTTGAAGCCGGCGGGGTCGGCTTCCGGCGAGGGTTTGGTCAGCAAGTGGTGGGGTCCTGAAGGGCGCCGCGGGCCGGTCGTGATCGGCGAATAACCCTGTAGAGCAAAATCACCAAGCGGCGAAGCGCCGCTATATTCGCGGACCGCGCCTGATTGACGCGGAGCCGTTCAAGGCTGAACAATGAATTCAGTGGTCATCAAAGGTCCAACCTGACACGCCATGATCGTCGCGCCGAGCTCTTCCATATCCCGCAACGCCCTGGTGATCATCGCGGTCATTCTGTCCGGGGCCACCCTTCGTTGGATGGCTGACATCATCACTCCCTTGCTTCTGGCGATGTTCCTGGCGGTGATGGTCGACGCCTTCAGCCGCGTGATCCGCCGGCGACTGCCCGCGCTCGCGCCGGGCGCCGCGGTTCTGTTGGCAATAACTATTTCCGGCCTGGTGTTGACTATGTGCGGCGTGGTTGTGGCCTCGAACGCGGGAGGTTTCCTGGCCAGCCTGACCCACGCCGAACCCAAGATCAATCTGATGATAAGCCAGATAGCCCACCTCCTGCGAGTTCGCGGGCCGGGCACGGTGGATCATATGCTGCGGCACCTGGATCCGGGCCCCTATCTTGGGGTCCTGGCGAACGGGCTGGAGGGGTTCGCCTCGAACGCGATTTTCGTGCTGATCTATCTGGGCTTTCTGATCGCCTCGCGGCACGCCTTCGAACGTAAGGCGGTGAGGCTGTTTCGTCTGCGGGAAGAGCGCCAGGAGGCCATGCAGGTTTTTCTTCGCGTCAGGGACGGGGTGGAACGATATCTGTGGCTGCAGACCGTGACCGGTCTGATCATCGCCGTCGCGTCAGGGGTTCTGATGCTTGCCTTGGGCCTTGATAACGCACTGTTCTGGGCCTTCCTGATCTTCGTGGTCAACTATGTGCCCATCGTCGGGGCGGTGGCAGCGATTGCGCTGCCGGTGGTTTTCGCCCTGGCCCAATTCGACGGCTACACCCGGGCGCTGCTGCTGCTGGCCGGTCTCTGGGCGATCACGTTCGTGGTCGGCAACATTCTATTGCCGCGCATGCAGGGCGACAGCCTCAACGTCGATCCGCTGGTAGTGATGCTTTCGCTCACCTTCTGGGGGGCCTTATGGGGGTTGACGGGAATGTTCCTGTCGACGCCACTGACCGTTCTGACCATGGTCATACTTGCCCAGTTCGATGGCTCACGGTGGATCGCCATCCTGCTGTCCGCCGACGGCGATCCCCAGCAATTGGGTCGGGGGTTCGAGCGTTCGCCCGATCAGCCCCGCGAGCCCGAGGAACAGTCCCAACCGGCGCGACTTGCTGTATAGAGCCCGGCCAGACCACGGGGAGGCCGGCGAGCGACCATGGCCGACGATCAGCACCGCCTAGCCACGAACACAGTCACCCCCGAGGCGCTGAATGACGCCTTCGCGGACCGGTTGGCCATCGGCGCCCCGGTCGAGCCAACGGCGGCGACGCGGCGCGCCTTCC
The DNA here is from genome assembly GCA_038227865.1 of Caulobacterales bacterium. Classification (GTDB taxonomy): domain Bacteria; phylum Pseudomonadota; class Alphaproteobacteria; order Caulobacterales; family Caulobacteraceae; genus Acaudatibacter. The sequence continues at coordinate 94,129 of JBBRPO010000001.1, forward strand.
TGGCCAGCGTTCTGGAAGACTATCGCCCCGAGGAGCTGCCGGGCGTTACCGTCGAGGATCTGGCGGCCGCGCTGGCCGACTTCTGGACCTGGGCCGCCGCCGCCGTGCTACCGGCCGTCCGTCTCGTCCGGACCCTTGGCGCTGGCGCTCGCGACCTGGGGCTTGACCGGCTTGAGATCGTTCAACCGGACGCACCGTTCCTGGTCGATAGCGTGATGGGCGCGGTCGTCGATTGGGGCGCCGAGATTCGGGCCATGTTCCACCCGGTGACCGCGATCGGCGCGGGTCGCAGGTCGATGATCCAGGTCTGGCTCACCCCCGTGGCGGAGGAGCGCCGCGCCGGCCTGATCGATCAGGCGCTGGAGACAATCGCCGACGTTCGTCTGGCCGTGGATGATTTCCCCGGCATGCTTGCCTTGCTGGCCAGGGCCACGGGGGAGCTGATCCGCGCCTCGCCTGGCGAACCAGACGCTCTCAAGGAGGATATCGAGTTTCTTCGCTGGATGGACGACGGGCATTTCGTCTTTCTAGGCTCCCGGATCTACGACTATCCTCGTAGTCCCGACGGAAGTTATGCGCCGGAGGAGCCTGATTTTCGGCCGGAAGACAGCCTGGGGGTCCTACGCGATCCAGCGCGCTTGGTCCTGCGGCGCATCGACGAGCCGGCGGTGCTTTCGGCGTCCCTCCGCTATCGGATCGAAACCCCCGCGCCGCTGATCGTGGCCAAGGCAAATCTACGCTCGCGGGTGCATCGCCGCGCGCCGCTCGACTATGTGGGGGTGCGCCGCTATGGCGCCGACGGCATGCCGGTGGGGGAAATCCGCTTCGTCGGCCTGTTTACCGCGCACGCCTATGATGAGCCGGCGCGCGAGACGCCGCTGCTGCGCAGGAAGGTCAAGAGCGTGATGGCCGCCGCCGGTTTCGCGGCCGGCAGCCACAACGCCATGCGCCTGTCCAACATCCTCGAGACCTATCCTCGCGACGAGCTTTTCCAGGTCACTGCCGGCGAACTGCTGCCGATGGCGCTGGGGGTGCTGCACCTGTCCGATCGTCCCCGCGTCAAGCTGTTCGCCCGGAGGGACCCGTTCAACCGGTTTGTGTCGGTCCTGTTCTATGCGCCACGCGACCGGTATGACGAACGCCTGCGTCGGCGGGCCGGCGAAATCCTGGCCGAAGCGTTTGGCGGCGGCGTGTCCGCCGCCCACCCCACCTTCTCCGACGCGCCCCTGGCCCGAATTCACTATGTCATTCAACTGGAGCCCGGCGCTCCGGCCGCGCCCGATTTGGCTTCCGTCGAGGCCAGGATCGCCTTGGCGGCGCGCACCTGGATCGATGATCTCGACGCGGCGATTCGCGCCGGCCTGATCGAGCCCGGCCGCGCGGCCCAAGCCCTGGCCGCCTATGGCCAAGCGTTTCCGCCCGGATATCGCGATCGCCAGGACGCCAAGGAGGCGGTCAACGATCTGACCGTCATCGACGCCCTGACCGAAGCCGAGCCGATTCGGTTGCGGGCCTTTCGCCGCCGGGGGGATTCGCCCAGGCAATTCCGCTTCAAGCTCTACCAAAGCGGCGAAACGCCCGCGCCTCTGGCTCGGATGTTGCCGATTCTCGAGCGGATGGGCCTTAACGCCCTGGCCGAGGAGGCTTTCGAAATCACGCCTCGGCGCGCTGGCTCGGTCGCCGGCACACCGACCGAAGCGGTTTGGATTCACGCTTTCCTGGTCGAGGACGATCGCGGAGAGCGCTTGGCGTTCGAGACCATCAAGGCCCCGTTCGAAGCGGCCTTCATCGCCGTCTGGAGCGGCGCGGCGGAGAACGACCACTTCAATCGCCTGGTTCTGGAGCTCGGCGCCCACTGGCGCGACGCCGCCCTGATCCGCGCCCTGGCGCTTTATCGTGGTCAATCGGGGATGGATCCCAGTCAGGCGGTTCAGGAGGCGGCCCTGGCGGCGTATCCAGAGCTGGCGGCCCTGTTTCTCCGGCTGTTCGCCGCGCGCTTCGATCCAGCGACCGGGGCGGGCCTGGAGGTCCGCGCCGCCGCCGCGGTCCAGCTAGGCGGCGAGATCGAGGCGGCCCTGATGGCGGTTGAAAGCCTTGACCACGACCGGGTGCTGCGGCGCATCGCCGCGCTGATCCAGGCCATCACGCGCACCAACTACTACCAGCCGGGCGGGGACGGCGCTTCCAAGCCCTACATCAGCTTCAAGATTGCCAGCCGGGAGCTGACCGACCTGCCGTCGCCCAAACCCTATCGCGAAATCTTCGTGGCTTCGCCGACCGTGGAGGGCGCGCATCTGCGGTTCGGACCCGTGGCGCGGGGCGGCCTGCGCTGGTCCGATCGTCAGGGCGACTTCCGCACCGAGGTCCTGGGTCTGGTGAAGGCTCAGCAGGTCAAGAACGCGGTGATCGTGCCGGTGGGCTCGAAGGGCTGCTTCTATCCCAAACAGCTGCCCCGGGGCGGCTCGCCGGGTGAAATCCGCGCCGCCGCCATCGAAGCCTACCGTACCTTCCTGCGCGGCCTTCTCGACCTAACCGACAATATCGGCGCCGACGGAGCCGTGATCCCGCCGGCGGCGGTCGTGGTTCACGATGGCGAGGATCCCTATCTGGTCGTCGCCGCCGACAAGGGCACCGCGACCTTCTCCGACATCGCCAACGAGGTGGCGGCCGACTACGGCTTCTGGCTAGGCGACGCCTTCGCTTCCGGTGGCTCGGCCGGCTACGACCACAAGGCCATGGCCATCACCGCAAGAGGCGCCTGGGAATCGGTCAAACGGCACTTCCGCGAGCTCGGCAAGGACATCCAGACCCAACCCTTCACCGTGATCGGCGTCGGCGACATGTCCGGCGACGTGTTCGGCAACGGCATGCTGCTCTCGAAGGCCATCCGGCTGCGCGCGGCTTTCGACCATCGCCACGTCTTCGTTGACCCGGATCCGGATCCGGAAATCAGCTGGACCGAGCGCAAGCGCTTGTTCGACCTGCCGACCTCTTCCTGGGACATCTATGACCGGGGCCTGATCTCGCCCGGCGGCGGCGTCTGGCCGCGCACTATGAAGTCGATACCGGTGAACGAGGCGATGCGCGCGCTTCTGGACCTTACGGTCGAAGCCGTTTCTCCGGCCGAATTGATCGTCGCCATTCTCAAAAGTCGAGCCGAGCTGCTCTACCTCGGCGGCATCGGCGGCTATGTGAAGGCCGCCAGCGAATCCAATACCGACGTCGGCGACAAAGCCAATGACGCGGTACGGATCAACGGCCGCGAATTGCGGGTCAAGGTGGTGGCGGAGGGGGCCAATCTGGGCTTGACCCAGGCCGGCCGTATCGAGTTCGCCCTGGCCGGCGGGCGGATCAACACCGACGCCATCGACAATTCCGCCGGCGTCGACACCTCTGACCACGAGGTGAACATCAAGATCCTTACCGGCATGGCCATCCGCTCGGGCGCGTTGGCGCCGGGCGAGCGCGACGCTCTGCTGGCCTCGATGACCGACGACATCGCGGTTCATGTGCTGGCGCACAACTACGACCAGATCCTACAGCTGTCGCTGCAGGAGCCTGCGGTCGTGGCCGATCTGGACGCTCAGGCCGGTTTCATGACCTCGCTGGAGACACGGGGGCGGCTGAACCGGGCCTTGGAGGGTTTGCCCTCCGCCGTCGCCCTGGCCGAGCGGGCGATGAGCGGCAAGGGCTTGACCCGGCCGGAACGGGCGGTGTTGCTGGCCTACGGCAAGCTGGAACTTTTCGACCAGCTGGTCGCCTCTTCCGCCCCGGACGACGCCTATTTCGAGGCCACCCTGCGCCAATACTTTCCGGCGCGGCTGGGCCGGTTCGAGGATGAGATGCGCCGCCACAGGCTAAGGCGTGAGATCATCGCCACGGTCGTCGACAACGACATCGTCAACCTGTGCGGTCCGACTTTCGCCGGCCGGCTGATGGTGGGAACCGGCTGCGACGCCGCCGGCGTGGCCGTCGCCTTCGAGGCGGCCCGCCAGACCCTACGTTTCGCCGAGGACTGGGCGCGGGTCCGTGAGCTTGATGGCGTCGTTCCCGCGGCGGCTCAGCTGGCGCTCCAGGGCGAATTGGTCCGGGTGCTGCGCGGCCAGACCTTTTGGCTCGCCCGCCGGACGATCCGGGGGGCAAGCGGCGTCCAGGGTATGATCGACCGCTATCAACCGGCGGTGGACATGCTGCGCGATCTGGTCCCAGCGGTTCTCTCGCCATTCGAACGCAAGGCGGCGGTACGCAGGGCGGGGGCCTGGATAAAGCTTGGAGCGCCCAAGAACCTGGCCCATTCGGTCGGCCTGATGCGCCCGCTGACCTATGCCGCCGACCTCGGCGATCTGGCGGCGGCGTCTCTCTGGCCGCTGGCCAACGCCGCCCATGTCTACCACCGGGTGGCGGGTCAATTCGGCTTCGATCGTCTCCGATCCGCTGCCGCCACCGCCCACTCGACCAGCGATCCCTATGAGCGAATGGCCGTGCGCCGCCTGATCGAGGACATCCTGGCCGAACAAGCGTCGCTTTCGGCGTCGGTGATCGCCTTCGCCGGCGCACCCGCCAATCCCGACGATCCCGGCCGTGATGTCGCCGCCGTCTCCGCCTGGGCCGCGGCCCGCGCCGGGGCGGTCAAGGCCGCCCGCGACACCCTGGCCCAGATCGAGGCCTCCCCCGGAGGCTGGACCTTCGCCAAACTCACCATCGCCAACGCCGCGCTGAGGGAACTGGCTGCGGCTTGATCGGCGGCTGAAGCTTTTACTAGGCTGCCGCCACCGAGCCGCCGTCGCAGGCGATGGTCTGGCCGACCACGTATTGGCCGGCGCGGGAGCTGAGGAAGATGGCCAGGCCGGCGATGTCCTGGGGCGTGCCGACCCGGCCGCTGGGGTTGCCGCGGCCCACCCGGTCCCAATCGGTGTTGTCGACATCGCCGCCGCCGCCGACCCCGGTGCTTAGCATCCAGGTCGGGAAGGGACCGGGCGCGATGGCGTTGAAGATGATGTGCTCCTTGGTAAGGTGGGCGGCCATGAAGCGGGTCAAATGGTGTACGGCCGCCTTCGAGGCGCCATAGGAGAAGGTGTCGAAGGCGGCGGTCTTGAGGCCGTCGATCGAGCCGATATTGATCACCCGGGCCGGGCTTTGCGCGCTGGCGGCGGCCCGCAGCAGGGGCATCAGCTTCTGGGTCAGGAAAAACACCCCCTTGACGTTGGTGTCCATCACCTTGTCCCAGCCGATTTCAGGGAACGCTTCGAGCTTCGCCCCCCATGAAACGCCGGCGTTGTTGATCAGGATGTCCAGTTTCGGCTCAAGTTCGGCCAACCGGGAAGCGAGGCTCTCCACCCCTGAAAGCTGAGAGAGATCGACGGGCAGGGAGATGCACTCCCCACCGTAGGTTTCCGCCAACCGCCTGGCGGTCTCATCGCAGACCGCCGCCTTGCGCGAGGAGATATAGACCTTGGCGCCCTTGGCCAGGAATCCGGCGGCGATCATCTCGCCGATCCCTCGCGATCCACCAGTGACCAGGGCGACCTTGCCCTTGATTGAAAACAGATCGTCGAAGGTGGTGTCGGTCATGGCGCTTTCCCTGGATGATGATTTGGCGTCACCTATCTCCGGGGTCGGAACTTTTGTAAATCAGGCCATCGACCTCTATGGCCCTCGATGCGCCTGGGCCATGACCCCAATACCAGCGCCGCCCGTCATTCTGAGGGCCCAACTGGCCTATTCCGGCGCGCTGCCGTTAAGAATGACGCCGGTCGAGGACCGCTCGTCGTCCTCGAGTCCGACGCCGAGCAGTGAGTCGCCGTTCGTGCGAACGGCGAAGCCGAACTGATAGAACGCCTCCATCGCCAGATCGATATCGTGGATGACGGGATATCCCGGGTCGATGTTGGGCGCGAAAGCGTCGGACGTATTGTCCACCAGCACCATCTGCCACACGGCGCCGTTCGGTCCGGTGGGTCCGGCGACACTCCCGCCCAGGCTGTAGTCGAGTGGCAGCGTGTTGGTCATGAAATGATGGCTGTCGATATTGGCGGAGATGGCGTCGTGAACGCCGCCGCCCACCCCATGGGACTGGCCGAAGGTGGCGATGGCGCCGCCATCGTCGAAGGTCAGGCTCATTTCATACGGGTCGCCCAGCTTGACGCCCAGCGTCGAGAAGGCGCCCGTGGCGGTCAGTTGGGTGACCTTGCCTATGGCGGTCAGACGGCGGGATTGCGCACGGTCACCGGCCGGCGCGACCAACAGGGTCGCGACTCCGACCCGGATCGCCAGCGTGGTGGATATCGAGGACAGGGTTCGCATGGTGTGTTCGGTTTCGATCGAAGCGGCGGATTGACGTTCGACGATAGAAATACGCGCGCGCGGCCCTCCGCGGCAGGCGCTACGGCGAGCATGTGGATGCATCGCGATGCATTCCGATGCACGGCCGCCGACAGGGGTGGAAAGGTCAGATCTCCATGCCTCGATTGTAGCGATCGAGTGAACCCCGCCTTCGACGCTCGATCAAGGCTGACGCGATCGTTGTTCGGCCACCGTTCTCTCCAGTCGCTCCGCAAGCGGTGTGGGCTCGTCCCAGCCGCAGACGGCGCGAAAGGCGCTGGTGTCGGCGATCAGTGGAAAGCCCAGGTTCAAGCCGGCGATCGGGCTTTCCGGCGGCGCGGCCTCAAGCGCGATCTCGCCGGACCAGTCCAGCACGCGCGCGAAACGATCGACCCACGCCCGATGGTCCGGAGGGTCCGGCTCGCCCAGGTTGAACGTCCGGTCGCGCGCCTGATCATGGAGGGCGCCGTGCGCGAGCGCGTCGGCAACGTCGCCCACATAGCCATAGGTGGTTCGCCACGCCGCCCAGGCTGGGTCGATCGTAAGCCGTGGGCGGGCCTTTAGCATGGGCGAAATCACCCATCGGAACCGCTGTTGGCGATCGCCCGGACCATAGGTCATCGGCAGCCTGAGGATGGTGTGCCGCAGGTCGGCGTTTCGTAGCGCCGCCTCGATCGGGATTTTGTCATAGTCGTCGAGCCAAGCGTCCTCAGAGTCGGGGTCGCGGCGCGGATCGAGGCGATAGGGATAGCGGGTGGTTCGAAGCGGCGCGTCCTCGCTCACGGGTCCCAGGATCGGCGTGGGCCGTGCCTTGCCATGCAGACCTTCATAGTTGCGATAGACATCGAGGGAGCTGGCCAGCACATAGCGCTCGATCCGCCCGCTGACCGCTCCGAACAACGGCAGGGTGTCGGCGACGGTGTAAGCCAGCAGATCGATGATGGCGTCCACGCCTCGCGCGGCAATCAGAGCGGTCACGGAGGCGACATCGCGCCGGTCGCACGCCACGCCGCCGGGTCCGCCGCCGCTGACCGCGACGACCTCTTCACCCCTGGCCAGGAACGCCTGGACCAAGGGCGCACCGATGAACCCCGTCGCGCCGATCACAAGCACTGTCATAAGGCGAGCGTCGCCCCGGCCGCCGGGCCAGTCAAGCCGCAGCCCAGTCCGTCGGAGAGCTAATGCCGGAACACCCGCACGCCGGTGAAGGCCATGGCGATCCCGGCGGAGTCGGCGGCGGCGATCACCTCGTCGTCGCGGATCGAACCACCCGGCTGGATCACCGCCGTGGCGCCGGCCTCCACCGCTTGGAGAAGGCCATCGGCGAAGGGGAAGAAGGCATCGGAGGCGCAGGCCGAGCCGTGGGCCAGGGACTGGGGCAGCCCCGAGGCCTCGGCCGCCTCGCCGGCTCGCAGCGCCGCGATGCGGGCCGAGTCCCTGCGGTTCATCTGGCCGGCCCCGACTCCGGCGGTCTGGCCGTCCTTGGCGAACACGATGGCGTTGGATTTCACGTGCTTGGCGACGGTAAAGGCGAACAGCATGTCGCGAAGTTCCGCCTCGGTCGGCGCGCGCCTAGTGACGATCTTCAGGTCGGCGGCGGTGAGGCGGGCGTCGTCGCGTCCCTGAACCAGGAAGCCGCCCGCCACGCTCTTGAACGTTTCCCCCGCCGAGGTCGGGTCGGGCAGGGCGCCGGTCAGCAGCAATCGCAGGTCCTTGCGCCGCTTGAACACGGCGATGGCGTCGTCATCGGCGTCCGGCGCGATCACCACCTCGGTGAAGATTTTGACGATCTCCCGCGCCGCCGCGGCGTCGAGGCGCCGGTTCAGGGCCACGATGCCCCCGAAGGCTGAGACCGGATCGCATTCGAGCGCGCGCAGATAGGCGGCTTTCAGGTCCTCGCCCAGCGCCACGCCGCAGGGGTTGGCGTGCTTGATGATGGCCACGGCCGCGCCGACAGCGGGGTCGAACTCGGCGACCAGTTCCACCGCCGCGTCGGTGTCGTTGATGTTGTTGTAGCTCAGGTCCTTGCCCTGGATCTGGCGGGCGGTGGCGACGCCGGGACGAGGGCGGGGGAACACATACAGGGCGGCGGCCTGATGAGGATTTTCCCCATAGCGCATGGTCTGTTTCAGCTGGCCGCCGAAAACCTTCCGGGCCGGCCAACGGGCCTTTTCCGCCTCGCCGTTCTGGCCGGCAAACCAGGCGGCGATGGCGCCGTCATAGGCGGCGGTGCGGGCGAAGGCGCGGGCCGCCAGCTCGCGGCGCAACGACAACGGCGTGGCGCCGGCGTTCGCCTTCAGCGAGACGAGTACTTCGGCCACATCCTCCGGCGCGGTGCAGACCGCGACATAGGCGTGGTTCTTGGCCGCCGAGCGGATCATCGCCGGGCCGCCGATGTCGATGTTCTCGACACAGGTGTCGAAGTCGCCGCCCCCGGCCACCGTGGCCTCGAACGGATACAGGTTCACATACAGCAGATCGATCCCGACGATGCCGTGGGTTTCCATGGCCGCCGCGTGGTCCGGCGCCGCGCGCACGCCCAGCAGGGCGCCGTGCACAGCCGGGTGCAGGGTCTTCACACGCCCGTCCATCATCTCCGGATAGCCGGTGAGATCGGCCACGTCGGCCACCGGCAGGCCGGCGGCGGCGATGGCGGCGCGGGTGCCGCCGGTAGAGACGATTTCAACGCCCTGGCCGATCAGAGCGCGGGCGGTCTCGATCAGGCCGGTCTTGTCTGAAACCGAAATCAGCGCCCGGCGGATTTGCGACAGGTCGGGTGCGGCGGGAAAGATTGGCGTGGCCATGGGGGCTCCTTGGATCAAAGGGGGCGCCCAGGCGTGCGGCATGACGAGGAATCGTCGCCGCGCTTCCCGGTGGTCATCCACCTCAATCGCCAGTCACGCGGTGGCCGGAAAATACGACCAGGGCCAGTGGAGTCAATGCCGTCGGAATCTGGCGATGAAGAAGCCGTCCAGCCCGCCGTCGGCGTGATGTGGCAGGATGCGCAGCCAGCCTTCCGGGGCGAGACTGACCGCCGGCGAGCCGCCTTCGCCGGGCTTGATCGGTTCAAGCGCGAAATCCGGGTTGGCCGAAAGAAAGCCGCGCACCTGCGCTTCGCCTTCCTCGGGTTCCAGCGAGCAGACGCTGTAGACCATCCGTCCGCCGGGCCGAACGCGCCCGGCCGCCGCGGCCAGCAGGCGGGACTGGAGTTGGACGAGGGAGGGAATGTCGCCGGGCTTGGCGTTCCACAGCACGTCGGGATGCCGGCGAAACGTGCCGGTGGCCGAGCAGGGCGCATCCAGCAGAACCGCATCGAACAGCCGCTGATCGGTCCAGGCGGCGGCGTCGGCGGTGACGGTTTCGGCCGAGAGGCCGGTGCGGGCGAGGCCGGCGCCGACCCGGCGCAAACGGCCGGACGACTGGTCCAGGGCCGTGACGCCGGCGCCGGCGCTGGCCAGTTGCAGGGTCTTGCCGCCGGGCGCGGCGCACAGGTCGAGGACGGTTTCGCCCGGCTTGGCCTGGAGCAGGCGCGCGGGGATGGCGGCCGCCCGATCCTGCACCCACCAGCGGCCTTCGTCATAGCCCGGCCAACCGGCCACGTCGCCGCGCCGGATCAGACGCAGGGAGCCGCCGGGCAGGACTTCCGCCTCCAGGGTTTCGGCGATGTCGGTGTCGGTCGGATCGCGCCGCGTCAGGTCGGTGGCGGGCTCGATAGCGATTTGGGCGGCGATGGCCAGGGCGTCGCTGTCACCGAACGCGGCGCGCCAGCGCGCCAGCAGCCAGGGCGGAGCCAGATATTCCGGGGCTTCATCCGGGGCGGCCTCCCGCAGGACTCCCCGCAGCACCGCGTTTACCAGCCCACGAAGGGGCTTGGGCGCCAGGCTGACGGTGGTGTCCACCGCGGCGAAGGCCGGGGTATCGAGCCACAGGGCCTGGGCCAGGCCCAGCCGCAGCAGGTCACGGGTCGGGGCCGGCGGTTCGCGCTTGAGTTTGCCGTCAAGCGCCCGGTCGATAGGCCCCAGGCGGCGAAGCGTGGCCATGACCACCGCGCGGGCGAAGCCGCGATCCTGGGGGGAAAGGGCCATATAGCGGCCATGGCTCAGGGCTTCTTCCAGGCCGCCGCGACGGCCGAGGGCAGCCTGCAGCAGTATCAGGGCTGCCTGGCGGGCGAGAAGGGGCGTGCCCGGCGTGTTTGCCATCGTTGGCTTGTTCGGAAGGGGCTCGTTCACGCCGCGATCCGTGCTCTGTTCCGACCCGCGCGGCAAGAGCGCCGATCGACGTGGCGCGAACTGTCCGCCGGCGTTAAGTTCGCGGCCATGAAAGACTCAATCCCCCCCAACGCCGCGCCCGGTAAGGCGCTCACCGCCGCCGCCCGCCGCGCCCTGGAGGAGGCGGCTCAGCGCCGGGACGCGAAAGAAGCTGCGTTTCAGATCTCGCTAGAGCGGGGCGGCCCGGCTGGGCCGGAGCCCACGCGCTATGGTGATTGGGAGCTCAAGGGCTTGGCCATCGACTTCTAGGCTTCGTCGCCAGGTCTCGGGATTTCGGCTAAGCAACGGCGATGTCGCTGACCGAATTCGCCATCAATTTCTTCGTCGCCCTGTTCGCGCTGATCGACCCGGTGGGCAACGTGCCGCTGTTCGCGGCGGCGACAGTGGGGGCGACGGCCGCGGGCCGGCGGTTGACCGCGTTCTACATCGCGGTGTTCGCCTTCCTGGTCCTCGGCGCGTTCTATCTGACCGGCCTGGCGATCCTGCAGTTCTTTGGCATCTCCATGGCCGCCTTCCGCATCGCCGGCGGCATCCTGCTGCTGTTGCTTGGTTTGGACATGGCGCGCGGAGACCTGATGCACTCGATAGCCGACGCCGGTGGAGAGACGGCGCAGTTGTCGACCCGGGCCTACGCCAAGGCGCGCTTCGAAGGCCTGATCGTGCCCTTCGGCATCCCTCTGCTGATCGGGCCGGGCGCGATCGGGTCGGCAGTGATCTATGCCGAGGAAGCGCGCGCGTTCGGCGCGGCGGGAACGGCCGTGGGCCTGGGCGTGATCGCAGCGGTTTGCGCCCTGATCGTGGCAGCCTTCTGGTTCACCAATCTGATCTCCCGAGCCCTGGGCAAGATCGGCATGGTGATCGTGGTGCGGGTTCTGGGCCTGATCCTGTGCGCCATGGCCATTCAATTCATGCTGACGGGTCTCGCCAGTTCGACGATCAATCTGGTCCGCCGCGATACCGCGGCGCCCTATCAGCAGCACGTCCACCCAGGCGACGCCGGCCGCGGCGGCGTCGCGACATCGCACTCCAGGTAGCGCACGATCAATCTGAATAGATCAAATCCAAACCGATCTCGATCCAGAACCGTAGACGGCGATCAGTACGCAAAGCTGAAATCTTCGTGTCCGGCGTCAATGACCGCATTGAACGCGACGGGGATCGGGTGTACCGCGCCCGCCTTGGTTCTGGAGAGTCGCATTTGGGCGTCCACGTCCCGGCAGAGCCGAACCCAGCGGATGCGCCATCCGGTCTCGGCGCCGAGATCGAGATCGGCGAGGGCGGGGCCACAATCGGGCGCCGCGGATTCGCCGCCCTGGCGCTCGGTTCCGTGGGCGTGGTGTTCGGCGACATCGCCACCAGCCCGCTCTATGCGCTACGCGAAGCCCTGGCCCACTCGCGCCCGGTCGGACCGCCGCATATCGCCGTTCTGGGGGTGGTTTCTCTTATCCTCTGGACCCTGACCCTGGTCGTCACGGTCAAATATATCTTCTTTCTGATGCGGGCCGACAACAAGGGCGAGGGCGGTCCGGTGGCTCTGATGGCGCTGGCCCAGCGCGCCCTGGGCCGACCCTCGGGAGGGCAGTTCATCCTGGGGATCGTCGGGGTTTCGCTGTTTTATGGCGACGGCATCATCACACCGGCGTTCTCGGTGCTGTCGGCGGTGGAGGGCCTCAAGGACGCGCCCCACCTGGGTCTGGCGCCCTATGTCCTGCCGATCGCGGCTGGCATTCTGGTGGCGCTGTTCATGGTTCAGGCGCGAGGCACGCGCAGCGTGGCCGCCCTGTTCGGTCCGGTGATGACCCTGTGGCTGCTGACCCTCGCGGCGCTGGGCATACTGCACGTCAAGGATGACCTGTCGGTCCTGCGCGCGTTCAACCCCTATTGGGCGATCCGTTTTCTGGTCGAGAACGGCTTCGTCGGCTTTGTGATCCTGGGCAGCGTGTTCCTAGCGGTGACCGGGGCGGAGGCGCTCTACGCCGACATGGGGCATTTCGGAAAGAAGCCGATCCGGGCGGCCTGGTTCGGCCTGGTCTTTCCCTGCCTGGCCCTGAACTATCTGGGGCAAGGCGCGCTGGTGCTGCATCACGGCCACGCCCGGATGAATCCGTTTTTCGAAATGGTGCCCCATTTCGCCTATTGGCCGGTCCTGATCCTGGCCACGGCGGCGGCGGTGATCGCCAGTCAGGCGGTGATTTCCGGAGCGTTCTCGATGACCCGCCAGGCGGTTCAGCTGGGTTTGCTGCCCCGCATCGATATCAAACGCACCTCCGAGACCCAGTCGGGACAGATCTTCGTGCCGGCCGTCAACGGCATCATGATCGTCGGCGTACTGGTGCTGCTGGTGGTGTTCCAAAGCTCGCACCGCCTGGCCTCGGCCTATGGCGTGGCGGTGACAGGAACCATGTTCATCAGCACCGTGCTGGCCTATGTGGTGGCGCGCCACATGTGGCGCTGGAACGGTTTTCAGCTCGCCGCGCTGCTCATCCCGATCCTGTCGCTGGATTCGGTGTTTCTGGCTTCCAACCTGTTGAAGATCGCCGACGGCGCCTGGCTGCCCCTGGCGTGTGGGGCCGGGTCGGTGATCGTGATGTGGACCTGGTCCCGGGGTGTCAGGATCCTCACCGACAAGACCCGCGCCGACAGCCTGCCGCTGACCGACCTGTGCACGATGCTCGCCAAGCGCCCGCCGTTCCGAACCGCCGGAACCGCGATGTTCCTGACGGCCAATCCCGACCTGGCCCCGGTGGCCCTGATGCACAACCTCAAGCACAACAAGGTGCTGCATACGCGCAATGTGATCCTGACCATCGAGACCGCCGAAACGCCGACGGTCAAGGACTGCGACCGGGTGCGGATCGAACCGATCAACGGCGACTTCAAGCGCGTGATCCTCACCTACGGTTTCATGGAAAGCCCGAATGTGCCCAAGAGCCTGACCAAGTGCCGGGCCCTGGGACTGAAGTTCGACATCATGTCGACCAGCTTCTTCATGGGCCGCCGATCGATCGTGCCCGACGCCCGCTCGGGCATGCCCCTTTGGCAGGATCATCTGTTCATCTTCCTGATGAAAAACGCCGCCAACCCCACCGACTTCTTCAAGATTCCCCCCGGCAGAGCCGTGGAGCTGGGGACCCAGGTGACGGTGTGATCCGTCTCGCCATGGCGTGGTCGGCGAGAGAGGCGTATCTTCAAGCGCTGTTCAGGAAAGCCGCATATCCATGGTGTTCGGAATCTTCACCCTCGCCGCCCTGATCCTGGCGCTGTTCCTGGCCGTGTCGGCGATCAAGATCGTGCCCCAGGGCTATGAGTTCACCGTCGAGCGGTTCGGCCGCTACACCCGCACCCTGAAGCCCGGCATCACCATCCTCATGCCCTTCATGGAGGCCATCGGCCGCAAGGTCAGCGTGATGGAGCAGGTGCTCGACGTGCCGCGCCAGGAGGTGATCACCAAGGACAACGTCACCGTCCAGGTGGACGCCATCGTGTTCATCCAGGTGATGGACGTGGCCGCCGCCGCCTATCGCGTGGCCAATCTGAACTTCGCCATCGGCCAGCTGACCATGACCAATCTGCGCACCGTGGTCGGATCGATGGAGCTGGATGAGGTTCTGTCCCAGCGTGACCAGATCAACACCCGCCTGCTGACGGTGATCGACGAAGCCACCGGCCCGTGGGGGGTCAAAGTGGCGCGCATCGAGATCAAGGACCTGCAGCCGCCGCCGGACATCACCAACGCCATGGCCCGCCAGATGAAGGCGGAGCGCGAAAAGCGCGCAGTGATCACCGAGGCCGAGGGCGAGAAACAGGCCGCCGTGACCCGGGCCGAGGGTGCCAAGCTATCGGCCATCCTGCAGGCCGAGGGACGCCGCGAAGCCGCCTATCGAGACGCCGAAGCGCGTGAACGCTCTGCCGAGGCCGAGGCCGCGGCCACCAAATCGGTTTCCGACGCCATCGAGGCCGGCAGCGTCAACGCCCTGAATTATTTCGTCGCCCAGAAATATGTCGAGGCGTTCGCCAAGCTCGCCGACTCGCCCCAGCAGCGCACTGTGATCGTGCCCACCGATATGGCCGGTATCGCCGGCTCGATCGCGGGCATCACCGAACTGGTCAATGCGGCCCGCGCAGAGTCGGCCGCCGCCGCCGCGGCGCCCCGGCGCGCGGCGGTCCCGACCTTCGCCCCGCCCCCGCCCTTTCCACCACCAGCGCCTCCGTCCGGAGCCTGAGGCCGATGACGGCTTTCATCGATCTATTCGCAGCCCACGCCCTGCTGGGCTGGCTCGCCGTCGGAGCGGTTTTTCTGTGCGTCGAGCTGGTGACCGGATCGGGCTGGCTGCTGTGGCCGGCGGGTTCAGCGGCGGCGGTGGGGCTGGTCACTCTGGTCAGCCGGCTGGACCTGACGGCGCAGGCGGCGATCTTCGCCCTCCTGACCATCGCCAGCACCTATCTGGGCCGTCGTTTCATCAACCGGTCGGACCAGTCCGGCCACGATCCCAACGATCCCCATGCGCGGTTGATCGGCCGCGCCGGACAAGCGGCGACCGCCTTCAACGGTGGGTTGGGCCGGGTGTTCGTCGACGGCAAGGAATGGGCGGCCGAACTGGACGGCGCCGACCCCGTGGCCCTCGGCGCGCGGATCGAGGTTGTCGCCCTGGTGGGCGGCGCGCGGTTGAAGGTGCGAGCGGCCTGATCTAAAGCGCCCTCCTCCCTGAACTTAGAGAAACCGCATGTCCGTCCAATCCGCTCCCAAAAAGGTCGTCCTCGCCTATTCGGGAGGTCTCGACACCTCGATCATCCTCAAGTGGCTGGAGCAGACCTACGGCTGCGAGGTGGTGACCTTCACCGCCGACCTGGGCCAGGGCGAGGAGCTTGGTCCGGCCCGGGACAAGGCCTTGCTGCTGGGCGTCAAGCCTGAGAACATCTTCATTGAGGACCTGCGCGAGACCTTCGTGCGCGACTATGTGTTTCCGATGTTCCGGGCCAACGCCGTCTACGAGGGCCAGTATCTGCTCGGCACCTCGATCGCCCGGCCGCTGATCGCCAAGACCCAGATCGATATCGCCCGTAAGGTCGGAGCCGACGCGGTTTCCCACGGCTCGACCGGCAAGGGCAACGATCAGGTGCGCTACGAGGTGGCCTACTATGCGCTGGAGCCGGATATTCGGGTGATCGCGCCCTGGCGGGAATGGGACTTCAAGAGCCGCGAGGCCCTGCTGGCCTTCGCCGAAGCCCATCAGATCCCGATCGCCAAGGACAAGCGCGGCGAGGCGCCGTTCAGCGTCGACGCCAATCTTTTGCACTCCTCGTCCGAGGGCAAGGTTCTGGAGGACCCGGACGTCGAGGCGCCGGAGTTCGTCCATATGCGCACCATCGCTCCGGAGGACGCGCCCGACAAACCCACCGTTTTCACGATGGATTTCCAGTGCGGCGATCCCGTGGCCATCGACGGCGAAGCCCTTTCGCCGGCCGATCTGCTGACCAGGCTGAACCAGTTGGGCCACGACAACGGCGTCGGGCGCCTCGACCTGGTGGAGAACCGTTACGTCGGCATGAAGTCGCGCGGGGTCTATGAGACGCCGGGCGGCACGATCCTGCTCGCGGCCCATCGAGGCATTGAATCGATCACCCTCGACCGGGGCGCCATGCACCTCAAGGACGAGCTTATGCCGAAATACGCCGAACTGGTTTACAACGGCTTCTGGTTCTCGCCCGAGCGGGAGATGCTGCAGGCCGCCATCGACTATTCGCAGTCCAAGGTCACCGGCCAGGTGCGGATCAAGCTCTACAAGGGCAATGTAAGCATCATCGGCCGCTCCAGCCCTTATTCTCTATACGATCAGGATTTGGTGACCTTCGAGGAAGGCCAGACCTCTTATGATCACCACGACGCCGGCGGCTTCATCAAGCTCAACGCCCTGCGGCTGAGGGTGCTGGCCAAGCGCGACGCGCGGGGAAGTTAGGCGACCCGATCGTAGTTCAGCCCTCGGGCCAGCCAACAGCCCACCTTGACGCCGGTCACACCGCCGCCGGCGTCGCGGCGGAAGGCCAGGGTCCAGTCGCCGGGTGGGGTGTGGTCCAGGGCGCGTGGGCAGGGCAGGGCCCAGACGTCGGCGCCCACGGGGTCGAGCAACTCCATCCGGCCCTGGCCGAGGAAGCCCGAGAAGGCGCCGTAGAGCGCGCCGCCGGCGTCGGTCACGGTCACCTCGGCGTCGAGTTCCTCGCAGCGATAGCGACCCGCCACGCCGGCGGGGCCCGCCGGCGTGGCAAGTGGCGCGAGGCGGGTGGTGAAGTTGTCGCCGGGACGCTCCATCGACAGGCCGGCTTCCGCCCAGCTCAATCGCGGCGCGCCGTCGCCGCCCGCCGAACCGTCGGGCTTCAGATCAAGGGTCTCCGCCGAATGTCCGAACCGCAGGCGCACCGATCCTTGCGTGGGTGAGTCGATACGCGCGGATAGCCCGGTTTCGGGTTCCAGATAGGCGCCGGTCCAGCTGGGTGGGGCCAAGGCGGTGTCGGGTTTTGGCGGCGTCTCGCCAAGCGCGGCGGCGAGCAGTTCGGCGGCCGCGCCGCTGGCGTTGGACAGGTGATTGAACATCACCACCACCGACAACCGTTCGGCGGGAATGTGCAGGCGATGACTGCGCCAGCCGCGCAGGGCGCCGCCGTGGCCGGTCCCCGATCGTCCAAAAGCGGACGACCGACCGAGGCCGAAACCATAGCCGGCAGTGTTCCCGTCGGCGAAGGCGACCGGCGCCGACAGGCGGCTGTAGAGGGCGCCGGGATCATCGCGCGTGGCGTCGATATGGCGCTCCCAGGCGATCATGTCGTCCAGACTGGCGCCCAGTCCGGCGTCGCCCGTCCACAGGATGTTGTTCTCGGCGGCCCGGAAACCCCCGGCCTGGGTTCCTTCATAGCCTTCGGTCCCGTCAGGCATGGCGCGGGTGTCGGCCGCCAGGAAGGCGGTCTCCATCCCCGCCGGCTCGAAGATCCGGCGGCGGAGCAAATCCGGGAAGCCGGTGTCCAGTCGATCCTGGACTATATCCGACAGCATGCGGAAGTTCTGGTTCACGTAGGAGAACCGGGTTCCCGGCGTGAAGTGCAGGGATCGGGTGTCGGCGATCAGCCTGCGGGCCTCATGGTCGCCGAAGGGCGCCTCGGCCGGTGAACCCGCAAGCATCGCTACCGCCCAATAGTCGCGCAGCCCTGACTGGTTGTGACACAGGTGCGCCGCGCTGGGGACTGGTCCTTGCAACAAAGGCAAGCGATGGCGGATGTTGCCGTCCAGGACCGAAAGATCCGGAAATGCGTCGAGCGCCACGCCGCAGGTGAACTGCTTGGTGATCGAACACATCCGAAACAGGGTGCGCGGCGTGAAGGCGATGCGCCGCTCGGCGTTGGCGAACCCCCAGGTGTGGCGGATCAGCACCTCGCCATCCTTGACGACCGCGAGCGCGCCTCCGGGACCTGCATAGGCGCGAGGAATGGACTGAACGGCGCGGTCCAGGCGGGGGGAATCGATGCTGGTCATGGCGCTTAGTCTCGCTTCCCGTGGTGGCGGCGGCAAGCCACGCCTGGAGCGGCCTCGCCGAAAATTCGTGACGCCCCCGTCATTTTTGGTTGACTCACCTCCGAACGCCAATCATTTTCGGACTGCTGAAAACAATCCGATGGGAGACTTCGCCGTGGCCGACGGAAACATCACCAAGGACGCCATGTACGACGCCGTGGCGCCCGACGATTTCGAGGCGATGCTGAATCTTGATCGCTACGGCGCCCGCACCGACGCCTTCGACAAGATCATCAGCGCCACCCACGATCACTTCTGGGATCCGCTCGACAAGAAATATATCGATTTTGACGAACCCTGGGACATGCTCAATAAGCCTCTCGTCCCCGAAGACCTGAATATCGCCATCCAGACCGACTATGTGTCCAACCACCTGAAGGACCCGTCGCTTAGGGCACAGTTCATCAATAAATCACTGCTGCGCAGCTTTTCCTCGATCCTGCACGGCGAGCAGGGCGCGCTGAACCTGTCCGCGTCACTCTGCCATGTGCTCTACGACCAGGGAGCCCAGGAATACGCGGCCAACCAGACCCGCGAAGAAGCCCGCCACGTCACCGCCTTCGCCAAATACATCAAGGCCCGCTGGGGCAGGCCCGTGGAATGCAGCGTGGTGCTGAAGAACCTTCTGGTCGAGATCATCTCGGCGCCCGAGGTCTACAAGAAGATCATCGGCATGCAGATGCTGGTCGAGGGCCTGGCCATGGGCGCCTTCGCCACTTTCTATCAAAAGCTCAACGACCCGCTTGGCCGCAAGCTGATGCAGCTAGTGATGACCGATGAGGCGTTCCACCACAAATTCGGCAAGATCTGGGCCGATCGCACCGTGCCCAAGCTGACGCCCGAAGAGCACGCGATCGTCGAGGACTGGGCCGCTCATTGCTTCCAGAGCGTGCTGTTCAACCTGGTCTCGCCCAGCGAACAGCGCGACCTGTATGAGGAGTTCGGCCTCGACCCGGACATCGTCCTGGCCGAGATTCAAAAACTGGCGACTGACGAGGCCCGCCGCGAGGATATGAAGGAAGCCACCAATATCTTCCGGGTTCTGATCAAGACGCTACTCAACGCCGGCGTCATCACCGACCGCACCCGCGGCTTCTACGGCATGTATGTCGATATGGATGAGCTCAAGGCCGAAGGCGACCGAATGGTGGGTGACGACATCGCCGACGAGGGCATCGCCTATCTGAAGACCATAAATTTCCGCGAGCGCCCGGTCACCTTGCTGGCGGCGGAATAGCGTATTTCCGCACTCGCGGCTCGACTCGCGACGCCCCGTCGGTTCAACTGGCGGGGCGTTTGCCTTGTCGTCGTCTTCATCCACTGTTCAGGTGAGAGGCGCCAGGAAGGGAGTCGGTAAGACCCCCGGAGGTTGCATGCCCGACTCTCATACCCCGCCGACCGCCCGTTGGTCCGCGATCCCGAGCAAGGGCTTTTTGATAGGTCTCGCTTTGTTGTCCACTGGCGCGGCGTTCGCCAGGACTTCGGCGCCCAATCCCTTGAAACCGGTCTCGAAGGATGTCTACGCTGGCCGGTGGTATGAGATCGCCCGCACCCCCAACACCATGCAGAAGGACTGTCAGGGTCCGACAACCGACTTTCAGGACCGCGGGAACACGGGTTTCACAGTCATCGAAACCTGCCATCGCGGTTCGGCCCGGGGTGTCGTCAAGATCGTCACGGCTAAGGCGCGGATCATAACGCCGGGCGACAACACCCGCTTTCGCCTTAGCTATCTGGGTGGTTTGATCCACCAGGACTATTGGATTCTCGACCACGCCGACGATAACGGCTGGCTGCTGATGGGTACGCCCGGCGGAAACTATGTCTGGCTGCTGTCCAGGCGGCCGGCGCTGCCCAACGCCACCCTCGCGGCGGCGGTGGGGCGGGCCGGGGCGCTTGGATATCCCCCGTCGCGGCTGATCTACCCAACTCAAGCTGGCGGTTGACCGCGAACACAGAGTGAACATGATGGGGTGATGGACTCGGTCACCCTCATCTTCAGTCGCCCCGAAATCACCAACGCCGTCACTCGCGGCGCGGCCCGGTTGTTCGTGGCGCTCGGCTATGCGCCGTTGCTGGAGGTCGGCCTGCCCAACGGTCGCCGGGCCGACATCATGGCCATCGGTCCGCGTGGGGAGATCGCGGTGGCCGAGGTCAAATCGGGCCTTGATGATTTCCGCACCGACCAGAAGTGGGGCGAGTATCTGGCCTTCTGCGACAGCTTCTTCTTCGCGGTCTCTCCGGAGTTTCCTCGCCAGATCCTGCCCGACGGCCCGGGTTTGATCGTCGCCGACGCGTTCGACGGCGCCGTGCTCCGGGATGCGCCGATCGCCGCCCTCGCCGGCGCGCGTCGAAAGGCCCTGACCATCGCCTTCGCGCGGCTGGCGGCCGGCCGCGCCCTGATCGCGACCTGATTCTATCGTGGCGCGCGTTTGGACAGAATGCGCTGAAGGGTGCGCCGATGCATGTTCAGGCGGCGCGCCGTTTCGGAGACATTATGCGAGCAGAGCTCGTAGACCCGCTGGATGTGCTCCCATCGAACCCGGTCGGCGCTCATCGGGTTTTCCGGCGGTGGCGGCGGGGCGCCTGCGGCCGCTAACAGAGCATTGACCACATCGTCAGCGTCGGCTGGCTTCGACAGATAGTCGACGGCGCCGGCTTTCACCGCCGCCACGGCGGTGGCGATATTGCCGTAGCCGGTCAGCATGACAATCCTGGCGTCTGGCCGGATTTCGCGAAGGGCATCCACCACCGACAGGCCAGATCCATCCTCCAGCCGCAGATCCAGGACCGCGAAGGCTGGCGCGCGCTCTCTGACTACGGCCAGCGCTTCGGAAACGGTTTCAACGGCAATGGTCTGAAATCCACGAGACTCCAACGCCCGGCCCAGTCGCGAGCGCAGGGCGCTGTCGTCATCCAGCAACAGCAGCGTTCTGTCGGCTTGAGTGGTTCCCGTCATGTCATCCATCGAAGCGTCTCACGGCCGAAACCACTGGCTTATGGTAAACGACCAAGCTCGACCGCGTCACTATGTCGCCAATTTTCATTGTGTGACAAGTTACAGTTGTGCGAGGCGATATTTCATCTGTCAGTCGCCGATGGGGCTTCAATCCGCGACCGGCGCCAGCGAGCGGTGATGATAGCGCCGTGCTGGGCGCCATTGGAAAAAGTGAGCCGGGCTCCGGACCGCTCCAGCAGGGTTTTTGCAATATATAAGCCCAGGCCCATCCCGATGTGACCGGTTCTGGAGCCTTGTCCATCCGGGCGACTCGTAACATAGGGCTCACCCAATTTCGGCAGTATGGCGGCCGAAAAGCCCGGCCCGTCGTCGCGCACCTCAACCGATAGGTATTCAGCGTCGAAGCGTACGGTCAACAGGATCTCGCCCCGGGCGAAATCGAAAGCATTTTCCACCATCGTCGAGATAGCGTGGATGATTTCGGGGCGCCGCCAAAGATCCGGCGCGGCCATGCCCGGCGGTCCGCTGACCACCGCTTCAACGCGTATATTGGGCGACTTGGCGTAGAGCTCCACGATCTCCCGCACGAATTGCAGCAGGCTCATGCGTTCATGCAGGGCGTCCTGTCGCTCGGGCTCCTCGGCCAGGCGGCGGAGGATGTCCCGGCATCGCCGGGCCTGTTCGACCATGAGGACGGCGTCGTCGCGCAGAGGACCTTCCGGCGCCTCCCGCGCCATCTCCGTCGCCACGATGGCGATGGTTGCCAAGGGCGTACCCATCTCATGAGCCATGGCCGCCGATAGTGCGCCGAGGGCCGACAATCGCTGTTCCCTGGCCAGCACGGTTTCGGTCAGGTGAAGCGCCAGTTCCCGCCGTGCGCCCTGCGAGGACGACCAGATCGAATAGGCGGTCGCGAACGCCAGGGCGACGATCAGGGCCATCGACCGGATGAGCCGATAGACCGCGAAATCCATCCCTGGACCGATGGTATGATACCAGGGCGGGGCCGCGGCCTCCATGGCCAGGACCAGAGCCGCAACGACACCCAGGACGCAAAGACCGATTGCGTGACGAAAGGGCAGCGCGGCGCCGCCCACCGAAATCGGGAAGATCAACAACAAGGCGAACGGATTGACCACACCGCCGGTCAGAAACAGAAGGATGGTCAATTGCACTATGTCGAACACGAGTTGGGCGGTGACTTCCCATGGGCGGACCCGGCGCCGCGCCGGCGGTGACAGGGCCAGAATGAGGTTCAGCACCGCGCTGACGCCGATTAGGGCCGCGCAGGGTCCGAAGCTGAATGGCCACTTCAGCACCAGCCACGTCACCAGCACGATCTGGATCTCTCCAATGATCAATATGCCGCGCAACACCACCAGCATGCGCCCGTTTATTCGATGACTGGGTCCTGGGCGGGCTGGCGCGGCCTCTGTCGCGCCGCGGCCTACCGAGTTCGCTCCGGGCAATGCCGACATCAAAGTGGCGAGGGTTGTTCTCGGTGGCATGATCGCAAGAATGCGCCCAAAAAGCCCGCCGCGCGAGGGCTACCGTGGTCGGGAAAACGAGATGAAACCGTGGATGTGGACTGGAGTTGTCGCCACCGTGCTGGTGGTGGTCCTTGGGCTGTTCGCATGGCGCTCGACCTCTCGGGCGCCATCGCCAAGCGACATCGGCGGACCGTTTCATCTGGTGGATCAGAGCGGCGCGGCGGTTGACGAGCGTTTGTTGGCCGGAAAATGGTCCGCCGTGTTTTTTGGCTATACCTACTGCCCCGACGTCTGCCCGACCACGCTGTCGACCCTCGGCCAGGCGATCGGCGCCCTGGGCGATCGGTCCAGCCGGTTTCAGGTAGTGTTCATCACGGTCGACCCCGAACGCGACACGCCGAAGGCCCTGGCCGCCTATCTCGACAGCGCGTCCTTTCCCAAGGGGACCCGCGGCCTGACCGGCTCGCCAGCCCAGATCGCGGCGGCGGCCCACGCCTATCACGTCTACTATCAAAAGGCGCCCCAGGGCGCTTCCTACACGATGGACCACTCGGCGGTAGTCTATCTGATGGACCCCAGCGGCCGGTTCGTCAGGCCCCTGGATGTCACGGCGCCGCCGCCGGATGTCGCGCGCCAGATCCTCGCGGCCATGGGCGGGTCTTGACCCGGGCCGTCTCCGCAAATGCGCTGACGCGACCACCGCTGGACTTGAACAAGGCGGGAGGCCATATCCGCAAGGCGCCACATAGCGAGACCCGATGCTCTACGCCCTTCATGAAGCCACCTACAGATCAACCGCTCCGCTCACCGCCGCGGCTCAATGGGCCCGGGACTTCTGGCGATCGCCGCTCAATCTGGCCGGTGACACCGACCTGGGGCGTAACCTCTATGCCTCGGCCGATCTGTTCGCCAATCTGACGCGGCGCTACGGCAAGCCGGCCTGGCGGATCGATCAGGTGACCGTGGCCGGGCGGATCGTGCCGGTGACCTGTGAGACCGCCTGGGCGTCGCCGTGGGTCACCGTGCGGCGCTTTCGCCGGGATCCGGATGCTCTGCGGGCCGCGGGCGCCAACGTCGAAACACCGGCCGTTGTGATCGTCGCGCCGCTGTCGGGACACTTCGCGACCCTGCTTCGGGGCACTGTGGAAACCTTTCTGATCGATCACGATGTCTATGTCACCGATTGGTCCAACGCCCGGGACGTACCGATTGGCGAGGGTCGGTTCGGCTTTCAGGACTATGTGAAGACCGTCATCGCCATACTCGGCAGCCTGGGCCGCCGCGCCCATGTCGTGGCGGTTTGTCAGCCAGGGCCGGCCGTTCTGGCCGCCACCGCCTTGATGTCGGACGACAATGATCCGATGCGGCCCGCCAGCCTGACCCTGATGGGCTCGCCTATAGACGCCCGCCTGTCGCCGACCGTAACCAACAAGCTGGCGGAGGAGCGCCCGTTCACCTGGTTCCAGTCCAATATGATCTACACCGCGCCCTGGCCCTACGCGGGAGCGTTTCGTCGAGTCTATCCGGGGTTCGTGCAGCTCTACAGCTTCATGTCCATGAACGCGGCCGCCCATCAGGAGGCCCATCGGCGCTATTTCGACGACATGGTCAGGGGCGATGGCGATTCGGCGGAAAAACATCGCGAGTTCTATGACGAGTATCTGAGCGTGCTCGACCTGACCGAGGAGTTCTATCTGGAAACCATCGACATAGTATTCCAGCGCTACCTGCTGCCCAAGGGCCAATTGACCCAGGGCGACCGCAGGGTCGATCTCGCCGCCATCACCGATGTCGCGCTGATGACCGTCGAGGGCGAGCGGGACGACATCTCCGGCGTGGGCCAGACCCAGGCCGCCCATGCGCTATGCGTCAATACGCCGGACAACCTGCGGGAACTGTATATTCAGCCAGGCGTCGGTCACTATGGCGTCTTCAACGGCCGACGCTTCGACCAGGAAATCTATCCCCGCGTGCGCGATTTCATCGCCCGGCGCGAGTCCATGGACTAAACTGGGGCGAACCGATCCGGCTTCGCCCCGAGTCGCCATGAGCCTGTTTGGACCCCGCTACGCCGACGGCCAGATGCTCGATATCGGTGGCCTTTGGGTTCGCTTGAAGGTCAACGTCCGGGCCAGGCGGATTTCCCTCAGGGTGGACAAGGTGAAAGGCCTGGCCATCGCGGTGGCCCCAACCCCGCGACGCCTGGCCGACGCGGCCGCCTTCGCCCGGTCGCGCCAGGCCTGGTTGGCCGCTCGCCTGGCCGAGACCGCGCCAGTCGATCCGCCGCTTGCCGCCGGCGACAGCATCAGCGTCTTCGATGTGCCGTGGACCTTGCAACCGGATGGGCGCCGACCCCGATTGGAGGCCGGATCCGACACGGCGGGCCTTCGGCTGATCGGCTGCGGCGAAAGCAGGGTTGATCCGGGGCTGTTGATCCGGGCGATCCGTCGCCAGGCCGCCATCATCTATGACCAGCGCGTCGAATTTCACTGCGCGGCTCTGGGCGCGCCCAAGCCATCCATAGCGCTGATCGACGCCCGGACCCGATGGGGATCCTGCACCCCGGCCGGACCGCGGCGGGGCGGGTCGATCCGGCTTTCCTGGCGTCTCGCTCTGGCGCCGTTCGCGGTGGCCGACTACGTCGTCGCCCACGAATGCGCCCATCTGCTTGAAGCCAACCATGGCCCCAAGTTCTGGGCTCATGTCCGGACCCTCGTGGGAGATGAGAAACCTCACCGCGCTTGGCTGCGCGGCCACGGCGCCTCGCTTCACGCCGTTCTGGCGAAGGCGGCGGTCTAAAAGGGCGTCGGGTCGCCGCGTCCCCGAGGCGCTGGTTTGTCGCCCGGGGATTCGGAAACCGACGATGGAGCCTCGTCCGAGGGTGTCGCATCTGTCGAGTCACTGGTGACGGGCGGCGGCGCCGGGCCGCCGGGGATGGGCTGGGCCGCCAGTCGGGGCAGGGCCGCCACCATGAAGTCCCGCCAGATCTCGGCGGGCGCGCCGCCGCCGGTGACCTTTCTCATTGGGGTGTTGTCGTCCTTGCCGACCCACACCGCCGTGACGAAACCGCCGGTAAATCCGATGAACCAGGCGTCCTTGTAGTCACTGGTGGTGCCGGTCTTGCCGGCCAGGTCATAGCCGCCGATCTTGGCCCTCGCGCCGGTGCCCGCCGCAATCACGCCGCGCAGCATCTGATCCATCTCGCCCAGCGCCGGTTCGGCGATCACCGCCACCTTGGGGGGAAGGGCGGCGGCGTGGTCGTACAGGACCTGGCCGGTGGCGGTGCGGATACGCTCGATGCCATAGCCATGGGCCTTGAACCCGCCGTTGCCAAAAGCGTCATAGGCCTGGGCCATCTCCATCGGACTGACCTCCACCGCGCCCAGGGCCATCGATGGGTCGGTCTGGATCGGCGAAGTGATGCCCAGGCGATGGGCGGCTTCGGCTACTTTGTCCGTGCCCACCTGGTTGGCCAACCGTGCGGCGACGGTGTTGATCGACTGGGCCAGGGCCGTCTGCAGGTCGATCGCCCCAAGATAGCGGCCGGTATAGTTCCGGGGTGCCCAGTTTCCGATAGTGATCGGTTCATCGACCACCGGCTCGGCGGGGGTGTGGCCGTTTTCCATGGCGGTCAGATAGACGAACGGCTTGAACGCCGAGCCCGCCTGGCGGCGCGCGGCGGTGGCCCGGTCGAACTGGCTTTCGGCATAGTCCGCCCCACCCACATAGGCGCGAAGCCGTCCTTCGCCGTCCATGGCCACCAGGGCCCCCTGCTGGACGCCCTCGCCGGCGTGGCCGGTCACCCCCGAGCGGATGGCCTGTTCCGCCGCGGCCTGGATCGGCAGGTCCAGAGTGGTCTCCACCACTAGATCCTGGGTCGGCTCGCCCACCTGCGAGCGAACCTGGGCGTCCAGCCAGTCGACGAAATATTGCGCGCGCTGATTGGCCAGCCGCGCCGAGACATGAACCGAATGGCTGAAGGCGGCGTCCCGCTGGGCGGCGGTGATCGCGCCCATGCGCTGCATCTCCTGAAGCACAAGTGTTGCGCGCTTGGCGGCCCGGTCGCTGTTAGCGGCGGGATTGTAGCGTGTCGGCCCCTTCATGGTGGCGGCCAGCAGGGCCGCTTCGCCAAGTGTCAGGTCAGAGGCAGGCTTGTTGAAATATCGTTGGGCTGCCGCCTCGATCCCATAGGCGCCGCCGCCGAAACTGACCCTGTTCAGATACAGCGCCAGGATTTGCGACTTGCTGAAATGCAGTTCCAGCCAGACCGCCAGGATCAGCTCCTGAGCCTTGCGGCGATAGTTCTGGCGCTGGTTGAGGAATAGATTGCGCGCCAGTTGCTGGGTAATCGTCGACCCCCCCCGAAGCGGGCCGCCGCGATGGCTCAGATTATAGATCTCCGACCGCGCCATCCCCCAGGGGTTGAAGCCCAAATGGTGATAGAATTGCCGATCCTCGATTGCCACGAAAGCGGCGGGCACATAGGGCGGCAGGGCGTTGATGTCCGCCGGCGGCGCGAACTGGCTGCCGCGAACGGCGACTACCGCGCCGGAGCGATCCAGATAGGTGATCGAGGGCTGGCGCTTGACGTCATAAAGCTTGGAGGTATCCGGCAGGTCGGTCGCGAACACCGCCAGAAAGCCGACGATGAAAATCAGGCCCCAGACCGTCAGGACCAGGGTCCAGTAAAGCAGCGCCCCCAACGGTGTGCGCCCACGCCGGGGCGGCGGCCCACCGCCTTCAGCCTGTGTCATGCGCCATCCTTGGCCTAGAGCAGGATGATTTTAGTCGGAACAGACTGAAATCTGAATCCTGCTCTAGATTCAAAAATTTAGAACCTGACTCAGCCTTTAGATCTGTTCCGTCTAAAGGCGTCAGGCTCTAGGTCCCGCCGCGCTTCCATAGCGGAAGCCGAGATATGGCGCGAGGGCGTTGAGGAAGGCTTAAGACTACGCCCAGGGCGCGTTGCGAGGCGGCTTCCGGCGGATCGCGACGCCTGCCATAAGCGCCCGGTGATTCCCTCCCTGAACGACGCCCGCGAGATTCTCCGCCACACCTTCGGCCATGCCGATTTTCGCGGGTTGCAGAGCCAGGTGATTGTCGAGGTGCTGGCGGGCCGCAACGCCCTGGCGGTCCTGCCCACCGGGGGCGGCAAGAGTGTCTGCTATCAGATCCCGGCCCTGCTGCGGCCGGGTGTCGGGCTGGTGGTTTCACCGCTCATCGCCCTGATGAGCGACCAGGTCGAGGCGCTGCGCCAACTTGGTGTTTCGGCGGCGCGAATGGATTCGGGATTGTCGCCGGACGAGCGCGACACGACTTGGCGACGGCTGGCGGCTGGCCAGGTCGACCTGATCTATCTCTCGCCCGAGGGCCTGATGCAGCCCTATGCGCTGGAGCGTTTGTCAGCCGCGCCGCTGGCCCTGATCGCCGTGGACGAGGCTCACTGCGTCAGCCAATGGGGGCATGATTTTCGCCCTGAATACCGGGCGCTGGGTCGTTTGGCGGACCTGTTTCCCGGAGTTCCTCGCCTGGCGGTCACCGCCACCGCCGACGCCCGGACCCGGGCCGACATCCGCTCCGAACTGCGGCTGGAGGGCGCCGCCGAATTCGTCGCCAGTTTCGAGCGCCCGGAACTGGCGCTGTCGGCCGAACGCAAGCGCGCCAAACCCCATGACCGGGTGGCGGCCCTGATCAAGGCCCGGCCGGGACGCTCCGGCATCGTCTACAGCGGCTCGCGGGACGGTGCGGAAAAGCTCGCCGACCGCCTGGCCGATGAAGGGGTGGCGGCCAAGGCCTATCACGCGGGCCTCGATAAATCCGTCCGCCACGACCGGCTGAGCTGGTTCCTGGCCGAGGACGAGGCGGTGATGGTGGCCACTATCGCCTTCGGCATGGGGATCGATAAGCCGGACGTGCGCTTCGTGATCCATGCCGATCCGCCGGGGGCCATCGAGGCCTATTGGCAGGAGATCGGCCGCGCTGGGCGAGACGGCGATCCGGCCGAGGGGATCACCCTCTATGGCTCCGGCGACATGAGCTGGGCGCTTGAGCGCATCCGCCGGCGCGATATGCCCGAGGCGGTCGCCCAGGTGCAGATGCGCAAGGTTCGCCAGCTCTACTCCATGCTCGAAGGGCCTACCTGCCGCGCCGCCGCGGTACGGCGCTATTTCGGCGAGACCAGCGCCGAGCCCTGCGGCCAGTGCGATCGCTGCATGAACCCGCCCCGAGGGGTGGAGGTCACCGAGGCAGCCCAGAAGGCCCTGTCGGCGGTGCATCGGTTGGGCGGCCGGTTTGGCCGAGGGCGGATCGTCGAGCACCTGCTGGGCAAGACCAAGGGCGTCAGCGAATCCGAAGCGGCCATGTCGACCTTCGGCGTCGGCCGCGAATTCAGTCCGGCGGGGTGGCGCGAACTGATCGACCAGCTGCTGTTCGAGGGGCTCCTGGTGGAGCAGCCCAATGACGGCCGGCCGCTGATCGGATTGGCCGATCCGGAGGCGGTGCGCGCGGTTTATCGCGGCGAGCGGCGACTGACCGTCCTGCAGGCGCCCGAGGCGCTCGATTCAACCACCCGCTCGGGCCGGCCCAGGCGACGCGGCGAAGCGGCTGCCGATTTGGCCGGCGAGGCCGTATCCCTGTTCGATGCGCTGCGGGCCTGGCGCCGGGCCGAAGCGGCCCGCCAGGGCCTGCCGCCCTATGTGATCTTTCACGACCAGACCCTGGCCGATATCGCCCGCGCCCAGCCTGGCGATCGAGGGGCTCTGTCGGCGATCAACGGTGTCGGACAGGGCAAGCTCGACCGCTATGGCGCGGCCGTGCTCGAAGTCGTCGCCGATCAGCGATAGAACACGTGATCGCCGATCTGGGCGATCCGTTCATGGGTCTGGCTCCACGAGGGGGTGACGTAGGTGGCGTGGAAGAACAGCGCTCCCGGCGCGACCTGGGCCACGCGGTTGTCCTGAGCGATGGTGGCGATCGCCACCGCCGTATTCCAGGGCTTTGACCGTCCGCCCCCCAGATCGGCCCCCGTATAGGCGAATTGCCCGGGTTGCCCGACCACGGCGCAGGCGCTCTTGGGATAGGTCGTGGATTTCATCCGATTGAGAACCACCTGAGCCACCGCCAGCTGTCCGCGCAGGGTCTGGTTGGAAGCCTCCTTGAGCACCGTTCTGGCGAGGCAATTGGTGTCAGGACCCATCGGCCGGGGGTGGGCGGCCCGGATCGTCACCATGTCTTGCAGGCTGACGGCGGTCAGCCGCCTGGACGTCGGGGGGGCCGTATCGGTCGTCGAGACGATCGGATGGATTTGGGGTGGAGGCGGTATGGCTTGCGGCGGGGGCTCGGGCGGCGCGTCGGCGGCGGCGGCCTGAACCCTTGGGCTGCTGCTATCTGGATTGGGCGTTGGAGCGGCGAGCCCGTTGGAGACCACCAGCAGTGAAATGGTCAGCATTCCAGCAACGCAGAGTTTGAAGACAGTAGACAATCATGTTCCAATGAATAGCGCCAGGCTGCTCCCGGCGGGCAAAGTCTAGAAGCCCGCGCAGCGTTACGTCTTATCGCTAAAGGATCGATTCAACCCAGCCACCGCGATCAGAACGGAGGGTCGCCCAGGCGTGGATTGATTGACTGAACCGCTCGATTGGCGAGCGCCATCCACACACTGAAGCGTTCCTTATACCCACCTTTTCAGATTTCTCAACCCCAGGCCCCAAGCCGACCGTCGTGGGCTCCCGCCGCTAGACATCAACCTCGGCGTCCAGGGCGTTTTCCTGGATGAACTCGCGGCGCGGTTCGACGAGGTCACCCATCAGGCGGGTGAACAGGTCGTCGGCGTCGTCGGCGTGGTTCACCCTGACCTGCAGCAGGGTGCGGGCGTTGTGGTCGAGGGTGGTTTCCCAAAGCTGTTCGGGATTCATCTCGCCCAACCCTTTGTAACGCTGGATCGACAACCCCCGACGGCCCGATTCGAACACCGCCGACACCAGGTCCAGCGGTCCACGCACGGTGTGTGTGCGGTCACGTCGACGGAACGTCGCCGGGCTTGAGAAGGTCTCCGAAAGCTTGCTGGCGCGCTCGGCCAGGCGACGGGCGTCGGCCGAGTGGAGCATCTGATCGTCGAGCACGATCTTCTCGGACACACCGCGCTTGATGCGTTGGAACATGTAGCCGCCGCCCAGGGCGGCTTCACCCGACCAGGTGCCGTCACCCTCCTCGGCATAGAGGTCCAGGCGCCTCGCGCCCTCGACCAGATCGTCCGAATTGCCGAGCAGTCCGCCCAGCGCGGCCTGCTCGATCGCGAAGGCCGGAGCCCGGGCCGACAGGCGTTCGATATTGGCCTTGGCCTGGCGGGCGGTCTGGGTGAGTTCGGCCAGGTCCTTGCCCGTCATACGCTCGCCGGAGGCCAAATCGAGTTCGGCCCCGTCGAGACCCTCATCGACCAGGAACGATTCCATCTCGGTATCGTCCTTGAGGTAGCGCGAGGACTTGCCCTTGCTGGCCTTATAGAGTGGCGGCTGGGCGATGTAGAGATAGCCGCGTTCGATCACCTGCGGCATCTGGCGATAAAAGAAGGTCAGCAGCAGGGTGCGGATATGGGCGCCGTCGACGTCGGCGTCGGTCATCACCACGATGCGGTGATAGCGGATCTTCTCGATATCGAAGTCGTCGCGGCCGATCCCGGCGCCCAGCGCGGTGATCAGAGTGCCGATCTGGTCGGACGCCAGCATCTTGTCGAACCGCGCCCGCTCCACATTGAGGATCTTGCCGCGCAGCGGCAGCACGGCCTGATTCTCGCGGTTGCGCGCCTGTTTGGCCGAACCGCCGGCCGAATCGCCTTCGACGATGAAGATCTCGGACTTGGCGGGATCGCGCTCCTGGCAGTCCGCCAGCTTGCCGGGCAGGGATGAGATGTCCAGGGCCGACTTTCGTCGGGTCAGGTCCCTGGCCTTGCGGGCCGCCTCGCGGGCGGCGGCGGCCTCGGCGATCTTGGAGATCACCTGTTTGGCTTCGTTGGGGTGTTCCTCGAACCATTGGCTGAGGCCCTCGTTGACCAGTCCCTCCACCGCGGGGCGGGCTTCCGAGGACACCAGCTTGTCCTTGGTCTGGGATGAGAACTTCGGGTCGGGCAGCTTTATCGAGAGCACGCACGTCAGGCCCTCGCGGGCGTCCTCGCCGGTGACCTGGATCTTTTCGCGCTTGGTCGTGCCGGAGGTCTCGGCGTAGCTGGTGATCACCCGGGTCAAGGCCGCGCGGAACGCCGACAGGTGGGTTCCGCCGTCCTTCTGAGGGATGTTGTTGGTGAAGCAGAGCATGGTCTCGTGGTAGCCGTCGTTCCACCACAGGCTGAGATCGATCTCGATCTTGTCCCGCCGTCCGCGAATCACCAGCGGCGTCTTCAGCAGCGGCGTCTTGGCCTTGTCCAGATGGCGCACGAAGGCCTCGACCCCGCCTTTGTAGTGAAGGATCTCCTCGAATGGATCAGCGCCCCGCAGATCGCGGAAATAGATCACCACGCCAGAATTGAGGAAGGCCAGCTCTCTGAGGCGGTGTTCCAGGGTTTTGCGGTCGAAATCGATATGTTCGAAGGTCCCGTCGTTTGGCGACGTTCTAAGTGATGGAAAGAATGTCACCTCGGTGCCGGTGAGGAACTCACCATTGTCCCGCAAGGGGGCGACGCCGGTGATCGCCAGGGGCGTGACGGTGTCGCCGCGCTCGAAACGCATCTCGTGGCTCTTGCCGCCTCGATGGATTTTCAGCAGCAGCCAGTCGGACAGGGCGTTTACGACGGAGACACCCACCCCGTGCAAGCCGCCCGAGACCTTGTAGGAATTCTGATCGAATTTTCCG
Source organism: Caulobacterales bacterium (assembly GCA_038227865.1). Lineage (GTDB taxonomy): Bacteria > Pseudomonadota > Alphaproteobacteria > Caulobacterales > Caulobacteraceae > Acaudatibacter. Next base: position 126,571 of record JBBRPO010000001.1, read on the forward strand.
CCGGCGTGCAGCTGGGTCATGATCACCTCGGCGGCGGAGACGCCCTCGCCCTCGTGGATGTCGGTGGGTATTCCGCGCCCGTCATCGGTCACGGTGACCGAACCGTCGGCGTTGAGGATCACCTCGACCTTGCTGGCCCAGCCCGCCAGGGCCTCGTCGATGGCGTTGTCGACCACCTCATAGACCATGTGGTGCAGGCCCGACCCGTCGTCGGTGTCGCCGATATACATGCCGGGGCGTTTGCGCACCGCGTCGAGGCCCTTGAGGACCTTGATGGAGTCGGCGCCGTATTCGGCCGCGGCGGCGTCGGCGGCGCTGTTGTCGGGGGTCTCGTCGGTCATCTAGGTTTCCAGGACGGTCAGGCGGGAGGCGTCGACGTGGACGCCCATGGCCCGACCCTTGAGGGTTTCGAACAACGCCTCGTCCGTGCCCGTCAGAAAGGCCTGGAGCGAAAGCGCCTCGATCTCGTCGAAGAGCGCCGCCCGCCGGTCAGGGTCCAGGTGCGCCGCCACTTCATCGAGCAACAGTATAGGATTTGGCTCGGAATCGACACGTGAAAGTCGCGCGGCCTGGGCCAAAACCAGATTGAGAATCAGCGCTTTCTGTTCTCCGGTGGAACATTCAGCAGCCGGACGGCCCTTTTCGAGGTGGATCGCGGCGAGATCGCCCCGGTGTGGGCCGCTGAGGGCCCGGCCCGCGGCGCGATCCCGATGCCTGGAGGCCTCGAAGGTCGCGGTCAGATGTGATTCGACCTCCTCGGCGGACATCCCGGCGGCGGCTTCGCGTTCCCATGTTCCGGTCAGCGACAGCCCCGCTCGCGGAAAAGGCCGATCCGCTCGGTGATCGATCTCCTCGCCCAGCGCCTGGACGGCCCTGGCGCGGGCGGTGGCCACCAGGGCGCCGGCGGCCCCCAGCCGCGTTTCCACGGCCTTGAGCCAGCCGGCGTCCGGAATCTCGTCGATCAGCAGGCGGGTTCGCTCGCGTAGCGCCCGCTCATAGGCGCCAACATGGGCGGCGTGCTTCGGCTCGGCCGCGAACACCAGGCGGTCAAGGAAACGTCGGCGCTCCGCGGGGCCATCGAGGAACAGACGGTCCTGAGCGGGAGTCAGCCACATTGGCCGCAGGCGTCGGGCCAATTCGCCTGGGGGACCGGGTTCGCCATCGATCCGCACCAGGCGGCGGATGGAGCCTCGCGTTTCGACGCCGGTGCCGATCCGCAACTCGCCATCGCCGTCGGCGATCCTGATCGAAACGGCCCAGGGCGCGCCTTCGGGCTCGGCGGGTTCGCGGCGACCCATTTCGGACAGCGGCGCGGCGCGCAGGCCGCGACCGGGGGAAAGCAGGCTTATGGCCTCGAGCAGATTGGTCTTGCCCGCCCCATTGGGGCCGAACAGGAAGACGCTCCGGCCTTCGGGCGCCAGGTTCGCGGTCTCGTAACACCGAAATTCGGTCAGCCGCAGCTGGAGGATCGCGGAACGCAGCCTAGGCCCTCAGGGGCATCAGGACGTATTGCACGCCGGCGTCAGTGGGATCGATGACAAGAACCGGATCGAGCATGGTGGCCGAGGCAGCGCGGTCGGCAAAACGGAACTCGGTGAGCTCGCCGCCGATCTGTGAGGTCACGTCGAGCAGGTATTTGGCGTTGAAGCCGATTTCGAAGGGCTCGCCGTCGTAGTCGACCTCCAGTTCCTCGACCGCCTGGCCGGTCTCCATATTGCGCACCGTCAGAACGATGCGCCCGGGTTCGGCCGCCAGCTTCACCGAGCGGCTCTTTTCCGAGGAGATGGTGGACACCCGGTCGACCGCGGCGGCGAACAGCGCGTTGTCGACGGTCATGATCCGGTGGTTGTCCTTGGGAATCACCCGGGTGTAGTCAGGGAAGGAGCCATCGATGACCTTGGACGTCAGGCTCGCCTGGCCGAAGTCGAAGCGCGCCTTCTGCTGGCTGAGGCGAAGGTCGATGGCTTCGCCGGAATCCTCCAGCAGCCGCCGGGCCTCCTGAATGGTCTTGCGCGGGATGATCACGCCGGGCGCGCCGGCCGCGCCTTCGGGCGCGGGCATCTCGGCCAGGGCCAGGCGATGGCCGTCCGTCGCCACGGCCCGCAGAAGCTCGCGGCCATCCTCGACCAGGGTGTGGAAATATATTCCGGTCAGATAATAGCGCGTCTCCTCGGTGGAGATGGCAAAGCGCGTGCGGTCGATCAGACGCATCAAGCCCACCGTGTCCACCGAAACGGGAGCGGACAGGCCCTCGGAGGACATCACCGGGAAATCTCCGGCCGGCAGCACAGGCAGATTGACCCGGTATCGCCCAGCGCGAACCTGAAGACGGGGATCATCGCCATTGAAGCCGAGGGAAATCTCGGCCCCTTCCGGCAACTTCCTGACAATCTCATAGAGGGTGTGGGCGGGAGCGGTGATCTGACCAGGCGTTTCCACCCGGGCCGAGGTCTGGTCGATGATCTCCATGTCCAGATCCGTGGCCGAAAGGGACAGGCCCGCCGACGTCGCCGACATCAGCACATTCGATAGGATAGGGATGGTGTTGCGCCGTTCGACAACGCTTTGCACATGTCCGAGGGCCTTCAGCAGCGCGGCCCGCTCGATCGTCAGCTTCATGTCCATACCCGAAACGGCGCCCCGCGGATGAGAATCCCCAGGCGCGGCCGGTTGAAAAGGACTTGCCACACTAAAGAAATTGTCGGCGCGAGGAAGGGCTTTCCGGCTATCGGCCAAACCTGGGCGATTTCCAGCCTCCGATGGATAGCTTCAGCCTTCGGAAGCCGCCGTTTCGGTTTCAGCCGGTCGGCCGGTGGAGTCCCGCGCGGCCACGATCACCATCGCCGGCCGCACGATTCGCCCGAACAGTTCATAGCCGGTCTGCAGCACCTGGATGACGCCGCCCGGCGCCACGTCCGATGAGCTCTGCTCCATCACCGCCTGATGCTGGTGAGGATCGAATCGGTCGCCCCCGGCGGGGTCGATCTGTTTGAGACCGTTGCGTCCGAAGGCGGTGAGCAGCTCCTTCTGGGTCATTTCAAGACCAACCGCCAGGTTACGCACCAGCGGGTCCTCGGCGTCGTGGGGCGCGTGTTCTAGGGCCCGGGCCAGGTTGTCGGCGACGCCCATCAGGTCCTTGGCGAATTTGGAGATCGCGTAGGCGCGGGCGTCGTTGATTTCGCGCTCGGCGCGGCGTCGGGTGTTCTCGGCCTCGGCGGCATAGCGCAGCGCCTGTTCCTTCAGGGACGCGGTCTCGGCGCGCAGGGCTTCAATGATGGCTTCGTCGAGAGCGGCGACCGATTCGTCCTCGGAGCCTTCGCTGAAAATATCTGTCTCGGTCATACAGGTCCTTCTTTGTCCTTGGCCGACGGGGGTTCAGCCGCCGGTGTTCATCAATCGGCCCAGGGCGCGAGCGGTATAGTCCACCAGCGGAATCACCCGTGCATAGTTCAGACGGGCCGGACCGATCACACCGATCGCGCCCAGCACCTTGCGTGAGCCCGACATATAGGGGGCCGCGATCAAGGCGGAACCCGAAAGCGAAAACAGGCGCGTTTCGGCGCCGATGAAAATCCTGACACCCTCGGCGACGCGGACGTCATCGAGCAAACCGATCAACTGCTCCTTCTGTTCCAGATCGTCGAACAGCATGCGCACCCGCTCGAGGTCAGCCGTGGCATTGGGGTCACCGAGCAGATTGGCCCGGCCCCGCACGATCAGGGCTCTGGCTGCGCCGTCTCCGCCGCTCCAGGCCGCCAGGCCTTCCTCGATCAGGTGGGCGGCGGCGGCGTCGAGCTCGCGGCGGGCCCTCGACAGTTCGGAGGCGACGTCGGCCTTGGTCTCGGCGAGGGTCTTGCCCCGCAGCCGGCCGTTGAGGAAATTCGAGGCTTCCTGCAGGGCGGCGGGGGTGACGCCCAGGGGCCGACGCATCAGGCGATTTTCCACTGTGCCGTCGTCAAACACCATGATCGCGAGGGCCTGATCGGGACCCAGGGCCACGAATTCCACATGTTTGACACCGGCGTCGCGCACCGGCGTCACCACCACCCCAGCGCCGCCGGCCAGGCCCGAGAGAATCGCGCTGGCCTCGTCCATGGCCGAATCAAAGCTGCGTCCCCGGACCGAAAGCCTGGCCTCGATGCTCTGGCGATCTTCCTCGCCGACGTCGCCGACCTCCAGCAGGCCATCGACGAACAGGCGCAGGCCCGCATGCGTGGGCAGGCGTCCCGCGCTGCTGTGCGGCGCGCCCAAAAGGCCCAGCTCGGTCAGGTCCTGCATGGTGTTGCGGATGGATGCCGGCGAAAGGTGCACGCCGCCGCGGGAGATGGTGCGTGATCCCACCGGTTCGCCGGTCTCCAGATAGGTCTCGACGATGCGCCGGAAGATATCCCGCGCGCGGGCGTCCAGCTCGGCCAAAGTGGCGCCGGGGAGGGATGTTTGGCCGAGAAGTGGGTTGGTCATGGACGGTTCTCTTGGATTCGAGGATAAGCGCGCGCTCTCGCGGCGCAAGCGGCGCCCGCGATCCTCCAGGAGATTGATCACCATGCGCCCTTCGGAACGCCAACCCTCGGACCTGCGCGCCGTGACCCTGGAGACCGGAGTCAATCGCTACGCCGAGGGTTCGTGCCTGGTCAGCTTTGGCCACACCCGGGTCCTGGTGACCGCCAGCCTTGAGGATGGCGTGCCGCCGTTCATGCGTGGACGGGGCCAGGGTTGGGTAACGGCGGAATACGGCATGTTGCCCCGGGCGACCCACACCCGCGGTCGGCGCGAGGCGGCTCAGGGCAAGCAGTCGGGCCGCACCCAGGAGATCCAGCGTCTGATCGGCCGGTCCATGCGCGCGGTCGTCGATGTGAAGGCGCTCGGCGAACGACAGATCACGCTCGACTGCGATGTCATTCAGGCCGATGGCGGCACCCGCACCGCGGCGATCACCGGCGGATGGGTGGCCTTGAAGCTGGCCACGCGTCACCTGGTCGAGGAGGGCCTGATCAAGAAGGATCCGATCCTGGATCATGTGGCGGCGATTTCCTGCGGCATCTTCAACGGCGTCCCGGTCCTGGACCTGGACTATGAGGAGGACAGCAACGCCGAGGCGGACGCCAATTTCGTGTTCACCGGATCGGGTGACATCGTCGAGATTCAGGCTACCGGCGAAAAGCGCGGTTTCTCGCGCAACGAGTTCGAGCAGCTGTTCGCTTTGGCCTCCGACGGAATTGCCCGCTTGGTCAGGCTGCAGGAGACGGCGATCAACCGGTAGGTCGCGACGGCTATTCCTCCAGCCCGTCTTCTTCCGGTTCGCCGGGCGGACCGGGTTCGAAGACCACCAGATCGCCTGGCTGGCATTCGAGTTCGCGGCAGAGGGAGGCCAGGGTCGAGAAACGAACCGCTCGCGCCTTGCCGGTTTTCAGGATGGAGAGATTGGCGATGGTGACGCCGACGCGGTCGGCGAGCTCGGTGAGCGACATTCTGCGCTCCAGCAACAAACGGTCCAGGCGGATACGGATGGGCATGGCCTAGATCGTCAGCTCCGCTTCACCGCGCAGGCGGGCGCCCTCGCGGAACACCTCCGCCAGCACCACGATCACCAGAACGGAGAACCAGGTGGTAAGGTTCACCCCGCCGCCGCTAGACATTTTTGTCAGGCCAAGGTCGTCGGCGAACAGGCGCACGAGACCGGCGAAGGCGTAGCGCCCGAGCTCGAGGACCGCCAGGGCGGCGCCGATCATGCGTAGCCGGCGCACATTGTCGGGATGGAATGGATCCCCGATGATCAGGGTCTGGAAGATGCGGCGCAGCCGGCCGACGATGACCAGCGCGCCGGCCAGATAGAGGTCGCCGGCCAGCAGGGTCGCCGCTGCGATCGGTCCAAGCCACGCGCCTTTGATATGCACGCCGCCAATATTGATGGCCCCGCCCAGCAATTCGGGTTTGAAGCTCAGGAGCAGGACCACCACGATCCCTACCGAAGCCGCGGCGGCCGAGAACAGCAGGATCCAGTGCACCACGTCCAGGATCACTTTCAGAAAACTCGATACCGAGCCGGGACCAAGGGCGCGCATGGTTTCGTCTCCTCTTCGGCCAGAACCTTGGAATCTGGGGCCTTAGACTATTGCCTTGAGGCTTATTTCAAAGCCGAAGCCGCCAGGGTGTCGGTCACCGCCGGCCAAAACGCAAACCACCGCCCAAGTTGGCCCCTGGGCGGTGGTCGGTGGGTCCTGTGAAGGACGCATGGATCGTATCATCAGACCTGGATGGACTGGACGACGGCTCCGAAGGCGATGGCGCCGAGACCGAGAATGACTACGGAATGGAACAGACGAAGGGCGATCTTGTCGAAGGCGCGGATGGCGTTGGTGGTGGCGTTCATGATGGGCTCCTATTGTGCGGTGCGATAAGAGAGCGGTTTCTGTTGGCTCTCTGGGGCGGCCCAGCGCCGTCCCTGTCTGACTTTCAATAAGGGATCATCGTTTATCGATCAAATTACATATCGTTTATCAACATTAACCTTTCGCAACGCAACGTCGATGGCCTGGAGCGGCGGAAATTGGTAGGACGCGGGCATGAGCCTTTCCCTTGAGCCCGGACTTCGCCTGGTGGCCGCCACGCACAATCCCGGCAAGGCGCGGGAAATGGCGGCGTTGTTGGAAGGCCGCTTCGACGTGGTGTCGGCCGCCGCCTTGAATCTGGCCGAACCGGAAGAGCCGGAAACCACCTTCGTGGGCAACGCCATCGTCAAGGCGAGGGCGGCGGCCGACACCAGCGGCCTGATCGCCCTGGCGGATGACTCGGGCCTGTGCGTTGCCGGTCTGGATGGCGCGCCGGGAATCTATTCGGCCCGCTGGGCCGGCCCGGACAAGGATTTCGGCCATGCCATGGACCTGGTGGAAGCGCGTCTGGCCGACACCGGGAGCGATGACATTCGCGCCTGGTTCGTCTGCGCCCTGGCCGTGGCCTGGCCCAAGGGTCCGGTGGTGGCCGTCGAGGGCCGCATCGATGGAAACCTGACCTTTCCCGGGCGGGGCAAGTTTGGGTTCGGCTATGATCCAATCTTCATTCCCGAGGGCGGTTCTCTCACGTTCGGTGAGATGGATCCCTTGGCCAAGGACGCCATCAGCCACCGTGCCCGGGCCTTCGCCGCCCTCAAGGCGGCGCTGTTTTGAGGCCGCGACAGCCGCCGCTCGGCGTCTATGTCCATTGGCCCTATTGCGCGCGGATCTGCCCCTATTGCGATTTCAATGTGGTTCGCGACCGGGGACGGGCGGAGCAAAAGAGGGCGCTGACGGCGGCGATCCTCGCGGATCTCAAGGGGCATGCCGCGCTCACCGGTCCGCGCGAGCTGGTCTCGATCTTTTTCGGCGGCGGAACACCCTCGCTGATGGACCCCGACGATGTGGCCCGGATCATCGAAACAGCGCGCGGCCTCTGGACGCCGACGGGCGCGGTGGAAGTCTCGTTGGAAGCCAACCCCACGGACGCGGAGGCTTCCCGGTTTTCGGCGCTGGAGCGGGCCGGCGTGAACCGGTTGTCGCTCGGGGTGCAGTCGCTGGACGACCTGGCCCTGAAGTTTCTCGGCCGCAATCATGACGCCGGCGCCGCGAGGCGGGCGATCGACGTCGCGAGGGGGGTGTTCGCCCGGCTGTCGGTCGACTTGATCTACGCGTTGCCGGGCCAGGCGTTGGACGATTGGGCGCGGGAGCTGGAAACCGTCGCCGATCTGGGTCCGGACCATATCTCGCCCTACCAGCTGACGATCGAGCCGGGCGCCGCCTTCCATCGCGCCGTCCGGCGCGGAACCCTGGTTCCGGTGGGTCCAGACCTTGGGGCTGATTTCTACGAGATCACCCAGGCGGTGCTCGAGACGGCGGGTTTTGAAGCCTATGAGGTGTCCAATCATGCGCGGGGCGCGGCGGCGCGATCCCGCCACAACCTGATCTACTGGCGCGGGGAGGACTATGTGGGTGTTGGGCCAGGCGCGCATGGCCGTCTGACCCTGGCCGGCGAACGCTTCGCGACCACGACCCAGGACGCCATCGGCCACTACATCGGCCAGGTTGAGCGAGAAGGAACAGGCGCCCTGAACGAACACCTCGATGCGCGGGAGGTCGCGTTGGAGCGTCTGCTGATGGGCATGAGAACCGTCGAAGGCGCGCCGACGGCCGCCCTGGCGGCGCTGGACCTGTCGAAAGCCCGGCTGTCCGCTCTTGAGGGTTTGGTGGTGATCGCGGACGGAAGACTGGTCGCCACGAAATCCGGGCGACCGATACTAGACCGGGTGCTCGCCGAACTGACCAGTGGTTAGCCGCTGGTCAGTTCTAAAGACTTTCAGGCGGCTTTTTGCAACGATTTGTGGAGCAGGGTGATCGCCGCGTCGCGATCGATGCGCTCGATAGCCGCCACTTCCCTGGCCATGCGGTCCAGGGCCGATTCATAGAGCTGGCGTTCGGAATAGGATTGTTCAGGCTGACTGTCTGAACGATGCAGATCCCGGACCACCTCGGCGATCGAGATCAGGTCGCCCGAGTTGATCTTGGCTTCATATTCCTGCGCCCTGCGGCTCCACATGGTGCGTTTGACCCGGGCGCGGCCCTTGAGAGTGGTCAGCGCCTGGAACACGACATTGCCTTCGGCCAGGGCGCGCAACCCGGCGGTCCGCGCTTTCTTGGTCGGCACCCGGAGGGTCATTTTCTCGTGGTCGAAGGTGATCACATAGACTTCAAGCGCCGTGCCGACCACTTCCTGGGTCTCGACACCGACCACGACGCCCACGCCGTGGGCTGGATAGACGACGTGGTCGCCGACACCGAAGTCGTGCTCGATTTTGGTGTTCATAGAATGACATTCCTTTCTCAATGCGGCCCGCTTCCGCTGTGCGCGGGTCCGTCATGTCTATTGAGCCCTGAACCCCCAGTGGCTCACCTAACCGTTCCCGATCTCGGGTACCCAGCGGACTTGGCCGCGAGGGTCGCGCCCAGATATTGCAAACCGCCATTTTGACCCGGTTCCAACGCCCTATTCCCCAATGAGCTGAAGGGCCGAGTGAAACCATCCTATGAAAAGATGGCTATCATAAAAACGTGGTGCTTTGAAGGCTCAAGGTGCGAAAACGCACACTCCTCGTCGCGCGCGCGACGGCGCGGCGTCATTCAGGGAAAGCTAGGAACCCTGTCCGGGTTTTTCGCTGAAGAATTTTTCGAATTTCCCGGTCACCGCGTCATATTGCGCGCGGTCGGTGGGCGGTTCGCCCTTGAGTGTGATGTTCGGCCAGATCCGGGCATAGTCGGTGTTGATCTTGAGCCACTTGCCGTCCGGATCATCTTCTGTGTCGGGCTTGATCGCGTCCACGGGGCACTCGGGCTCACAGACGCCGCAGTCGATGCACTCATCGGGGCTGATCGCCAGGAAGTTCTCGCCCTCGTAGAAACAGTCCACGGGACACACCTCCACGCAGTCCATGTACTTACATTTTATGCAGGCGTCGGTGACGATGTAGGTCATCGATGACTCAAGGTTACGTCTCTCGCGGAAGCCCCCCGCGATGGGGCGTCGGTGTTTGTCAGGCGGGGACCCGCGTTGTCAATGGCGCGGAGTCGGATCGAGATCGCTCGTCAGTCCGGCTAGGTCGGCGTCCAGGGCCTGATAGAGGCTCCGCGCCTCCGCCGGGGGACCGCGGCGGAGGCCCAGGCCCTCAACCCGGATCGCCGTTAACCGTCCCCCGACCGCGAACACCAGGTCGTCGCCGGGTCTCACCAAGCGCGAGGGTTTGTCCAATCGCGCCTGCTGGCCGGCGCGCGTCAGGCGAATTCGTCCCGATTCGATCAGTCGCGCCGCCAGCGCCCGCGTCTTGCAGAACCGCGCCCGCCAGAGCCAGACGTCCGCGCGGCAGGCCTCACTTTCCATCGGCGGCCCGTATGGGTGGCCGGCGTCGGACGCGGCGGCGCATGGGCCTCGCCGCGGATGGAGTCGTCAGTTCCGCGAGCGCCGCGAAGGGTGAGAGCGGCTTTGCCGGCGCGTCGATGACGGCTCGCGCCTGGCGGCGCCGCCAGATCATCGCGACGCCGGGAGCTGGTTTTTGGGTTGGGGTGAACCCCAGGCCCTTGAGGATTCGCACCGCATTCGCCTCGCTCCAGCCGAGGGCCGTCCGGGCCGCGTCGGTCAGGCGCACGCCACCCCCGCTCGCGTTCGCCCTCAGGCTCTCGCCCAGGCGCTCGAGTTTCTCGACGGGCGTCGCCAGGCCGCCGACCGCCAATAGTCCCCGAAGCCCCAGGGCCCGGGCCGGTGGTGGAGGGGCGGGCAGCATTGTCAGGCCATCGCCTCGCGGCCGCCAGTCGGGAGCCGTCTGAACGGCGAAGGCCTGCACGACACTCACCGCGGCCGATCCTGTCTGGCTGGGCAGAAACAGACAGAATTCCCCAAACCGCACGCCCAGTTCCCGCAGAGCCCGGCGTTCTGCGCGGCTGAGATGGCCAAGATCGACCTCCACCAACCGCCGATCCAGGACCCCGCCCCCCTCGATCAGCCGATAGGCCAGGCCGCGCGCGAGTCCCTTAAGGGTCCCCGAGGCCACGGCGTCGCAGAGCCCCTTCATCGCCCACAGCCGGCGACTGGCGTCGGCCGCCACAAAGGCCTCCAACCGGCGCGTGGCGCGCTCCCGGGCCGGCGCGGAGCCGAGCTCGCCGTACAGGCGGACGGCGGGATTGAAGGGCTTGTCACCGGCCAGGGTCCCGGCCGCTTCGCCGCGCCAGAGCACATCGCCGGTCGGTTCAAGGGTGAAAGCTTCGTCGGCCTCGGACGCCAGCTGGCCGAGGCGCCGGCCCATTTCCGGCCCGACCGCCCGCTGCGCCGTGGCCCGCAGGGCCTTGGCTTCCAGCAACCCGCCCCCCTTGGCCAGCTCGAATTTCAGACCTCGCAGGCGGCCCACAAAATGACCCTCGACGGTGACGACGCCGTCGGGCGCGACGCCGCCCAGCAGATCGTCGGCCCGGCCAAGGCCGCGCATCAGGGCGCTGGTGCGTCGATCGATGAACCGGGCCATCAGCTTTTCGTGCAGGGTGTCGGACAGCCGTTCCTCAAGCCCGCGCGTCACGTCCCGCCAGTGGGCGGCGTCGGCCAGCCAGTCGGGGCGGTTGGCCACATAGGCCAGGGTCCTAACGCCCGCGAGCCGCGTGGACAGGGCGTCGATCTCGCCGTGCAGGCGGTCGAGCTGGCGGTGCTGTTCGGCCATCCAGTCGTCGGGTATCCGCCGGCTTCCCAGGCTCAGATAGTCGAACAGCACCCGCACCAGCCGGATGTGCTCGTCGGGCGTGGTCTTGCGGAAATCCGGAGTCTGGCAGGCGTCCCATAGCCGAAACAGGGCGGAGCGATCCGAGCATCGACGGACAACCTCGTCGTCGGCCGCGAGACTTCGCAAGGCTCGCTCATCCAGCGCTTCCTCGGAGGCTTTCAGCCCTACACGTGGCGCCGGCGCGGCCAGCGAGCGCAGCAGCGTCGCCAGGGACTGGAATTCGAGCGCTCCGTTACGCCACCATCCCGCCGGCACGGCCTCGAAGCTGTGACTTTCCACGGCGGCCACGAGGTCGGATTCCATCGCCTCGCAAGCCGCCGTAACACCGAAAGTCCCGTCGGTTCGATAGCGCCCGGCCCGCCCGGCGATCTGACCGACTTCATGTGGGTGCAGCGGGCGTTGGCGCTTGCCGTCGAACTTGGCCAGCCCCGCGAAGGCGACATGGTCGACGTCCATGTTCAACCCCATGCCGATCGCGTCCGTAGCGACCAGGAAGTCCACCTCGCCCGACTGATAGAGGGCTACTTGGGCGTTGCGGGTTCGAGGCGACAGCGAGCCCATCACCACCGCCGCCCCGCCGCGCTGGCGGCGGATCAGTTCGGCGATGGCGTAGACTTCGTCGGCCGAGAAAGCGACGACGGCGCTGCGCCTGGGAAGACGTGACAGCTTCCTGGGGCCGGAGTAGCTGAGGTTCGAGAACCGTTCGCGGGTCACGATCTCCGCCTCCGGCAGCAACCGGCGGATCAGCGGCGCCATGGTCCCGGCCCCGAGGAACATGGTCTCGAAGGTTCCCCTGGCGTGCAGCAGCCGATGGGTGAAGAGATGCCCGCGCTCGGGATCACCCACCAGCTGGATCTCGTCCACGGCCAGGAATTCCACCTGCCGGTTCAGGGGCATGGCCTCCACCGTACAGACGAAATAGTGCGCCTGGGGCGGCACGATCTTCTCTTCGCCGGTGATCAGGGCGACCGCGCGGGGACCCCGCGCCTTGACGATGCGGTCGAAGATTTCCCGGGCCAGCAGGCGTAGCGGCAGGCCGATCATGCCCGACGCGTGGCCCAGCATCCGCTCCACGGCCAAATGGGTTTTGCCGGTGTTGGTCGGGCCCAGGACCGCGACCAGCCGGGACGGCGCCTGTCCGGTGGGCCGATGACTCATGCTTTCAGGATGTGGCCCAAGCCGCGCCGGCTGACAATGCGCATGAGGTGCGTGAAGGGCGAAAATTCAACAGTTAACGCGATATGGACAGACCCGTGAACAGGGCCGCAACGAATCATGACCGAATCACAGCGAGCGTCGGATTCCATTTTCGTTCCCTACGACATCTTGTATCCCGGGGGCGCGCGGGCACAAGCCGGTCGGCTTCGGACGGCGTCGTTCTCTTGCTCGCGCTTGACGCACCCGTCCCCCATCGCCTATATCGCCGCCTCCCGAGCGGGACCCTCTCGCCCGAACCCTTTGCCTTTGGATAAGCCTCGCGCCATGTCACGCCGCTGCGAACTCACCGGCGTCGGTCCCATGACCGGCCACAATGTGAGCCACTCTAACGTCAAGACCAAGCGCCGCTTCCTGCCGGCTTTGGCCCCGGCGAGCCTGCAGTCGGACAGCCTCGGCCAGATCTTCAAGCTGAAGATTTCCAACGCCGCCCGCCGCACCCTGGATTTCCGGGGCGGTCTGGATGTGTTCCTGATCAAAGCCAAGGACGAGGCTCTGTCTCCCCGCGCCCTGAAGATCAAGCGTCAGGTCAAGGCCAAGCTCGCCAACGCGCCGGCGGCCTGACTTCAGCCTGTCCGGGCTGAATTTCTGGGGGCTAAATTTCTAGATATTCAAAAGCGAGCGACCGGCGGCCTTGACGTCGACACAGCCCGTCAGCGACATGGCCATCCGCAGTTCTTGGCGCAGGATGGCCAGCATGCCCGCCACCCCCGCTTCGCCCCCAGCGCCCAATGCATAGGCCCAGGCGCGCCCGATCAGGCAGGCTTTGGCCCCGAGCGCCAGCGCCTTGAGCACGTCCAGTCCAGATCGAACCCCGCCATCCATCAACACCGTCAGGTCGTCGCCGACCGCCTTCACCACGGCCGGCAGTGCGGCTATCGAAGATGGCGCGCCGTCCAACTGTCGACCACCGTGGTTGGAGACCACGACGCCTTCCACACCGCATCGGCGGGCGTCCCGGGCGTCCTCGGCGTCCAGAACGCCCTTCAGCACCAACGGCCCGGGCCAGCGGTCCCGGACCCATTGGATGTCCTTCCAGGTGACTGAAGGATCGAAGTTGCGGCCGATCCAGCTCCAGTATTGATTGAGGCCCTTCAGGTCGGCCGCGGCGGCGGTGAGGTTGCCTAGCGTATGCGGCCCGCCGTTGACCTGCACGTCCCATAACCATGCGGGATGGGCCAGACCGTCGAGCGCCTGGCGGACTTTCGCGGCCGTCGTCGCCGCGATCATGCCGTTGCGGGCGTCCTTGTAGCGGGCGCCGGGAATGGGCAGATCGACGGTGAACAATAACACTGGACACGCCGCCTGGCGCGCCACCGCCAGCAGCTCGGCCATGTAGCCGCGGTCCTTGATCATATAGAGCTGGAACCAGGGCGCCGTGGCGGCCTTGGCCACCTCCTCGATGCTCGCCAACGCCACGGTCGAGAGACTGAAGGGCACCCCCGCGCCCTTGGCGGCTCTCGCGGCCTGGGTCTCCCCGCGGCGCGCATACATCCCGCCCAGTCCCACGGGCGCCAGCACCACCGGCATGGCCAGGGTCTGGCCGAACACCTCGGTTCCCATCGACAGTTTGGAGACATCCCTGAGCACTCGTTGGCGCAGGGTGAGCGCCGCCAGATCGCCGGTGTTGGCGGCCAGGGTGGTCTCGCCATAGGAGCCGCCGTCGATGTAGTCGAACAGCACCTTGGGCAATCGCCGCCGCGCCGCCTCGCGATAGTCGGCGACGCAGGCCGGGATCACGCGGCGGGCTCGCGCACTCGCCGGCCGCCGGCGGCCCGGCTGGGCGCCGCCGCCGGGTTACCCTGAACCGTCGGCGTCGGCTGCAACAGCGCCACGCTGGCGCGGGTAACCGCCCTCGGCTCTTCCTCGAACAGCGCCGCCAGCTGTTCGGTGATCGCTCCGCCAAGTTGTTCGACATCGACGATGGTCACGGCGCGGCGGTAATATCGGGTGACGTCGTGGCCGATGCCGATGGCGATCAGTTCGACCGGCGACTTGCCCTCAATCTCGGCGATCACCCGGCGCAGGTGACGTTCCAGATAGTGGCCGGAGTTTACGGAAAGCGTCGAGTCGTCGACCGGCGCGCCGTCGGAGATCACCATCAGGATCTTGCGCTGCTCCGAGCGCCCGATCAGCCGCTGGTGCGCCCACATCAGCGCCTCGCCGTCGATATTTTCCTTGAGCAACCCTTCGCGCATCATCAGGCCCAGATTCTTGCGGGCCCGGCGCCATGGCGCGTCCGCGGCCTTATAGACGATGTGCCTAAGGTCGTTGAGGCGGCCGGGAGAGGCGGGCTTGCCGGCCTTCAGCCAGTCGTCGCGCGAGGCGCCGCCCTTCCAGGCACGGGTGGTGAAGCCCAGGATCTCGGTCTTGACGCCGCAGCGTTCCAGGGTTCGGGCCAGGATGTCGGCACAGACGGCGGCAACCATGATCGGGCGCCCGCGCATCGAGCCGGAATTGTCGATCAGCAGGCCGACCACGGTGTCGCGAAACTCGGTGTCCTGTTCCTGTTTGAACGACAGCGGCGCGGTGGGATCGACGATCACCCGGGTCAGGCGGGCCACGTCCAGCAGCCCCTCTTCCAGGTCGAAGCTCCAGGACCGGTTCTGCTGGGCCAGCAGCTTGCGCTGTAGGCGGTTAGCCAGACGGGACACCACATTGCTCAGGCTTGCGAGCTGTTGGTCCAGGTAGGCGCGCAGCCGGGTCAGCTCGTCCGGCTCGCACAGCTCCTCGGCCGAGACCACCTCGTCGTGCTGGGCGGTGAATATCTTGTAGGCGGGCTCCGCGCGGCCGTTGTCCTTGATGTCGGGACGCGCCGGCCGATCGCCCTCGGTCATGTCGAGTTCGTCCTCGGAGACCTCGGCGGTGTCGTCGTCGTCGACCTCGGTGGCCTGGCTTTCGGAGGACTCGGCCTCGCGCTGGCTGGTTTCGCCGTCGTCGGAAGCGTCGCTTTGGGTCTGCTCCTCGCCCTCGCCTTCGCCTTCGTCGGAGGCCTCGGCCTCTCCCTCGTCGGTCTGGTCGTCCTCACCGTCCTGATCGGGGGCGTCGGACAGATCGTCGGACATGAACAGGTCGCGCACCACCGCCCTGGCGATGCGGCCAAAGGCCTTCTGGTCCGACAGCGCCCCGGTCAGGCGGTCCAGGTCGGCCCCGGCCTTGGCCTCGATGGTCTCGCGCATCGAATCGACCAGCGCCCGCGCGGCCAACGGCGGCGGCGAGCCGGTGAGGCGCTCGCGCACCATCAAGGCCACCACATCGGCGATCGGCGCGGTGGCCGGGTCGACCATGTGGTGCATGCCCTTCTTCTGCGCCGTCTGCTCCCAGACCGCCGCCAGATTGTCTTTCACGCCCACCAGGGCATTGGCCCCGACCGCCTCGATGCGGGCCTGTTCCAGGGCGTCATAGACCTCCGCACCCTCCACCGACTTGGGCTTGGCGCGGGCGTGGGCGACGCCGTCGTGGTGGGCCACCCGCAGGGCCATCTGGTCGGCCAGGCCGCGGATGCGGGTGGCCTCGACGCCGGAAAGCTCGCGCGGCGGATGGGGCAGGATGGCGCGGTTGCCCACCAGGCAGGGGCCATCGCCGGAGAACACCACCTCCAGATCGGGCTGTTCGGCCAGGGAGCGGGCGGCGTTGGCCAGCGCGCGCTTGAAGATTTCGCCGGGGGTCTCTTTCTGGGACATGGTGAGGGACGTTAGCGCTAGCCGCCGAGCCTGGCCATGATCTCTTCGCTGATCTCGGCGTTGGTCCACACGGTCTGGACGTCGTCATCGTCTTCCAGGGCGCCGATCAGCTTCATCAGGGTGGTCGCCTCGGCCTCGCCGATCGGGGTCTCGGTCTTGGCCCGCCAGACGATGGCCGTGGACTTGGCGGGGCCGAGGCTGGCTTCCAGGGCTTCGATCACCGGACCGATGTCCTCGAACGCGGCGCTGATCACATGGCCGGTCTCGTCGGTCTCGGCGTTCTGGGCGCCGGCCTCGATGGCGGCCTCGAAGATCGCGTCCTCGGATCCGGCCGTCGGCGGATAGACGATCTCGCCCAGGCGATCGAACATGAAGGCCACCGAGCCGGTGTCGCCCATAGTGCCGCCGTTCTTGCCGAAATGGGTGCGCACGTTGGCGGCCACGCGGTTGCGGTTGTCGGTCAGCACCTCGACGATCAGGCCGACGCCGCCGGGGCCGAAGCCCTCATAGCGGATCTCCTCATAGGTGTCGGCGTCGCCGCCCTGAGCCTTCTTGATCGCCCGGTCGATATTGTCCTTGGGCATCGACTCGGCCTTGGCGTTGGCGATCGCCAGGCGCAGCCGCGAATTAGTCGCCGGATCGGGCAGGCCGTGCTTGGCGGCCAGGGTGATATCCCGCGACAGCTTGGAGAACAGCTTGGAGCGCAGCCCGTCCTGGCGGTCCTTGCGGAACTGGATGTTCTTGAATTTGGAGTGGCCGGCCATCGTTCTCGACGTGTGATTTGATCAGGGTGCGCGGTTCTAGCGCCCTGTGGCGGCGGACGCCAGTTGCCGACCGACCGGCGGCGTTGCTCAGGCGACAGCGACCCCGACCGCGCTGGGGATGGACTGGCTCAATCGTCCGCCGATCCGGATCGGTTCAATCCGGCGCGCCAGGCCGTTGGCGTCGTTGGTCTCCACATAGACCCCACAGACGGTGGCTGGACCCTCGGCTGGCTTATAGCGGCCGCCAGAGATGCGGGTGGTGAAGCGCCGCAGCGGCTCTTCCTTCTGATTGCCGATCACGCTGTCATAGTCGGCGCAAGCCCCGGCGTCGGTCTGATAGGCGGTCCCGCCGTCCAGAATCTGGCAATCGGCCGTCGGCACATGGGTGTGGGTGCCGATCACCAGGCTGGCCCGCCCGTCGCAGAAGTGGCCCATGGCCATCTTTTCAGAGGTCGCCTCGGCGTGCATGTCGATCACCACCGCGTCGGCCACCTCGCCCAACGGGCAGGCGTTCAGCTCGGCATCGACCGAGGCGAAGGGGTCGTCCAGGGCGTCCATGTTCACCCGTCCCAGCAGGTTGATCACCAGGATGCGCCGGCCGCCGGGCAGGTCGAACAGCTGGGCGCCCCGGCCGGGCGCCTTGGACATCTTCGGATAGTTCAGCGGACGGATCATGCGCGGCTCGCGGACGATGTAGGTCATCGCCTCCTTCTGGTCCCATGAATGGTTACCAAGGGTCAGGCAGTCAGCGCCGGCGTCGAACAGGTCCCGGGCGGTGGCCTCGGTGATGCCGAACCCGGCCGCGGCGTTCTCGGCGTTGACGATCACAAAATCCAGATCCAGGCGTCGGCGAAGGCGGGGCAGGTGTTCGGCCAGGCCTTCGCGGCCGGAACGGCCGACGATGTCGCCGAAGAAAGCTATGCGCATGAACTCTCCTTGTCAGACAACGCTATAGCCCTTTTCCGTCAAAATGGCGTCCAGGCGTTCGTCATGCGCACCCATGGGGACAAAGTCGATTTCCTGGCCGGCGAAGGCGAACCCGACCACCCAGACCGGTCCGGTGGCGCGCAGTATGCGGAGGGTCCGGTCATAATAGCCGCCGCCCTGGCCGAGGCGTCCACCGGCTCGGTCGAAGGCCAGCAGAGGGGCCAGGATCAGGTTGGGTCTCAGCGCCGTTGATGTGGCCGGCGGCGCGGCTAGGCCGGCGGCGTCGGGCCGAAGAGCCTCGGCCGCCACGGCCTCGCGAAACACCAGCGGTTCACCCGGGGCGATCACCAACGGCAGCACCACCCGCGCGCCCACTGCCCTGAGGCGATCCAGCAGCGGGGCTGGGTCGATTTCGGTCTCCATGGCCAGATAGGCGGCGACGATCGGCGTTCGGGGCCATAAATCCAGAGGGGCCAGGGCGGCGGCGCGGGCCGAGGCGCTATCGCGATCGGCCGCCAGCCCCGCCCGCGCGGCGCGCATCTGTCGGCGCATCCGGGATTTGCCGACGGCGGCGGAGGGAACCAAGCGAGGTGTCGCACCCGATCAAGGGGGAAAAGGGTGACGGCGCCGCAAGGACCGTGAAGACGTTTCAATCCCCTCGAACCTGGTATTCAGGTGGGCGCCGTGTGTCCAAGACCACGGTCCTGGACAGGGACAGCTCCCTAGGAGGTGATTAAGGTCCCTGGGATGTGATGTCTTCGACGAGAGTCGCAGCAAAACCGTCACTTCAGAACCTAGCGCCGACCAGGCTCCATCACAAGAGCAGTGGCTGTCCGGGCGCCGAATCCAGCGCGATTTGGTCCAACCGGTCGGCCGCGGCGTCGAGCACGTCCACCACGCGCGACTGCAGGCGCTCGAACGCCAGCTTCAGCGCTTCGCCCTGGGCCTCGGCTGTCTTGATCGCCGCCTCGGCGGCGGCGAGCTCATCGGTGATCATCAGCGCGGCCATCAACAGCAGTCGCGCCTCACCCGCCGGGCCCGCCTCGGGGGCGATCTGGCGGGCTTTTTCGTCAATCCGCGCCGTCAGGGCCATCAGATGCGCCTCTCGGCCATCCTCGCAGCCGATCACATAGGGCTTGCCGTGGATTTCAACCGTTACGCGGCCCAACCTCTAGGCCTCCGCCTGGCGGTCGATCGCCGCGCGCAGTTCGGTGATCGCGTTGGCCAGGGCCGCGGAGGCCTCGGCCCCGGCCGCCTCCAGCGCCGCTTCGCGGCCGCGCGCGACATCCAGTTCGGCCGCCAGGCGGTCGCGGTCGGCGTCGACCAGGCTGCCCGAGTCGGCTTGCGCCCGCGCGGCGCCCCGGGATATTCTCTGGCCCAGAAGCGTCACCGCCAGGTCCAGTCGTTTCACCGCCCGGTCAATCGGGCTCTCCCGATCCTGTTCCTGTGCCATCCGCGCCCTCCTTGGCGTTGCGCCTCTATACCCGTCGGCGCGGCGCATCGATACACCGGCCGATCTTGACCTTGAACGCCCCGGCCCGCAAAAGCGCCGCAGGCTGTAATCCGGAGACTTCTGAAGCATGACCGTGCGTGTGGCGATCAATGGATTTGGCCGTATCGGCCGACTGGTTCTGCGTTCCATTGTCGAACACGCCCGCCGCGACATCGAGGTCGTGGCGATCAATGATCTGGGCTCCGTCGAGGCCAACGCCCACCTGCTGCGCTATGACTCGGTTCATGGCCGGTTCCCCGGCGTCGTCACCGTCGACGGCGACAGCCTGGACGTGGGGTTCGGCAAGATCAAGGTCACCGCTATCCGCGACCCGGGCCAACTGCCGCACAAGGACCTGGGTGTCGATATCGCCCTGGAATGCACCGGCCTGTTCACCACCAAGCAAAAGGCTTCCGCGCATCTGGCCGCAGGCGCACGCAAGGTGCTGGTCTCCGCTCCCTGCGACCACGCCGACAAGACCATCGTGTTCGGCGTCAACGACGATACCCTGACCGCCGACGACCTGATCGTCTCCAACGGCTCGTGCACCACCAACTGCCTTGCTCCGGTGGCCAAGGTGCTGCTCGACCTGTGCGGCATCGAGCGGGGCTATATGACCACCATCCACTCGTACACCGGCGATCAGCCGACCCTCGACACGCTGCATAAGGACCTCTACCGCGCCCGCGCCGCGGCGATGTCGATGATCCCCACCAGCACCGGCGCCGCCAAGGCCCTGGGTCTGGTGTTGCCGCAGTTGGCCGGTAAGCTCGACGGCTCATCGATCCGGGTGCCGACGCCGAATGTGTCGGTCGTCGACCTGAACATCGTGCCCGGCCGCCCCGTCACCGTGGCCGAAATCAACGAGGCGATGTCCAGCGCCGCCGCTGAAGGTCCGTTGAAGGGCGTGCTGGCGGTGACTGCCGATCCGCTGGTTTCGATGGATATGAACCACATCGCCGCCTCCGCCACCGTCGCCTTGCCCCAGACACAGGTCGTGGACGGAACCCTGGCCCGGGTGCTGGCCTGGTATGACAATGAGTGGGGTTTCTCCACGCGGATGGCGGATACCGCCCTGGCCATGGCCAGGCTGGCTTAGCGCGGGACATGCCGTTTCGGAATCTCGATCAGGCCGACCTGGCCGGCAAGCGCGCGCTGGTGCGCGTTGATTTCAATGTGCCGATGGCCGACGGCGCGGTGACCGACGACACCCGCCTGCGCGCGGCCATGCCGACCATCGCCAAGCTGCGCGCCGGCGGAGCCAGAGTGATCCTGCTGGCCCATTTCGACCGGCCCAAGGGCGTGGTGGTTCCCGCGATGAGCCTGGCCCCGGTGGCGGGACCGCTGGCCAAGGTCCTGGGCGTCGCGGTCACCTTCGTCGATGACTGCATCGGCCCGCCGGTCGCCGCCGCCGTGGCCGCCATGGCCGATGGTGACGTCATCCTGCTGGAAAACCTGCGCTTCCATAAGGGTGAAGAGAAAAACGACCCGACCTTCGCGGCCGCCCTGGCCGCCAACGGCGACCTGTTCGTCAACGACGCCTTTTCGGCCGCCCACCGCGCCCACGCCTCGACCGAGGCCATCGCCCGCATCCTGCCGGCCTATGCGGGCGAAGCGATGCGCCGAGAGCTCGACGCGCTGGAGGCCGCGCTCGGCAGCCCTGAACGCCCGGTGCTGGGTATCGTCGGCGGCTCCAAGGTCTCCACCAAGCTCGACCTGCTGAACAATCTGGTCGCCAGGCTCGACTATCTGGCCATCGGCGGCGGCATGGCCAACACCTTTCTGTTCGCGCAGGGCCATGACATCGCCGCCAGCTTCGCCGAAAAGGATTTAGCCCTGACCGCCCGCGAGATCATGGCGGAGGCCAAGGCCAAGGACTGCGAACTGCTGCTGCCCATCGACGTGGTGGTGGCGGAAAGGATGGAGCCCGGCCTTCCCTCCCGGACCTGCGACCTCGACCAGCTGGCCCCCGCCGACCGCATCCTCGACGCCGGCCCCAAATCGGCGGCGCGGCTGATGGCGGCCATGGACACCGCCAAGACCTTGATCTGGAACGGCCCGCTTGGCGTGTTCGAAATCCCGCCGTTCGACGCGGCCACCACTGCGGCGGCTCGCCACGCGGCCGCCCTGGCCAAGGCCGGACGCCTGATTGCGGTGGCCGGCGGCGGAGACACGGTCGCGGCCCTGCACCATGCCGGCGTGGCGGACGATTTCACCTTCGTCTCCACCGCCGGCGGGGCGTTTCTGGAATGGATGGAGGGCAAGTCCCTGCCCGGCGTGGCGGCCTTGCAAGTCTAGGGCCGCGGACTAAGGTCGCGCCCCATTGCAGAACTGAGGTATTTCAACATGGCGCGCATAACGCTCCGACAACTTCTGGATCACGCCGCCGACCGCGGCTATGGCGTTCCGGCTTTCAATATCAACAATATGGAACAGGGCCTGGCCATCATGGAGGCCGCCCAGGCGACCAATTCGCCGGTGATCATCCAGGCCAGCCGGGGCGCCCGCAGCTATGCCAACGATATCGTCCTGGCCAAGCTGATCGACGCCCTGGTCGAGCTCCACCCCACCATCCCGATCTGCATGCATCAGGACCACGGCAACAACGAAGCCACCTGCGCCACGGCCATCCAGTACGGCTTCACCAGCGTGATGATGGACGGCAGCCTGAAGGCCGACGCCAAAACCCCCGCCGACTATGACTACAACGTCGGCGTCACTCGCCGGGTGGTTGACATGGCCCATTGGGTCGGCGCCTCGGTGGAGGGCGAGCTCGGCGTGTTGGGCAGCCTGGAAACCGGCATGGGTGAAAAGGAAGACGGCCACGGCTTCGAGGGCAAGCTGTCGCATGACGAGCTGCTGACCGACCCGGACCAGGCGGTGGATTTCGTGCGCGCCACCGAGGTCGACGCCCTGGCCATCGCCATGGGCACCAGTCACGGCGCCTATAAGTTCACTCGCCGGCCCGACGGCGATGTGCTGGCCATGGGGGTGATCGAGGAGATCCACCGCCGCCTGCCCAACACCCATCTGGTGATGCACGGCTCATCGTCGGTGCCCCAGGACCTGCAGGACATCATCAACCAGTACGGCGGCGAAATGCCCCAGACCTGGGGTGTGCCGGTGGAGGAGATCCAGCGCGGCATCCGCCACGGGGTGCGCAAGATCAACATCGACACCGACTGCCGGATGGCCATGACCGGCGCCGTTCGCAAGGTGCTGACCGAAAACCCCACCGAGTTCGACCCACGCAAATACCTGAAGCCCGCCATGGAGGCGATGCGCAAGGTCTGCGTCCAACGCTTCGAGGAATTCGGCGCGGCGGGGCATGGCGACAAGATCACGCCGTTGCCGCTGAGCGTGATGGCGAAGCGGTATTCGGGTGGGGAGTTGTCGCCGAAGTTTGGGGTCGCATAGCGGTCCTTGGCGATAGTTGCAAATTGATAGGTAATTCGTCAAGCCACTCCAGCCGACTTTCACCGTAGACGACTGTAGCTATGGTCACGTAAAGCTTCGGGCGCCAGATCATACAAAGCCCGGTTCAAGATGAGAAAGGCCCACTCGAAGTTTTCAATATGTAATATTTTGTCGGATTTTGTCAAGTCGGAGCGGACCGGTTGAGCAGTCTCTGGCAGACATTAAGCAGCCCGCTCGCCACTGGGTTAGCGCATTCTCAGCTCGTCCCGCCCCGCTCAATCTCCCCAAGCGCATGATCCCGCGCGGACTTGTAGTCCGACTTCCCGTTCGGCGCCCGGAACATCCTCGGCACGGGAAACAACCGCTTGGGCGCCTTGTAGCCCGCCAGGTGCTTGCGCACGTGCTCGCGGATCGAGATCTCGTCGAACGCCGCGCCGTCGCGCAGTTCGATAACGCCGGTGACCGACTGGCCCCATTTCTCATCGGGCACGCCCACCACCAGGGCGTCCTCGATGTCGGGGTGCAGCTTCAGCGCCTCCTCGACTTCCTCGGGGAACACCTTCTCGCCGGCGGTGTTGATACAGCCGCTGCCGCGGCCAAGCAGGGTAATCGTGCCGTCGGTCTCGACCGTGCAGAAATCGCCGGGGATGGCATAGCGCCCACCGTCGATGGTCTTGAACGTCGCGTCGGTCTTGGCCTGATCCTTGTAGTAGCCTTCCGGCAGCGGATCGCCACGGGCGATCAGCCCCTGTTCGCCGCTGCCCGGCGCCACTTCGCGGCCCTCGGGGGTGAACACCTTGACGTTGTCGCCGATCTGGAACTTGGCGGTTTCGACCTCGCCCTCGGCGGTCATGATCGACAGGCCGAAACCCACCGCTTCGGACGAGCCGAACGAATCCACCATGGAGGCTTGGGGCAGATGGCGCAGCAGACCTTGCTTGACCTCGGTACTCCACATGATCCCTGAAGAAACGATGGAGAGCACGCTGGAGGCGTCATAGCGTCCGGGCGCTTCTTCCAGCGCCCTTAGCATCGGCTTGCCGAACGCGTCGCCGACGATGACGATCTGTGAAACCTTGTGCCGATCGACCTGGGTCCACAGCTCATGCGCGTCGAGGCGCGGCGATTGCAGGGTCACCACGGCGCCGCCCGAGATCATCGTCGACAGCGCGGTCAGCAGGCCGGTGCCGTGCATCAGGGGGCAGGCCGGCATGTTCACCGATCCCTGGCCGGCCTCGCGCACGATCTCCAGGTGATCGGCCAGGTCGACCGGCATGCGCGTCACCAGGGCGGGATTCATCAGTGCCCGGCGCAGGCAGTCCTGGCGCCACATCACCCCCTTGGGCATGCCGGTTGTGCCGCCGGTGTAGATGAAGAACAGATCGTCGGGTGATCGAGCGATCCCCAGCGGCCGGCCGTCACCCTCGGCCGCCAGGGCCTCGAACGGCTCGGCGAAGTCGGGCGTCGCCTCGGCCACGCCATCCTCGACGATCAGCCACCGCCGCACCATTGGCAGGCGGGGTTTGATCTGCTCGACAATCGGCGCGAACTCGCGCGCGAAGATCACCGTCGTCGCGTCGGAGTTTTTGAAGATGTAGTGAACCTCGTCGGCGACATAACGATAGTTGACGTTGACGTGCACCTGCCGGGCTTTGAACGCCGCAATCAGCCCCTCCATGTAGGCGGGATGGTTGCGCAGGTAGAAGGCGGTCTTTTCGCTAGGTTGCACGCCGCCGTCGATCAGTGCGCGGGCCAGGTTGTTGGCGCGGCGATCGAACTCGCCCCAGGTGACGACGTGTTCGCCATGGATCAAGGCGGGGTGCTTGGGATTGACCACGCCCGCCACCGCGTCGAACAGGTCGCCATAGTTCCAGCCCTGCCAGGTCATGCCCATCTCCCTATCCGATCCGGGCTAACCCCGGTTGATGGTGATTGACGTCATGTCCCTGGGGCTGGTCAAGTCGGCTGACCGGTAGTCGGCGCCGCCCCGCAACCCGGCGGGGTCCCACCCGGGTCTCATAGCACCAGACCCCCTCAGCCAGAACTTTGCGGAACACGCTGAGCTCCGCGATCGCGAATGGTCCGTTGTCGTGAATCGTACTGTAAACCGCCGTTTCCAGACGCCAGGTGGGAAACGGCCCGGCGCCGCATAGCGCATCGGCCTGGGTGTAGAGCCGGCCCTCCGTCAGCCGGCTGGTGATCGAGGCTTCTCCGACGCTGATGCAGGCGGAGATTGGTGAAACTGGATGCAGCCATATCCAGCGCTCCAGAATCTCCCGGTCCAGCTCCCCAGCGCCCTGGTAGATCGCGCGGACCGCCCGCAGCACCCGCCGCTCGACCTGGTCGGTCCGGACGCCTGGCGAAAGCAGCACATGAATCTCCCGTCCCCCTAGCGCAAAGGTCTTCTTGAGCACAAAGGCTGCCAACCCCACCTCCCGCATCGCCTTCCTGATCAACGCCGCCAGGGCGTCCTGAACCAACGGGTTGTCGGCAGCGCCTTCGCACGTCAGGGTCAGCAGAACATAGGTGGTGT
This sequence comes from Caulobacterales bacterium, assembly GCA_038227865.1. Lineage (GTDB taxonomy): Bacteria > Pseudomonadota > Alphaproteobacteria > Caulobacterales > Caulobacteraceae > Acaudatibacter. The sequence goes on from JBBRPO010000001.1 coordinate 151,886, forward strand.
CCGGCGCGTGATGCGCCGCCTCGTTGAAGGGCTGCACAGTCTATTTCCGGGCGGTCATCATGGCTTCCTATCTGTCAAGACGACGGTTGATGGGAAAAACCGCCCGCGAAAAACGAGAAACATCAATCTATCGCGGATTCAATGCAGGCGAACCGAGTAGGCGCCGAAATATAGTCCAGATTGCTCGAACTCTCTGTGAGATACGCCACCAACCCCGATATTAATTCGCGTCCAGCAACCGCACGATCAGCGATTGGCTGCCCGTGGCCAGCAGGACCCCGTCCTCGCTCCACAGATGCACCGTGCCGTGGCCGAAACCGTTGCCGACGAACTCCATACGGTTGTCGCACAGCACCCATTCGGTGGGGCGACGATTGGCGAAGCGGATGGTGTTGTCCAGGCTGGTGCAGTGCGCCACTTGGCCTAGCGCGTTACCCAGCACCGAGGGCATATAGTCGGCGATGATCCCCAGCGCCGCGCTGTCGTGCTCGATCTCGGGCATCCGAGCCCATAGCAACGACCGACCATCGTCCGTCGGCTCGCCGAACATCGAAAAGCCGAAACAGCCCCGCGCCAGACGCAGCTCCACATGCTTGTGGATGCTGTCGCCCTCATGCCCCCGATCGATGGACGGACAATCCTGGGGTGGCGGGGCCAGCGGACACTCGACCCAGCATCCGCTGGCTACCGGTGAGCGTTCGCCCATGGCGCCGAACACGCTGATGATCTCGCGCTCGCCGACATGGCCCACGACACGCCCCTGGGTGACCATCCGCCCCTGCGCAGGCAGCTGGACTTCCAGGTCGATGGTCACGGGCTGCTGGGTGATCGACAGATACTGCCCCGTCGCCCAGATCACAGGCTTGCCGGTCGCCTGTTCCAGCGCCACGATCCCCGCCGCCAGCCCGACGCCCCCGAACAGCGAACCGCGCCCGCCGGTCATGGATTCATCGACCTTCAGCTCCCAACGGTGGGTGCCCACCGGGTGGGTCAGGGCAAGAAATTCGGCGCAACTACGGCGGGGTGTGGTCATTGGGTGCTTGGTTCCCGCGCCGCTCACCAGATGCGGCTGACGCCGGCCCCATCGAAGATCGCTTCGTTGGAGACGAGGGGCAGGTTTTCAATCAGCGACTGGGCGATCAACAGACGATCGAACGGATCCTTGTGGGGAATATTTAACCGGCCCGCCAACTCGGCGTGGGCGAGGCTGATCGGCAAGCCGCAGAACCCATGCTCCTCGATCAATATTTCGAACCGGCGCGCGAGCAGGTCGGCTTCGGGCAATTTGCCAAGACGATGTTTGGTGACGACCTCCATGGCCGAGACCGCGCTGACCATGGCTTCACGACCGGAGGCCTCGATCTCGGCGCGGGTTCGCTCGGGCAACCGCCCGTCGCCGGCCAGGAACCAGATCAGGGTGTGAGTATCCAGGAGAAGCTTCAATCTCCCTCACCGTTCCACAGCGCCAGTTCATCATCCGGCAACGGCTCGAAGAACGCGTCAGTGAGGGCGATCTGTCCTTTCATGGACCCGAAGACTGGCCCCCTCTTGGCCGGCTCCAGCGCCGTCAGCTTGACCACCGGCTTATCGCCTCGCGCGATGATCACCTCCTCGCCAGCGAGGGCGGAGGCGATTAGCTTGGAAAGCTGGGTCTTGGCCTGGTGGACAGTGAAGATCATGGAGTTTAGCTAGTGCCTTAGCTAAAGCGGGTCAAGGAGGCGAGCGCTCGTGACGTTGAAACTGCGGCCGGAGATGAACGCCAGCGGCGATCCGCGCCGCGCGACCCAGGGTTTCGGGCGGGTCAGTCGGCAGGCGCCGCCGGCCTTTGACCCGGCCCAAGACATCGACGGGGCGTGCGCGTTCTTCGGGGACAATGGCTATGTGGTGCTTTCCGGTTGTCTCGACGCCGCGGAGCTGGCCGCGCTGAACGCCTTCTGCCACCGCACCCAAGCCGACCGGCCCGAAGCCTGGGGCCTGAGCGACAAGCGCAAGCCACACCATCGCGGCCAGGGGCTGATCTATTCCCAGCCCCTGCTCGACCATCCGGAACTCGATCCCTACACGCGCCACCGGCGCTCATACCCCGTGGTCGCGCGCCTGCTGGGCGGCGAGGAACGGGTGCGGTTCTCCGAGTTCAACTTTCGCGAGACGCCGGAGGACGCGGGACCCGGGGCGATGAACTTCCACCATGACGCGGTGCGCGAGGATCGCCTGATCCGCGCGCCCTACCTGCCCTGCGATTGGCTGTGCGCCATTCACTACCTGACCGATGTCGAGCCGGGGGCGCCCTGCTTCTGCGTCGTGCCGAACAGCAGCCGGTTCGAGACCTTGAAGGCGGCGTTCAAGACCCTGCGTAACGACTATCGCGAGGTTCCGCTCCACGGCTCGGCCGGTACCTGTGTACTCTACGACACCGCCACCTTCCACACGCGGCTCGATGGCGACGGCCAGAAGATGCGCCGGACCTGGCACCAGTACTATGCGCGCGGCGGCTGGCTGCGCAGCACCCTGCCGACCACCAGCCGCTATGTCCGGGCGCCCAGCCCCGTGCTCACCGACTGGAACCTGTTCCCCGAGCGCTTGGCGATGAGCCCTGACCCAAAGGTCCGCCTATTCTTCTCACACTGGAATACCGCCCAGGGCGAATGGGCCGCCAGTGGCTTCGACCCCGAGGTCCGCAAGGCCATGCCGCGCGGAGAGCAGTAGGCGGACCTTCTCTCAGAACCCGACGCTGAAGTTCGCTTCGGTCTTGGCCCGCACCTCGTGTAGCGTCACGCCGGGCGCCAGTTCGGTCAGGGTGACGCCGCCGCCCTTGCGGTCGATGTCGAAGACGCCGAGATCGGTGACCAACAGGTCCACAACGCCCGCGCCGGTCAGCGGCAGGGTGCAGGCTTTCAGCAGCTTGGGCGCGCCGGATTTCTCCACATGGTCCATCACCACCACCACCCGCCGCACGCCGGCCACCAGGTCCATGGCCCCGCCCATGCCCTTGACCATCTTGCCGGGCACCATCCAGTTGGCCAGATCGCCCTTCTCCGACACCTGCATGCCGCCAAGGATCGACAGAGCGATGTGGCCGCCCCGGATCATCGCGAAACTGTCGGCGCTTGAGAAGTAGGACGAGCTGTCCAGCTCGGTGATGGTCTGTTTACCGGCGTTGACCAGATCGGCGTCGGCTTCGCCCTCGAACGGGAAGGGACCCATGCCCAGCATACCGTTCTCGCTCTGCAGCGTGACGCTGATTCCGTTAGGTATATGGTTGGCGACCAGGGTCGGAATACCGATCCCCAGGTTCACATAGAACCCGTCCTGGAGCTCCTTCGCCGCGCGGGCTGCCATGTCGTTGCGGGTCCAGGCCATCAGGCGGCTTCCCCTCTAGTGGTGGGTTGGGGGCGGGTGGTCAGTTGTTCGATGCGTTTTTCGAAATGATCGCCTCGGAAGAGGCCATCGACATAGATGCCGGGCGTATGGATCGAGTCCTTGTCCAGCGCGCCGACCGGCACGATCTCCTCGATCTCGGCGAGGGTAACCTTGCCGGCTGTCGCCATCATCGGATTGAAATTGCGCGCGGTTTTTCGGTAGATCAGATTGCCCTCGGCATCGCCCTTCCAGGCCTTGATGATCGACAGGTCGGCTTTGAGGGCGCGTTCCATCACATAGAGCTCGCCGTCGAAGTCGCGCACCTCCTTGCCCTCGGCGACCAGGGTGCCGACGCCTGTCTTGGTGAAGAAGGCCGGGATGCCGGCGCCGCCGGCGCGGATGCGTTCGGCCAAGGTGCCCTGGGGGTTGAACTCCAGCTGAAGCTTGCCGGACAGATAGAGCTGTTCGAACAGCTTGTTCTCGCCGACGTAGGAGCTGATCATCCTGTCGATCTGGCCGGTGGCTAGCAGCAGTCCGAGGCCAAAGTCGTCGACGCCGCAGTTGTTGGAGATCACCGTCAGGCCCTTCGTACCGGCGTCGCGGATCGCGGCGATCAGGTTCTCGGGGATGCCGCACAGGCCAAAGCCGCCGGCCATGATGGTCATGCCGTCAAACAGCACGCCGGCCAGGGCGGCTGCGGCGTCGTCGCGAAGTTTCGATGCCACGATAGTCTTTCCGCATTGCACAATTTGTACGAGACCCAAGCCTTAGTCCCGAAGGGCGATTGATTTCAACCGCGCGGCGTGGATGTTTCGCGCCATGACTTCAGCCGCTCTCGAACCGGTTTCGCTTTGCCTCGATAAGGACGACCCAGCCGCGTTCGCCACGCGCCTGGGCGCCAGTTTCGCCCGGCACGGCTTCGCGGTGGTCTCCGACCACGGCCTGGACCAGGACCGGATCGACGCGCTTGGCGCTGACATGAAGACGGTCTTCGCCCAGCCCGAGGCGGTGAAGCGCCGGAGCTTCGTCGAGGGCGGCAAGGGGCAGCGCGGCTATACGGCCTTCGGCGTCGAAACGGCCAAGGGCGCCGCTCATTCAGATCTGAAGGCGTTCTGGCACGTCGGCCGCGAGTTACCTCACGACCACAAGCTTCGCGCGTTCATGCCCAAAAACGTCTGGCCTGAAACGCCGCCGAGCTTCCGCGACAATGCCTTGTGGCTGTTCGGCGCCCTAGAGGGTCTTGGCGTACGGATCCTGGCGGCGGTCGCCCGTGATCTGGGTCTCGCGTCGGATTTCTTCGATGGGCCGATCGCCGGCGGCAATAGCATCCTGCGCCTGCTGCACTATCCGCCCGCCGACTTCGACGGGCCGCACATTCGCGCCGGGGCGCACGAGGACATCAACGCCATCACCCTGCTGCTGGGCGCCGAGGAGGCTGGGCTGGAGGTTCTGGACCGCGACGGAATCTGGCTGCCGATCAACCCGCCGCCAGGCGCGGTGGTGGTCAATATCGGCGACATGCTGGCGCGCCTGACCAACGACTTGCTGCCCTCCACCAGCCATCGGGTGGTCAATCCCGCGCCGAAGCGCCGGGGCGTGGCGCGCTATTCGACACCGTTCTTCCTGCACTTCCGTCCTGATTTTCTGATCGAGACCTTGAGCGGGTGCGTGACGGCGGAGCGGCCAAACCGCTATCCCGAACCGATCACCGCGCATGATTTCCTGCAGCGGCGCCTGGCGGAAATCGGGTTGGGCTAAAGCACGCAATCGGCCAGTCCGTCCCTCGCCACCACGCCCGAGCGGGCTTCTATGCTGCCGGTACGGCGACGGACATAGGGTCCGGGGCTGGCGGCTTTCCACTTCAGCGGGCTGGGCAGCACGGCGGCCAATCGGCCGGCTTCCGCCACGGTCAAGGACCGGGCCGAGGTGTGGAAATAGTGCTGTGACGCCGCCTCCACCCCATAGATGCCGGGACCTATCTCCACGACGTTGAGATAGACCTCCATGATCCGCCGCTTGCCCCAGATCGTCTCGATCAGCACGGTGAAACCCGCCTCGGCGCCCTTGCGCACCCAGGATCTTTGCGGCCACAGGAAGGTGTTCTTGGCCGTCTGCTGGCTGATGGTCGAGCCGCCGCGGATCCGGCCCGGCCGCGCCTCGTTGTGCTTCATCGCCTTCTCCATGGCGTTGAAGTCGAAGCCGTGATGCGCGCAGAAACCGGAATCCTCCGAGGCGACCACCGCCCGGACCATGGCCGGCGAGATGCGCGAGATCGGCGCCCAGCGGTAGTCGAGGCCCTTGCCCCGGATCAGGCGCTCAACCATCAGGATGGTGATCGGCGGCGGGACAAAGCGATAGACCACCACCCAGATCGGCGGCCCGGCAATCACCAGCACGACCAGCGTCGCCAAAAGGTTTCGCAGCCCTCGAAAAAGGCCGCCCCCCGATCTCGATCCGCGTGTTCGCGCCATGGCGCCCCCGCTCGCTAGCGCCATCAGCGAGATAAGGGTTGCGTCGTGCGACGGCTTCGCGTCAAGCGGCATCGAAGCAGATCAAGGGAACACGGGATCATGGATGTTAGCGAGGCAGTGGCGCGGCGAATGTCGGTGCGGGCGTTCAAGCCCGATCCAGTGCCGGGCGATGTGGTGAAGGCGATTTTGGACGCCGCCAAGGCCGCGCCGTCAGGAGGCAATCTTCAGCCCTGGCGCGTCTACGCTATCGCCGGCGAGCCCCTGGCGCGGTTCAAGGCCTTGGTCGCCGCCACGCCAATGGAGGAACCGGAATATGAGGTCTATCCGGCCAATCTCTGGGATCCGCTCCGCACCCGGCGTTATGTCTGCGGCGAGGATCTATATGCGTCTATCGGCATCGGCCGCGACGACCGCCCCGGACGTTTCCGGCAGTTGGCCAAGAACACCGAGTTCTTCGGCGCGCCCGTGGGTTTGTTCTTCTGCCTGGACCGCAAGGTCGGCTATCCGCAGTGGGCCGACGTGGGCATGTTCATGCAGACCGTCATGCTGCTGGCCGTGGAGCGGGGCCTGGACACCTGCGCCCAGGAATACTGGGCCCGCTATCCCAGAACGGTGGCGAAATTCATCGACCTGCCCGACGATCACATGCTGTTCAGCGGCATGGCGCTTGGTTACCGTGACGAGGCCGCGCCGATCAACGGCTGGCGCACCCGCCGCGATCCGATGGACATATGGTGCGAGATGACGGGCTTCGACTGAACGAGGGAGTCAGGTGGCGGTCTCGACCGCCGCTTTGGGCCCCTTCGGGGACTTGGCCTCCTTGGCTTTCTTGACCTTCTTCTTCTTTTTCTCAGGCGGTTTTTCGGCTTTTGGCGGCGGTGGAGGCTTGGCGGCCTTCACCTTGGCCGGTCCGTCGGCGGCGGCGGCGAGGCTGGTCAGGGTCTTGAGGAAGGTCTCGCGTTTTTTCGGCGACAGCAAGGCCAGCAAGCGCTCATCCGCCTCGGCTGCCGCTCCGGCGCCGGAGCCTAGGGCTTCACGCCCGGCTTCCGACAGACGCACGGTATTGGCTCTGGCGTCGGTGGCCGAGCGTTCGCGCTGAAGCAACCCCTTGGCCAGCATGCGCGCCACCAGGTCGGCCAGGGTCGAGCGATCGATACCGGTGGCCCTGACCAGATCGTTCTGGGTCAGGCCGTCGACGGTGGCGGCGGCGGAGAGCACCGTGAACTGCCGCTGGGTGAGATTGGCGGCGCCGGCCGCCTCGGCGTGAAAATCCAGAGCCAACTGCAGCGTGCGATGCAGCAGATGCGTCGCCGACCCGTGTAGTCCGTCCCGGACAATCTTGCCCTTGCTCTTGGCCATCGCGTTCCCCTTAAGCGCGGACGGACTCAACTGGCAACACCATAGCCGAACTTCAAGTCGCTTTCACGACAGACCATCCGTGGACGTCTGGTCCCGCCGCATGGTCAAAGGCCTGATTCGGGCGGTTCTGGAATGTCGCCCGGCAGGGCGGATTGGTTGTGTTTCATCAGATAGGGGGTCTGGGCCAGGGCGAAGACCACCGCGGCCACCATGATCACGATACGAAATACGCCCCAGGTCTCGGCGGTCTGGGTGCGGCGCACCACCTCATTGGCGATCGCGCAGGCCCACCAGAACAGACCGTATCGGATCGCCAGAACCCGCCAAGCCGAATCCGGCAGTTCGAACGCGCCGCCAAGAATGGCTTTCAACGGGTTCTTCTTCAGCAACAGGCCGCCGAACAGCACAGCTCCCAATATGCCATCGACGATGGTCATCTTCATCTGCAGGATGTCGGCCCGGTGTAGGAACAGGCTGGCGCCGCCGAACACCAGGGCCAGACCGCCGCTGAAGGCCGGCAGGGGCGCCAACCGGCGCTCGACGATCAATCCGACCGCCAGCGCCAGGACCGAGCCGCCGACCACGAACCAAGTGGCCAAGGCAAAATCGTGGGTCACCAGCAGTACTGCCAGGAAGGCGATGGCCGGCGCTCCGTCCACGGCCAGTCGGACCCAGGACGCCGAGGGCGCGCGTTCAACCATGGAATGGTCCCTCCAGGCCCACCAACGAGCGCGAGAAGGCGCGGGCGTCGAAGGCCTGCAGATCCTCGACGCCTTCGCCGACGCCGATCAGCTTGATCGGCGAATCCGAGGCCTGCGCCACCGGCACCAGCACTCCGCCCCTGGCGGTGCCGTCGAGCTTGGTCATCACGATACCGGTGACGCCGATGGCGTTGCCGAAGATGTTCTCCTGGGCCAGCGCGTTGCGTCCGACGGTGGCGTCGAGCACCAGCAGTACCTCATGGGGGGCGTCAGGGTCGATCTTGTGGAGCACACGGATCATCTTGGTGAGTTCATCCATCAGTCCCTGTTTGTTTTGCAGCCGCCCGGCGGTGTCGATCAGCAGCACGTCATAGGCTTCCGCCCGAGCCCGCTCCAGGGCGTCGAAGGCCAGGCCCGCGGCGTCGGCGCCGCTGGGGCGCGACATGAAGTCGGCCCCCGCCCGCTCGGCCCAGACCTTCAGCTGTTCCACCGCCGCGGCGCGAAAGGTGTCGCCGGCGGCGATCAGCACCCGGGCGCCGCGTCCCGTCAGGTCCGAGGCGATCTTGCCTAGAGTGGTGGTCTTGCCCGAGCCGTTGACGCCGATGAACAGCACCACATAGGGCCGAGGGCCGCTCAGGGGGTCGAACACACCTTGCCGGGGAAGGAGTTCGGCCGCCACCGCTTCGGCCAGGGCCTGTTTGATTTCGTCCTCGTTCGACGACTTGCCGAATCGCTGCACCGCGAAAGCCTCGGTGATCCGCGCCGCCGCCATGGGCCCGAGGTCGGCCTCGATCAACATTTCCTCCAGTTCGTCCAGTTGGGCCTGATCCAGCGGCCGGGCCACCAGCGCCTGGGTGATCTGCTGGGTCATCTGCCGCGATGATCGCGACAATCCCTCGGTCAGCCGGGACAACCAGCCTTGGCGGCGCTCCGTCATGCGGCGGTCCAGGCGTCGAGGCGGGCGCGAACGCCGTCATGGCCCGTGATCACGCCGACGATCACCGTACCAGGCGTGGCCTCGCCCGCGAACGCCACCTCGGTGAAGTCCTCGGCCCGAGCCCGGCCTGAGCGCTCCACCAGGGCGCTGACAGTCCGGCCAACGGTCCTGTTCAGGTGACGGACAAAGGCGGCGTCTCCAGCCACCCGCAAGCGCGTGGCGCGGGCTTTGACCACGCCGGGGTCAACCCTGGGCATCCGCGCCGCCGGCGTACCGGGGCGGGCGCTGAAAGGGAACACGTGCAGGAAAGCCAGGTCGGCCGACGTCACCAGCGACAGGGTATTGTCGAACGCCTCGTCGGTTTCGGTGGGGAAGCCGGCGATCAGGTCGGCGCCGAAGGCGACGTCGGGCCGGACGCGGCGTACTCTGGCGATCAGCTCCAGGGCGTCGGCGCGGCTGTGCCGGCGCTTCATCCGCTTGAGGATCATGTCGTCGCCAGCCTGCAGCGACAGGTGCAGGTGCGGCATCAACCGCGCCTCGCCCGCCAGACAGGCTATCAGGTCGTCATCGACCTCGGCGGTGTCTATCGAGGACAGGCGCAGGCGGGGCAGCTCGGGCACGCCTTTGAGAATCCGGCGGACAAGACCGCCAAGCCGGGGCGCGCCGGGCAGATCGTCGCCCCAGCTGGTCAGGTCGACGCCCGTCAACACCACCTCGTTGTAGCCGGCGCGAACCAATTGCCTGATCTGGTCGACCACCGCGCCGGCCGGCGCCGAGCGGGAATTTCCCCGACCATACGGAATGATGCAAAAGGTGCAGCGGTGGTCGCAGCCGTTCTGGATTTCGACATGGGCGCGGGCGCGGTCGGCGAAACCGGCGATCAGGTGACCGGCCGTTCGGCTGACCGACATGATGTCGCCGACCCTGACTTTCAGACCCGTGTCGACAAGCGCGCCAGGGGCGGATTTTTCGGCGTTGCCCAGCACCAGATCGACTTCGTCCATCGCCGCGAAACCGGCGGGGTCGATCTGGGCCGCGCAGCCGGTGACGATCAACCGGGCGTCCGGTCGTTCGCGACGGGCCTTTCGGATCGCCTGGCGCGCCTGGCGCACCGCCTCGCCGGTCACCGCGCAGGTGTTGAACACCACGGCGTCCGTCACACCATCGGCGGTCGCCTGTTCGCGGATGGCCTGCGACTCGCAGGCGTTCAGCCGGCAGCCGAAGGTTATCACCTCGACGGCGCGGCCGGTCGGAATCATCTCAGCAGGGGAAAAACCGTCAGCCATCCAACCGTAACGCCTATCAGGGCCAGCGCGGCTCTTATCAGAAGCGGCGGCCTTACGTCAGGAAGGAATTTCGCGGGCCATGTAGTCGGCGAAGGCGTCTTTCCAGTCCGGGTGCCAGCGGGACAGGGGTGGGCGGTTCTGGGTAATGTCCTGGGACGACCAGGCGATGCGGGCGTTGTCGATCTCGCGCGTCACGTCATTGTCGGGGCAGAGGATATAGAAATCGCCGGCGGCAAGGCGTTCCAGCATGAAATCCACCACCTGGGCCGCGCTCCAGGCGCCGGGCGGTTTCTCCGCCGCGCCCTGCGTCATGCCGGTGAAGGTGAAGCCCGGAACCAGCAGATGGGCCGAGACCTGGCATCCGGGCGTTTCGCGCAAAGTGTGCTGCAGCCCCTCTGTCAGCGCCTTCACTCCCGCTTTGGTGACGTTATAGGCGGTATCGCCCGGCGGGGTGGTGATGCCCTGTTTGGAGCCGGTGTTAATGATCACCGCCGGACGTTTCTGGTCGATCATCGCCTGGGCGAAGGCCTGGACCCCGTTGATGACCCCGCCCAGGTTCACGTCCAGCAGCCGCGCCCAGCCCTGGCGGTTGGCGAAGGCGTGGCCGCCGCCCGCGATGCCGGCGTTGTTCATCAGCACCGCCACGTCGCCGAACCGATCCAGGGCGCGGTCGCGCAAAACCGCGACCTGATCATAGACCGCCACATCGGTAACCACACCCTCGACACCCGTCCCGACCGCGGCGCTTGAGGTCAGCGCCACCGCCTTGGCCAGCTGGACTTCGTCCCGGTCGGCGAGCACCACGTTTAGGCCCAGGCGCGCGAAGCGCAGTGCGGCCGCAAGACCCACGCCGCTGGCGGCGCCGGTGATCACGGCGGTTCGGCGCGGCTGGATGGCGAGGTGGGGACTCATGATCGGTCTTTCTTACAGCGGCAGTCGGCCGGAGAACTCCACCGCCACCGGCCCGGTCATCAGCACGTGGTTGTCGCTCCCGCGCCATTCGATCGTCAGGTCCCCGCCGTCCAGCGTGACCACGGCGCGCCGCTCGCACAGGCCCCGGCGATGGGCGGCCACCAAGGTGGCGCAGGCGCCGGTGCCGCAGGCGCGGGTCTGGCCGACGCCGCGTTCCCAGACCTTCATGCGGATGTGGCCGGGCCCGAGAATCTGGGCGAATTCGACGTTGGTTCGCTGGGGGAACAGCGAGTGGTGCTCGATCACCGGACCCACGGTCGTGACCGGAGCGGTTTCAACGTCGGGGACGAAGAACACAACGTGCGGATTGCCGATCGCAACGCAGCCCGGCGAGCGCAGCACATCATCGACCTCTAGAGCGACCTCGCGGGTGTCCATATCGACGGCCAGGGGAATGTCTCGCCAACCGAGGCCCGGCTCGCCCATGTCGATCGTCACCAATCCCGGGTCAGCCCCGCTGGCCCCCAGAACCCCGACCTGGGTTTCGATTCGCGCATGCGCCAGGCCGCTGGCTTGCATCAATAGCCAGCCGACGCAGCGGGCGGCGTTGCCGCAGGCTTCGACCTCGCCACCATCCGCGTTCCAGATGCGCATGGCCACGTCGGCGCGGCGCGACGGCGCTATGGCGATCAACTGATCGCATCCGACGCCGCTCACGCGATTGGCGATCGCGCTGGCCTGCTCGCGCGAAGGTTTGAACGCGGCCCCCTCAGACATTACGACCACGAAGTCGTTTCCCAGGCCGTTCATTTTCAGGAAGGGCAGGCTCATGCGATAGCCCTAGCGAGTCCGTCTCTGAAAATCATCCGGCTTTGCCCGCCCCGAACACCTCGGCCAATAGGGTTCCCTCCGTCGCCCGGGTCGATCCAGACCGCCAGGCGATAACCAGCTCCCGACTGGCGAGGTCCGGCTTCAGGGGTCGTACGGCCACATCCGCCGCGCGGGCCAGGCCGGCATCCACCGCCATGGCCGGCAACAGGGTGACACCAAGGCCCGAGCCGACCATCTGAACCAGGGTGGCCAGGGAGGTGGCCGCGAAACCTTCCTCGTGCGAGGCCTTTGGCGCGCCCAGGCCGCAGGCCGACAGGGCGTGGTCGCGCAGGCAATGGCCATCTTCCAGCAGGATCAGGTTCTCGCCATCCATCGCCCGGGCCGACACGGTGGCCGACGCGCACAGCCGGTGGTTGGCCGGGAAGGCCGCCAGCAATTCGTCGTCGCTGACATGCGCCCAGTCCAGGCCCGCCATGTCATAGGGCAGGGCGATCAGCACGGCGTCCAGCGCTCCGGCTTTCAGGTCGGCGATCAGGCGCTGGGTCATGTCCTCGCGCAGGAAAAGCCGCAATTTGGGAAACCGCGCCCGCAATATCGGCAGGGCCGCCGGTAGCAGGAACGGCGCCACGGTCGGGATCACGCCCAGGCGCAGCCGACCTTCCAGCGGCTGACCGGCGCTTCGGCAGGCCTGCACCAGATCCTCGGCCTGGGCCAGAATCGTCCCGGCCCTGGCGACGGCCTCGGCCCCGGCGGCGGTCAGGATTACGCCGGAACGGTTGCGATCCACCATCGGCGCGCCAAGGATCTTTTCCAGCTCCTTCACTCCGGCCGACAGGGTCGGCTGGGTGACGTGGGCCGCCTCGGCCGCGCGACTGAACGAGCCGTGCTGGGCGAGAAGTTTGAGATATTGCAGCTGGCGAAGCGTGGGGAGCACAGGTTACCAGATAGGTCTCGTCGATCGAGTATAAAACCCTGATCGGAAAAATCTTCCTAGCCGTGAGGTGTCAGGTGGCGTCGAATACCAGCGGCGCACCCCAGAACCGTTCCACCAAGCCATTCTGAGCTCCCGGCCGGCCGGTGGTCAAGAACCGCTGCCTCCCGCCGGCGCCCGGCTCGAACTCCGGATGCCGGGTCAGATATCGCTCGATAGCGTCGGCGGTGGCTCCGGGCTGATGGATCAGGGGCGTGCCGGGTGGCAGCGCGGCGCGGAATAGTCCGGCGGTGATCTCATAGTGGGTGCAGCCCAGAATGGCGCGGTCGGGCGAACGGCCTATGCGCCGGGTCAGGGCGGCGACATGGCCCTCGATCGCCTCGCGCAGCACCGCCTCGGGCGCGTCGGCCTCGATGTCGCGGGCCAGGTTCGGACAGGCCTCGGAAAACACCGCCACGTCCTGGCGGCGCTTGTCGATCTCGATCTCATAGACCCGGCTCCTGGCCGTGGCCGGGGTGGAAAACACGCCGAGTACGTCCAGTTGCTCGACCTTATCGCCCCCGTATCTGTCATTGAGCTTCTCGGCCTCATGCTCCCAGGGCACACCCGTGGCCGCCTCGATAGTGGGAACGATGATGCCCAGCACATTGACCGGCCGGCCCCGCGCGCGGCGATAGCCGGGCAGCCAGGTCTGCTGCAACCGGCGCAGGGCCACCGAAGCGGCGGTGTTGCAGGCCAGGATCACCAGGTCGCAACCGGCCTCGAACAGCCGCTCGCACCCCGTCCGGGTCAGGTCGACGATCTCCTCGCCGGCGCGCCCGCCATAGGGGGTCATCGCCTGGTCGGCCAGATAGACGAAATCGGCCGATGGCAGGCGCGCCACCAGCGCGTGATGGACGCTGAGTCCCCCGATGCCGGAATCGAATACGCCTATGGCCATGGCGCCCTTTAGCGACGCCCTAGCCTCGCGTCCACCGCGCCGGCCGCGCCTATGGAGCCACCGGCAGGTCGCCGCGACATGACCTGGCGGCGATGACAAGCCGCGCGGGACTTTGTAGGGTCCGCGTCACTTTGATTTCCGGAGCCGTTCGATGGATCGACGCACCTTTCTGGCGGCTTCAGCCGCCGCCACAACCTTGGCTGGAGCCGCGCCGATGACTGGAGCCGCGCCATCGACCCTGCCGCTGCTGGCGTCCTGGACCGGTCCGCACAACGGCGCGCCGCCCTTCGACAAGGTCGCCGTCGCCGACTTCAAGCCGGCTCTGCTGGCGGCGATGGAGGAAAACCGCGCCGAGATCGCCGCCATCGCCGGCAATCCGGCGCTGGCGACTTTCGCCAACACCATCGAGGCGCTGGAAAAATCGGGCCAGACCCTGAATCGTGTCGCGCCGCTGTTTGGCGTCTGGGTCTCGACCCTGAACGACAAGCCGATGCAGGCGGTGGCGCAGGAGATGGCCCCGATCCTGGCGGGCTTTCAGGACGAGATCGTCCAGAACGGTCCGCTGTTTGCCCGGGTCAAGGCGGTCCACGACGCCCGGGAGACCTCGGGCCTCACGCCGGAACAGCAGCGGCTGAGCCTGGTGATCTATCGCCAGTTCGCCCGACAGGGCGCGGCGCTTGGCCCCGAGCAAAAGACCCGGATGGCGGCGATCAACCAGCGCCTGGCCACCCTCTCCACCACCTTCAGCCAGAACGAACTGGCTGACGAAGAGAGTTATGTCCTCACCCTGGCCGGCGAGGACGATCTCGCCGGCCTGCCGACCCAGGTGGTGGCGGGCGCCGCGGCGGCGGCCAAGGGCAAGGGACTGGCCGGCCAATGGCTGATCACCAACACCCGCTCGTCGATGGAGCCGTTCCTGACCTATTCCAGCCGCCGGGACCTTCGGGAAAAGGGTTTCCGGATGTGGACGATGCGTGGCGACAACGGCGGCGCCCATGACAACAACGCCATCATCACCGAGATTCTCAAGCTGCGCGCCGAGAAGGCCAAGCTGCTCGGCTTCCCGACCTTCGCGCACTGGATCACCGACGACCAGATGTCGAAGATACCGAACGCAGCCATGGATTTGATGATCAAGGTCTGGGCGCCGGCCAAGGCGCGCGTGGCCCAGGAAGTGGCCGACATGCAGGCTCTCGCCGACGTCGAGGCGCCGGGAACGAGGATCGAGGCCTGGGACTACCGCTACTATTCGGAAAAGGTGCGTAAAGCCAAATACGATCTCGATGAGATCGAGATCAAACCATATCTGCAGCTTGAGAAGCTGCGCGAAGGTATGTTCTGGGCCGCCGGCCAACTCTATGGTTTCGAGTTCGTACCGGTTCACGATCTGCCGGTCGCCCAGCCTGATGTCCGGACCTTCGAGGTGCGCCGCGACGGCATCCAGGTCGGTCTCTGGTACTTCGACCCCTACGCCCGCGCCGGCAAGAATTCAGGCGCCTGGATGAGCGAATACCGCACCCAGAGACGGCTGGCGGGCGCGGTCACGCCGATCGTTTCCAACAATGCCAACTTCGTCAAGGCCGCGCCGGGCGAACCGATTCTCGTCTCCTGGGACGACGCGGTGACCATGTTCCACGAGTTCGGCCACGCCCTGCATGGCCTGAATTCCAACGTCACCTACGCCACCCTGGCCGGCACCAACGTGGCGCGGGATTTCGTGGAATTCCCCAGCCAGCTCAACGAACACTGGCTGCCCACCCATGAGGTGCTGTCGCGCTTCGCTCTGCATTACAAGACTGGCGAAGCCATGCCAGACGCCCTGGTGGCCAAGATCAAGAAAGCCCATACCTTCAACAAGGGCTTCGATACGGTTGAATACCTGGCCTCGGCCATCGTCGACATGAAGGCCCACCTGGCCGGCTCGACGCCGATCGAGCCCCGCGCCTTCGAGGCGGCGACCCTCAAGGAGATCGGCATGCCGCGCGAGATCGTCATGCGCCATAGGATGCCGCAGTTCGGGCATATCTTCGCCGGCGAGGGCTACGCGGCCGGCTACTACGACTACATCTGGGCCGACACCCTGACCGCCGACGCGGCCGAGGCCTTTTCCGAGGCGCCGGGCGGGTTCTACGACAAGGCGGTGGCCAAGCGGCTCCATGACAGCATCATGAGCGTCGGTAACACCATCGACGCGGCCGAGGCCTTCCGCCGCTTCCGCGGCCGCGACGTGACCATCGACGCCCTGATGCGCGATCGGGGTTTCCCCGCCCCCGCCCCCGCCTCCGTCAAGACCTGAGGCCGCAGCAAGGCGCCGGCCGATGCGCATTGCCATCCTCGGCACGTCGGGTTCCGGCAAAAGCACACTGTCGCGCACGCTTGGCGTTCGGCTCGGGATTCCGGTGATCGAGCTGGACGCCATCAACTGGCGCGCCGGCTGGCGGGATCTCAACACCGACGATCCCGAGGAATTCCTGCGGCTCGTCCGGGCGGCGACGTCCGGTGAAGCCTGGGTGTGCGACGGCAACTATTCGAAGGTTCGGGACCATGTGCTGGCGCGGGCCACCGACATGGTCTGGCTCGACTATCCTCGCTCACTGGTGATGCGCCGGGTGATCGGGCGATCCTTCGCCCGCGCCATCTCGGGCGGCGAGCTATGGCCCGGCACCGGCAACACCGAGACCTTCGCCCGCTGGCTCAGCCCCGACCATCCGATCCGCTGGGCCTGGGACACCTATGCCGACCGTCGCATGCGATACGGCGAGCTGTTCGCCGACCCGCGGCTCGCCCATACTAGGCGTCGCAGGGTTTCACGCCCCGGGGATGCGGCGGCGCTGGTCGAAACCCTCGCTCGGGCGCAAACTGACGAAACCTGAAAAAAGGCTCGAGGGGCTCGGACCATGTGGCTGATCATCGCCGCCATCGCGATCGCCGGTACGCTGGGTTCTCTGACCGACTGGCTGTTCATGGGCGTACTGTTCCACGACGCTTATAACGCCCATCCGGAAGTCTGGCGGCCCGGCATCCGCGAAGGCGGCAGTCGTGGGGCGATCATCGCCTCGTCGGTGCTGGGCTATCTGATCACCGCCGCGGTGGTGGGGTTGTGCGTGTTCGGCCACGTCAGCTCCATCGGCGGCGGGCTGATCGTCGCCGCCCTGGCCTGGCTCGCCGGCCCGCCGGTGGTGATCATCATCAACGGCATGTTCATCAAGATCGACCCAAAGATCACCGCCGCTCACTGCCTGGGCTACGGCGCTCGCATCCTGCTGGCCGGCCTGGCGGCGGGGATCGTGCTGGGGCCGGTGGCGCGATAAAGAAAAGCCCTCCTTCCCGGGTTGGGAAGAAGGGCTCTTCTATTATTCAACCTATGGTGAAGCTTATTCCGCCGCTTGCTTGGGCGTGTAGCCGAGCACCGCCTTGATTTCGAGGTATTCGGTGAAGCCGTGGTCGCCCCACTCACGGCCGTTGCCGCTCATTTTGTAGCCGCCGAACGGGGCGGTCATATCGCCACCGCCGCCGTTGATCGACACCTGGCCGGCGCGCAACTTGGAGGCCACTTCGCGGATCTTGGTCATGTCGGTCCCGGAGATATAGGCCGCCAGACCATATTCGGTGTCGTTGCCGACCGTGACGGCTTCATCCACGGTTTCGTAGCCAAGGATCGAGACCACCGGGCCGAAGATTTCTTCCTTGGCCACGGTCATCTCGTTAGTGACATTGGCGAACACGGTGGGCTTCACATAGAAGCCCTTGTCCAGGCCTTCGGGACGGCCGACGCCGCCGGTGACCAGGGTGGCGCCTTCGTCGATGCCGGCCTGGATCAGCTTCTGGATCTTGTTCCACTGGGTGCGGTTGACCACCGGACCCATCTGCGAGTTGCCGTTGGGATCGCCCACGGTGGTCGACTCCGCAGCTTCCTTGGCGATCACGATCGCCTCGCCCATCTTCGCCGATGGCACCAGCATCCGGGTCGGGGCGTTGCAAGACTGACCGGAGTTTTGCATCACGTGCTTCACGCCGCCGCCCACCGCGGAGGGCATGTCGGCGTCGGGCAGGATGATGTTGGGGCTCTTGCCGCCCAATTCCTGCGACACGCGCTTGACGGTGGTGGCCGCGGCCTTGGCCACTTCGATGCCGGCGCGGGTCGAGCCGGTGAACGAGACCATGTCGATGCCCGGGTGGCTGGAGATCGCCGCGCCGACTTCGGCGCCCAGGCCGTTGACCAGGTTGAACACACCGGCCGGGACGCCGGCGGCGTGCATGACTTCGGCCCAGAGGATCGCCGAGAACGGCGATTCCTCGGAGGGTTTCAGCACCATGGTGCAGCCGGTGGCGATGGCCGGGACCACCTTGCAGGCGATCTGGTTGATCGGCCAGTTCCAGGGGGTGATCAGGCCGCAGACGCCGATCGGTTCCTTGACGATCCGCGTCGGGCCTCGGTCTTCCTCGAACTTGTATTCCTTCAGCACCGCGATGCCGGTGGCGATGTGGGCGATGCCGATCGGGGCCTGGGCGCGCTGCGCCAGGCTGGCCGGGGCGCCCATTTCCTCGGTGATGGCGTTGGCGATATCGCCGAAGCGTTTCTGATATTCGGCCTGGATGCGCTCGAGCAGGTCGATGCGCTCCTCGCGGCTGGTCTGGGAGAAGGTCTCGAACGCCTTGCGGGCGGCGGCGACGGCCTTGTCCACGTCGGCGGCGGAGCCGGCGGAGATATGGCCACAGACCTCTTCGGTGGCCGGATTGATCACGTCGAGGCTCTTGGGGGTCACCGGATCAACCCACTTACCGTCGATATAGAACTGCATATGGTCGCGCATTCGACTCTCCCTGATATGGCCCATGGCCATGTGGCGTTTCGGCGGACCCCGTGGGTGCTCTTAAGGGGCCTCTTACGATAGGCTATATGAGTGATCGCGGTTAATCCGTGAAGAGCCCTTGAGCACGCGAACGACAAAACCCCGAGAAACAGCCGGGTTGCGGTCGCGTCAAGCCCCCGTTAAAGCGGCGCGGCGGACTTCGCGCGACACCGTTCTGGAGCTTAAGGTCATGGAAGCCATCGGAGTCATTCTGCTGTTCGTGGCCGCCTTCGCCCTGCTGAACCGGATCGAGTTCGGCCGCTTCGATTGATCCAGCCGTGAGCGGCCCCGGCTGGGCTCTGGTAACCGGCGGCGCGCGCCGGCTTGGCCGGGTGCTTGCCCTTGGCGCGGCCGAGGCCGGCTACGACGTCAACGTCCACGCCCGCAACCATGAAGACGCCGCGGAAACCGTCAGTCTCGTTCGAGGTTTGGGCCGGGGCGCCCAGGCCATCGGTGGCGATCTTGCCGACCCCCGGGTCCCGAAGACACTGATCGCCTCGACCGCTGGGCCTGTGACCCTTCTGGTCAACTGCGTCTCCTTGTTCGAGAACGACCGGATTGAAAACCTGACCGTCCCGGGTCTCGACGCGGCTTATGCAACCAATCTCCGCGCGCCGTTGCTGTTGGCCCAGGCGTTCGCGGCGGCCCTGCCGGAAGATCGGCGTGGCCTGATCGTCAATATCCTCGATCAGCGGGTCTGGCGCCTGAATCCTCAGTTCTTCAGCTACACCGTCACCAAGGCGGCGCTGTGGGCCGCCACCCAGACCCTGGCCCAGGGTCTCAGTCCCCGGATTCGGGTCAACGCCATCGGCCCTGGTCCGGTGCTGGCCTCGGTTCACCAGACCCCCGAAGACTTTCTGGCCGAGGCCGCCGCCATCCCCCTGGGCGCGGCCGTGGACCCGGCCGAGATCGGCCAGGCCTTACGCTATCTGATCGCCGCGCCCTCGGTGACCGGCCAGATGATCGCCGTGGACGGCGGCCAGCATCTGGCCTGGCGCACTCCGGACATCGTCGGTGACTGAACCAGCCGAGGCCCAAGCCCGCTGCGTATCGGCGACCGTCTTCGTCCGCGCCTTGACCGTGGAGGTCGAGATCGGCGTCTACACCCATGAACACGGGCGCCGGCAACCTCTAGTCGTCGATGTGGAACTGGACATCGATCCTCCCGCCGCCGGCTGGCGGTCGATCGGCGAGACGGTCAACTATGAGCGTGTCGGCGAGCACGCCCGGGCAATCGCCGCCGCCGGCCATATCGGCCTGGTGGAGACCTTCGCCTGGCGCCTCGCCCAGGCCTGCCTCGCCGAGCCCCGGGTGTCGCGCGTCAAGGTGCGGGTAGAAAAGCCGATGGCCCTGGCGCCCCACGCCGAGGCGGCCGGGGTGGAGATCGCCGTGCAACGGGCGTAAGCTTCGCAAAACCCGACGCGGAAGGCGCCACCATGAGCCAGTCCCTCGAACCTGTTCCACCGGCGCAACCCTGGATGGACGAGCGCCAGATGGCGCTGATCATCTACATTCTGTTCCTCGCGCCTCTGGGCGGGATCACCCATGTAATCGGCTTGGTCATGGCCTATGTGGCGCGGGACACGGCCCCGACCTGGTTGCGAAGCCACTATACCTATCTGATCCGCACCTTTTGGATGGGGCTGCTATATTTCGTCGCCGCCTGCCTGCTGTGCTTCCTGCTGATCGGCTTCGCGCTGCTGCCGCTGGTATTCTTGTGGTTCGTCGTTCGGTGCGCGGTCGGCCTGATGCGCCTGTTTCGCAACGAGCCGATCCCGGTTCCGGAAACCTGGACGATCTAAGTAACGAGCCGAAACCGGCGTCGCCGTCAGGCCGCCACCATCTCCCGCCGCACCATGCGCGCATAGTCGTCCATCAGCGACAGCGAGATATTGCCCGGCCTGAAGGCGTAGTCTCCGACCTGGGCGACCGGCGTGACCTCGGCGGCGGTGCCGACGATGAAGCACTCGGAGAAATCGGCCAGCTCTTCCGGCAGGATGTGCCGCTGGACGACCTCGAAGCCCTTCGCCCTGGCCAATTCGATCACCGACCGGCGGGTGATGCCGTCGAGGAAGCAGTCCGGATCGGGAGTGTGCAGCACGCCGTCGCGGATGAAGAACACGTTGGCCCCGGTGGCCTCGGCTACATAGCCACGCCAGTCCAGCATCAGGGCGTCGGCGTAGCCTTCCCGCTCGGCGGCGTGTTTGGAGATGGTGCAGATCATGTAGAGGCCGGCCGCCTTGGAGGCGGTGGGCGCCGTCTCGGGCGAGGGGCGGCGGTATTTCGCCCAGGTCAGGGCGATACCCTTGGCCTTCTGGGCCGGATCGAAATAGCTCGGCCACTCCCAGGCGGCGATGGCTACGTGGATGATCGAGGCCTGGGCCGAGACGCCCATCACTTCCGAGCCGCGCCAGGCGATCGGCCGCACATAGCAGTCGGTCAGGTCGTTGCGGGCGCAGGTTTCCTTGCAGGCAGCATCAATCTGCGCCACCGTATAGGGTATGGTGAAGTCGAGGATTTCCGCCGACCTGAACAGGCGTTCGGTGTGTTCGGTAAGCTTGAAAATTTCACCGCCGTACATCCGCTCGCCTTCGAATACGGCGGAGGCGTAGTGCAAGGCGTGGGTCAGTACGTGCACCTTCGCCTCACGCCAAGGAGTGAACTGGCCGTCCAGCCAGATCCAGCCGTCGCGATCATCGTAGGGAACCAGTGACATTGGGCTTGCAATCCCTTTCCTCGGAGAAGCGCGGTTTAGACGATGGACGGCCCTCGCCGTCAAACGAAATGCCGCGCCGGTGACCGCTCCGTCAGCCTTGGCCGAGGCCGCGCAACGCCATTTGCTGGTCGTCGATGACGATGATCGGATTCGCGAACTGCTCAAGGAATACCTGACCGGCAAGGGGTTTAGGGTCAGCGCCGCGGCCGATGCCGCCGGCGCCCGGTGGTTGCTGGCCTCCCTGCGCTTCGATCTGCTGGTTCTGGATGTGATGATGCCCGGCGAGGACGGCTTTTCCCTGACCCGGTGGCTGCGCGCCCGCCCTGGCGCGGCGGGTGTGGCGCCGGTGATCATCCTCACCGCGCGCGGCCAGCCCGGCGACCGGATTGAGGGACTGCGGCTCGGGGCCGACGACTATCTGGCCAAGCCGTTCGATCCCGAAGAGCTGGTGCTGCGGATCGAGGCGATCCTGCGCCGCGCCGCTACGGCGTCGATCGACGTCAGTAGGATCAAGCTTGGACGATGTTTGTTCGATACCGCCCGCGGCGAGCTTTCCGCCGACGGCGAGCCTATCCGCCTGACCGAGAGCGAGGCCCATCTGCTGAAGGTGCTGGCCACGGCCTCCAACGCCGCGGTCGATCGATATGACCTGGCCGGCGTCAATAGCGACGCCGGCGGCCGCGCCGTCGATATCCAGGTCACCCGGCTGCGGCGCAAGATCGAGCCCGATCCGGCCAACCCCCGCTATCTGCGCACGGTTCGCGGCCGGGGCTATATGCTTACCCCCGACTGATGCGTATCCCCAGGCCGTGGCCCCGATTGTTCTGGCGCGCCTTCAAGCGCCTGACCCCCACGTCGCTGTTCGGCCGCAGCCTGCTGATCATCGTCCTGCCCGTGGCCCTGATGCAGATCGCGGTCACCTATGTGTTCTTCGACGCCCACTGGCAGGCGGTGAACAGCCATCTGACGGAAGGTCTGGCCGGTGACGTGGCCCTGATCCAGCAGACCTACGAAGAGGATCCCGCGCCTGTCAGCCTCAAGCGCCTTGAAGACCGGGCGCAAGCCAACCTGGGCCTTTCCATCGTTTTCCAGGACGGCGGCGTCCTGCCGCGAGGTCGCCGGGCCTCGCTGTTCGTGGCCATCGACCGGTCTTTGAACAAGGCCCTTGCCCAGCGGATCGACGGACCGTTCTGGTTCGATACCGGCCGATATCCCGCCTATGTCGATGTGCGCGTGACCGTTCCCCGTGGCGTGTTACGGATCATCGCCTCCAAGGACCGGGTGTTCGCCACCCGTGGCCATATCTTCATCTTCTGGCTGACGGCCGCGACCGTGCTGCTGACCGGTATCTCCATCCTGTTCATCCGCAATCAGGTTCGGGCCATCGAGCGCCTGGCCTTCGCCGCCGAGGCGTTCGGGCGTGGCGACGACGTGGCCTTTCGTCCCCATGGCGCGCGCGAGGTCCGCCAGGCCGCCCGCGCCTTTCTGGCCATGAAGGCGCGGATTCAGCGTCATGTGGATCAGCGGACCATATTGCTGGCGGCGGTCGGCCACGACCTGCGCACGCCCCTGACGCGGCTGCGGCTGGCGCTGGCCATGACGCCGCCGGGCCTCCGCGTCGAGGCGATGAAGGCCGACCTGGGCGAAATGGAGCATATGATCGACGAGTATCTGGCCTTTGCCAGAGGCGAAGGCGTCGAGGACGTCGAGACCGTGCGCCTCGCCGACCTGATCGACGACATCCGCACCGACGCCGCGCGCTCCGGCGTCGA
Source organism: Caulobacterales bacterium (assembly GCA_038227865.1). Lineage (GTDB taxonomy): Bacteria > Pseudomonadota > Alphaproteobacteria > Caulobacterales > Caulobacteraceae > Acaudatibacter. The sequence continues at coordinate 174,955 of JBBRPO010000001.1, forward strand.
GGTCGCGGTCGACGCCGCTCCCGGACTTTTGGCGCGCGTGAGGCCGGGCGCCTTCAAGCGCGCCCTGATCAATCTGGTCGACAACGCGGTCGGCCACGCCGCCCATGTGCGGATTGGGGCTGGGGCGACCAGCGCCGGGGGCGTGGAGATCCATATCGACGATGATGGCCCCGGCATTTCTCCCGACCGCTACGATGACGCCTTCGCTCCGTTCAGCCGCCTCGAAGCCGCCCGCAATCCCAACACCAAGGGCGTCGGCCTGGGCCTCGCCATCGCCCGCGACGTGGCGCGCGGGCACGGTGGTGATGTGACCCTGGGCGCCTCGCCGCTGGGCGGGCTGAGGGCGACGGTGACTCTGCCCTGAAACCCCCGTGCTCCTAAAATCCGGCGGCCTTAAAACCCCGCGCCGATACGCGAGAGCCGGTCGCGCATCTTTTTCAGGCGCAAGTCGATCTCGGCCATGGTGCGGTTGAGAGCGCCCTCGTCATCGCGCCAGACCTGGGCGACGCGAGCCCAGACGGCGATCATCGCGCCGAGCCTGGGCAGGGTGGCCTCGACGCCGGCCGCCTCCAGGATCGCCCGGGCGGTGGGCGGAAAGTGGGGGGCAAGGCCAAGCCTCGGCAGTTCGTTCGCCACGGCGATCAGGGCCGCGCGGTCGGGTTCCATGGCTTCGACGCGAGCCATTACCGCGTCGAACAATCGGTCGTGCAAATCCTCGGATGGGGTCTCCGCCGTGGCCAGGGCGGCGGCGTCATGGCGCGCCGAAAGATGCGCCAGTAGGAAATTCTTGGAGGCGGCCTGGGCATAGAGGTCGCTCAGCGACAATTCGGCCCTCGCCGCGATGTCGCGCAGGGTGATGTGCCGCCAGGGGCGCTCGCCGGCCAGGGCCAGCATCGCGGCGCAGGCGCGGTCCAGGATTTGGTCGGTCGCCGGCATAGGTCAGGACCCCAGTTCGCGGGAACGCGCCGCCGCCGCCCGCACGGCCCCGGACACCAGGCCGGCCAGGGCGCCATCGCCGATCAGCACCTTCAGGGCCGCCTCGGTGGTTCCGCCGGGCGAGGTCACCTGGCGGCGCAGGTCGCTGGCTTCGGCCCCGCTTCCCTCCATCAGGGCCGCGGCCCCGATCAGCGCCGAACGTGACAGGGCGCGGGCCGCCGCTGCGTCGAGACCGGCGCCCGCGGCCGCCGCTTCGAGGGCTTCAACCAGGGCGTAGACATAGGCCGGCGCCGAGCCGGAGGCGGCCGTGGCCACATGCATCAGGGCTTCTCCCGGCAGGTCAACCACCACGCCGAGGGGTTCGAACAGCCGCCGGGCCGTCTCGCGGCCGCGCGGGTCGGAAGACCAGACGCTGGCGGCGCCCTTCAGTACGGCGGCGGCCGTGGTCGGCATCACCCTGGCGATCGGCCGGCCCGGAAAGACTCCGCTCAGATCGTGGGCCGAGACGCCGGCCATGATCGAGATGATCACCGCGTCCGGCGCCAGATGGGGCGCGATCGCCTCGGCCGCCGCCCGCCAGGCCTGGGGCTTCACCGCCAGAACAATGGTTCGCGCCAACGCTAGACCGGAGTCCGGGCCATTGAGCGCCGCGCCCGCGCGCGCGGCTTCGAGCGCGGCATCGCCGGGCACGGGGTCGCGAAAGATCAGTTCGGTGGCGTCGATGGCCCCCGCCCGGCGCCAGCCGGCGATCAGGGCGCCGCCCATGTGCCCGGCCCCCACCATCAGGACGGGCATGAGTGAAGCCGGTAGCATGGGGTGACCTCAGGCGTAGCCCATGGTTTCGAACATACAGGCCGCCATGGCTTCCTCGGGGGTCTTACCGCCGGTGATCAGGAAATCGAAGGCCGGATAGAACCGGTCCGCCGCCTCCATGGCCGCGTCGATCATCGAGGCGGTCTGGGCCATGGTCGGGCGCTCACCGTCGGGCAGGGCCATTGCGTGGCGGAACACCACCTCGCCCTCCTCGGCCCAGACCTCGAAATGGCCGAGCCAGACTCGCTGGTTGATCAGGTTGATCAGGCCGTGGGCCGGGTCCCTGAGCGGCTTTTCGGCCTTAAGATCCATCGACAGGCAAAGCTGGAGACAGTCGGCCTCGGGTCGCCAGGTGAACCACAGTTCAAAATCCTTCCAGTCGCCGGTCAGGGCGAAGGCCAGGTCACCGTCGTCGGTGCGATCGAAGGACAGATTTTCCGCCACCAGAACACGCTCGACCACATCGAGGGGGTCGAGGGCGATCAGGGTGTCGTCTTCTTCGGGTCTGGGGATATCCATGGGGCCCTCTGGCGTTCTTCAGGCTCGTGGGCGAGGCCGCCGGCCCACCCAGGTGAAAGACTCGTCAATTCGCGGTGACGCTAATGCTGTTCGCGGCTGGCGTCTTGGGCGCCGTCGATAAATCGTCAGGCTTTTTCGCCGCTTTTTAAGGTGACGATCTCGGCCCGAAGCGCGGCGATTTCCGCCCTTATAGCCTCGAACTCCTCCCGTCGGATCAAATCCAGATCCGCCGCCCACTTATCGGCCTGGGCGCGGAAGGCAGTCTTGGCCTCCTCGCCGGCGGCCTGGGCGACGCCCATCGCCGCCTGGGTCAGCTTGGCCATCTCGTCCAGAAAAGGATTTTGAGTCTGCATTGGCGTCATATAGCGCGAAAGCGCCCCGGTTGCGAAGAGACTCGGATTCCGGCCTTGCCGATCCTGTGCGCCGCCCGGCTACACCCGCGCCACAGATCGCGGTAGAGAGCGCCCATGGCCCTGCCTTTTCCCGATATCCCGCGCGAGATTTTCAGTCTTCCGGCGTTCAAACTCGGAAGCGTGGCCTTGGGTCCGTTCGCCGTGCGCTGGTATGCGATGGCCTATATCGCTGGAATCGTTCTGGGTTGGCGCTACGCAGTCTCGCTGGTGCGAAACCCGAGGCTATGGGGCGCCGGCGCCCCGACCGCGACCGATGTGGAGATCGACGACCTGGTCCTCTGGATCACCCTGGGCGTCATCCTCGGCGGCCGTCTGGGCTATGTGCTGTTCTACATGCTTCCCCTGGCCTCGGGCCGGCTGGCGCTGGCCCAGGACCCGCTGGAGATCGTTCGACTCTGGCACGGCGGGATGAGCTTTCACGGCGGCTTCCTGGGGGTGGCCGTGGCGGTGACCCTGTTCGCCCGGTCGCGGCGTATCGATCTTCTGCGGTTGGGCGACGTCGTGGCGGCATGCGCGCCTATCGGTCTGGCGTTTGGACGCCTCGCCAACTTCATCAACGGCGAGCTCTGGGGCCGACCGACCAATCTGCCCTGGGGCATGGTGTTCTGCGGCCGTCATATCGATACCTTCGCCGACGGAACCTGCGTCGCGGGCCTCGCGCCGCGCCATCCAAGCCAGCTCTATGAAGCCACCCTCGAAGGGCTTGTCCTGTTCCTGATCCTTCGTCTCGCCACCCACCGGGGGCTTTGGCTGCGGCGGCGCGGCGCAGTCACTGGTCTGTTCCTCGCCTTCTACGGCGTCTTCCGTATCGCTCTGGAGAATGTGCGGATGCCCGATGAAGGCCTGCGCGACCTGCCCTTTGGCCTGACTGTCGGCATCATGCTGTCGGCGCCGATGCTGGTGTGTGGTCTCACCCTGATCTGGTGGAGCCTGCGGGCGCCTCTCGCGCCGGGCGGCCGTGAGCCTGCGTGACCGCCTGGCGGCCCTGATCGCCCGGGAGGGTCCTATCCCGGTGTCCCGCTACATGGCGCTGTGCCTGCATGACCCCGCGGAGGGTTACTACGCGACCCGACCGAGCCTCGGCGAAGGTGGGGATTTCATCACCGCGCCGCTGGTGTCCCAGATTTTCGGCGAGTTGCTGGGGCTGTGGGCGGCCGAAATCTGGTCCCAGATGGGCCGACCCACGCGGTGTCTGCTGGTCGAACTCGGACCCGGCCACGGGGTTATGATGACCGACGTGCTGCGGGCCGGACGCGTCGCGCCGGGTTTCCTGGAGGCCTGTGAGCTCTGGCTGGTGGAGACCAGCGGCCCTTTGCGCGACCGTCAGGCCCTGGCCCTGAACGGTCTGGCGTCGCCGCGCTGGGCCGACAGCTTCGCCGAAATACCCGGCGACGCGCCGATCATCCTGTTGGCCAACGAGTTCCTCGATTGCCTGCCGATCGATCAGGCGGTGTGGTCGGGGCGAGACTGGCGTGAACGGCGAGTGAATTTGGACGGCGACGGCCGGTTGGCGTTTTCCCTTGGTGAAGGTCGCCTCCGCCGCGACGCCCCCGCCGACGCCCCGGCCGGGGCCGTCCTTGAATGGTCCGATGCCGCCGATGAGATCGGTCGAATCGTCGGAGATAGGGTTGTGCGGTTTGGTGGCGCGGCGCTGTTCATCGACTACGGTCGCGACACGCCGGGATTCGGCGACACGCTGCAGGCCATCCGCGAGCACCGAAAGGAAACACCACTTCAGAACCCCGGCCAGGCCGATCTCACCGCCCATGTCGACTTTCCAGACCTTCTCCGGTCGGCCCGACTGTCCGGCGCCCTGACGACGGGGGTGGTTACCCAGCGGGCGTTCATGACGGCGCTCGGCGCCGTGACGCGCGCGGGGGCCCTGGTCCGCGCGCGACCCGATCGCGCCGACACGATTGCCCGTCAGCTTGACCGGCTGATCGCGCCCGGCCAGATGGGAGACCTGTTCAAGGTCGCGGCCATCCACGGCCTGGGCCTGTCACCGCCAGGGTTCGAAATCAGTCCATGACCTCGCCGCCCCTGTTGCGATCGGCGTTGCTTCAGGCCCTTCCGGGTGTCGCTCACGGTTTTTTCACGCGCCGGGGCGGCGTTTCCGGCGGTCTCTATGACAGTCTCAACGTGGGACTCGGATCAGGCGACGACCCCGCCGACGTTCTGGAAAACCGCCGCCGCGCGGCCGCGGTCTTCGGCGCGGCCGAGGGCGCCCTTGCCACCTGCTTTCAGATTCATTCAGCCTCGATCGAGGTTGCGCGCGAACCGTGGGGGCTTGATCGGCCGAAAGGCGACGGCGTCGTGACGGATCGGCCTGGCGTGCTGTGCGGCGCCCTGGCGGCGGATTGCGCGCCCGTTCTGCTCGCCGATGCTCACATGCTGGTCGTTGGCGCCGTCCATGCGGGCTGGCGGGGGGCTCTGTCTGGCGTGATCGCCTCGGCGGTGGCCGCCATGGTCGAGCTGGGCGCTTCGCCCGAGCGGATGGTCGCCGCGGTCGGGCCCTGCATCGGCCCGGTATCCTATGAGGTCGGCCTGGACTTCCTGGCCAGGTTCGAGGCGGTCGATCCCGGCTTCGGACGGTTCTTTTCACCGGGCGTTCAAAGCGACAAGCGCCAGTTCGATCTGCCCGGCTTCGTCCTGGACCGGCTCGGCGCGGCCGGCGTCGGGTCAAGCGAGTGGATCGGCCAGGACACCTGCGCCGACGAAGACCTGTTCTTTTCCAATCGCCGGGCGTTCAAGCGTGGCGAGGCCGACTATGGCCGCTTGCTTTCGGTCATCACATTGGGCGATCAGGCTCCCATATGAAGGTTGTCAGCCGGTGTCCGGCCGGAGGAAGACCCTGACATGAGGCTATCGGAGCCGCTGGCTCGCGAGCTTAAGCTGGCGGCGAAATTCGCGGCGGCCTGCATGATCGGGTTCCTGGCCGACGCCTTGGCGTTTCGCGCCGGCCTCGATCTGGGGCTGGATTCACCCCTCGCCCGCGTGATCGCCTTGGCCCTGGCCATCCAGGTCTCCTTCGCCCTGAGCCGCTGGCTGGTGTTCCGCGTCGCCGCGCGGGGCCCGATCCTCCGCGAATGGTGGCGCTATATGGTGGCCAACGGCTTTGGCAGCTTCTGCAACCTGGTGATGTTCGCGTCGCTGGTCGCCGTGAAATGGCCTCTGGTGTCTCGCCTGCCGGTCGCGTTTGTTGTCTCCTCGACCGCCGCGTTCCTGATCAACTACGCCGGCACGCGCCTCTTCGTTTATGGCAAGGGCCTGGCGGCGCCGCGCGACCGAGCCGTGACCGACGGGGCTTTGCCCGGCGGCGACGCGCTGATAAAGCCCCCGTCTGAGCGAGCCAATCCATGAGATTCGCGTCACGGGGATGCCCATGAAGCTGCTGGCCGGCAACTCGAACAGGCCGCTCGCCGAAGCGATCGCCGAATCGCTCGACATCCCCTTGACCCGAGCCCAGGTGAAACGCTTCGCCGACAATGAGGCCTGGGTGGTCATCGAGGAGAATGTCCGCGGCGAGGACGTATTCGTCATCCAATCGACAAGCTATCCCGCCAACGACAATCTGATGGAGCTGCTGGTCTGTATCGATGCCCTGAAGCGGGCGTCGGCCAAGCGGATCACGGCGGTCACCCCTTATTTCGGCTATGCGCGGCAGGACCGGAAGACCGGCGGCCGCACGCCGATCTCGGCCAAGCTGGTGGCCAATCTGATCACCCGAGCCGGCGCGGACCGGCTTTTGACCATGGATCTGCACTCGGGACAGATTCAGGGCTTCTTCGATATCCCCACAGACAACCTCCAGGCGGCGCCTCTGATCGCCGCCGATGTCCAGGCCCACTACGCCAGCACCGACGAACTGCTGATCGTCTCGCCCGACGTGGGCGGGGTGGTCCGGGCGCTGTCCCTGGCCAGCCGCCTCAACGCCGGCCTCGCCATCGTCGACAAGCGCCGCAAGGGACCGGGGCAGTCGGAGGTGGCCAATATCATCGGCGACGTCGCCGGCCGCCGACTGATCATCTTCGACGACATCGTCGATTCGGCCACCACCCTGTGCAGCGCCGCCGAGTCCTTGATGCAGGCCGGCGCCGCGGAGGTGTCGGCCTATATCGTTCATGGCGTTCTCTCGGGCTCGGCCGTGGAGCGCGTCAACAAGTCGGTGCTCAAGGAGCTGGTGGTCACGGATTCGATCTGGACCGACCGCCGGGTGGAACAGGGATCGAAGATTCGCGTTGTCAGCTGCGCGGCGCTGATCGGCGAGGCGGTACGGCGGATCGCCAACGAAGAATCGGTTTCAAAGCTCTTCGACTGATCGCCCCGTCCTTGCCCGACCCAACACAATACCGCCCAGAGGCCGACGCAAAGAGACGGTCGAAGCTGAAGAGTAGAGACATTCAAGTATGAGATTGATCCAGCCCGCCGGCGCGGTTCTTATCCTGGTGTTGGCGGGCCTGGCCGTCGCCGTTCCCACGCTCGATGGCTTCGCCCGCACGAAAAAGCCACCGGTGGTCGAGGTTCCACCGCCGCCACCCCCGCTGCCGCCTGCGGGGCCGGTGGGTCTTCCCGATCGGATGATCGCCGACGCGGCGGCCTATGACGGCTATATGCGAAATACCACGTCTCTGACCCTAGCTTTCACCGACGCCGGGTCGGTGTCACGAATGCTCGACCAGGCCCGTGCCTATTCGCCCAAATCCCTCGTTCGCGGCGCCGTGGCCGCCGCGGCGATCGCGGCGCTGAGGGACAAGACCTTTGTCGCCTCGATCCGGGAGGCCGGCAACTCGCCCGAGCACCGGGCTCAGATCGTCGACTATGTGCTGGCCAACCCCGCCTATGCGCTGGTGTTCAAGGGTTCCGACGAAGCCGCCAGCCTGGCGCGGGACGCGGTTGGACCCAACGCCCTGCAACTGTTCCTGACCGGAAAAGCCATTCGCCAGTCGGCCTATGACATCCAGAAACAGGGATGGTCCAAGGTCGCGGTTCCCGACCTCCCTGGCCGGCTCGCGGCGGCGGAGGCCGCGGCGGCGGGCGACATGACGGCGGATCCCGATCGCCTGCTGGCCGCCCGCCAGGCCATCGCCGGCAGTGCGTCGGGGGATCTGTCGGTCAAGCCGATGAGCGCGCCTTACCCGCCGATGATCGCCCAGGCCCTGCAGCTAGCGGCGATCGCCGCCCTTGGCGAGGCCAGGGATGACACCTATGATCGCCTGTCGGTCTTGACCAGGGATGGTGACACCGAGGCCTGCCTTGGCGCCGCCAAGCGCAATTTCCACCAATGCCTGGCGGTCGCCAGACCAAACTATGAAGATATTTTCTGCGCTGGCCAGCACGCGCTTCGAGACACCGGCGCCTGTATGGCCAAGGCGGCCGGCGTTGAACTGCCGCCGGAGCCGCTTCCGCCACCCGCCGTTCCGACGAAGAAGAGAGCCGTCCATAAAAAGCGCAAAGGCTGACGGCCCGTCACGAAGTCGTTGCATGGCGCCCGCGCGCCGTGTATTCAGCCGCACCATTTTATAGGGCTCCCCGAGGAGTTCTCGATCCTGTCGCCGCGCTTGGACATCTGGCGCGGCGTCTCCTTTTGAGGCGTGGCCATGGCCGATATCATCCTGAATGTTCAAGTCCGCGACCGCGTGGGCACCGGCGCCGCTCGAGCGGTGCGCAATGCCGGCATGGTTCCGGGCGTTCTCTACGGCGCTGACAAGGCTCCCGTGCCGATCGCCGTCAAGGTGGGTGAATTCCGTAAGGCGCTCAGCACTGGCAAGTTGCTGGGCCACCTAGTGACGCTGAAATATGGCGACGAACTGCAGTCGGTGATCGCCAAGGACGTGCAGTTCGATCCGGTGATCGATGAGCCGGTTCATTTCGACCTGTTCCGCGTCGACGCCCATGCCGCGATCCGCATTTCCGTGCCGGTGCACTTCCAGAACCACGAAGCTTCGCCCGGTCTGAAGCGCGGCGGTACGTTGAACGTGGATCACCACGAAATCGAGCTGATGGCGCCGGCCGACGCGATACCGGAAGAAATCACCGTCGATCTGACCGGACTGGACGTGGGCGCCACGATCCGGGCCATCGACCTGATCCTCCCCGATCGGGTCCAGGTGCATTCCCACCACCGGGACGCCACGGTCGCCTCGATCGGCGCGTCCAAGGCGATGGCCTCCAGTGAGACCGAGACGGCCTGACGCCCTACGGCAATCTGTTGAATCCAGGGCTCGCGCGCTATGTTGATCCTCGCGGGCCTCGGCAATCCCGGCCCTAAATACACCGGAAACCGGCATAATTTCGGTTTCCTGGCGGCCGACGCCATCGCCGAACGCTGGCGCTTCTCGCCGGAGCGGCGCCGATTTTCGAGTCTTGTCCGCGAAGGGGAGATCGCGCCGCCGGCCGGCTCGCCAGGCCCGTCCGTCCGGGTCCTGATTTTGAAACCTCAGACGTTTTACAATGACAGCGGCCTGGCGGTCGGCGAGGCGATGAAGTTCAACAAGGCGTCGCCAACCGATGTGGTGGCGTTCTACGACGAGATCGATCTCGCGCCGGGGCGCTTTCGCATGAAGACCGGCGGCGGGGCGGCGGGCAACAATGGCATCCGCTCGATCACCGCCCACATCGGCGCCGACTTTCGCCGGGCGCGCCTGGGGACGGGCCATCCCGGGCACAAGGATCGCGTAATGGGTCACGTGCTGTCCGACTTTCACAAGGTCGAGGCCCCCTGGGTCAGGGCGCTGCTGGAGGCCTGTGCCGACGCCGCGCCATTTCTCGCGGCGGGTGATGACGAGCGATACCAGGCCGAAGTGATGCGTTTGGCGCCGGCCGAAAAGCTCGATCCCAAGGCGGCCGGCCGGCCAGGCTGAATCGCGGTCTTGTCGCGAACAAGGTCAATGATCATAGTGGCCGCCAAGATGAAAAGCGGGAGACGGGCATGACGGAGCGGGCCGGGGGCTGCCTCTGTGGGGCGATACGCTACAGGATCAAGAGCGATCCGCTGGCCACGGCGGTCTGCCATTGCACCCACTGCCAGAAGCAGAGCGGAGGGGTGTTCTCGACAAATCTCGTCGTCCCCGAGGCCCAGTACGAACAGACCGGCGAGACTAAGGTCTATGCCGACCACGGCGATAGCGGGCAGGCGGTGCTGCGCCATTTCTGTGGGGACTGTGGTTCGCCAATCCTGTCCAAGGCCGGGATTATGCCGGGCATGGCGCTGGTCAAGGCCGGTACGCTCGACGACATGTCCGGTATCAGCCCGGCCATTGAAGTCTACACGGACCATGCCGCGGCCTGGGTCACGCCGGTGACCGGGGCCCAACGCTTCGCTCAGGGCTCAAGCTGACGCCACTATTCAAAGACCTCGTGTCCAAGGTGTGAGCTTGGTGCGCCATGGAACTTTTTGGCGCCGCCGGTTGTTAAGGCATCGAGATTCCGTGGTCGGAGCGGGGGCGCTTCCGACCACCGGCATCCGCGCCATGGCCGTGGAGACATTGATGCTCATTTTGCAATCCGCTCGACTCGCGCTGTTCCTGGGGCTGAGCTCGGCAGCGCTGCTCGCCGCGCCGGCGATCGCGCAAGCCCAGATCAGTATCGGGATCAGCGTCGGTTTCGCTCCGCCGGCCCTGCCGGTCTACGAACAGCCCCCCCTGCCCGGCGACGGCTATGTGTGGACGCCCGGCTACTGGGCATGGGACGATTCCTATCAGGACTACTACTGGGTCCCGGGAACTTGGGTCGAGCCGCCCAACCCCGGCTATCTATGGACGCCGGCCTATTGGAGCTATGACGACGGCGGCGCCTATGTCTTCAACGAAGGCTATTGGGGTCCGACCGTCGGGTTCTATGGCGGCGTCAACTATGGGTTCGGATACGGCGGCGAGGGCTATGAAGGCGGCTATTGGCAAGGCGCGGTGTTTTTCTACAACGACACGGTCAACAATGTCCGCGACGCCCATATCGGCCACGTTTTCAGCCGACCGACTCATGGGCGTGGTCCGGAAGGCGTAAGCTTCAACGGTGGAAATGGCGGCGTCCAGGCGCGCCCGACGCCGGAACAGATCGCCTCGGCGCGAGGCGCCCGCATTCCGCCAACAGCCAATCAACGTCGCCAAATCCAGGTCGCGCGCTCGACCCCGACCCTGAGAGCCAGCGTCAATCACGCCGCTCCGGCCGTCGCGGCCACGGCACGTCCCGGCGAGCTCCAGGGTCCGGGCGTCGTCCGCGCGGCCCGCGCCAGCGCGCCCTATACGCCCCCGCCCGCCGGCGCGGCCCGGCGACCCCAGGCAAATCCGAACCAAAGGCCCGGCCCAGCGTCCGACACACAATCGGCCGCGCCGCGATCGACCCAGGCGCCGCCACCGCTGGCTGACCACCCGGGATCCCGATCGCCGGAAATGGGTGTCATGCGCCGAGAGCCACCACAGGCCGCCGCCCAGCCGCGCCCGTCCGCCAGACCGGTGACGCCGGAAGGACGGCCGGATGCCAAGACTCCGCCTGAGCCAAAGGCTCAGGACGACAAGCGTAACGACCGGCCACCGAACGGGTAGCCGGCGACTTTCTCATGGAAGACCCCGACGCCAAGCCACCGTCGCCGCCAGGCCCTCGTCAAGGGATATCGCGGGTCGCCAGTCCAGGCGGCTCTGGCCAGACACGTCCAGCAGCTTGCGCGTCATGCCTACCGGCCGCGTAACATCGTGATGGAACTCGCCGGTCCAGCCCACAGCGCGGGCGGCGGCGGTGTAGTAGTCGTTGACCGTCGCATCGTCGCCAACGCCGACATTCAGGGTCTTGGGCAGGTCCTCCAGCCGGTCGTGAAAGCGCCAGATGAAATCCGTCAGGTCGCCGGCGAACAGGAACTCGCGCCGGGCGTGGCCGTCACCCCAGATCTCCACTGTCTTTCGGCCTTCCCGGCTCGCCGTTTCGATCTTCAGGATGGCGGCGGCCACCAGATGCGAGCGAACAGGCTCGAAGTGATCGTGAGGACCATAGAGGTTCGGTGGTATCAGGGTTCGCCACACCAGGCCGGGGTCTTCCGCCGTCATCGCGAGGGTCAGTTTCCAGGCGGCGATCTTGGCCAAGGCATAGCCCTCGTTGGTTGGTTCCAATGGGCCGGCCAGCAGATCCGATTCTCTCAAGGCGCCGTTGCGGTCCCTGGGGTACATGCAGCTGCTGCCGAGGTTGATCAGTCGCGCCACACCAGACCGTCGCGCGGCGGTCAGCACATTGAGGCCGATGGCGAGATTGTCGGCGAGAAACGCGGCCGGGGCATCGATGTTGGCCTGGATACCTCCGACCCGCCCGGCCAGATGGATGATCAGGTCGGGACGTTCGCGATCCAACCAAGCGCCGCAGGCCAGGGGATCGGTGAGGTCGAGTTCGGACCGGCCTGGCGCCAGAATGTGATGGTCCGCCGCCCTGCGATCGGCCAGCAAATTGCGACCCACCATCCCCCCGGCGCCGGTGACCAGGATCTTCACGCCAGGGCGGCCTTCACCGCGGCGTGCAGTTGGTCGAGGCCGTCGTCAGCCATCGGGTTGTTGCCGATATAGAAGCCGCGATCATGAATCGCGTCGGCGCCTGGCAAGGGGCCGGGCGTCTCGTGGAGCAGATGACTCATCACCGGTTGGCGCGCGAAATTGCCGCTCACCACCGGACGGGTCTCGACACCGGCCTCGGCAAGACGCGCCACCACACGGTCGCGGGCGATATTGGTCTCTTCGGTCAGGGTCATGGCGAACCCGAACCAACTGCTCTCGCCGATTTCGGTCTGCAGGCGAATCGCGCCGAGATCGGCGAACCGTTCCTTGACGCGGGCGGCCATCCACCGTCGGCGCGCGATGAAGCCCGGCAGGCGTTCGAGCTGTTCGAGACCGATGGCGCCGCTGATCTCCAGCGGACGGACATTGTAGCCGGGTAGGACGAAGCGGAAAGCCTCGTGAAAATCGCCGCGGCCGTCCGGCTCGGCCAGCCGATTGGGCAAGGGAAGCTGGCGCGTCCACCCGTGCGAGCGCAGGGAGAGCAGAATGTGATGGATCTCCTCGTCGTCGGTGACGCAGACTCCGCCCTCCATGGTCGAGATGTGGTGGCTGAAGAAGGTGCTGAAGGTTCCTATGCGCCCGAATGTCCCCGCCGACCGGCCGCCGAACCGGGCGCCCATGGATTCGCAGTTGTCCTCGATCAGGGTGATGTTCCGCCCGGCCAAGAGGTGACCGATGGCGTCATAGTCGTTGGGGTTGCCGAGCAGATTGACCGCGAACACCACGCTGACCTGGTCGTCTAGCGCCTGTTCCAGGGCCGCCAGATCGAAATTCAGAGTATCGGGGTCGATATCGACGAACCGCAGCTTCAGCCCGTACTGGCAGAGCGGGTAATAGGTGGTCGCCCAGGAAACCGCCGGGACGATAGCGACGCCGCCCGGGCGCGCCAGGGGCGTTTGAGTGAAGAACAGGGCGGCCACGGCCAACAGATTGGCCGAGGATCCGGAATTGACCATCACCGCGTATTTGGCCCCGAACTGGGCTGCGAAGCGGGCCTCGAAAGCCGCGACACCAGGCCCCATGGTAGTTCGGCCGCTCTTGATCACCGCGATTGCAGCGCGCCGCTCGGCCTCGCCCCATGTGTTTTGGGCCAGAGGATAGTGGAACGCGCCGTCGCCGCCGGCCCGGGTCATCAGCGCTCCATCCGCGCGGGTTCACGCGCCACCGTCGCCAGATCGGCGCGCACCATTTCGGCGACAAGGGCGTCGAAGCCGGTCTCGTGACGCCATCCCAGTCGTTCGTGGGCCTTGCTGGCGTCGCCCATCAGCCGGTCGACCTCGGTGGGTCGGAAGTAGCGCGGATCGACCTGCACTCTCACCTGGCCGGATGCGGCATCGACGCCGATCTCATCGATTCCCGCGCCGCGCCAGGCCAGTGTGACGCCGATCTCGGCGAAAGCGCGCTCGGCGAACTCCCGCACCGAACGGGTCTGGCCGGTGGCCAGCACATAGTCGTCCGGGGTATCCTGTTGGGTGATCAGCCACATGCCCCGCACATAGTCCCGCGCGTGGCCCCAGTCGCGGCGAGCGTCGAGATTGCCCAGAAACAGCCGATCCTGGCGACCCAGATGGATGGCGGCCACCGCGCGGGTGATTTTGCGGGTGACGAAGGTCTCGCCGCGCACCGGGCTCTCATGGTTGAACAGAATGCCGTTCGAGGCATGCAGCCCATAGGCCTCGCGGTAATTGACCACCATCCAATAGGCGTAGAGCTTGGCGGCGGCGTAGGGGCTGCGCGGCCGAAAGGGGGTGGTCTCGGTCTGTGGGAACTCCGGCGCGTCGCCATAGAGTTCCGATGTCGAGGCCTGGTAGAATCGGCAATCGGTCATCCCCAGCAGGCGGATTGCCTCCAGCAGACGTATTGGACCCAGTCCGTCGGCGTTGGCGGTATATTCCGGCGTCTCGAAACTGACCTGCACATGCGACTGGGCGGCCAGATTGTAGATCTCGTCGGGCCGCACGCCCTGCACGATCCGGATCAGGTTGGTGGCATCGGTCATGTCTCCGAAATGGAGGATGAAGCGTGGATCGGCCGCGTGGGGATCCTGATAGATGTGATCGATGCGGCCAGTGTTGAACGACGAGGATCGCCGCTTGATCCCATGGACCACATAGCCCTTGGCCAGCAGGAGTTCCGCCAGATAGGCGCCGTCCTGGCCGGTGACGCCGGTGATCAGTGCGACCTTGGCCAATGGATATCGTCTCCTAGCTGTCCAGTCCCGTCGGTGCGGCGGGGAAGGTCGCCAGGGTGGCGAAGCGCGCGGCTTCCTCGCCGCCGACCACGTCCCGCGTCCCCAGGCGCACCCATACATGAGCGCTTGGGCCAAGCGAACCGTCGCTCCTGGCGCCGTAGTGGAGCATCGAAGGCTGGCCGCGCCGGCGCAGCATCATATGGGCGGCCAGGCCCCGCTCGAAACACAACGGAGGCCACGGAAGGCGGCGCGCGGCGGCTTCCACCGCCCAGCCGATCCGGTCGGCTGTGTCGTCGTCCGTCCGCGTGGCCCGCGCGGATGACGGTGACCCCCCCGCCAGGGCCGCGACGCGGGCGAAGGTCAAGGCGCGCAGAGCCAGGCCCGCCAGGACCAACCAGGCGACGGCTTCCCCGGCCAGGATCATGTGCGCTATCGACCACCGGTCCACTCTCGATACATCAGTCATTGGCGCGCAGAGTGTGGGTGAGGAATCGCCCCACCGCCAGGGCGCGCAACAACGTGACGCGATAGGCGTCGAGCACCTCGTCCCGTTCCCACCCCCCCTCGGGCCATTGGTTCGCCAGGTCGCGCAGACGTTCGATGTCGAGCAGCCGCGCCGCCGCCGGCAGCGCCGCCAGACGTTCCACGTCCCGCGCCACGGTGACGCGATCGGCGCTAAGGCCTTCATGCCAATCGACGGCCTGATAGCCCCGGGTTCTGGCGTCAAGGATCGATGGCGGCAGGCGGTCCGCCAGGGCGCGGCGGGTCAGACCCTTGATCCGGCCATCCGCCGTCAGATGTTCGATCGGCACGGAGAGGCAAAACTCGATCAGCCGCCTGTCGGTCAGGGGGTCGCGCACATCGACGCCAAAACGCGCCAGTGCGCCTTTCGTATAGAGCGAAAGATCCATCCGGGTCAGCGCCGCCAGCCGGCGATCGGCGCGGGTTTCTCCGGCTGTGCGCGGGCGCGCGCGCGTGTTCGCCGCTGGCCGGCCGAAGGCGCGCCTTATCGCCACGCTCAGCGCCGAAGGCAGGGAGCCTTCAAAGCTGGCGGCGAGGATGCCACGCCAGCGCGCCGCGCCACTTCGCGCCGCCGCCCGGGCCAGGCGGCTCCAGCGCAACCAGTCGCCGGCGGCCGCCAGATCCGGCAGGGCGTCGAGGCCATCGTCGGTCAGGCCGAGGTTGCCGAAGTCCCCGGTCAACAGCACTGGCAGTCCCCGCGCCTGGGCGGCGCGGTTGATATCGTTGAACCACAGGTGGTTGCAGGGATTGAGCACCGGGCGACCGCAGAAGGCCATATCGCGGTCCAGGTCTTCCAGGGGTGAGCGGCGATCTCCCCGTATCACCACATGATCCATGTTCGAGTAGAGCGCCGCGACATCGGCGGCGGCCAGGCTCTCATCGCCATGGCGGTCCATCGGGGCCACGCCATCATATCCTGGCCTCGGCGCGGCCGTGAAAGCCGTGACCCGGCCGTCCCGTGGCGCCATCAGCCGCGCCGCCGTCGCCGCTACTGCGGCGCTGTCCCAGCCCGAACTCAGGTGGGCGGCCACGTCCGGGCCGGCGCCGCGAAGTTGCGCGGCCACCGCCGTGTCGAGCTGTTCGCGCAGGGCTTCGGCGTATTCCGCTGGCCCTGACAGTCGAAGATGTCGGATCCGGGGGACGTAGTGGCGCCTGGCGGTCCAGCCGTGGCGGTCGATGATCACCAGTCCGCCGGGTTCGACCCGTTCCATCCCCTGGAAAAAGCTTCCCGGACCTTCTTCCGGCCGCAGTGCCAGGAAGGCCGCCAGCCGTGTCTCATCCGGTGAAACGGGAATTTCGGCCAGGGCGTGCAGACCCCGGGGCATCGATGCAAAGGCTGCAAGACCGAGCGTGTGATGGAAGTGCAGGGGCCGGTGACCGAAGGCGTCGCGGGCCAGAACCAGCCGGCGCCCCGGTGGGTCCCAGATGGCCAGTGCGTAGTCGCCGACCAGCCGGTCGAAACAGGCCTCGCCCCAGCGCGACCAGGCGGCGGCCAGGATCGACGCGTCGGCCATGCCCAGGGCGCGTCCGGGTTCGAGGCCGAGGGCCCGCTCCAGATCAGGCCGATTGTCCAGGCGGGTGTCGGCCACCATCCGTCCGCCATCGCCAAGGGTTATCACGCCAAGATCATGGCGATCCTCCGGCAGGCGGCGGAACAGCCGGCGACCGATCGCCACGTCGGACCCGGCCCACTGGGATTTGGCGTGAGGACCATAGATGGCCTGGGCGGTCAGCATCCTGGCGCAATCGGCGTCCGCGCCTGGAGCGCCATCCCGCCGCCAAAGTCCGGCCAGGGCCGACATCTCAATTGCCCGGCGAGGGCGCCCCGCTCTCGATACTGACCAGACCCTCGGCGCGAAGGTCGACGATGAGATCAAGGACGTCGCGAAGACAGGTCTCCGCGTCGACCCGGTATTCCCCCATCAGCGTGGCGCGAAGATCGTCGATGGTCTTGGGGGTTTCGATCAGAGCCCACACCCGGGAGGCGATAGCATCCAGCCCGTAACAGGCGCCTCGGGCGATATCCAAAGCGACAATTTCACCGTCGATTTTCGCGCTCAGCGCCTTGGGGCTTCGCGCGACCACATCGCCGTGACGCGGGGCGTCGGTCAATGCGCCGCGCCTAGGAGAGGTGCAAGGCGTCGTGCCTGGAGCGGGCCTTGGCGATCTGTCGTGCGTCGAGGGCGTCGATACGCCGCAGCGTCGGTCGCCGCCATTCTAGACGTACGTCCGGTTCCGGGGCGTGAAACGCCGGTTTTTGCTCAGGCATCGACCTGTTCACAACGCTGTTAACCCTAGCTGTATCGGATGCCGTAGCCCCCACTCGGCAGGAGTCACCAGAACCATATCACCCCGACCAATTCAAGACAGAGATGTAAATCCTTGTTACGTCAGTTCCCGGCGCTCGATGGCTTCGAACAATTTCCAGGGCGCCGCGGCGGCGTGGGTGACACCGATCTCGACAATCTCGCACCGCTCAGCCAGGGCCAGCGCCTGGCCGAATTCGGCCGTCGAAGCGCCCATGGTTACGGCCAGGGGCCAGCGATAGACGTTGTCCAGGATCGCGCCGACCGCCTCTGGGCCGGACAGGCGCTCCAAGGTCACGGCGTCGGACAGGCCGGGGCGCAGAATGTAGATTCGGCCCAGCGGTAGGGCGCGTCGCGCATTTGACGACGGAATCGGCAAGCTGAATTTGTCGACGCCCTCGCCAATCGGTTCGAGACCGTCGGCCATGCGTCCGATCAGGGCCGGCGACTGTTTCCACAGCTTGATGCGCGCCAGGCCGGGCCGCGCCCAGGCTCCGCCGTCGGCGGCGATATCGACGACACAGAGGTCGTCGGCGAGGACCGTTCGGCCCCGGCGCTGGAACTGGGCGGCCAGGGTGGATTTGCCGGCGCCGGAGGGTCCCAGAACCGCGAACGCCTGCTGGCCCTCCCCAATCGCCGCGCCATGCAGAGGTAGAAGCGCGCGCTGGTGACAAACGGCCGCCAGGGTTGTTCCCAAAAGATAGAGGCGAATATCCCGCGCCGAGGCGCCCGGCCGGGGATCGATCACGATCTGCTTTCCCTCGCGCGCCTGGTAGCGGCCGGCCGGGGCGTTGAACTGAAACCGGCCCTTGGCCACCCGCATCAAGGGCCCTACCTCGACACTACCCTCCAGTTGCTCCGGCAATCGCCCCCATTCGATGCTGATGTCCGCGATCCGGTCCTCGCCCCAGTCCTCGGTGGCGATTGGCTCCAGCTCGGGCAGCGCAATGACCGAGCGCACTGTCAGGCCGAAGACTGTATGGAGGTGGACGGCTGGGGGTAGTGTCGCGATGTCCAGCCTCCTCGATCGGCCGCCGCGCGGCGCTGTCCAAACACCGCCGGAGGCTTATAGGATGTTCGCTCCCATGACGAACGTGGAGCGTTACGAACATGGGGCGTGACGAACGAGGGGATTGACCAGGCGATGGACGACCGCGCGCTGGCGCCAGAGTTTGTCCTGGCGGCGGCCTGTTGCCGCCCGCCGGGCGAGGCCCGGAACGCGGCGGTAGAGGCGGCTGTCGACGGCGTCGATTGGGCGGTCTTTGATCGCGTCGTGGCCCGGCATCGGGTCGAGGGTCTGGCCCACGAGGCGTTGGCGGCGGCGGGCGTGGCCGCGGAACCGGCGCTGCGCCGGACGGCGAGCGAGATCGCCGTGGAGGGGCTGCTGCTGGCCGCCGAGACCAGTCGGCTTCAATCGGCTCTGGACGTCGCCGGCGTCGCCAATCTGGTCCTGAAGGGCGCGACGCTGGATATCCTGGCCTGGGGCCGAATCGGTCTGAAGCGAGCCTGGGACATTGATCTACTGGTGACGCCGGCTGACGCCCGCCGCGCGCGCTTCGTTCTGGAAGGGCTGGGCTACGACCTGAGGGATCCCACCGACCCGTCGGACGCGGCGTTCGCAACCTGGGTGGCGCTCGCTAAGGAGTGCGTGTTCCGCCATTGTCAGAGCGGGGTCGTGGTCGAGTTGCACTGGCGCCTCGCCGACGCCGCGACCCTTTTGCCCGATATTTCGGCCCGATCGCCGGCTCAGTCTGTTCGACTTTCGGAAGGCCTCACCCTGCGCACCTTGGCCAGGGGCGAGCTCTTTGCCTACCTCTGCGTGCATGGCGCTTCTCATGCCTGGTCGCGCTTGAAGTGGATCGCGGATCTTGGCGCTCTGCTGGCCCGGGAGGACGAGACCGGCCGGGCTGAGCTCTATCGGCGGTCCCTCGACCTGGGAGCGGGAAACTGTTCCGCCGCCGCCCTGCGGCTTTGCGAATCCCTGTTCGGGACACTGCCGCCAGCCGCGCTGATCCCTGAAATCCGCTCAAATTCCAAGGCCGGGAAGCTCGCATCCCTGGCGATGGACGCCCTTTCCCACGGCAGCGGGGCGGCGGAGATCGACACCCGGCCGTTGTTCAGGGACAGGATTCTGCTGTCCCATTTCCTGTTCGCCGACGGCTGGCGATTTGGGCTGGCGGAGTGGCGTCGCCAGGGGGTCAGCGTCAATGATCATATGCGGCTTCGCCTGCCCCCCTGGCTGGGCTTTATATATGCGGCGATCCGGGCTCCGCTGTGGGTGTGGCGCCGGATCGCGCGTCGCCTCAGCCGACCTTGACCATGCGCTTGCCGATGTTCTCCCCGGCCAGCAGCCCCACCAGGGCGGCGGGCAGATTGTCGATGCCGTCGATCACGTCCTCGCGCACCGTCAGCTGGCCGGATTGAACCCAGGATGTCAGCTGCGCGAGCGCGGCGGCTCTCTGGCTGTCGAAATCCGAGACGATGAAGCCGCGCAGATGCAGCCGCTTGGTGACGATCAGGCCGGGAACGCCGCGTGGGCCGGCTTTGGGCGCGACGCCGTCATATTGCGAGACCGCGCCGCAACAGGCGATGCGGCCATGGTTGGCCATATTGAACAGGCAGGCCTCGAAGATGTCGCCGCCGACATTGTCGAAATAGACGTCGATCCCGTCCGGGCAAGCCGCCCGCAGGGCCCGGCGCGTGTCGCCGGCCTTGTAGTCGACCGCCGCGTCGAAGCCGAGTTCCGATGTCAGCAAGGCGGCCTTCGCCGCGCCGCCGGCGATCCCCACCACCCGGCAGCCCTTCAGCCGCGCGATCTGGCCGACGATCGAACCGACCGAGCCGGCGGCCGCCGACACCACCACAGTCTCCCCGGGTTTAGGCTGGCCGCATTCGAGCAGCCCGAAATATGCGGTCAACCCCGCCACGCCATAGACGCTGAGCAGGTGGGTCAGGGGATCGAGGCGCGGCAGCTTGGCCAGTCGCCTGGCCGGCAGGGTCGCGTAGGTCTGCCAGCCGGTGTCGGCGAACACCAGGTCGCCGACGATGAAGGCCGGCGATCGCGACTCGACCACCTCCGCCAGCGCGCCCCCGGCCATCACATCCCCGGCCTTGAGCGCCGAACGATAGGTGGCGCCCTGCATCCAGGCCCGGTTGGCCGCGTCGAGGGATACATAGAGGATCCGGACCAGCACTTCACCGTCCTGGGGAACCGGCCGGTCGGCCTCGACGGCGCGAAAATGTTCGGGCGACAGCTTGCCCTGGGGAATCTCGGCCAGAACGATCTGGTGGTTACCTTGTGTCATGCGACGTCATCCTCCTGACGCGGTTTGGGTCCGCGATCTGGCGCCAGCCTAACCCAACCCTTCGCCGATGCTAGTCAGGATGGCCGCCGGGAGCGTAGTATCGGCGGGTCGATTTGTCCGATCGGGAGATCAGCATGACCAGCGCCTGGATTGGGAATGGACCCATCGCCCTTCCGTCCCGCGGCGTGGCCTATGGCGCGGGCGTGGCGGTCGTGCTGTTCGCCATGCTGGGCGTGGGCCTCGGCTTTCAGGCGGCGTGGCGCAAAGGCGCGGCCCCGGATCTCGACGCGGCATCCAGCGCGGGCGCCGGCAAGGATGACGCCCTGACCGCCCGGCCGATCGTCGATCTGGCGCCTCCAACCGCCGCGCCCGATGCGGCGAAGGACGGCGCCGATGACGAGGCCGACAAGGTCGACGCCCTGGCCGCCCAGACCGCCGCGGCTCAGGCGATCCAGGCCAAGACCGCGAAGGGTGAAGGCGACATCGACGATGTTCTCACCTCCCCCACAGAAAAGCCTCCCGCCGTAGCCAAGGGCGCCGCCGACGAAGCGCCTCCGGGCGTGCCGGTGAAGAGCGATGTGCCGTTTTAGGTGGGCCTTGGGCGCGACTGGAGAGACTTGATCGTGGAGTTGTCCGCCTATCTTGATCGCATCGGCTTCGAGGGCCGCCCGGTTGCCGACCGAGCCACCCTGGAGGCGGTTCAGCGTCTTCATCTGCTGACGATTTCCTATGAGAACCTCGATGTTCAACTCGGACGTCCCCTGACCACAAGCCCGGCCGCCGCCTTCGACAAGCTGGTCACCCGCCGGCGGGGCGGCTGGTGCTACGAGATGAACGGGGTGCTCGGCTGGGCGCTGGCGGAGATCGGTTTTCGGGTCACGCGCCTGACCGGAGCCGTAATGCGGTCGGTGGCGGGCGCCGCCAATATCGGCAACCACCTGGTTCTGCGCATCGACCTAGAAGGCGGGCCGCGCGTGGCCGACGTCGGCCTGGGCGACGGACCTTACACGCCCTATCCGATGATCGAGGGGTCTTTCACCGACCGCGACCTGGATTTTCGACTGGAACGGGTCGAAGGCGGCTGGTGGCGTCTGCACAACCACACCCTGGCCCGGCCGCCGAATTTCGACCTGCATCTCGAGCGGGAGGACGAGGGCCTGTTGTCGCGAAAGTGCGCGATGCTGCAGAGCGACCCGGCTTCGCTATTTGTTCAGAACCTGATCTGCCAGCGATTCACGCCGGATGGCCACGTCGACCTGATCGGGCGGGTGCTGCGGCGCTATGGGCCGGGGGGAGCGAGCGAACAAATCCTGGAGTCGGCGGCGGAACTGGTCGAGGCGTTGGGGGACGTGTTCGGCCTCGACGAACCCGACGCGGCAAAGCTATGGCCGCGTATCTGTAAGCGGCATGAGGTGGTGTTCCCTCAAGCCTCCAGCTCGATGTCCCAATAAAGATAATCCAGCCAGCTCTCGTGGAGGTGGTTGGGGGGGAAGCGGCGGCCGTGGTCCTGCAGCTGGTACATGGTCGGGCGGTGCGGCGCGCGGCGGGGGG
This sequence comes from Caulobacterales bacterium, assembly GCA_038227865.1. Classification (GTDB taxonomy): domain Bacteria; phylum Pseudomonadota; class Alphaproteobacteria; order Caulobacterales; family Caulobacteraceae; genus Acaudatibacter. The sequence continues at coordinate 197,041 of JBBRPO010000001.1, forward strand.
TGACGCCGGCCTCGCGGGGGGTGCGGCCGCCCTTGGCCAGGTTGCAGGGCGCGCAGGCGGTGACGATGTTCTCCCAGGTGGTGCGGCCGCCGCGCGAGCGGGGGATCACATGGTCGAAGGTCAGGTCCTCGCCCCGTCCGCAATACTGGCAGGCGAAGGCGTCGCGCAGAAACAGGTTGAAGCGGGTGAAGGCGGGCGGGCGATCCTGGGCCACATAGCTTTTCAGCGACACCACGCTGGGCAGTCGCATCTCTAAGGTGGGGGAGTGGACCAGGGTGTCGTAGGTGGATACGACATCCACACGGCCAAGGAACACCGCCTTGATCGTCTCCTGCCAGGACCACAGGGACAAGGGATAATAGGAAAGGGGCCGGTAATCGGCGTTCAGCACCAGCGCCGGGGCGCCGGAGGGGGGACGGCTAAGCACCTGCACGACGGCCTCCGTCGCGCTGATCTACCGCTCGAAAATGGTTCGGGGATCCTGAACTGAAGACCTGACCTCCTTCTCGACCGATCCGGCGAATCGGCCAGTCGACTGAGATTGGAAAGACCATAGGAGAGGATTGACGACATCTCCATGACGCAGACGCGTCTGGCGCGATTCAGGTCGTCGGTTTTGACTGTTGGTGAGCACTTTTTTGGGAGAGGCGCCGCGTGGGCGGCCGGCGGATGGGTCGGGACACCAGGATCCCGTACCCGATCGACCAGCCGCCGCGCGCTGGATCGCCATCGGCGTTTTAGACGCCGGCGAAAGCGGTGGCGCCGGCGACGATGGCGCCCAGGGAAAGGATGACCAGCGAGATGGCGCGGTCAAACAGCCGGCCAAAGGCGGAAAAATTGACGTGGGACATGACAAGAGACCTTTTTTGGGTTGAACCTGCGACTTGCGCTGGCCGTCCGATCTGGACAGTGCTTAGATAGCATGGATCTGAACGCCGTCAAGATAATCTTTACGGCGTTAGGATATAGATTTAGGGATAGCGTCATGAGCGAAGCTGCAAGCGCCCCGACCCGAACCGCTCCCCAGGGCGCTCCCGCCAAGGGGGCCGCTCCCCAGAAGGACCTTTCCCTGGAAGGCCCCTGTGGCGGCCGCCCCTATCACCACGGTGATCTGTCCCGGGCGCTGGTGATGGCCGGCCGGCGTATTCTGGAGGCCGAGGGACCGACGGCGCTTTCCCTCAGAGCCGTGGCGCGCGAGGCGGGGGTCAGTCCGGCCGCGCCCTATCATCATTTCAAGGATAAGAGTGAACTGCTGGACGCCGTGGCCGAAGAGGGCTGGCGCGAACTGGGCGTCGCCATCGGCAAGGGGCGCGGCGGCGCGGCCAACCCGAAGATGGCCATGATCGAGATCGGCGTCGCCTATGTAAGCTTCGCGCGCCAGAACCCCGCGCTCTATCGGCTGATGTATCACGCCGCCTGCGACCGGGAGATGATGCCCGACCACGCCAAGGACGAAGACAGCGGCTGGCGTCACGTGGCCGAGGCCATCGTCGAGGCCGGCGCCGACCCCAATGACCAGCAGGACATGGCCCTGGCTCAAATCGCCGCCTGGTGCAACGTGCATGGTGTCGCCGAGATGGCCGGCTTCAAGGAGTTCGAGCCGCTGAAGGAAGCCCTTGGCGGCGAGGAGCCGTTCGTGCGCGCGCTGCTTGATCACGTCGGTATTTTCGCCCGCCGTCCGAAGACACCCAACGAATAGGACCTCGGCTTGACCGGGGCGGATTTCCTCACCCGTTTCGCCCCCTCGCCGACCGGGCGACTGCATCGGGGTCACGCCTTCTCGGCCCTCACCGCCCATGAGGCGGCACGCTGGACCGAGGGCCGCTTCCTCCTGCGCATCGAGGATATCGATACCGCCCGCTGCCGCCCCGAGTTCGAGATCGCCATCGTGGAAGATCTGCGATGGCTTGGCCTTTCCTGGGAAGAGCCCGTGATGCGGCAGTCGGAGCGGGCGACCGCCTATGCCCGGATGTTGCAAAACCTGCGAGACCGGGGCCTGCTCTACCGCTGCTTCCGCACGCGCAAGGACATTCTGGAAGACATCGCCCGCGCGCCCCACGGCCCGGCCGAACCCCCGGCTCCAGGTCCACCGCCCATGGGGGAAGAAGCCAGACTGCTCGCGGAGGGTCTCCCCTTCGCCTGGCGTCTATCCCTGGCCGCCGCGCGGGACGCCTTAAACGGCTTTTCAAGCCTGACGTTCCAGGAAGACGGCTCCGGCCCGGAGGGCGAACATGGTCTGATCGCCGCCGATCCCGGTCTGGCCGGCGACGTGGTCCTGGCTCGCAAGGATCTGGGCGTCAGCTACCACCTGGCCGTGGTGGTCGACGACGCCGTCCAGGGTGTCACCCATGTGATCCGTGGCGACGATTTGTTCGCCGCCACGCATGTTCAGCGCCTGCTCCAGGCCCTGCTGCACCTACCCACGCCGGTCTATCGCCATCATCGGCTATTGCTGCGGCCCGATGGCAAGCGCTTCGCGAAGAGGGACACCGCCGAGACTCTGTCCGATCTGCGGGCGCGGGGCGTGACAGCGGCGGCGCTGCGGGCGGAGCTGGGCTTCTGACCGGCTTGTCCGGCCGTCACGAGACGCTATCCTTACGCCATGACAATAACCCCTGATGATTGGCGATCCACCGGCGTGCGGGTGATCCCCGGCGACCAGCTCGACGCGAACACCGCGCAGACTCCCGGCATGAACCGCGCGGCGGCGATCAATTTCGCGCGGGTCGGCGCGGAGAAACTTTGGGCCGGCACGGTGCATATTCACGCCGGCGCGAAGACCGGCGCCCACCACCACGGCGACCTGGAAAGCGTGATCTATGTGGTCAAGGGCAGGGCGCGGATGCGCTGGGGCGAGGCCCTGGAGTTCACCGCCGAGGCCGGTCCGGGCGATTTCATCTATGTGCCGCCCTACGTCCCGCACCAGGAGATCAACGCCTCCGACGATGAGACCCTGGAATGCGTGCTGGTGCGCAGCGGCGGCGAGGCGGTGGTTGTAAACCTGAATATCGCGCCGGTGGAGGCGCCCACGGCGGTCGCCTGGGTCGATTCCATCCACAAGGCGCCGTGACCCCACTTTTGGGTTCAAGCGTCAGGGTCGAGGGGTTTCGCGGCTCCAGTAGCGATAGCGATAGGCCTCTTCGAACCCCGCCGCACTATAGAGGGCGATGGCGCCATGGTTGTCCGCCTCGACCTGCAACCAGACACGCCTGGCGCCGGAATCGGCCGCCGCCGACAACAGCGAGTGCAGTAACCGCCTAGCCAGACCCTGACGCCGGTGGCCAGGATCGGTGCGCATGGCGAACACGCCCGCCCATTCACCCTCCACCGCGCAGGCCCCGATCGCCACGGGGTCGCCCGTCCCGTCGAGGCGGGCGAAGATTCGGGGCATGGGAATCCTGGCCAAGGTTTCAAGACGCTCGCGCGCGTCGCCAGGATCGCCGGCGATGGAGGTGAAGACCTGCTCGAAACCGGCGTCGACCTGATCGTTCAGGCTTACGCAAGGGTCCGCCTTGGCCCTGGCCGGGCCGATCATCATCACCGTCGCGGTGCGCGGCCGATAGCCCGACCTGGACAGATGGGCGATAAGGCCCGCCGGCGCGCAGGCGCTCTCGACGATCTTGAACAGGCCGGGCAGGTTCCGTGCGTCGTACCAAGCCTCGACGGCGGTCACAGCTTCAACCAGGGTACGGCCCGGGTCTTCCAGCGGCCAGCAGGCGTTGATCCGCCCCGAAAACCCGGAGGAAGCATGCAGCCGCCATCCGCCGATCTCCGACGCCTGGGCCGCCGGCCAGGCCCGGGCGGAAATCCGCTCCAGGCCGATAATCTGTTCGGGCGAGAGTCTCACTTCTCGGCGAGCAGCGCATCGACCACCGCCCGGGCGTCGGCGCCCGACCAGTCGGCGCCGCCCGTCAGCCGCGCCCGCTCCACGCCCTTACGATCGAAGATGACGGTGGTCGGCATGCCGTCCACGGCCGGCTTGAAGGCATAGGTCAGCGCGTAGGTGGGTTCGGTGTAAAAGATCAGAGGCGGGTTGCGGTCGATGAAGGCGTGGCCGGCCGGTTCATCGTCACCCTTGCCGACGCTGACCGGAACCACCGCCACGGCCTTGCCCACGTAGACGGATTGGAGCTTCGCGAGGCTCGGAATCTCTTCCTTGCACGGCGCGCACCAGTTAGCCCAGACATTGACGATGGCGACCTTGCCCTTGAACTGGGCCAGGGTGTGGGGTTGCCCGGCGGCGTCCTTGAAAACCGTATCGGGCGCCGGGGCGGGCTTGTCGGACATGACCAGCTTGGCCATGTCGCCCTTGGCCAGGGACTTCAGGTCCCCCGGCGTGTTGGAACAGCCGCCCAGCGCGTATAGAAGCGCGATTATCCCCACCGCCGCGATGGGGCGCGCCACCGGACGGTTCAGGCGCTTGGGCTCAAGGATTTCACACATATGACCGATGACTCCGGGAAGGCAGGCCACTCTCTATGGGGCGGCCGCTTTTCCGCCAAGCCCGCCGATCTGATGCGCCGCATCAACGCCTCGATCGATATCGATCGGCGACTGGCGGGTGAAGATCTGGCCGGCTCACGGGCGCACGCCGCGATGCTGGCGGATACCGGCGTGATCGGTCGCGAGGATGAACAGGCTATTCAGCGGGGCTTGATCCTGATTGAGGCCGAGATCGCCGCCGGAACCTTCCCTTTTCGGGAAGAGCTCGAAGATATCCACATGAATGTCGAGGCGCGCCTTACCGAACTGATCGGACCGGCCGCCGGCCGGCTGCACACCGCCCGGTCGCGTAACGACCAGGTGGCGCTCGACTTCCGGCTCTGGGTTCGAGACGCGTGCGATCGGTCCGCGGTCGGGTTACGGGATCTCCAGCGGGCGTTGACCAGGCGCGCCGAGGAAACCGCCGACGCTCTGATGCCCGGCTTCACCCATCTGCAGCCGGCTCAGCCGGTGACCTTCGGCCATCACCTGATGGCCTATGTGGAGATGTTCGGCCGTGACGCCGGCCGCTTCGAGGACGCGAGGGCGCGGATGAACGAGTGCCCGCTGGGCGCCGCCGCCCTGGCCGGCACGTCGTTTCCCATTGACCGCCAGGCGACCGCCCGGGCGCTCGGTTTCGATCGGCCGACCGCCAATTCGCTGGACAGCGTTTCGTCCCGCGACTTTGCTCTTGAGGCGCTGTCGGCGGCGGCGATCTGCGCCACCCATCTGTCGCGCCTGGCCGAGGAGATCGTGATCTGGATGACGCCGGGCTTCGGGTTCATCACCCTGAGCGACGCCTTCACCACCGGCTCGTCGATCATGCCCCAGAAGCGCAATCCCGACGCCGCCGAGTTGATCCGGGCCAAGGTCGGCCGCATCCTCGGCTCGCTGGTCAATCTGACAGTGGTGATGAAGGGCCTGCCGCTCGCCTACGGCAAGGACATGCAGGAAGATAAGCCGCCGACTTTCGAAGCCTTCGACGCCCTGGAGCTGTCGCTGGCGGCGATGACCGGCATGATCGACGACCTGACGCCCAATCGGGTCGCGATGGCCGCCGCCGCCGGCGCCGGCTTCTCCACCGCCACCGATCTGGCCGACTGGCTGGTGCGGCGCCTGGGGTTGCCGTTCCGCGAGGCCCACCACATCACCGGCCGGGCCGTGTCGCGCGCCGAGGCCCTGGGCGTCGATCTGGCCGATCTGCCGCTGGCGGATGTCCAGGCTCTGGAACCGCGCGTGTCGGCGGATGTGTATCAGGTCCTGACCCCCGCGGCGTCCGTCGCCAGCCGAATGAGTCATGGCGGCACGGCGCCCGCTCAGGTGCGCGCCCAGATCACCCGTTGGAAGGAAATCCTCGCATGAACCCCAGCTCACGCCTGACCCCCAGCTCGTGCCTGACCATGGCCGCCGCCTTGTTGATGCTCTGCGCCTGTGGGCGGGTCGGTCCGCTCGAACAACCGGCGCCGCTGTATGGCGCCAAGGCCAAGGCCGATTACCAGGCCAAGAAGGCCGCCGCGGCGGCTGCGGCGAAGGCCGCCAAGGACGATGATCAGCCCGAGGCCCTGGCCCCGGACACGCCCGGCCCCAACGAGGGCGGCTCCGGGATCGCGACCCTGCGCAGCCAGCCGGCGCCGGGCGCTCGCGCCCTGCCCAACGCCGCGCCGCCGGCCGGCGTGCTGCCCGATCCCTACAACCATCCGCAATGAATCACTTCGATCACAAGGACGGCGCGCTCTGGTGCGAGGGGGTTTCGCTGACGGCACTGGCGGAGGCGGTGGGCACGCCGTTGTATGTCTATTCGTCGGCGACGCTCGAACGCCACTACCGGGTGTTCCGTGAGGCGCTTGACCATTTTCCCAGGCTCGGCGCGCCAATGATCGCCTATGCGGTCAAGGCCAATTCTAATCTGTCGGTTCTTGCGACCCTCGGCCGGATGGGGGCCGGCGCGGACACCGTGTCGGAGGGCGAGATCCGCCGCGCCCTGGCGGCCGGCATTCCCGCCGCCCGGATCGTCTATTCCGGCGTTGGCAAAACCGCCGGCGAGCTGGCCTTCGCCCTCAAGGTTGGGGTCGACCAGATCAATGTCGAATCCGAGCCCGAGCTCGTGCTGCTCTCGACCCTGGCGCGGCAACGCGGCGCCCGCCCTGGGGTGGTTATCCGGGTCAATCCCGACGTTGGCGCGGGAGGCCACGCCAAGATCTCAACGGGAACCCGCGAGAGCAAGTTCGGCGTCTCCCTGGCCGAGGCCGAGCGGCTTTACGCGCTCGCGGCCGGTGACCCGCACATCACGACGCTGGGCGTCGGCTGTCATATCGGCAGCCAGATCACGGACATGGCGCCTTTGTCGCGAGCGTTCGGCCTGATGCGCGGCCTGGTGGAGCGGCTGCGCGCGAAAGGCTTGCCGGTCGAGAGGCTCGACCTAGGTGGTGGTCTGGGCGTGCCCTATTTCAACCAGCCGGACCCGCCGACACCGGCGGATTTCGCCGCTATGGCCGACGCGGCTGTGGGCGGCCTCGGTGTCGAACTGGCCTTCGAGCCGGGACGGGTGATCGCGGCCAACGCCGGGGTGCTGGTCGCCCGGGTGATCCATGTTCACCAGCGGCCGGAGGGACGCCGCTTCCTGGTGCTCGACGCGGCGATGAACGACCTGATCCGCCCGGCGATGTACGACGCCTATCACGATATCCGCCCCGTCGCGCCGCGACTGGGACCTTTGGCGCTCTATGACGTCGTCGGACCGGTTTGCGAGACCGGCGACACCTTCACCCGCGATCGCCTGTTGCCACCGCTGGAAGGGGACGACCTGGTGGCCTTCATGAGCGCCGGCGCCTATGGCGCGGTGATGTCCAGTGAATACAACACCCGCCCGCTGATTCCCGAGGTGCTGGTCAAGGGTGATGACTGGGCGGTGGTTCGCCCGAGACCCAGCTATCGGGCGATGCTGTCCCGAGAGCCGGCGGCGCCTTGGCTGTCGTCCTCGATCACGGCGGCGACATAGGGCAGGCCGCGATAGGCGCCGGCCAGATCCATGCCGTAACCGATCAGGAACCGAGCCGGCGCTTCCCAGGCCACATGGTCGGGCGAGACCGGTCTCGGCTTGGGCCAGGGCTTGCGCGCGAACACCGCGGTACTGACCGAAGCCGCGCCAGCCGCCCGGACGTGGTTGACGGCTTCCGCCAGTGAAAGGCCGGTGTCGAACACGTCATCGACGATCAGCGCGTGACGGCCGGCGATCGGACGCTGCAATCCGGCCCGAACCTCACATCGCCCGCCGCTGACGGTGGCGTCGCCGTAGGAGGTCAGCCAGAGGGCGTCGAAGGCAAGTGGCCTGCCCAGTGTGGCCAGAGCGCGCGTCAGGTCGGCGGCGAACCACAGGCCGCCCGTGAGCAGGCAGATGGCGATCGCGTCATCGCCCAGGGTCGGCGCGATCCGCTCGGCCAAGGCGTCCACGCGCGCCGCGATCTCGTCCTCAGGCACGAGAATTTCCATCTCAAGCGAACCGCTCATCGGCGAGGACTCGTCGACACTTGGGCGCCGGCCGGCAGGCCGACCGCCTGATAGACACCGGCCAACCCCGGAAAGGCCCTGACAAGATCATCTCGTTTGGCCACGCCGACCGCCAGGGCGACCACGATAACCAAGACGATGGCCCAGATCACGACAAGGCGCGTCGGTCCGACCATGGCCTTGGTCTTTGGCGCCCGCGTTTCCCGTCGGATGGGAATGAAAAGCGACTCCGGCTCAGGTTCCGAGACCTCGGCCAGGGTCGCTCGAGGGGTGATCTCGGGGACGAGGAGCGTGAAATTAGGCGGCTCGGGCTCGACGATGGGGGCCGTGACCTCGGGACCCGGATCCTCCGGCGCCGGCTCGGGGGGCGGTGGGGGCGCGACGCCCGCGCCGACGGCGCGCCATCTCTGACCACAGGAGTCGCACTGGACAGTCCGACCCGTAGACCAGACCAGGCCTTCGTCGACCAAATATCGGGTGGCGCACCTCGGACAGGTCAGTATCATGATGAGACTCAGGGAACCCTTGGCTGCGTCATCCTGGGGTCGCTGATTTTCCCCGCCGTGTCCAGAAGGCCCATTGCCGCCTTGATCTCCAGCGAACCCCCATCGTCCCTCGCCCTGGTGGTGCTGCGTCTCCAGAGCGTCGTCGTTCGCCAGGCCGCCGGCGCTGCCGAAAGGATAGGGATCTCATTCGACATGGTCGCGGGTGGAGCGCATGTGCTGACCGGCGAAACGGGATGCGGCAAGACCGCCGTTCTGGAGATGATCGGCCTGGCCAGGGCGCCGGCGCGGGGTGGCCTGCATCTGTTCGGTCAGGATGTCGCCCGCGTGCCTAGTGCGGCTCGGCACACCCTTCGACGTCGGATAGGGATGATTTTTCAGGACCTCAAACTGGTCGATGATCTGTCCGCCGACGACAACGTCGCCCTGGCTGTCCAGGCGGCCGGACGGGGTGGCCGGGGCGTGGCCACGGAGATCGCCGAGGTAATGTCCTGGGTCGGCCTGGGCCAGCGTCGCCAGGCCATGGCCGGCGCGCTGGATGACGACGGTCGGCGGCGGCTGGCCCTGGCGAGGGCGGTGATCAATCGGCCGGATCTGGTGATCGCCGACGAACCGGCCGGCAAGAGCGGCCAGGCCATTCTGGCTCTTCTGGCCGACCTCAATCAGGCCGGGACAGCCATTCTGCTGGCCACGCGCGACGGGGCGCTGGCCGCCAACGCCGGGGCGGAAGTCACCCATATGAGCCGCGCGAGAACGGTGGCGGGTGGCAGACCATGAGCGGGAGCCAATTCGCCCAGCGTAATCCCGCCCTGCTGCCAGGGGCCGGTGGCCTCTCGCCCGGCGTGACCCTGGCAATGCTGGTCCTGTCATTGATCGCCGCGCTCGATCTGATGGCCGTCGCCGTCGCGGCCCGAACTCTGGAGGCCTGGCCGGAGCGCCTGGCCGGCTCGGCCACCGTGGCCACGACGGGCGGCGGGATCGAGAGCGCCGACGCGGCCGCCGCCCGGGTGGCGGAAATCCTGCGACGGACGCCTGGTGTTTCCGGGGCCTGGATGCTGGATCCGGCGCCCGAAGACGCTCTGGCCGCCCGGATCATGGGCGCCCAGGCGGCCGTGGGGTTGGAGGCGCCCGAAACCGATCTTCCGCAACCCACACCGCGTCTGCTCGGCGTCATGTTCAGTCCCGGCACTTCGCTCACCGCCCTCCGGTTGGCGAAAATCCTCGCCGATCAGGGCCCGCCGGTCGCGATCGACGATCACGGGGTCTGGTCCGGGCCGCTGGAGCGCACGGCTCTGGTCATGGCCGGGAGCGCCGGCATACTGCTGCTGGCCCTGCTTTTGGGGGTCTGGAGTCTGGTCGCCGGGGGCGTTAGGCGCGCGTTCGGCCGACATGCCGAGCGACTGATCCTGCTGACGCATCTGGGGGCCGCCGAGCCGGTCCTTACCGGTCCGTTCCGTCGGGGTCTGACCCTGGCGACAACTGTCGGAGCCGGGCTCGGCGTCTTCGCGGCGGCGGGCGTCGGAGCGTTGTTGATATGGTCGCCCGAGGCGGCCATCGCGCTCGCCGGGCGCGGCGTGCGGTTACCGACGATCGACGCCCTTGACCTCGTCGCGGGTCTGGCCTGGCTGCCGGTGGCGGTCCCCGTCGGAGCCCTGGCGGCCCGGATCGCCGCGATCGCCGCCCTCAGGCGGATGTCTTGAAGAGTCTCGCCGCCGGGTTGGTGGCCCTGATGATCTGGACCGCGGGCCTTCTGGCCTTCGCCGACCGGATCGCGCGGACCACCCCGGCCAATACGCCGGACCCGGCCGACGGCATCGTGGCCCTGACGGGCGGGTCCGACCTGCGCCTGCGCGCGGCCACGGACCTGCTGGAAGCCGGCAAGGGACGGCGACTGCTAGTCTCCGGCGTGAACCGCGGCGTCACGCGGGCGCAGATCTGGGGCGTCACCCGCGCGGCCAAGCCGCTGTTCGATTGCTGTGTCGATTTGGATTTCACCGCTCGCGACACCATCGGCAACGCGCGCGAGACCGCCGTCTGGGTGCGCGCCAGAGGCTATCGCAGCCTGATCCTGGTCACCGCCGACTACCACATGCCCCGGGCCGCCCTGGAACTGCGCGCCCGCCTGCCAGGGGTCGCCATCGCCACCTATCCGCTGGTCACACCGGACCTCGACGCGGAACATTGGCAGGACACTACCCCCGGCGCCCGGCGGATGATCGGCGAATACACGAAATATCTTGTGGCGTTAGGGCGTGAATTCACTATCGCCCTGGGCGACAAGGCCACCCCCGCCCATGCGGCGGGCGCCGGGACCCTTTGATCATGATGATGGCGCGCTCCCTGGTGTTCGTGGCGGTGTTCTACCTGTGGTCGGTGCTGTGTGGCTTGGTGATGACGCCGATGATGCTGGGACCCCGGCGCTGGATGATCCGTGCGATGGCGGTTTGGGGCGCGGTGGTGATCGCCCTGCTGCGGACCATTTGCGGCATCCGGGTGGAGTTTCGCGGGCTGGAGTATCTTCCCATGGGCCGCGCCCTGGTCGCCGCCAAGCATCAGTGCATGTTCGACACCATGGCCCCACTGACGATCTTTCCCGACTCCGCCTATGTGATGAAACGCGAACTGCTGAGAATTCCGTTTTATGGCTGGTTCTGCGTCCGGGCCGGGATGATCGAACTGGATCGTAAAGGCGGGGCCGGCGCCCTGCGTAGGCTGATCGCCGACGCCCGCGCTCGCCTGGAGGAACCCCGCCAGGTGGTGATCTTTCCCGAGGGCACCCGCATGCCGCCGGGGACCAAGGCCGACTATCAGCCGGGCGTGGCCGGCCTCTACCGCGATCTGGGTATCGCCTGCACGCCGATGGCGACCAACTCCGGCGCTCACTGGCCGGCTCATGGTTTCCTCCGCCGGCCGGGCATGATCGTCTATGAATTTCTCGAACCCATTCCCGCCGGCCTGCGCCGGGCGGCCTTCATGCGCGAGCTTGAAACGCGAATAGAGACAGCTTCGGCCCGCCTGCTGTCCGAGTAGGATCTAACCGCCCTCAAGGTGGGAGACCCGCGCCAGCAGCCGCTCCATGGCGCTGTCGCGTACGCCTTCGGCCCGCAAGTGCGCGACCAGATCGCTCAGATAGTCGATATTGCGCCCCGACAGGCCCCGGGCGCCGGCGATCAGCCGAGCCTGATCTTCCAGTTCCAGAACCCCGGCCCATTGCGGGTGGCCGATATCGGAAAGGAAGGTCACGACCTCGACCCGCCGCCCGTCTTGAAGCCGAACCGTCCTTCGCGCCTCGATATAGGTCTCGGTGGGCTGCTCGCGTTCCAGTAGATAGGCGTGGACCTGGGGCCAGTCGCGCCCGTCGATGCGGTAGGCCGCGCCGCGCACCGCGCCGCCCGCCGCCAGGCCGAGGACCAGGCCAGGTCGCTCTGGCGTACCGCGATGGTGGACAGAATAGATGCAGAAAGCGCGACGCCGACCATGTAGAACGGCGCTGGCTCGTTCCACATAGTCGAAGCCCGGCCGCCACATCAGCGAGCCGTAGCCAAACACCCAATGCGCCTCGCCCGTCATGACTCCGTTCAAAAATCCCGATCCCCCCAAGGCTTACGCCGGCGCGAAGCGCTTTTGGCTCTATGCGCCGTTCGCCCTGCTGGCCATAGCCGTGGTCGCATGGACCACCGGCTGGTTCTGGATGCGCGCGGAAGTCTTTCGGCGGATGGACCTGGACGCCCGCGTATTGGGCGAGTCCGGCTACAGGATCGACTGGGGCGCTCGCTCCCTTTCAGGGTTCCCCTTTCGCCTGGACCTCGACATCGCCGCTCCCCGGTTCAGGGAGATATCCGGCTGGGGCCTTTCGGCGCCCCGGCTGAAGGCCGAGGCTTTCGTGTTCGCGCCCGATCACTGGGTGGTCGTGGCGCCGGACGGCGTGACCCTCAATCGGCGGGTCGGCGGACCGGTGGCGATAGGCGCGAAGGTCCTGCGGGGCAGTCTCTCGGAGATGGGCGCCCACCCGCCCCGTCTTTCCATCGAGGGCATGGGCCTGACCTTCGCCGCCGCGCCCGGCGGATCGCCGGTGGCGATCGCCAGCGCCGAGGGGCTGCATCTACACGCCAAGGCCGGCCCGATGGACCAAGGCGCGTTCTATGTCGAGATCGACAAGGCCAGCGGCGCCGGCTCCGGCCTGCTGAACGATATCGCCGCCGACGCGCCCATTACGATCATCGCCGATGCCATCTTTTCCCATGCCGGCGCGCTGAGCGGCCAGGGTTTCGTGGGCGCGTTGAGGGGCTGGGGCGAGGCTGGCGGCGGCCTGAACATCCGCCGGCTCAGGCTTCAGGCTGGGCCGGTCACGGCCGAGGCCGGGTCCGGCGCCCTCGCTATCGGCGGGGAGGGGCGTCTGAAGGGCGTTCTGGACCTTCGGGTGAAGCAGGGGCGTCGGATGCTGACGGCCTGGGGTGCGCGCTCCGGCTTGGCGCCCGAAGCGGCGACTTCGGCCCAGACGGTTCTGGACGCCCATGAGCGGGGTGGCGTGGCCGCCATTTCCGTCAATTTTCAAGCCGGCCAGACGACGATCGGTCCAGTCGCTGTCGGACCCGCCCCGAGGGTTTATTGACAGGGTGTTTCGTTCATCGCCATACCCGCCTATGACCGCCGCCAATACCCTGCCCGCGCCCCATCCGGGAATCCTCGACATCACGCCTTACAAGCCCGGCAAGTCCAGCGCCGAGGGCGTCGCCCATCCGGTGAAGCTGTCGGCCAACGAGAATATCCTAGGTTGCAGCCCCGCCGCCCGCGAGGCCTTCGTGGCGGCCGCCGAGACGCTGGGGCAATACCCGGACGGTCAGGGCGGCGGTCTGAGGGCGGCGGTCGCTGAGCGCTATCGGCTGGAGCCGGAGCGCCTGATCCTGGGCTGCGGCACCGATGAGATCTTCGCCCAGATCAACCAGACCTATCTCCAGGCCGGCGACAATATCGTCCAGGGCGAATTCGGCTTTGGCGCCTACGCGATCGGCGCGCGGGCCAATCAGGCGGAGGTGAAGTTCGCCGCCGAGACCAACTACCGGATCGATGTCGACGCGACCCTGGAACAGGTCGATGAGCGCACGCGCCTGGTGTTCATCGCCAATCCGGCCAATCCCACCGGCACCTTTGTCCCCCTGGCGGAGGTGGAGCGCCTCCACGCCGGCCTGCCCGGCCGTGTGATCCTGGTGCTCGACGGCGCCTATGCCGAGTTCAACACCGATCCGACGTTTAGTGATGGAATCGATCTGGCGCGTCAGGCCGACAACATCGTTGTCACCCATACCTTTTCAAAACTGCATGGCTTGGCCGCCCTGCGTGTCGGCTGGGCATACGCGCCGGTGGCGGTGGCGGAGGCGGTCGATCGCATTCGCCTGCCCTTCAACACCTCGCATGCCGCCCAGGGCGCGGCGATGGCGGCCCTGGCGGATCAGGCGTTTCAGGCCCGGTCACTGGCGCATGTGGAGCAGTGGCGGCCATGGCTGACCCAGCAGCTCGGCGGCCTGGGTCTCGACGTCGGTCCTTCATCGGCAAATTTCGTCCTGGTCGGCTTTCCGCGCTCGGGCGGTCGCCTCGCCGCCGAGGCCGAGGCCTTCCTGGCCGGTCGGGGCCTGTTGGTGCGGGGCGTCGGCGGCTACGGATTGCCCGACCACCTGCGTCTGACCATCGGCCTGGAGACGCACAACCGCGCCATGATCGAGGCCTTCGCCGACTTCATGAGCGGAACCCGAAGTCAACGAGCTGCTTCGACCAGATGAGCGAAGTCCTCTATGCGAAGCTTGCGGTGATCGGCTGCGGCCTGATCGGCTCGTCGGTGGTCCGCGCCGCGCGCGCGGCGAACGTCGTGGGCCGGATCGCGGTCTATGACGCCAGCCCGAATGCGAGAGCGCGGATCAAGGAACTCGGCTTCGCCGACGAGGTCGCGGACGATCCCCGCGACGCCGCGCGAGACGCCGACCTCGTGATCTTCGCCACGCCGCCCCTGTCGATCGGTCCCGCCGCGGCCGAAGTCGCCGACATACTCAAGTCAGGCGCCACCGTAACCGACGTCGGCTCGGTGAAGGCCGCGGTGGCCGAGGCCCTGGGCAAGGTGGTCCCGGTCGGCGTTTTCGTGATTCCCGGCCACCCGATCGCCGGAGCGGAAACCTCGGGACCGGACGCGGGCTTCGCCACCATGTTTCAGGGTCGCTGGACCATTCTGACCCCCAAGATCATCGACGATCCGGCCTACGCCAAGGCTTTGGCGCGGCTCACGGCATTCTGGGAGGCCCTGGGGGCCTATGTCGAGGTGATGGACGAGCGCCATCACGATCTGGTTCTCGCGGTCACTTCCCACCTGCCGCACCTGATCGCCTACAATATCGTCGGCACGGCCGCCGATCTGGAAGAGGTCACGCGTGGCGAGGTGATCAAATATTCCGCCGGCGGGTTTCGCGACTTCACCCGTATCGCCGCCTCCGACCCGATCATGTGGCGGGACGTATTCCTGGCCAACAAGGACGCGGTGCTGGAAATCCTGGCGCGTTTCACCGAAGATCTCCAGGCGCTGTCGCGGGCGATCCGCTGGGGCGAGGGTGACAAGCTGCAGGAGCTGTTCACCCGGACCCGGGAAATTCGCCGCGGCGTGATCGACGCCGGCCAGGAAACCGCCGAGCCTGACTTCGGTCGCCAGCGGCGGGAGCCCCTGGCCTAATCCGTGACCCTCCGCCCGCCCGACTGGATGATCTATATGGGCGTGGTCGCGATTCTGCTCGGCGCGGCGGTGCTTGGACAGGTCTATCGAGGCGGCGCGCAACAGGCCCCTCCGCCCCCGATTCACGCCGAGCCCGCGCCGACGAATGGCGGGGGTACATCATTCAATCCCACCATAACGGTCGACGCGCCGGTCGCATCGGGTCCTGGCGCGGGTACCGCGTTCTCTATTTCATCAGGCGGCATATGGCTGACGGCCAGGCATGTGGTTGAGGGCTGCGCGCGCGTCGCCATCGTCGTGGGATCGGGACAAGGCGTCGCCGCGGAGGTGCGTATCGATCCTCGCGCGGAAACCGCCGTGCTGATCACCCAGGGCGGCGCTCCGGCCCTGCCCATGGCCCCGATCGAAAGCCTCAAGCGGGGCATGGCCGCGTTTCACGCTGGCTTTCCCAGTGGGCGTCCGGGGCAGGTGTCCACGAGGCTCATCCAGCGAGAGACCCTGATCCTGCGCGGCCGGCGGGTGCGGCGGGAACAGGTCCTGGCCTGGGCCCAGAGCGATGAAGAGGATCCGTTGCCCAAGAGTCTCGCGGGCCTGTCTGGCGCTCCCGCGCTCGATGCTCAGGGGCGGGTGATCGGGGTCACCATCGCCCAGTCGCGGCGCCACGCCCAGGTCTACACCACCACGCCCAATTCCCTGCGCGCCGCCGTGGCTCGGGCTCACATCGGAACCGCCAGCGGCGCGCTGGCCGCGCCGATGAGCGGCGGCAGCTACGCGCGAATTTCCAATGATCTGCGGCGCGACCTGAGGATTGTCCCGGTGGTGTGTATGAAAAACTAAACCACCGGGGTTGGACTGGGCGGTTTGCGCGCGGCCAGGATCAGACAGAGCAGGATGGCGGGCAGGCCCACGGCGCCCGAGAGCAGATAGAACAAGGCAAAGCCGTCCAACCCGGCCCGGCCCTGTTGCAGGGTTTGCACGATCTCTCCGGAGAACCCCTTGAGGGTCTTCCCGGTCCAGGTGAGGGCCGAGGTCAGCAGCGCGTACTGTGTCGCGGTGTAGCCCAGACTGGTCAGGCTCGACATGAACGACACCAGGGCGACGCCGGAAAACCCTATGGCCAGGGCGTCGAAGGCCATGACCGCTTCAAAGGCGGTGAGGGTCAGGGGTCCTGCCGTCGCCACCGGGAAGTCGCCGCCATGCCAGCCCAGGATGGCGAACGCGGCCACGCCGATCGGCTGCATCACCGCTCCCATTACCAGCGTCGTCAGCGTTCCCACGCGCGCCAGGCACACCCCCGCCAAGGCGATCCCGATCAGCGTTCCACCCAGGCCGATGCTGGCGCGGACCCAGGCGATGGTGGGCTTGGAAATCCCCAGGGCGGCATAATAGGGATTGCTCATCGGCCCGCGCATATAGTCGCACAGATGATAAAAGGTGATCATCCCCAGCATCAGCCCGGCCATCAGCCAGCCGTGGGTGCGGAAGAAGGCGATGAACGGACCGACGATCGCGTCGCCGAACGCGGACAAAGGACGGCTCAGGGCCGCCCGGCCCTTGGCTTCCATGACGGCGTCGGCGCGGGTCGGCTCGCGGACCAGCAGGGCGGCGGTGATGCCGATGATCATCAGGGCGCCATAGGCGCCATAGGCTAGCGGCCAGCCGAAGGCCTGGGCCACCAGCAGGATCACCGCCTCGGTGGCGATCAGGGCGGCGCGATACCCCAGGCTGTAGGCGGCCGTCAGCAGGCCCAGTTCCTCAGTGTCGGCGGCGGACTCGATGCGCCAGGCGTCGACTACGGTGTCCTGCGCCGCGGCGCCCACCCCGGTCAGCAAGCCGAAGCCGATCAGCGCGCCCAGCTGCGTCCGCGGATCGGTCAGGGCCATGCCGACGAGGCCGGCGCCGACCAAGATCTGGGTGATCACCATCCATCCCCTGCGGCGGCCGAGAAACCCCAGCAGCGGCGCCGGAAGCCGGTCGACCACCGCGCCCCACAGGAACTTCACCGAATAGGTCAGGCCGATCCAGGATAGAAAGCCGATCACCGCCAGCTTGATGCCGTCCTCCGCCAGCCAGAAGGCCAGGGTGTTGCCGATCAGCATGAACGGCAGACCCGAGGAGAAGCCCAGGACCAGCATCAGCCCCACCTTCGGGCGAGTCAGGGTCTTCAGGACATCACCGGCGCTTCTAGTTGGCGATGGTGTGGCGGAGGCCGAGAGTTTCGTCATGGCCGCAAGCTGGCCCGCGCCGCCGCCGCCGTCCATAGTTCCCGCGATCAACCTATGGTCTTCAGGTCACTTCCATCGGCAGACGTATCGTCACGGTCGTCCCGGCTTCCGCTGGGTTGGAGGTCGTCAGCTCGCCGCCGAGCTGGCGCACGAATATGCCGACGTAGTCGGAGCCGCGCGCCTTGGGCTCGTCGTCGACGGCCAGGGGGCTGATGCCGACGCCGTCATCGGCCACCGTCAACTCCATCCGATCGCCAAGACCGCGCGCGGTCAGCCGCACCTCGCCGACCCCTTGAGGGAATGCGTGTTTGATGGCGTTGGTGGCCAGTTCATTGATCAACAGTCCCATTGGCACCGCGCGATCGGCATCGATGCTCAAGGTTTCGGCGTCCACGCTGATGGTGACGCCCGATCCCTCGCCGAGCAGGCTGCCGGACACCGTCCGGGCGATTTCCTTTAGATAGCCGTCCACCGCGATGGCGTGGCCCGAGGCCGACCTGGAGATCAGGTCGTAGAGCTGGGCGATGGCGCCGATTCGCGCCTGCATGGCCCTGTAACCGAGGCTGCAAGCCGGCGCGGCCCGCCTGGCCTCGAAGCCGATCATACCTACTATCAGTTGCAGATTGTTCTTGATCCGATGGGATATCTCATTGGTCAGGGCCTCCGCGTCGCGCTCCCTCTGTTTGCGCTCGGTGATGTCGTTGAACACCAGCAGCAGGCGGTGGCTGTGATTGCCCGGTTGGGAGACCTTGCGGGCGTTCAGCGTATAGACGCGGCGGCCAAGCCCCGGGAAATCGTCTTCGATTTCGAAACTCTCCATGGGCCGATCTTCCGGCAGCACCTTTTCCATAAGGTGGCGCAAAGCCGGCACATCCATCTGATGTCGGCCCAGGTCGGCGAGGCGGCGCCCCTGAATCTCCGGCTCGGTGATCCCGAACAGGGTCAGAAAGGCGTTGCTGGCGGTGACGATGGTCATATCATCCTCCAGCACCACCAGAGGGTCCTTGATGGTGTCGATGATGCTCTGTGTCAGGCGCCAGGCCCGGCTGCTGTCGACGCGGGCCGCGCGTTCCTCGCTGACATCGTCGATGGCCAGCAGGATCGATCCATCCGGATCGTCGGGACGCACAATCCTGCGCGCATTCACCAGCATCGTGCGGCGGCCGATATCGGGAAAGTCGTGCTCGACCTCGAAACGGTCCACCTGCTCGCGCTCGGGAATCACGCTGTCTAGAAGGGTGTGCAGCGCCGGTATGCCCCACTGGCCATTGCCCAGGTCGTAGATATGGCAGCCGACGGTTTCCGCGAGGCTGGTGCGGAACGTCTCATAGAACGCGCGGTTGGCGGATGTGATGTTCAGCCGTCGATCGAGGATCAGCAGCGCGCTGGGCACGGTCTCGACGATCTCGGCGGCGGCGATGTTCGCCATGGCCGTTACAGAGGTCAAGTGACTGCCCGATACTGTCAGTTGGCCAGCATGGGTGATCGCGGTTTCCAACTGGTCCGTCGTATAGGGCTTAGCCAGATACCGCGAGCCGATGGCGAAAGACGAGCGCATCGCTTCGGTCAGGTGATTTCCCGTCGTGTACAATATTCGGCAGTCGGGCCGGAGCTGATTGGCCACCCCGGCGATTTCGCAACCACCCAGCATGCGCTTCTTAAGATAGATATCGGTAAACATCGCGTCGATCGCGACGTCGGAGCGCAGGATCAGCAGGGCCTCGTCGACATCGGCCGCCGACAATATCTCGTGGTCCAGGTCATGGATGATCATCTCGGCCACCGCGCGGGTAAAGGCGTCGTCTTCGACGACTAAGATCACGGCCATCACGACCCTTCCATGCGGCAAATGCACTAGAACAGACGCGCGGATCATCCGCGCGTCCAACTCAGGGCACGAATATAACCCCTAGGCCAGCGCCAAGTTCCAAAGTCGGGGAAATGGTCGGTCTCGCCGATCAGCGCCGGCCCTCGGGACTCAGAACGTCGAGGGCTGAGCGGAGGTTTTGCGGCACGGCCCGCGGATGGTCAGATCGCCCTTCTGGTTGTGGAAATAGTAATCTCCGGTCCGCCGATCGACATAGGAATCCTTGCCCTCGGTGGACTCCAGCCGGATGCGGGCGGCGTCCGCCGACAGGAACGTATATTCCCGTTTGAACCGCCAGCCATGGCCCAGATCATCGTAGAATCGCACTGTCTTGGTCAAAAGGTCGATGTCCAGCCGCCGCCTGATATCCCGATGGGCGCCGCCGGCCCGGGTCTCATGAACCTTGCAAACCAGATTCAGCGTCTCGCCGACGGCAGGGCCGGTTGCCAAGGCGGCGCCGAGGCCGATCGCCAGGGTGCTTAGAACAACGGTCAGGCGCATCGTCGGAGTCTCCATTCGCGCCCCAACATCGGGATTGGCGCCGGCCTCGACAAGGGCTTCGCGGCCCGCAGCTATTTTTGACGGAACTGACTGACCCATAGCTGGATGGTTGGGACGCGTATGTCATCTGGACACGCCCGTGCTCATCTGCGAGGGGCGTGACAGGCGGCTGATCAGGGCCGATCCAGGGGAGCTTTGTATGCTCAGCGACATCGAGATCGCCCGCGCCGCCAGGCTCTCTCCGATCGCCGATATCGCCGCCAAGCTGGACATCCCGCCGGACGCCCTCAGCCTTCATGGCCGCTACAAGGCCAAAATCGAGGCACCGTTCCTTAAGTCACTGGCCGACCGGCCGGACGGCAAGCTGATCCTGGTCACCGCCATGAGCCCGACGCCGGCGGGCGAGGGCAAGACCACCACCACCATCGGTCTGGGCGACGCACTGAACCGCATCGGCAAGCGCACCGCCATCTGTCTGCGGGAACCGTCGCTGGGTCCTTGCTTCGGCCAGAAGGGCGGCGCCACCGGCGGCGGCCAGGCCCAGGTGGCGCCGATGGACGATATCAACCTGCACTTCACCGGTGATTTCCACGCCATCACCACCGCCCACAACCTCCTGGCGGCCATGATCGACAACCACCTGTATTGGGGCAACGCGCTGGATCTCGATCCCCGTCGGATCGTCTGGCGGCGGGTGATGGACATGAACGACCGCGCCCTGCGCCAGATCGTCGCCAGCCTGGGCGGCAATGGGGCGCCGACCGAGACCGGGTTCGATATCACCGTGGCCTCCGAGGTCATGGCCATTCTGTGCCTGGCCGATGACCGGCGCGACCTTCGGGAACGCCTGGGCCGGATCATCATCGGCTACGCCAGGGGAGGAACGGCGGTGACTAGCGCCGATCTGAAGGCCGACGGGGCCATGGCGGCTCTGCTCAAGGACGCCCTTTTACCCAACCTGGTCCAGACCCTGGCCGGCAGCCCGGCCCTGATCCATGGCGGCCCGTTCGCCAATATCGCTCACGGCTGCAATTCCGTGATCGCCACCCGCGCCGGCCTGAAGCTCGCCGATTATGTGGTTACCGAAGCGGGGTTCGGCGCCGATCTGGGGGCCGAGAAGTTCTTCGACATCAAATGTCGTAAGGCGGGCCTGAAACCGCGCGCGGCGGTGATCGTGGCCACCATCCGTTCGCTGAAAATGAACGGCGGCGTCGCCAAATCTCACCTGGGCGAGGATAACGTCGAGGCCCTGCGCCAGGGTTGCGACAACCTTGGCCGTCACGTTGAGAACATCCGCCAGTTCGGCGTTCCGCCGATCATCGCCATCAATCACTTCTCCCAGGACACCGAAGCAGAGGTCGCCGAGGTCACCACCTTCGCCGCGAGCCTGGGTGTTGAGATCGCGCTCTGCCGTCATTGGGCGGAAGGCGCGGCCGGCGCCGAGGAACTGGCCAGGCGCGTGGCGACCATCGTCGACGCCGGGGAAAGCCATTTCGCGCCACTCTACCCCGACGAAATGTCGCTCTGGCGCAAAATGGAGACGGTGGCCACGCGAATCTACCACGCGGAAAAGATCACCGCCGACAAGGCTGTCCACGCGCAATTGTCGCGCTGGCGCAAGGCCGGGTTCGGACATTTGCCGGTCTGCATGGCCAAGACCCAGTACAGCTTTTCAACCGATCCCACCAAGCTGGGCGCCCCGGAGGGTCATGAAGTCCACATCCGCGAGGTCCGCCTCTCGGCGGGCGCCGGCTTCGTGGTGGCGATCTGCGGCGATATACTGACCATGCCTGGTCTTCCGCGCCACCCGGCCGCGGATCGTATCGGCTTGACGGCCGATGGGGACATCGACGGGCTGTTTTAGCGAAGGACGCACGCCTTGGACCTGAAGACCACCCGCTACGGCGTCGAAGACGGCCTCGCCACCATCACTCTGGCCAGGCCGAAGCGTCGCAACGCCTGGACCGGGCGGATGCACACCGAATATCGCTGGCTGCTTGAGCAGGCCGACGGCGACCCGGCCGTGCGGGTAATCATCGTCACCGGCGATCCCGAGGGCCAGGCCTTTTGCGCCGGGGCGGATCTGGGCGCGCTGGAGGGTCACGCCGACAAGGGTCGCTATGATCCCGGCGTGACCGAGGATATCGCCACGCCCGGGTATGGCGTCGACGCCAATTTTGACGCCAGCTTCGCCTATCATTTCGGTCTGGGAAAGCCGGTCATCGCCGCCATAAACGGCGCCGCGGCGGGGGTCGGGCTGGTGCTGGCCGCCTTCGCCGACCTGCGCTTCGCGGTTCAGGGGGCCAAATTCACCACCGCCCATGGACGGTTCAACTTTCCAGCAGAGCTCGGCCTGTCCTGGGTGCTGCCGCGCATCGTCGGCCTGACCCACGCCAATGACCTGCTGTTGTCGAGCCGGGTGTTCACCGCCGAGGAGGCCCTGACCATGGGCTTTCTGAACAAGGTGCTGCCGGCCGAGGCGCTGATGCCGCATGTGCGCGCCTACGCCGCCGGTCTCGCCGCCGGGGTCGCCCCCGGTTCGGCCCGGGCGACCAAGCACCAGATCTATCGCGACCTGCACCGCGACGCCGCTTCCGCCGTTCGCGACGCCGAGGCGCTTCTTGAAGCCATGATCCGCAACCCCGACTATGCCGAGGGCGTGAAGGCCTGGATGCAGAAGCGCGCCGCCGTGTGGACGGGTTAGGTAGGCGACGGCCTCACGGATAGGCGTGGGCGAAGGCGACCGCGGCGCCAAACAGGCCCGGTTCGGGGTAGCTGATCAATTTCACCGGCATCTGCGCCATGCGCCCCTCGAAACGGCCTTTGGCCCGGAAGCGGCCCTCGAAGCCCGACCGTGCCAGCCGATCGGCGATCCTGAGGCCCAGGCCGCCGGCGATAACCACCGCCTGGGCGCCCTGCACCAGGGCGATATCACCGGTGGCCGCGCCAAGGCAGAGACAGAACCGGTCGAAGGCCGCCGCCGCCAGACTGTCCGAGCCGCTTAGGGCAAGCGCCCAGAGGTCGGCGTCGTCCATCGGGGCCACGGTCCCGCCAGGCGAGGGTGGGCAGCCCTCGATCGCGGCCAGGACCGCATGGATGTTGGTCAGGCCAGGTCCCGACACCACGCGTTCGACCGATACGCGTCGATGGAGTTGGCGCAGTCGTGCCAGGATCTGATCTTCCAGCGAATCGAGAGGGGCGAAATCGGCGTGGCCGGCTTCGGTTTCGATCACGCTCGCGCCCTCGGCGGATCGCGCCAGCATGGCGACGCCGAGGCCGGTTCCCGGCCCGACGATGCTGATCACACCCGGATCGGGCAGCGGACGGTCGGGGCCGAAAAGATGACGGAACTTGTTATCTGGCAGTTGGGCCACGGCGTGCCCCACGGCGCCGAAGTCGTTGACCAAACTGAAGCGATCGAGACCCAGTTCCTCCGAGATCAGGGCCGGGCGGATGATCCAGGGGTTGTTGGTCAGTTGCAGCACCGCCCCGCCGACCGGGCAGGCCACGGCGATTCCCGCGGACCGAGGTGGTGTCCGGCCGAGGCGTTTGGCGAAGGCCTCCCACGCGCTCTGGAGGCCGGCGTGTTCAGCGGTCTTGAGCACCACCTCGTCGGTCAGTCCGATGACAAGGCCGGCCTCGATCCTGGCGATGGCGAACCGGGCATGGGTTCCACCGATATCGACGGCGGCGATCTCCGTCATTGGTCGCCCTATTCGGCGGGTTGGGCCATACGCTTACGCGCCCCAAACGGCGCATTCATCCGCACGATGGTCAGGTTCAGGAAGGCCGCGAACGATACCCAGACGAGATATGGCGCGAGCAAGGCGGCGGCCAGGGTGGAGATCGGTGCCAGGGCGATGATCAGCGCGAGGATCGACAGCCACAGGAACGGAACCTCGATCAGGGCCCAATCTGGCCGCTTCAGATTGAAGAACAGCGGGCTCCAGGCCATTTGCAATACGATATTGGCCCCGAACAGCACGCCGATCCTCCAGTGCGCGGCGGTGTCCGGCGCATGAATCCAGGCCAGGGCGCCGGCCCAGGCCGCCAAGCCGAGGATGATCGTCCATGCCGGCCCAAAAGCCCAGTTGGGTGGGTTCCACGTTGGCTTGCGCAACCGCCGGTACCACATTCCGACATTGGTCAGGGCGCCGCTGACCCCCAACACCAGCGAGGCTATCAGGACGGCGACAAGGATGGTGTCTAGCACCGAAGGTGCTCCTGTCAGGCGTTGGAGAGGGCTTCCTTATCCCTCAAATTCCTCGCCGACGCCATGGCCGGCGCTCAGGTCTTGAGCTGGTGTCCGATCGGCAGATCGCGGATGCGCCGTCCCGTGGCCGCGAACAGCGCGTTGCATAGAGCGGGGGCTACCGGCGGCATGCAGGGCTCGCCGACCCCACCCATGGGTGACGCTGGGTCCGTCTCGATCAGGTGAATGCGGATGTCCCGGGGGGTGGCGGTGATCCTCGGCACGATATAGCTGTCGAAATTGCCTTGCTCGGCCCTACCGCCGCGAAAACTGATCTCGCCGGTCATCGCCACGCCCAAACCCATGATCACCGATCCCTCCACCTGGGCGCGCACCCGGTCGGGATTGACGATGGGTCCGCAATCGACGGCGAGGTCGACGCGCGGCACATGGATCCGGCCCTCCGCGTCCACCTCGACCTCGAGAGCGCAGGCGGCGTAGCTCATGAAGCTGTAGTGGCCAGCCACCCCCAGCCCCCGCCCCTTGGCCAGCGTCCGGCCCCAGCCGATGCCCTCCGACGCCACCTGGATCACTCGGCGCAGCCGTCCGGTATCCAGCGGATAGAGGTCGGGCGATTCCTCATAGTTGGTGGTGTCCCCGATCGTGCGCGGATCGATGCGCCGCGCCGGCCCGATCAGTTCGAGCAGATAGTCCCGCGCGTCGCGCCCCGCCGCCGCCGCGAGCTCGGCGACGAACGACTGGACGGCGAAGGCATGCGGCACGTTGGAGACCGACCGAAACCAGCCGATCCGCGTCAACGCTTGCGCCTCGGGGTTTTCCAGCCGCACCACGGGGATATCGAACGGCGAATTGGTGACGCCCATCCCCAGTTCATCGGCGTTCTCGTGACTGGTGTCGGGTCCCAGGCTGGAATCCAGGGTGGGGGCGGCGCTGCGATGGCGCCAGGCGACGACCTTGCCCGAAGCGTCCAGGCCCGCCTCAAGCCGCTCCGCCGAGACGGTGTGATAATAGTCGTGCGCCAGGTCATCCTCGCGGGTCCAGGTCACCTTGACCGGCGCCCCGCTCATGGCCAGGGAGGCCATCCCCGCCTCGGCTACGAAATCGGGCATCGACTTGCGCCCGAAGCCACCGCCCAGCAGGGTGACGTGAACCGTGACGTCCTCCTGCTTTGCGCCCAGGACGAAGGCCAGCACATCGCGGGCCGCCTGGGGGTCCTGGACGCTGGACCAGGCATCCCACCCGCCGCCGGGCGTGGCGCGAACGGTGGCCGTGGGGGGCTCCATCGGTGCGTGGGCCAGGTGCGGCAGATAGTATTGCGCGGTCACGCGTCTGGTCGCGCCGGACAGGGCCGCTTCGATATCGCCCTTGGAGTAGATCACCTGACCCGGCGCCGCGACCGCCGCCTCAAGCGTGGTGCGATAGGCGCCGGAGTCGTAAGCGCCGTTCGGCCCCGGGTTCCACTCGATCTCAAGCGCCTCGCGGCCCTTGAGCGCCGCCCAGGTGTTGCGCGCCACCACCGCCACCCCGCCTAGAGGCTGGTAGTTCGGCCCGGGCTTCGCGGGAGCCAGCACGGCCACCTTGAGGACACCCGGTACCTTGAGGGCCGCCGCGGCGTCATATCGGGCCACGGTCCCGCCGGGCGAGGGAGGACGGGCCACGACCGCGTAGAGAAGCCCCGGGACGCGGACATCGATGCCATAGCGCGCCGCGCCAACGGTGATGTCGGCCAGATCGACGCCCCTGATCCCTTCCTTGCCGATGTAGCGGAATTCCGCCGGCGATTTGAGACACACGCTCTCGCGAACCGGGATCGGCAATGCCGCCGCGGCCTTCGCCACCGCCCCGAAATCGAGACTGCGACCGGAGGGAAGATGGACCAGGCGATGGTCGCGGGCGCGGACTTCGTCCACCGGTACGGCCCAGCGGATCGCTGCCGCCTGTTCCAGCATCATTCGGGCCGCCGCGCCCACGCGGCGCATCGGCAGATAGGCATGGCGCATGCTGCGCGAGCCGTCGGTGTCCTCGCTTCCATAGCGGCTGTCGTCCCCGTCGGCCTGGAGAATCCGCAGGCGCTCGAAATTCGCCTCAAGCTCGTCGGCCACCACCAGCCCCAGGCTGGTCTTGATGCCCTGGCCCATTTCCTGGCGATGGCTGGTGAGGGTGACCAGGCCGCTGTCGTCGATGGCCAGAAAGACGCGAGGATCGTCGCGCCAGCCGTTTCGATCCGCGTCGGCGCCATATTTCGGAGCGTCCTCGGCCCGGGCCAAGCCGCCGGCCAGAACGAGGCCGCCGCCCAATCCCGCCACGAAGACCCGGCGGCTGACGTTCTCGATTCCGCTCATGCCGCACCGTTCCGGCCCGCCGCGAGGCGGATCGCCGCGCGGATACGCGGGTAGGTCCCGCACCGGCAGATATTGCCGGCCATGGCGCTGTCGATCAGATCCTCGTCGGGGTGTGGGTTATCCTTCAACAGCGAGGCCGCCTGCATGATCTGGCCTGGTTGGCAGTAACCGCACTGGGGCACGCCCAGTTCACGCCAGGCTTTCTGAACGGGGTGATCGCCGGTGGCCGACAGGCCCTCTATCGTGGTGACATGCATCCCATCGGCGGCCCCCGCCGGTGTCTGGCAGGAACGCGCCGCGCTTCCATTCAGGTGCACGGTGCAGGCGCCGCACAGTCCCTTGCCGCAGCCGAATTTGGTTCCAGACAGGCCAAGCTCGTCCCGCAGCCACCATAGCAATGGCATGGCTTTGTCACCCTCGAACTCGCGGGGCCGCCCGTTGACGATGATCCTGGTCATGGCCTGGTTCTCGGAGCTTGGCTTCAGTGCGTTGACGGCGCCGGACCGCCCCTCATGGCGGCCGTTCGGGCGATGAACTCGGCGCGGTTGTTTTCCGAGGGATAGGGCGTCTCCGGGACCGGAACCCCCAGAAACGCGCACAGGGGCTCCCAACCCTGCCCGGCCTCGTAGATCAGCAGGCGTTCGGGTGGGATGGCGCTTTTCACCGCTTCGGTGTGGCGGCGGAAGTGATCGGTCATGAAGGCGCGGTCGTTCACATGGCCCTGGATGCCTTTCATGAATGCGCCGAAGAACGCGGCCATGGGTCCGCCGGCCGTCGTTGTCGTGGTGGTGGGCGAACCCGGCGCGAAGATCGTCGCCTGGGTCGAGTCGAACCACTGGTCTGGATCGCGCACCGAGTGCAGCACCTTGGCGTCCGGATAGTAGTCGGCCAGCTCGCGCCAGAAGGTGGCGCCCGGATAGTCGACCATCGAGGCATAGTCCGCGAAGATGGCGTCCCAGTCGGGCCGACCGGCCCCGGCCTCGATCCATAGCGGTAAGCTCTCGGGATGGGCGAACACCTCCATCATGTGATGACAGGGTCCATAACCCAGCAGGTTCAGCGCCGATTGCAGCGACTTCGTCCCCGTTCGCCCCAGGCCGGAACCCACAACCTTCAGCGTCATGGTCATTTCCCCATCTGGTCCGCCGCAGGATTGGACGGTCACAAACAAGTTTCAAGCTAGCCACTTGAACGGGCGGCGACAATCCGGTCCGACTGAAAGTCGCTAGGTGCGTGGTCCCTGGCCAAGGAGGCTCGACGGATGGTGTCGCCGATAGGCTATTCCGGAAAAGCCCTGTCGCTGAAACTTGGGATCAAGCCGGGCGACGTCATCGGCGTGGTCAACGCCCCCGCACACTATGCGAGCCTCCTCGAGCCGTTGCCTGATGGGGTCATGGTGGTCGAGGTGGCCGAAAGCCCTACCATCGTCCACGCCTTTGTCATGAGCGGAGAAGATCTCGCCGCCATGGCCGAGCGTCTGGTGTCCTGGCCAAGGCCCGGCGGCGCGGTCTGGGTTTCCTGGCCAAAGAAGACCTCACCCCTGTTTGTGTCTTTGACGGAGGATGGCGTGCGTAAGATCATGCTGCCCACCGGGTGGGTCGATGTGAAGGTCTGCGCGGTGGACGAGAACTGGTCGGGACTGAAGTTTCTGCGCCGTCGCGCCTGACGAAAGCCGCGCGGTTCCGCTTTACGCGTTCCAGACCAACGCCGGCGCCGCGGCGCTCTCGGCGCCAACGCCCACCCGCCGATAGATCAGCGCCTCGGCCACATGCACCCGCCGCACCGGGCCGCCGCCCTCGAGGTCGGCTATGGTTCGAGCCAGCCGCAGCGTGCGGGTCCAGCCTCGGGCGGTGAGGGTTCTGGACTCGGCGGCCTTGGCCATCAGGGCCTTGGCGGGGGCGTCGAGGGTGGCGATCTGGTCGAGCCATGAGCCCTCCGCGCGGGAATTCAGGGGACTGGCCCCATCGCCGGCCGCCTCGGCCCGGCGCGTCTGGATGTCCCGGGCGGCGGCTACGCGCGCGGCGACTTCCGCCGTTCCTTCGGCCGGCGGCGGCAGGGCGAGATCGGCGGCGGTGACCGGCGGGACTTCCACCGTGAGGTCGATCCGGTCGAGCAACGGGCCGGAAACGCGGCCCTGATAGGTCTGCAAACAGCGAGGCGCTTTTCCGCATGAGCCTTTGCCCAGGCCACCTTGTCCGCAGCGGCAGGGGTTCATGGCGGCGACCAGCTGCACCCGCGCCGGAAAGCGGACATGAGCGTTGGCGCGGGCTATCGTCACCTCTCCGGTCTCGAGAGGTTGACGTAGCGAGTCCAAGGCCTGTGCGCTGAATTCGGGAAGTTCATCGAGGAACAGCACGCCGTTATGTGCCAAAGACACCTCGCCCGGTTTCACCCGCAGGCCACCGCCGGTCAGGGCGGCCATGCTGGCCGAATGATGCGGATTGCGAAATGGCCGGGCGCGGGTCAGGGCGCCCTTGGCGATCAGGCCGGCGATCGAATGCACCAGCGAGGTTTCCAGCAGCTCGGCGGCGGTCAGCGGTGGGAGCAGCCCCGGCAGCCTCTGGGCCAGCATGGATTTTCCCGAGCCCGGAGGGCCCATATACAGCAGGTTGTGACCGCCGGCCGCCGCGATCTCCAGCGCCCGCTTGGCGTTTTCCTGGCCCTTCACGTCCCGTAGATCTGGTCCCCGGACCGGATCGACCATGGCTCCAGGCTTGGGCGCGCTCAGGATCTGCGTGCCCCGGAAGTGGTTGACCAGGGCGATCAGCGAGCGCGGCGCCAGTATGGCCGTGTCTCCCGCCCAGGCCGCCTCGGGACCGCAGGCCTCCGGGCAGATCAGGCCGAGCCCCATCGCCCCAGCCGCCATCGCGGCGGGCAGGGCGCCGGCCACTGGGGCGATTTCGCCGTTCAGGTTGAGCTCGCCGATCGCCGCCCAGCCGTCGAGGGCGTCCTGGGGGATGATCCCCATCGCCCCCATCAGCGCCAGCGCTATGGGCAGGTCGAAGTGGTTGCCTTCCTTGGGAACATCGGCGGGGGCCAGATTGGCCACCACCCGACCGGACGGCAGGGCAAGACCCAGACCGGCGAACGCCGCCCGCACGCGTTCGCGCGATTCGCCGACCGCCTTGTCCGCCAGGCCGACCACGACGAAGGCCGAGGGCCCGCCACCGACCTTCTGGACCTCGACATCGACACGTCGGGCTTCGACCCCCTCGAACGCCACCGAGACCACCCGCGCCGCCATCCTTCGCCCCATATCGCGTATAGGTTATCCACAGGCCGCCAAAAGTGCTCGGGCCGGACAGGGAACAAAAAAAGAACTATACGGGAATTTGCGACGGTTCAATGACTTTCTTTGCAGAATGTCAATGTGAGGCGCTCAACCGGCGCGAAGCGACTCGATGCGGTCCCATAGCGCCGCGGCGGCGTCGGCGCCGCCAAACCGTTTGAGCTGCTGGGCGCCGGTGGGCGAGGTGACATTGATCTCGGTCAGGTAGTCGCCGATCACATCTATGCCGACGAACAGCAGGCCGCGGCGCCTCAACTCAGGACCAATTATGCGGCAAATTTCCTCATCCCGCGCGGTCAGCGCCACGGCCTCGGCCCGCCCGCCCTTGGCCAGGTTCGAGCGCACCTGGCCGTCGGCGGGGATACGGTTGATCGCCCCCACCGGCTCGCCATCCACCAGCAGGATACGCTTGTCTCCGCGCGACACCGCCGGCACGAATTTCTGGGCGATCACCTGTTCGCGGCTGATCATGGCGTGCAGTTCGAGCATGGCGTCGAGATTGGGATCGTCCGCCTTCAGCCGCACCACCCCCGAGCCACCGCCGCCGTAAAGCGGCTTCAGTACCATATCGCCGTGGCGCGCCCGGAAATCGTCGATGGCCTCCGGGTCGCTGGTGATCAGGGTCGGCGGCTGGAGGCCTGGAAAGCCGGTGACGAACAGTTTTTCGGGGGCGTTGCGCACTTCGGCGGGGTTGTTGACCACCAGGGTGGCGGGATGGATCGTCTCCAGAAAATGCGTGGCGGTAATGTAGGCCATGTCGAAGGGTGGGTCCTGACGCATCAGCACCACGTCCATTTCCCGCAAGGGTCGTACTTCGCGCGGACCCAGGGTGGCATGGTCGCCCTTCACATTGCGCAAAGTCAGAGCGCGACCCCTGGCGGTCACCTGGCCATCCTCCATCGACAGGCGATCGGGTTCATAGACCCACAGGGAATGGCCGCGCGCCTGGGCCTCCATCATCATCAGAAATGTCGAGTCGGTGTCGATATTGATGGTCTCGACGGGGTCCATCTGGACGGCGACATTCAGCGGCATGGATTTCCCCGGAGGCGGCGATGGCGAGAAGCGGCGATGGCGAGACTCATCCGCCGTCGCTCTCGCATATGGCGCGGTCTATTGGCCTCGCAAGGTCAGGGCGCGGGCATAGAGTTCCCGCCGGGACAGTCCAAGGGCCTTGGCCACCTCGGACGCCCCGCGCGCCGGCCCCACCCTGGCCACGGCTTCGGCCAGGGCTGCATCGGCCTCGTCGGCGCTGGCGACAGGGTCGGCGCCCGGCCCCACCAGCACCACGATCTCGCCCCGGGGCGCATCCAGGCGCGGATCGGCGACCAGGTCCGCCAGCGAACCCCGGACCACGGTTTCGTGCAGCTTGGTCAATTCCCGGGCCACCACGGCCTGCCGGGCGCCGAACACCGCCGCCATGTCGGTCAGGCTGGCGCGCAGGCGCGGGCCGCCTTCATAGAAGATCAGGGTGGCTCGGATCGGGGCGAGTTCGGTGAACAGGTCGCGCCGGCCGGCCGACTTGGACGGTGGGAAGCCGGCGAACAGGAACCGGTCGGTCGGCAGGCCCGAAACGGTCAGGGCCGCCAGGGCCGCCGAGGGTCCCGGGGCCGGGAATACCGCCGCCCCCTGGGCGATGGCTTCGAGCACCAGCCGGTAGCCAGGGTCCGACACCAGCGGCGTGCCGGCGTCCGAAATAAGGGCCAGCCTGCCGCCCGCCGCCAGCAGCGCCAGGGCCTTGGGCCGGACCCGCTCGGCGGCGTGTTCGTCATAACGCTCCAGACGGCCCTTGAGACCATGAGCGGCCAGAAGCTTGCCTCCCACCCGCGTGTCCTCGCATAGGATCACGTCGGCCCCCTCGAGGATGTCCAGCGCCCGCAAGGTTATATCGCGCAGATTGCCGATCGGCGTCGCCACCAGATAGAGGCCAGGGGCCATGGCGTTGGCCTTGGTGGCCGAGCTGCGTGGAGCATCCATAACCGCCGATCCTGCGCTAAACCCCTCAGAGGCCGCTGGGAAACAGGTCGATCTTGCCGATCTGCACGCCGTGGGACCGCAGGATCCCATAGGCGGTCGACAGGTGGAAATAGAAGTTGGTGGTGGCGAACCCGGTCAGCCAGCGGCTGGCGGGCAGTGTGGGCTCCATTCCACCGCCAATAGTCACTGTGAGCGGGACCTCTTCCAGGCCCTCGAACTGGTCCGGCGTCAGACCGGCCAGAAAGAGCTTCGCCTCGGCGATGGCGGCCAGAAACTCAGCTACGGTCAGATCGGCGCCGATGTCCTCGGGGACCGGCAGGCCCACGACCCGCGCTGTCCATTGCTTGGAGAAGTTGCAAACCACCATCAGCTGGAAGCGAAGCGGCTGCATGTTGTGGATCAGTCGCCAATCGAACATCTCCGGTTCGGTCACGCCCGTCGCGGGGGCGTGCTCCGCCCCCTTGGCCAGGATGTGCGCCGCCGTATCCAGGCCGCGGTCATACAGATCGACAAAAGTGTAGAGATTGACGGCCATGAGTTCCCCTTGCTTGATTCCGCGGCCTTATAGGCTGCCCCGGGCGTGATCAGGCAATCCCGGCCCGCAGCAGATCATGCATGTGCACCGCGCCCACCAGGCGGCCTGCCTCACAGACGAACATCAGCATGATCGGCCGGGGCCGCTCATTCATCACCCGCAGGGCCTCGGTGGCTAACAGGCGCGGATCGACGGACATCGGCTGGCGGGTCATGTGGTCGGCCACCCGAGCCGTCAGATCGGCGACCGGCAGGGCCCGGCGCAGGTCGCCGTCGGTGAAAGCGCCCAGCAGCTGTCCGTCCGCGTCGACCACGCCGGCCCCGCCGTAGCGTTTTTGGCTGATTTCGAAGATCGCTTCCGAAAGCGTGGCGTCCGGCCGCAGGGTCGGCACATCGGCGCCGGTCGCCATCAGGTCGGCGACGGTTATCAGCCGCGTTCCAAGTCGTCCGCCTGGGTGGAACTCGCGGAAGTCGGCGGCGGAAAACCCCCGGTTCTCCAACAGGGCGATCGCCAGGGCGTCGCCGAACGCCAGTTGCATGGTGGTCGATGTCGTGGGAGCCAGGCCGTTGGGACAGGCTTCGTCGGCTCGGGGCAGGATCAAGGCCACATCCGCGGCGGCGGCCAGGGCGCTGGCGCTCTCGGAGGATATGGCGATCAGCGGCACATCGAAGCGCTTGCAGAAGTGGATCACGTCCCGCAGCTCCGGGGTCTCTCCGGACCAGGACAGCGCGATCACCACGTCGCCCACCGCCACCATGCCCAGGTCGCCATGGCTGGCTTCGCCTGGATGAAGAAAGAACGCCGGGGTTCCGGTGGAGGCCAGGGTGGCGGCGATCTTACGCGCCACGTGGCCGCTCTTGCCCATGCCAGTCACCACCACTCGGCCCCTGGTGCGCGCGATGGTGTCGACGGCGTCGTTCAAAACCGCCGCCAGATCAGTTTCCAATGCCCGGGCCAAGGCGCGCAGGCCCTCGATCTCGGCTTCCACGGTTCTGATGGCCGAGGCCGCCGCTTTGGCGTGAAGCTTTGGCGAGGCTTCCAAGGTGGGCTAGGTCTCCTTAGGTGGGCGCGAAACGGAACCCTGGATGTCATGACGGACGCGACCAAAACAAGACGCGCGGCCAAAACAGGACGGGCCGGCGTGATCTTCGACCGCGACGGGGTTCTGATCGCCGATCACGGCTATGTCGGCGAGGTCGAGCGGCTGGAATGGATTCCAGGCGCGCGCCAGGCCATCGGGCGTCTGAACGCGGCGGGGATCGCCGTGGCCGTGGCCACCAACCAGTCGGGCGTCGCCCGGGGCTATTTCGATGAGGCGGCGGTCGATCGTCTGCACGCGGCGATGCGCGCGGACCTGGCGGCCGAAGGCGCCCATATCGACGCCATTTATGTCTGTCCGTTTCTCGCCGACGCGCCGGTGGCGCGATACGCCCATCCCGACCACCCCGATCGCAAGCCCAATCCGGGCATGGTGCTGCGGGCCATCGCGGATCTGAATCTCGATCCGGCGCGAACTGTTTTCGTCGGCGATAAGCCCTCCGACATGGAAGCCGCGACCCGGGGCGGCATCGCCGGCGCTCTGTTTCCAGGTGGTGATCTCGAAGCTTTCATCCATGCGCTGGGCGTTCTTGCGCCTCCACGCCCGAAATAAAGGGATACCCAGATTGTTTCGCTCTGGCCTGGCGCGGCGGGTATCAGCGCTCGCGATGATCCCGTTTATCGACCTCGCGGCGCAACAGGCGCGCATCAAGCCGGCCATCGACGCCGCCATCGCCCGGGTGCTGGCCCACGGCGCCTATGTGATGGGCCCGGAGGTGCGTGAGCTTGAAGCCAGGCTGGCCGCTTTTTGCGGCGCCGGCCGGGCGCTCTCCTGCGCCAACGGCACGGACGCCCTGGCCCTGCCGTTGATGGCCTGGGAAATCGAGGAGGGCGACGCGGTGTTCTGCCCGGCTTTCACCTTCGCGGCCACGCCGGAGGTGATTCCCTGGACCGGAGCCAGCCCGGTGTTCGTCGATATCCGCCCCGACACTTACAACCTCGACCCCGACGCCCTGGAAGCCGCGATCCACGCGGTCGAGACGGCCGGGCGGTTGCGGCCGGCCGCGGTGATCGCCGTGGATCTGTTCGGCCAACCGGCCGACTATCCCAGACTGGCCGCCATCTGCCGCCGCCATGGCGTCAAGCTGATCGCCGACTCGGCCCAGGGGTTCGGCTGCACCCTGGGCGGCGAACACCCGATCCACTGGGCGGACGTGGCGACCACCAGCTTCTTTCCCGCCAAGCCGCTGGGTTGCTACGGCGACGGTGGCGCGGTGCTGACCAAGGACGATGCGCTTTGGGACCTGATGGATTCGCTGCGCGTGCATGGCAAGGCCGTGGCCGGCGACCCCGCGCCGGGCGGTCACGACCCGAAATATCTGAACGCCAGGATCGGTATGAACTCGCGTCTCGATACTCTCCAGGCGGCGATCCTGATCGAGAAACTGGCCATTTTCGAGGATGAGATCGCCGCGCGCCAGAGCGTCGCCACGCGCTATTGCGATGGCTTGGCCGAGGTCTGCCTGTCGGTTCCAACGGTGATCGACGGCGGTGTCTCCACCTGGGCGCAATATGTGATCGAGCATCGCGACCGCGACGGCCTGGCGACGCATCTGAAGGCGGCGGGCGTTCCCACCGCCGTCTACTATCCCGTGCCAATGCACCGTCAGGCGCCCTATGCCCGTTGCGCCCAGGGACCAGGCGGCCTGCCCGTTTCGGACGCCAAGGCCAAGACCGTTCTGGCCCTTCCCATGCACCCCTATCTCGCGCCCGACGTCCAAGACCGGATCATCGACATCGTGCGGGGTTTCAACGGCTGACGCCCCAACCGTCTTTCTCGGGACGCCGGATTCCGGTCATCGGCAACAAAGGGTCGCGCCAGCCGTTAGTAACATACTCGCCAGCCGGGAGGATGTTGATTGCCGCATTACAAAACGGGGTGGGGCGTCCTGGCCGGAGCGGTTGGTGTCGCCGGCCTGGCCGCGACGATGGCTCGACGCCGGTTCGAAGCGCGGCTGGGCCGGCTGGAGGCGCGGCTTGGCGAAGGCCAAGCGCCCGGAACGCCGCGCACCGACCTGCCGGCGGCGGTTTTTGCTCTTGCCAAGGCGTCCGGCGCGCGGCTGGAGGGGTCGGCCATGACGGTCCAGCTTCGCCAATCGGGTCAGATGTGGCAGGCGCCTGGCGGCAAGCCTATGAAGTTCACCGCCGTTCAGACCATTGCCACCACCCAGGCCGGGTTTGTCTGGCGGGCCGCGGCATTGCCCTTCGGTGCAATGCTGATCGCCGACTATTTCGTGTCCGGCCATGGTGGCCTGGAGGTGAAGCTTCTCGGGGCGGTTACCGTGGCCGCGGAGGTCGGATCCAGCGATCTCGACAAGGGCGAGGCCCTCCGCTACCTCGCCGAGCTGCCCTGGAACCCCGACGCAATTCTGCATAACGCCGCGCTTGAATGGCGGGTGGTCGATTCGGCAACGATTGGCGTGGCCCTCGGAACGGGCGCCGCGCGGGCCGAATTAACCTTTTCCATCGGTGATGACGGTCTGGTGGAAACCGCCAGCGCCGCGTCGCGGATCTACATCGCTAACGGACTCAGGGTTGAGCGGCCGTGGCGCGGACGGTTCTGGGACTATCAACTGATCGAGGGCCGGCGACTGCCGACCCGTGGCGAAGTGGCTTGGGTGCTTGACGCCGGAGACTTCGTCTATTGGCGCGGTCACCTCGAGGCCTGGGCGCCGGGACCTCCGTCATGATCGCCCGTCGGCGCTTTCTTGCTTTGGCCGGCGCCACCGCCGCGGCCACGCCACTGACGGCGCGGGCGGGCCAAGGCGTCGACGCCTATGGACGGGTAGCGGCGAAACTTCGAGCCCCGTTGCCGGAAACGCCGGGCTTCACCTCACTGGTGCGCTTCGCCACCCTGGCCCCCAACGGCCACAATACCCAGCCCTGGACCTTCGCCGACCACGGCGCGGGCGTGACCATCGAGCCCGACCTGACCCGCCGCACGCCGGCCGTCGACCCGGACGACCATCACCTGTTCGTCAGCCTGGGCTGTGCGGCGGAAAACCTGCTGATCGCCGCGGGCGCCCGCGGCCGGCCGGGCGCCGTCGCCTTCGATCCCGTGGGCGAGGGGCGGATCGCCATCCATTTGGGGCAGGCGCCGCCACGGGCCGACATCTTGTTTCGCGCCATACCGGCCCGCCAATCCACCCGTTCGATCTATGACGGCCAGCCGGTGTCTCCCGGCGATCTGCGCAGTCTGGCGCGGGCGGCGAGCGTTGACGGTGTCTCGGTCCGATTTCTGACCGAGCCCGGCCACCGGGACGCGGTCATGGATCTGGTGATCCTGGGAAACAGTTTGCAGATGGACGATCCGGCCTTTGTAAAGGAACTGAAGTCCTGGATCCGCTTCAATCCCGACCAGGCCGTGAAGACGGCCGATGGTCTCTACAGCGGCTGTACCGGCAATCCCGCCTTGCCGACATGGCTGGGCGAGGGGGCCTCCAGTCTAGTCTTAACCAAGGATGGCGAGAACGCCAAATATCGGTCCCAGATTCGATCTTCCGCCGGGATCGCCATCTTCGTTGGCGACAAGGAAGACAAGGATCATTGGGTCCGGGTCGGTCGAAGCTTCCAGCGGTTCGGGCTGATGGCCACGGCGCTCGGCATTCGCCATGCCCCCATCAATCAGCCGGTGGAATCCCCGATCGTTCGCGTGGAACTGGCCGGCCTTCTAGGCGCCCCGACGGTCCGCCCCGACCTGTGCGTGAGGTTCGGCCATGCGCCGGCCATGCCCATGTCGCTGCGGCGGCCGGTTGATCAGGTCACCAAAATCGTCTGAAGCGGCGGCCTCAGCTGTTAATCGTCTCCAGCATCCGCTCCAGGGTCGCCAGCTCGTCGGCCTCCCGGGCCGGCTTGTCCCAGCGGATGCGGCTGATGCGCGGAAAACGCATGGCAAGGCCGCTCTTGTGGCGGGTTGAACGCTGCAACCCTTCGAACGCCACCTCCAGCACCAGGCCGAAATCCCAGTCGGCCCGCACCGATCGCACCGGCCCGAAGCGTTCGATGGTGTTTTCGCGCACGAAGGCGTCGAGCTGTTTCAGTTCCTCGTCGGTGAAGCCGAAATAGGCCTTACCGACCGGAGCCAGCGACCTGTGGCCCGCCTCATCCTCCCGCCAGACACCGAAGGTGTAGTCCGAATAGAGGCTGGAGCGTTTGCCGTGGCCACGCTGCGCGTACATCAGCACGGCGTCGACCAGGCGCGGATCGCGCTTCCACTTGAACCAGGGTCCCTTGGGCCGGCCGGCCAGATAGGCCGAGTCCCGGCGTTTCAGCATCAGGCCCTCGGCGTTGCGGGCGTCGCCCGCCGGCGGGTCGGCGCGCAGCCGGGCCAGATCATCCCAATCGGCGAAAGGCTGCAGCGGCGACAGGTCGAGGCGGTCCGAGCCGCCGGCGACGATCACCGCCTCAAGCCGGGTCCGGCGCTCGGTGAAGGTCATGTTCCGTAGATCCCGCTCGCCCTCCAGCAACAGGTCATAGGCGCGTATTCCGGCCGGGAATTTAGCCATCAGTTTCGCGTCGGCGGTCTTTCGGTTGAGCCGCTGCTGCAGATCGCCGAACGGCGCCGCGGCCCCGCCACGCATCACCAGCAACTCGCCATCGATCACGCCTTCGAAGTTCAGCACGGCCAGCACGTCAGGAAAGGCGTCGGAGATCACGTCGCCGGTGCGGGTGTAGAGCCGCCTCTCGCCGCGCTCGTTGACCGCCTGGACGCGAATGCCATCCCATTTCCACTCGGCGGCGTAGTCGGCCGGGTCCAGCTTGGCAAAGTCCACGGTCTCGTCGAGGGCTTGAGCCAGCATCACCGGGCGGAATCGCCCAGGCGCGTCGGCGGTGGGGCGTTCGGCCTTGCCCTCCAGCCAGGCGAATAGGTCGCCATAGGGCGGGACGAGAGCGTGCCAGAGCTCTTCGATCTGCGCCACCGGCACGCCGCCCAGGTCGGCGACCGCCTGTTTGGCCAGGCGGGCCGAAAGGCCCACCCTCAGGCCCCCGGTCACCAGCTTGAGCAGCGCCCACCGACCATCGGCGTCCAGCGCGTCCAGCCAGCCTTCGATCAGGGTTTGGGCCTGGAGCCGGTTGGCGCCGGCCAGGGCGTCGACCACTTCGGAAAGTTCCGGCTGGCGGTTGGCGCCGGGCCTCGATGGCCAGACCAGAGCCACGGTCTCGGCCAGATCGCCCACATAGTCATAGGACCAGGCGAACAGTGTCGAATCCATTCGCGCCTCGACAGCCGCCCGGATGGCGGCGGGCTTGGCCGCCTTGAAGCTCAGGTTCCCGGTCAGCGCCGCCAGCGCCCAGCCGCGATCCGGGTCGGGCGTCTCGCGCAGAAAATCCCGCGCCAGGGTCAGCTTGGCGTTGCGCGAGGCCGTGAGGGACAGCCGGTCGAGGAGGTGGGCGAAGGCGCGCATGAGGCGATGATTTAGCACCACCGCCGGACGCCGCGCGCCTCGGAAGCCCACGTCGGATTCAGGGGTCCTGATCCCCCATGACGACGCCGCCGCAACGAACGGCTCGGAATCATCGGGTCGGTGGGGCTTTCGTACAGGGGCTTTCGTACAGACGTACGACTCCCTAGAGAGGGAGGCATTGAGCCGAGCCGCCATGGCACATGGTTCCTGGAGTCCTGGATGCGCGTAACCCTGCGGGATCTGCAGCGGATGAAACAGGCCGGTGATCGCATCGCCATGGTGACGGCTTATGACTATCCGTCAGCCCGGATCTCGGAGCGCGCCGGCGTGCCGTTGCTGCTGGTCGGCGATTCGCTGGGCATGGTGGTGCAGGGGCACTCGACCACTCTGCCCGTGACCTTGGACGATATGGTTCGCCACGCCGCCGCCGTTGTTCGGGGCTCGGAGCGCGCGCTTGTCGTCAGTGACCTTCCATTCCTGACCTATGCGACGCAAGCCGACGCCGTGTCGGCCGCCCGCCGCCTGATGCAGGAAGCGGGTGTTCAGGCCGTGAAGCTCGAGGGCGGCGCGCCGGTCGCCGCCATTGTCCAGCGGCTGACCGAGCTTGGCGTGCCGGTCATGGGTCACCTCGGCTTCACCCCTCAGGCTCAGCATCAGATCGGGCTGCGTGTACAGGCCAAAGAAGCCTTTAGCGCGCGCCGGCTTCTGGAGGACGCGCTCTTGCTGGAGCAATCCGGCGCCTTCGCCATCGTGCTCGAATTGGTGCCGGCGCCACTGGCCGAGGCGATTTCGCGCCGCCTGCGCGTGCCGACGATCGGAATTGGCGCGGGCGCGGGATGCGACGGCCAGGTCCAGGTCTGGCACGACCTTTTGGGTCTGCTCGAGGGCAAATCGCCACGTCACGCCAAGCGCTACGGCGAAATCGGTGCGACCATCGAGGCCCTGCTCAAGGCCTATGTCGAGGATGTGCGCGCGGGCGCCTTCCCCACGGCCGCCCACGGCTCGACGATGGATGACGCCGAACTCGCCCTCGCCCTGGCAGAGCCCAACTGACATGCGGGTCCTGACGACGATCGGCGAGATGCGCGCCGCCCGCGGAGCCTTTCCAGGCCTGGGCTTGGTTCCCACCATGGGCTTTCTTCATGACGGCCATTTGAGCCTGGTTTCGCGCGCCAAAGCCGAGTGCGGGGCGGTGGTGGTCAGCATCTTCGTCAATCCGACCCAGTTCGGTCCGAACGAGGATCTGGCGCTCTATCCTCGTGACCTGCCCCGGGACCTGGCTTTTCTGGAGGCGCGGGGGGTGGACCTGGTGTTCACCCCGTCGCCATCGGAGATCTATCCGGCCGGTTTCGCCGTCAGGATCGAGGTCGGCGCGGTGGCCGAGCCGCTCGAAGGCGCCTCCCGACCCGGACACTTCGCCGGCGTCGCCACCGTGGTCGCCAAGCTGTTCAACATCGTTCAGCCGACACGCGCCTATTTCGGTCAGAAGGACGCCCAGCAATGCGTTGTCATCCGCCGGATGGCGCGCGATCTGGACCTCCCCGTCGAGATCGTCGTCGCTCCGACCGTCCGGGAAGCCGATGGTTTGGCGCTGTCGAGCCGCAACGCCTATCTAGACCCCGCGCAGCGCGCCGTGGCGCCGGTGCTGTTTCGCGCGCTGTCGGAAGCGAGCCGGCGTTTCGAGGCTGGAGAGCGCAGCGCCGAAGCGCTCAGAGCCGCCATGCGGGGGGTGATCGCCGGCGAGCCGAGTGTGGTGATCGACTACGTCAGCGTGGCTGATCCGGAGACCTTGCATGAGTTGGAATGGGTCGGGGCCGCCGGCCTGGCCTCCCTGGCGGCCAGGATCGGTAAAACCCGGCTGATCGACAATGTACGGTTTGGCGGTGCGATCCCGGATGTCTGTTCGGCCACCGCGGAGATCAGGCGCCGAAGCCGCCAACGGGCGATCTGACACCGGTCGGCGGCTGGATCGTCTTCCAGGTCGGCGTCTGGGTTCCCGGCCAGGGGGTGGCCAAGAAGACGGCGCGGGCGATGGCACGGGCCAGGGTGTCGGCGGCCAGGGCTCCGATTCTCGCCACGGTGAAGGCCCGTGGCTCCGCCGCTTCACGCCTGCCGGTGGACATCGCGAACACCACGTCACCGTCGAACGGGGTATGAGAGGGCCGAATGGCCCGGCCCATGCCGTCCTGGGCCATGATCGCTACCCGGCGGGCCTCGTCGGAGGTCAGCTTCACGTCGGTGGCCACCACCGCCAGGGTGGTGTTCTTACGAGCTGAGGGGTTACGCTTGTTCCGCGTCCAGTCGTCGGGGACGCCTCTCAGGCCCGCCGCGCCCAGGCCACCGAACTCATCGCCGATCTCGAACGGCGCGGCCCAGAAGGTCTTGCCGTCCGCTCCTACCACCGATCCGGCCGAATTCACGGCCACCAGCGCCCCCACCGTGATCCCATCGGCGGTGACGATGGAGGCCGAGCCCAGGCCGCCCTTCAGCATGCCGGCCATGGCCCCATAGCCGGCGCCGGCCGTTCCCAGGACGAAGCTGTCGCTCAGGGCGTCCATGGCCTTCAGGCCGAGGGCGCGGTAGGGCGGTTCAAGCCCCCAGTCCTTACGCCCGCCGTTGGCCAGGTCGTAGAGTGCCGCGGCGGGAACGACCGGGCTGCGCGGCGTGGCGGGGTCCGGCGACATTCCAAAGCCCCGATGGCGGGCGCCCAGCCACGCCACCACCCCGTCGGCCGCCGCCAGTCCGTAGACCGACCCTCCGGACAGCACCACGGCGTCGAAGGCGTGAACCAGGTTCTGGGGATTGGTGGCGTCGGTCTCCCGCGTCGCTGGCCCACCGCCACTGACGTCGGCGGCGACCACGGCCGCATCGTCGGGCACGATCACGGTCGTTCCGGTGCGGGTGATGGCGTCCTCGGCCTGGCCCACCTTCAGTCCTGGCACGTCGGTGATCAGGTTGCGCGGGCCGGGGTGGGGCGCGGGCGCGCCGGCCGGCGGCGGCGCGGCCGGGTCGGCGGATAGGGAAGGACCCGCCGCGAGAACCGCGCCGGCCGCGAGAAAGCTGCGTCTATTCACCCCAAGTTTTCCCCGTGTGATAGTCGCCAGCTATGTCTGGTCGGGCGCTGAGCGTCCAGCCGCGGAGACCGACGATGAGGCTTGAGGGCAAGACGGCCATCGTGACCGGCGGAGCGTCCGGCTTCGGCGAGGGGATCGTCCGGCGCTTCGTGGCCGAGGGCGCGCGCGTCGCCATCGCCGACATCAACGCCAGGGGCGCGGCGGCACTTGCCACGGTACTCGGCGCGGCCTGCATCGCGGTTCCCACCGACGTGGCCGACGCCGACAGTGTCGCGGCGCTGTTCGACCGGGTTTGCTCGGCCTTCGGCGGCCTCGACATCCTGGTCAACAACGCCGGCATGGGAACCCGCCCGGCCCCGATGGAAACCATGGACGAGGCGATCTTCGACCGCCTGATGGGCGTCAATGTGCGTTCCGTGTACCTCACCGGCCGCCTCGCGGTTCCGCTGATGAAAGCCAACGGGAGCGGCGCGATTCTCAATATCGCTTCGACCGGCGGCGTCAGCCCGCGTCCGAACCTCACCTGGTACAACGCGTCTAAGGGTTGGATGATCACCGCGGCCCGGGCCATGGCGGTGGAACTGGCGCCGTTCGGCGTCAGGGTGAACGTCATCAATCCCGTGGCGGGAGACACCCCGATGCTGGCGACCTTCATGGGCGGCGACACCCCCGAGATTCGCGCCCGTTTCCTGGCCAGCATCCCCATCGGACGCTTCTCGACCCCCGCCGACATCGCCGCCGCCGCGCTGTTCCTGTGCAGCGACGAGGCGTCCATGGTCACCGGCGTCGCTATGGAAGTCGACGGCGGGCGCTGCATCTAGTTCGGCCTTGACGCAGGGGTGGCGGAGACGCGGTCGGTATGATCATGGCGATGAACGCGCCTACAAGGCCCCGAACTTCGACACACGCTTCCATAACCTTGTAAAATGAACGTTGGATGTTTAATTTGCACGGATGATTCCTCGTCGAGTTCTCGAATCCGTGAAAAGCGCCCTTGCTCGGCAAGCGGCTGTGGCCCTGATCGGGCCGCGTCAAGTTGGCAAGACGACCTTGGCGTTCGCCGTCGCCGAGGCGACGCCTTCGCTATATCTCGACCTTGAGTCGGGCGAGGATCGACGAAAGCTCGAGTCACCAGCCCTATTCCTCGACGCCTACGCCGACCGGCTCGTGATCCTCGACGAGATCCATCGTCAGCCCGAAATCTTCCAGACGCTCAGAGGATTGATCGACGATGGCCGCCGCCAAGGCCGTCGCACGGGCCGGTTTTTGATCCTCGGCTCCGCGTCGATCGATCTGCTGCGCCAGTCGGGCGAATCCCTGGCTGGTCGGGTCGCCTATATCGATATGGGACCGTTCGAGGTCTTGGAGGTGGTCAAGGATCGGCGCGACATCGACACGCTTTGGTTGCGGGGCGGCTTCCCTGACGCGTTTCTCGTCAGTTCCGAGGCCGAGAGCTTCGCGCTTCGGAGGGATTTCATCCGCACCTACCTCGAGCGCGATGTCCCCCAATTTGGCCCGCGGATCCCCGCCGAGACTTTGAGCCGGCTCTGGACCATGCTGGCTCACTACCAGGGTGGCCTGCTCAACGCCTCGCGCCTGGCGGCATCGCTGTCGATCAGCGCGCCAACGGTGACCCGCTACATCGACCTTCTCGCGGACCTGCTGTTGGTGCGCCGCCTTCAGCCGTTCCACGGCAACCACGGCAAGCGTCTGGTCAAGTCACCGAAAGTCTATGTCCGTGATAGTGGCTTGCTGCACGGCCTATTGGGGATCATCGATCTCAATGGGCTCTCGGGTCATCCGGTGGCGGGAACCAGCTGGGAAGGTTTCGTGATCGAAAATCTCCTGGCGGCGGCGCCCGATCAGGCTCGGGCCAGCTTCTATCGAACGGCGGCTGGCGCTGAAATTGATCTCGTTCTTGAGATTCCCGGCCACGGCCTATGGGCGATAGAGATCAAACGCGGCCCGGCCGCTCGGGTCGAACGAGGTTTCCATATAGCTTGCGACGACCTGCAACCGACTCGCCGTTTCGTCGTCAACGCTGGTCACGACCGCTATCCACTCGCGCCAAATCTGGAAGCGATCGGTTTGCTCAGCCTCGCGACTGAACTCGCGAGCCTTTAGGCCGGGTGGCAATGGATCGGGGCGGCCCGGGCCGCGCTCGGGATTGTGTTTTCCCGGGTGTGACAGGGCCGCGCCAGGCCGCTATGCCGATGACGGGAAAGCTTGGGGTCCTCTTGGCATGGACGACAGTGCGGGTGCGAGTTTCGCCCAGGTTGGGCTTGGCGATACGGGCGATAGCTCGCAAGCGCCCGCCAGACTCCGTCCCAAGGCCCTGTTTTCAGAAGCGGCGTTGCGGGAGGTCGCGCGTGGCCCCCGATTTCGGGGGGTGGCCGAAGCCTCTGCCGCGGAGGCGATTGCTGAATTTCAACGGTTGGACGCAGCCTCGCGATGGCTGACCAAGGATCTGGGCCGCACATCCATCTATGTGGCCGCCTACGTTCTGAACGCCTTGCCTGGTGGCCTGACTCTGTCTGGCCTGATTGAGCCGCTGGTGGCCAACCGCGTCGCGAAACGAGGCCGCATCGTCGCCTTCGTCGAACGAGCGCTGGGGACCGGTCACATGGAGGTCGCCCCGGGGCATCTCCCTTGGACCCAGCGACGTTTGCTCCTCTGCCCCCCCTTCGTCGACGTCCTTCGTGACCGGGCCGTCGGCGCGCTGAACACGTTCGGTCCGCTCGACCCGACCAGCGCGTCCGCGGCCCTGCGCCTGTCGGACGATCGCATCCTTGAGGTCGCGTACATGAAGGTCGCGCAGATCACCGC
Source organism: Caulobacterales bacterium (assembly GCA_038227865.1). Classification (GTDB taxonomy): domain Bacteria; phylum Pseudomonadota; class Alphaproteobacteria; order Caulobacterales; family Caulobacteraceae; genus Acaudatibacter. The sequence continues at coordinate 241,597 of JBBRPO010000001.1, forward strand.
CCTCGCCCAGAGCTGGGGCGTCCCGAGCCTGCCGCGGATCGAATTCTTCATGAGGCGCGAGGGCGGTCTCAAGATCCTGCAGGGTCTTCTGCTCCGCCAATCTCCTGGCCGGGCGCGACTGCTCGAGGCGGCGGTGTTTTCCAAGACCGACCTCGCCCGGAGCTGCGGCGTCTCCCGCATCCACCTCGACACTCTGCTCGAGGACGCCGAGTCGGAGGGACTGCTGGTCCGGGCCGGCCGCGGCGGGGTCGTGTTCGATGCGGCGCTGAGCGACAGCTACATGCTTTGGGTGGCGATGCAGGCGCAGGGCGCCCGCCTTGTCGCCGAGGCCGTCCTGGCCCACGGGACGTAGATTTCCGTCATCCTCGCCAAACCTCTCTGGGCTGGCATAGGAAACCCTGGCGAAGTTTGTGCTTCGGCGACGCGCTTGACGCGCGCGCTATCGGGGGTGCGGTATGACGACCAAGGTTCTCTCGGGAAATTTCCCCTCCGGCTACACCCTGTCCTCCAGCTACAGCGGCGTGAGCATCGTCAGCGGCGCCTATCTGCAGGGCATCGGCCTGGTCACGCCGTACCTGGCGACCATCACCAACGCCGGCACGATCCGCTCGACGGGAGCCTTCGGCCACGCCGCCGTCAGCATGCAGGGTGGCGGCTCACTGTCCAACAGTGGTGGCGTCCGGGGTGGTCTTGGCGCTCAGGGGACCACGGGCGCCGGCGGGTTTGGTTCCGTCGGCGGCGCCGGCGGCGCGGGGGTGCTCGCCACCACGGCGGCGGCCACCATCAGCAACTCCAACTCGATCTCGGGCGGCTACGGGGGGCAGGGCGGCACGACGAGTGTCGCCGGGAGCGGCGTTGGCGGGACCGGCGGGATGGGCGGCGTCGGGGTCGATCTGGCGGCGGGCGGCGTCGTGGCCAACGGCGCGGGGTCGATCCTTGGCGGGCGAGGCGGACAGGGCGGGTTCATCACCAGCACCGGCCAGGGCTACTCCTTATACGGCGGCAACGGTGGCGGTGGCGCCGCGGCCGTGACCCTCGAGGCTTCCGGGTCGGTCACCAATGGAACCGGCATGATCGTCGGCGGCCAGGGCGGCGCGGGCGGCAACGGCGTCACAAACAACTATGTGTTCGTCGGCGGCGACGGTGGCGCGGGAGCGGCCGGGGTCATTCTCAAGGCCGGCGGGGTGGTCACCAACGCCGGCGGCACGATCGCTGGCGGCCAGGGCGGTGTCGGCGGCAGCGCCTACTACGGTGGGGCGGGCGGAGCCGGCGGGGCCGGCGTGGTGTTCGCGGCCTACGCCACGCTGATCAATACCGGACTGGTCAGGGGCGGCGCCGCGGGCGGAAACGGCGGCCCCCGCCGGATCTTCCATACGCCCGGCGCGGCCGCCGACGGGGTGGACCTGACGGCTGGCGGGCTGGTGACCAACGGATCCGCCACGGTCAAGACCGCCACGATCACCGGCCTCATTGGTGTTTCAGTCGCCGCCGGCGCGACGGCCACGGTGACGAACTTCGGCACGATCCAGGGAACGGGCGGCGTCTCCGTGCGCCTGGCCGCCGCCGCCGACCGCCTGATCGCCGAGTCGGGCTCGACCTTCCTGGGCGCGGTACAGGGCGGCGGCGGCACGCTCGAACTGGCGGGGGGACAGTCGATCCTTTCCAATCCGGGTGGCGGCCCCGCGCTGTCGGGCGCCGTCACCATGACCGAGTCTGGATTCGGGGCCTATGTCGTCGACGGCGGCGCCACCCTGACCAATTTCATCGCCCTGACCACTCCGACCTCCCTGACCGGCTCCAGCGCCCGGTTCGTGGCCGAGAGCGGGTCGTCGGCGAGCGGCACGATCACCGGCGGCGGCGGAACCCTCGAACTGGCCGGCGGCACGGGGACTCTGGCGGCTCTGGGCGCCATCGCGACCGTATCTGGGTCGGTGGCGATGACGGTCCGCGGCTTCGGAACCTATCAGATCGACGCGGGCGGAACCTGGACCCTGACGGGGTCCAACACACTGGCCGCCGGGCAATCGGTCACCGACGCCGGCTCGGTGATCAATACCGGGACGTTGCGGGCCACCGGGACGTCGAGCCTTGCGGGGCTCAATTTGAGCGGCGCGGGCGCCGTGACCAACAGCGGCTCGATCGGCGGCGCCCTTGGCGCCGATGGGTCGAACAACAACTATGGCTATGGCGGGAACGGGGCGTCCGGCGGTGCGGGGGTCCAGGACAGCGGCACGGGCGTCGTCACCAACAGCGGTGTCATCTCCGGCGGGGCTGGCGGCGGCGGAGGTCACGGGAGTCTCGCCCTGCGCGGCAGCCATGGCGGGACCGGCGGGGCGGGCGTCTCACTGACCGGCGGCGGCGCCGTGTCGAACACAGGGACCATCCAGGCCGGCGCCGGCGGCGCGGCCGGGTTCCGCGGCAATTATCAGATCGGCTATCCAGGCGCGGCGGGCGACGGCGTGCTGATCACCGCCGGCGGTTCGGTGGTCAATGGGTCGGCTGGCTCGACCTCGGCCCTGATCACCGGTGGAATCGGTGTCGGCGTCTCCGGAAGCGCGGCGGTCACGGTGACCAACTTCGGCACGATCCAGGGAACCGGCGGCCTCGCCGTGCAGTTCGCCTCCGCCAATGACCGCCTGGTCGTCGAGGCTGGATCGACCTTCCTCGGTGACATTCAGGGCGGGGGCGGCACGCTGGAACTTGGCCAGGGAACGGGCGTCTTCGGCGGGCTCTCGGGTTTCGGCGCGCTGATCGTCGATGCCGGCGGCGCCTGGACGCTGAACGGCTCGAACATCCTGTCGGCCGGCCAGAGCCTGACCAACAACGGCCTGCTCAGCATCGGCGGAACGCTGACGAACAGCGACGCGATCTCGGTGGGGAGCGGCATTACCCTCTCTGGAACCGGCGTCATCGACAACCTGGCGGGTGGATCGATCTCGGGGGCCAGTGGGGTCTATGCCGGACCGGGCTCGAGTGGAACCCTGATCAATTATGGAACGGTGACCGGGACCACGGGTCCCGCCGTTGCCTTCAAATCAGCCTCAGACCGCCTGGTGGTGGGATCGGGCGCGGTGTTCAACGGCGCCGTGCAGGGCGGCGGCGGGACCCTCGAGTTCGTCGCCGCCACCGCGACGGTGACGGGTCTCGGCGGCGCGCTCAAGGCTTCCAATCTTACCGGAACGCTGGGCGGTTTCGGTGGCTACGTCTTCGACGGCGGCGGAACCTGGACGATGACCGGGAGCAACACCCTGGCGACCGGGGCGACCCTGTTTGACGCCACGGGCCTGATGCTGGCCGGCACCCTGACCAACCATGGCTCGATCGGCGCTCCCGGGGGTCCCGGCGGCGGCGGCGGGGGTGGCAACGGCGGCATGGGACAAACCGGCATCAACCTGGCGACTGGCGGCAGCCTGGCCAATGGCGGATCGATCGGCGGCGGCGGCGGGGGAGGCGGCGGCTACTATAACGGCGCCCCCTTCGGCCACGCCGGCGCGGGCGGAGCAGGCGGGGTCGCAGTCAGCCTGGCGATGGGCGCGAGCGTGACGAACACCGGCCAGATCTCCGGCGGCGGCGGCGGTGGTGGCGGCTACCGGACCGCCGGCTACCACGGCAATGCCGGCGGCGCGGGGGGCGACGCGCTCTCGGCCGCCGCGGGGGATACGATCACCAACAGCGGCGGCACGATCTATGGCGGCGGCGGTGGGGGCGGCAGTGGCTTCGACAGCCGCGCCGGCGGAGCCGGCGGCGATGCGGTCGACCTCGCGGCCGGGGGATTGCTGACCAACGGCTCCGGCCTGATCGAGGGCGGCCAGGGCGGCGGCGGTGGCTATTCCGCGTTCGCCACGGGTGGTTCCGGCGGAGCCGGCGGCGACGGAGTCGACGCGGCCACGGCCGCGACCCTGGTCAACGCCGGGACCATCGAGGGCGGCGGCGGCGGCGGCGGCGGCTACGGCGACTCCAACGCCCAAGGCGGCAATGGCGGATACGCCGGCTCCGGCGGGGTGGCGGCGGATTTCCAGGCCTCCGCCTCGGTCTCCAACAGCGGAACCATAGCTGGCGGCCAGGGTGGTCCCGGCGGCCAGACCTATATCAACGTCGGCGGCGCGGGCGGCGCGGGTGGTGACGCCCTGGACGTCGCCGGCGCGGCGACCGTCGCCAACACCGGTTCGATCGCCGGCGGCCAGGGCGGTGGCGGGACCAATAGCCAGTTCTGGCAGGGCGGCCAGGGCGGCGCGGGCGGCGCGGCGGTTCGCCTGAGCGGTGGCGGCAGTCTCGCCAACAGCGGAACGATCGCCGGCGGCGGCGCGGGCAATGACGGCTCGACCGGCGGCTCGACCCTCAACCAGAACAATCCCGGCGGCTCGGCCGGCGGGGTCGGGGCGGATCTGGCCGCGGGCGGCACGATCAGCAACACCGCCGGCCTGATCGCCGGCGGGAACGGCGGCGCGGCCAGCTCGGGGGCGCTCGAGTTCGGCGGCGCCGGCGGCGCCGGCGGCGCGGCGGTGAGCGCCGAGGGGGTCGCCACGGTGACCAACGCCGCGCGCCTGCAGGGTGGCGCCGGCGGCTCGGGCGGCAACGCCTATGTCAACTATCAGGGCCACCGGGGCGGCGTCGGCGGCGCCGGAGGCACGGGCGTCGCCCTGGGCGCGGGCGGCCTGGTCGTCAACAGCGGCGCGATCACCGGCGGCGGCGGCGGCTCGGGGGGGATCACGCAATATTACGGCGGCTCGCCCGGCGGCGCGGGTGGGGCCGGAGTTTTGCTCAGCCTGAGCGGAACGGTGACCAACACCGGCACGATCACGGGCGGCTCGGGCGGTCCGGGCGCGGCGCAGGGCGCCGGAGTATCCCTGGCGGCGGGCGGCGTCGTCACCAATGGCTCGACGACAGTCAAGTCCGCGACGATCTCCGGCGGCGTCGGGGTCTATGCGGGTCCCGGCGGCGTGGCGACCGTGACCAACTTCGGCACGATCAACGGGACCAGTGGGACGTCCGTGCGGTTCGCTTCGACGGCCGACCGCCTGATCGAGGCGGTCGGCGCCAAGCTGATCGGCGCCGCCCAGGGCGGCGGCGGCACGCTGGAGCTGGCGGCGACCAGCGGGACGGGAACGATCGGCGGCCTTGGCGGGGCCGCGACGGCGTCGGGGGCGGAGGCGCTGTCGTTCAGCGGCTTCGGGACCTATCAGCTCGATGGCGGGACCTGGGCGCTCACCGGCTCCAGCCTGCTGGCGACCGGCCAGAAGCTGGTCGCGGCCGGCGCCGCGAAAGCGGCGGCGGTGACGCTCTCGGGGTCGGTCGCCAACGCCGGACTGATCGAGGGAACCACGGCGGCCGGTCTGGTCCTCTCGGCGATCTCGGTCGGCAACGCCAGCGGGACGGTCACCGCGGCGACCGGGTCGAGCGTCACCCTCAAGGGCGCGACGATCAGCGGCGGCGCGCTCAGCACGACCGGAACCGGGAAGGTCCTGACAGGCGCGGGCGCGAACCTGCTCGACGGGACCGGCTCGACGGTGACCCTGCCGGCGCTCACCGCCCTGACGGTCGGCGACAACACCGGCCTGACCCTGGCCGGGGCGATCGCCAACAGCGGCAAGATCGCGGTGTCCGCCACGACGCACGCCGCCACCCTGACCATCGCCGCCTCCGGGGTGACGCTTAGCGGAACCGGCGCCGTGACTCTAAGCGCCAACGCCGGCAATCTGATCACCGGGGCGAGCGGCGCGGTGCTGACCAACGTCGACAACAAGATCACCGGTTCGGGCAATATCGGCGGCGGCGTGCTGACCCTGGTCAACCAGGCCAAGGGGCTGATCGAACAGACCGGCGTGGTGGGCCTGACGGTCGACACCGGCGCAAACACCATCGTCAACGCCGGGATCATCGAGGCTGGCGGGGCTGGCGGAATCACGATCAACAGCGCCATCGCCAACACCGGCCTGATAGAGGCGGTGAAGGGCAACCTCACCGTCAACGGCGCGGTGACCGGAACCGGGACGGCGGCGGTTAACGCCGGAACGCTCTACTTCGCCTCGAGCTTCAGCGAGAACGTCAAGTTCAGCGCCACCGGCGTGCTCGCACTGGCCCATTCCACCGCCTACGGCGGGACGATCAGTGGCTTGTCGACGACCGGAACCAACCAGCTGGACCTGCGCGACATCACCTTCACGATAGGCGTGACCAAGGCGACGTTCTCCGGCACGACCAAGGGCGGGACCCTGACGGTGACGGACGGGACCCACACGGCGGCGATCAAGCTGACGGGGAACTACACGGCCTCGACTTTCGTGGTGGCCACCGACAACCAGGGCGGAACCCTGGTGCACGACCCCGCGGCGACCTCGCCGTCGCCGGCCGCCTTCGCATCGGCGATAGCGGGGCTGGGATCGGGGTCGGCTATGATCATCGCATCCACGGCGGCGGCGACGCAGCCGACGGCTTTGGCGCTGCTGGCGCCTGGGGCTTCATGAATCGGCCTATGACGGAACCGTGTGAAATTGTCGCCAGGCCTCGGGCGAGCAGGTCTGGGCGGGGAATGCAGGCGTGACGACGAAAGTTCTGTCGGGAAATTTCCCCTCCGGCTACACCCTTTCGGCGAGCTATACCGGCGTCAGCATCGTCAGCGGCGCCTATCTGCAGGGCATCGGCTTGGTCACCCCGAACCTGGCCACCGTCACCAACGCGGGCTCGATCCGTGCGACCAGCGGCTACGGCCACGCCGCCGTCAGCATGCAGGGCGGCGGGACGCTGTCCAACAGCGGCGGCATCCGCGGCGGGCTGGGCGCTCGCGGAACCACCGTCAACGGGCGCGGCATTCCGGGCGCGGCCGGCGGGGCGGGCGTGCTCGCCACCAGCGCGGCCGCCACGATCACCAATTCCAACTCGATCTACGGCGGCTACGGCGGCCAGGGCGGAACCTCGACGAGTTTTTTCCCGGGCGGCTTCGGCGGCGCCGGTGGGGCCGGGGTTTCCCTGGCCGCCGGCGGCGCGGTGACCAACAGCGCCGGCACGATCCTCGGCGGCCATGGGGGACTGGGCGGAACCAACAGCAGCTACAATGGCGGAGCCGGGGGAACCGGCGGGGCCGGCGTCAGCCTGTCGACCGCCGGAAGCGTTTCGATCAGTGGCGGCAAGATCCAGGGCGGCGTCGGCGGCGCGGGCGGCTTCGCCAAATACACCGGCGGCCGCGGTGGCAATGGCGGGGCGGGAGTCTACCTGCTGGCCGGCGGCACGGTCACGGCCACGGGCGGGACGATTGTCGGCGGGACCGCCGGGGCGGGCGGTTCGGGGAACACGGCCACCGGCGCGGCGGGCCAGAGCGGAGCTGGCGTGTTGCTGGCCACCGGCGGCGCGGTGATCAACAAGGCGCTGATCACCGGCGGGGTCGGCGTCTAGCGCGCGGCGCGTCGACGGCGACGGTGACCAACTACGGCACGATCTCCGGGTCCACCGCCTCGGTGCAGTTCGGCTCTGCCGGCGACCGGCTGATCGCCAGGTCCGGGTCCACTCTGATCGGGACGGCGCAGGGCGGCGGCGGGACGCTGGAACTGGCGGCCGCCACCGGCACGGTCTCTGGCCTGGGCGGGACGGGCGTGCTGTCGGGAACCATGGCCGGCAGCGTCACCGGCTTTGGAACCTACGCCTTCGACGCCGGTGAATCCTGGACCCTGTCGGGAACCAATACGCTGGGCGGCGGCAAGACCGTGAGCAACGCCGGCACGCTGACCGTCATCGGGTCTCTATCAGTGGGCGGTTCGCTCGCCAACCAGGGATCGGTCGTGGGCGCCAACGGCGCGTTCGGCATCGGCGTGGCGGCGGGCGCGGCCGGCTTGTCCGGCGTGACCCTAGCGGCCGGCGGCGCCGTGTCGAACAACGGCGTGATCGCGGGCGGCGGCGGCGGAACGGGAGCGTTCGTCAACCCTGGAACCGGTGGTGCCGGCGGCGCGGGCGGCGCGGGGGTGACCGTGATCGCCCCCGCCGGTCTGACCGGTGGCGTCGTACGGGGCGGATCGGGCGGGTCGGGTGGTCTGGGCGGCGGCGTCAGCGGGCACGGCGGCGCGGGCGGCGTGGGCGGCATCGGGGCGCTGGTGATGGCCGGCACGCTGACCAGCGGTGGCGGCACGATCATCGGCGGCGGGGGCGGGGCCTACGGCGTCGGAAACGTGCAGGGCGTCAATGGCGCCGGCGGCGCGGGGGCGGTCGTCTATGGGGGCGCAAGCCTGGTCAACAGCGGCCGGCTGCAGGGTGGCGCGGGCCGCTCGATCGGACACTATGTTTCGGCGGGTGGCGCTGGTTTGAGCGTGCTCACCGGGGGCGCCGCCTCGAACACCGGAACCATCGCCGGCGGCGCTGGCGGGGGGCCGGTCGGCGTCGGTGTTACCCTGAGCGGCGGGTCGGTGACCAATGGGGCCAGTTCGGCGACGACTGCCCTGATCACCGGTTTGATCGGCGCCTATGGCGGCGCGGCCGGGTCGGCCACCGTGACTAACTATGGAACGATCCAGGGCACGGGCGGGGTCGCGGTCGAGTTCAAGAACGCCAGCGATCGGCTCGTCGTGGAGGCCGGTTCGACGTTGCTCGGAACCGTTCAGGGCGGCGGCGGGACGCTGGACCTGGCGTCTGGAACGGGCACGGTCAGTGGCCTGGGGAGCAGCTTCACTGGGTTCGGCGCCTATGTCGTCGATGCGGGGGGCGCCTGGACTCTCGTCGGCGCCGTCACCCTCGCCGGCGTGGCCACCGTGTCGGGGCAGGGCGCCCTGACCGTCGCCGGAACGCTCACCGTCGGCGGTTCGCTCGTCAATCAGGCCACGATCGCCGGCGCCGGGGGCGCGGGCGGCCTCCGTGGCCATCCCGATGGAGGGGCGGGGCTGAACGGGGTCATCTTGGTTAGTGGCGCCGCCCTATCCAACGCTGGCGCGATTGGCGGTGGTGACGGCGGTAACGGGAACGTCATAGGCGGTCGCTACAAAGAGTACTATGGGAACGGCGGCGCCGGCGGGACGGGGCTTGTCGACGGCGGTTTCGCCATCCTGACCACCGCGGGCGTGGTGCGGGGCGGCAATGGCGGGGCAGGCTCTTCCATTCAAGGCGGGCCTTCCGGCGGCGCGGGTGGCGTGGGGGTCGTACTGACTTCCGGCACGCTCGCCGGCGATGGCGGTCTTGTTGCTGGCGGCAACGGCGGGGCGGGCGAAGGCTACCGAGGCGCGGCGGGCGGCGCGGGCGGCCGGGGCCTATACCTCTTGGATGGTGGAAGCGCGAGCCTGGGCGCCGTCATGATCATGGGCGGCAATGGCGGCGGCGCGGCGCGTAACTATAGCGGCTCCGGTTCGGGTGGCGGCGCTGGAGGGACGGCGCTGTTCGCCAAGGTGGTGACGACCGTGGTGACGTCCGGAATCGTAACGGGCGGCAGCGGCGGACGGGGGAGCTATGGCGGCGGCAGCGGCGGATTCATCAGCCCAGGCGGCGGCGGCGGGATGGGTGGTGGAGGTGTCGAACTCGGCGCCGGCGGCGCGACGACGATTCTCGCGGGCGGTCAGGTCTATGGCGGGCAGGGCGGGCAGGGCGGCGGCGCCTATAACAATGGCTGGGGCGGCGGCGGCGGTGGCGGCATAGGCGTGCGGCTCAGCGGGAGCGGAACCCTTACGAACGGCGGCCGGGTAATCGGTGGCGCGGGCGGCCAGCAAGGGTCGTCACATCGTACGAGCTTTGGCGGTCCAGGCGGCGTGGGCGGCGCGGGGGTTGAGCTGGACGCGTCGGGGACTGTGACAAATACGGGAACCATCCTGGGCGGGATCGGCGGATCGGGAGCGGCCCAAGGCGACGGCGTTATCCTTGCAACAGGTTCCGTGGTTAACGGCTCCTCGACAGCGCTCGTCGCCGGCGACTTCGGCGTCTACGCCGGTCCCGGCGGCGCGGCGACGGTGACCAATTTCGGCACTATCCAAGGGACGGGTGGGATCGCCGTAAAATTCACCGCGGCCAGCGACCGGCTCATCATCGAGGCGGGATCGGCGTTCATCGGCGCGGTCGCGGGCGGCGGTGGCGCCCTCGAACTGGCGGCGGGAACCGGGACGATCACTGACCTTGGGACGAGCTTCAGCGGCTTCGGGTCGTATCGGATCGATGCCGGCGGCTCCTGGACTCTGAGCGGGACCAATACGCTCGGCGCGGGCCAGACCCTGTCCAATGCCGGGACTCTGACCAACACCGGCGCGCTCAATGGCGGCGTGACGCTTACGTCGACGGCGGCGCGCCTGATCGCCCAAAGCGGATCGAGCATACTCGGCCCGGTCGCCGGCGGCGGCGAGACGCTGGAGTTGGCGTCTGGCGCTGTCACGATCACCGGCCTGGGCGGCGCTGGCACGATCTCGGGCACCGCCGCGATGACCTTCAGCGGCTTTGGCTCCTACGCCATCGATGCGAGCGCGGCCTGGACCCTGTCGGGAACCAACGCCCTCGGCGCGGGCCAGACCGTTAGCAACGCCGGGAGCCTCTCGGTTACCGGCGGGTTCGCCAGCGCCGGCGTGATCCAGGGAGTCGGCCTGATTGCCCAGGGCCTGGCGACGATCAGCAACGCCGGCTCCATCCGCGCGACGAGTGGCTACGGGCATGCCGCGGTCAGTCTGCAAGGCGGCGGGTCTCTATCCAACAGTGGCGGCGTCCAGGGTGGGGTGGGGGTGCAGGGAACGATCGCCAATGGGCGCGGTTCCGTGGGCGGCGCGGGTGGCGCGGGGCTTCTGGCCACCACGGCGGCGGCCACCGTCGGCAACGCCGGCTCGATTTCTGGCGGCTACGGCGGCCATGGCGGAAACACGAACAACGCCATCGGCGGCGGTGTCGGGGGGGCAGGCGGGGCGGGCGGCGTCGGTGTTGATCTGGCTGCTGGCGGCGTCGCCGGCAACAGCGGCGGGGCGATACTGGGCGGGCGGGGCGGCCAGGGCGGGTTCGTCAGCGCGCCGAATGAGGGCTACGGCTACTACGGCGGCCACGGCGGAGCCGGCGCCGCGGGCGTGATCCTCGAGGCTTCCGGGTCGGTGACCAACGCAACCGGCATGATCGCCGGTGGGCAGGGCGGCGCCGGCGGCAATGGCACGACATACAACTACGAGTTCGTGGGCGGCGATGGGGGGGCCGGCGCCGCCGGGGTCATTCTCAATGCCGGCGGTGTCGTCACCAACGCCGGCGGCACGATCGCCGGCGGCCAGGGCGGCGTAGGCGGCAGCGCCTACTACGGCGGCGCCGGCGGCGCTGGCGGGGCCGGCGTGGTGTTCGCGGCCTACGCCACGCTGATCAACACCGGATTGGTCAGGGGCGGCGCCGCGGGCGGAAACGGTGGCCCCCGCCGGATTTTCCACACGCCGGGCGCGGCGGCCGACGGGGTGGATCTCGCGGCGGGCGGGCTGGTGGTCAACGGATCGACCTCGGCGACCACCGGCACGATCACGGGCCTCGTCGGCGTCTCGGTCGCGTCGGGGACGGCGACGGTGACCAACTTCGGCACGATCCAGGGGACGGGCGGGATCGCGGTTCAGTTCGCCTCCGCGAGCGACCGTCTGATCGCCGAGGCCGGCTCGACGTTCATCGGCGCGGTTCGAGGCGGTGGCGGCATATTGGAACTGGCCGGCGGCGCCGGGACCATCACCGGCCTGGGCGGGGTGGGAATGATCTCCGGCGCGGAGGCGATCACTTTCAGCGGCTTCGGCGCCTATCAGATCGACGCGGGAAGCGCCTGGACCCTTGTTGGAACCAACACCGTGGCCGGCGCCCTTTCGGGGGCCGGGTCGGTGACCGTCGCCGGCGGCTCGACGACATTCTCCGCCACAAACAGCTTCAGCGGCGGGACGACACTCCAATCGGGAACCTTGGAGCTGGCGGCCGCCGGCGCCGGCGGAACCGGTGTGATCACCTTCGGCGGCCCGGCCACGCTGCGGATCGATGCGGCGGGGCTGCCGGCCAGCGGCGGGACCTTCGCCAGCACGATCGCCGGCTTCGGGGCTGGCGACAGCCTCGACCTCAGGGGCCTGGCGTTCGCCAAGGGTCCGACGGCGACGCTGGTAGGCTCGACCCTGACGGTGAAGAGCGGGACGCGCTCGGCGCTGTTCACGCTCAGCAGCCCAGCCGCCAAATACTACGCCTACGGCGACGGCGCTGGCGGGGTGGTGGTCGATACGGTCGCCCCAATCACCGCGGCGTGGAAGACCGCGGTCAGCAGCGACTGGAGCGTGGCGACCGACTGGAGCGGCGGCAAGACGGCCGACAGCCTGCAGACCAGCGCCACCATCGCGGTCGCCGGAACCTATACGGTGACCGTCGCGGCCGGCGAGAGCTTCCTGGGCCAGGGTGTGACCCTGAACAACGCGACGGCGACTCTGAGCCTGGCCGGAACACTGACCCCCGACGGGACCGGCCTGACGCTGACCGCCGGAACTTTGCAGTTGGCCGGCGGAACGCTTGCCGGGGGCGCGACCATCGCCACTGTCGGCAAGGTATCGGGCAATGGGGCGATCACGGGCGCGGTCGCCAACTCCGGAACGACCACCGCCTCGGGCGGAACGCTGCTGTTCGGCGGGCCGGTCACCGGCGCGGGCGTGTTCACGATCGCCAACGGCGCGACGCTGGCCTTCGGCGGGGCGGTGGCGGCCAAGAGCATCACCTTCGCCGCCGGCGGGACCGAGACCCTGAAGCTGTCGGGCGCCCTCGCCGCCGCCAGCAGCGTGGTCGGCTTCGCCGCCGGCGACGTGATCGACATGGCTGGGCAGACCATCACCGCCGACAAGTTCGCCTCGGGGGTCCTGACGCTTTACAGCGGAACTACCGTCGTTGACGCCTTCAAGGTGGCGGGAACCTACACGGGCAAGATCTTCGCCCTCTCCAGCGATGGATCGGGCGGAACCGCCATCACCCTGGCCGCGGACGCCGCGCCGACGATCACCGTGCCGGGCCCCCAAGGCGCGAAGGCCGGGACGACCCTGGCGATCACGGGCGTTTCGATCGCCGACGCGGACGCCGTGGCCGCCACCCAGACGATCACGGTGACGATCACCGACAAGTCCGGCCTGCTGTCGGCGACGGCGGCCACGGGCAGTATGGTGACGGGCCGGGAACCAAGAAGCTGGTGATCGCCGGCCAGTTGGGCGTGGTCAACACCGACCTCGCGAGCCTGAGCTACGCCAGTGCCGCGGCTGCATCCGACATCATCACCGTCGCGGCCATCGACGGCTTGGGCGGCGCGGCGCCGACCAAGACCGTCGTGGTTACCGTCGCCGCCGCCGGCAGCGTGACCCCGGCCGTCGGCGCGTCGCTGTTCACCCAGTCCATGGCCTCTCTGGGCGGCGCGCCCTCCTCCGCGTTGCTGGCCGCAGTTCCGGCGGTACAGCCCGGGCTCCTGGTCAGCCTGCTGGCCAGAGGTACGTGACCGGCATCTTCCTTCCCGCCCCACCCCGGGGCAGGTAAGGACGTCGTCTGAACCGGAGCTGAGCTTGAGCGAAAGCGGACCCAACGATCCCAGCCTGTGCCCATGCGGTAGCGGCCTGCGTTCCGCGCGCTGCTGCGGCCAGGACCTGTCGCTGAAGGCGGTCACCGCGGCCGCGCGGCACATCGCGCCGCTGGCCGAACAGGCGGTCGCCGCCTTCGACGCGGGACGGGTGGAGGAGTCGACGGCGCTCTGCGTCGATGTGCTCGAACTGGTGCCGGGCCAGCCCCAGGCCCTGGGCCTGCTCTATCGCATCCGGCTGGCCGAGCGGCCGCTTGCCGCCCTGACCCTGATCCGTCGGCTGGTGGCGCTCTATCCCAACGACTTCTGGGCCACCAACGAGCTGACCCTGCAGTTGCTCGGCCGCGGCATGCTGGCCGAGGCCGAGGTCCACGCCCGCAATGCCGTGCGCATCGCCCCGGAGATGGCCCAGGCCCACCACCTTATGGGCATGGTGATGACTGAGCTCAGCCGGCCGCAGATCGGCGAATACCACTACCGCCGCGCGCTGGAACTGGCCGATGGACGCGATGCGGTGCTGCTGGCCAACCTGGCCTGGAACCTCAAGGCCCAGGGCAAGATGGTGGAGGCGCGCGACCTCTACCGCGAATCGATCGCCGCGGCGCCGGACATCCTGCAGACCGTGCTCGGCTGGGCCAGGCTGGAGGAGGCCGACCGCCAGTTCGCCGCGGCCGCCGATCTGCTCGACCGCGCCGAGGCCTTGGCTCCTGGCGCCCAGAGCGTGCTGCTGTCGCGGGCGGTGCTATTCGGCCGCCGCAAGGCGCATCAGCAGGCGCTTAGGGTGCTGGATGACATCGTCGCCCAGCGCCAGGACGGCGTCATGGGGCCGGGCGAATTGCTGGAGAAGGGCCGGCTGCTGGACCAGATGGGTCGCCATGACGACGCCTGGGCGGCCTTCGTCGAAGGCAAGCGACTGGTGCGCGAGATCAGCGGCGTGGCCTATATGGAGGTTCAGGCCATGGAGACCGTATCGCGGGTCGCCGGCTTCTTCACCGCCAAGCGGCTGCGCGTCACCCCGCGGGCTTCGGTCAAGACCGACAGCCCCCAGCCGATCTTCATCATCGGTTTCCCACGCTCGGGCACCACCCTGGTCGAACAGACTTTGACCGCCCATCCGGCCATTTCGGCCGGCGACGAGCTGCCATTCATCCACGACATCACCGGCCTCGCCCAGCGGATGCTGAACAGCCCGCTGACCTATCCCGACGCCCTGTGCGAGCTCTGGATGGGTGACCAGCGCGAGGGCCTCGACAACCTTCGAGACTACTATCTGCAGCGAGCACGGCAGGCTGGGGTGATCGCGCCCGGGGCTCGCTGGTTCACCGACAAGATGCCGCTGAACGAGACTCACCTGGGCCTGATCGCGCTGCTCTTCCCGGCCTCGCCGATCCTACATCTGATCCGGCATCCGCTCGATGTGGTGCTGTCGGTATTCTCCAACCAGCTGACCCACGGCTTCTGCTGCGCCTATGACCTGGAGACCGCCGCGCGGCACTTCGCGCTGATCGCGGATCTGGTCGTCCACTACAGGACCGAGATGCCGATGCGATACCTGCCGGTGCGCTATGAGGACATGGTCGGCGACCAGGAGGGGAGCATCAGACGGATGTTGAGCTTCATCGGAGAGGACTTCGATCCGGCCTGCATCGACTTTACACAGAACCGGCGCTACGCCCGCACCGCCAGCTACGCCCAGGTCACCGAACCGCTCTACGACCGCTCGCGCTACCGCTACCGGCCCTATGTCAAGCATATGGCCCCGATCGTGCCGATCCTGCGGCCGGCGATCGACCGGCTGGGTTATGTCGTCGAGGGCCTGGAGGCCGCCACGTGAACGGCGCGCCCCCGGTCATCGAGGTCTCGAGCGGCGAGGCGCTGCACGAACAGGGCATGGCCGCCGCGAGGGAGGGGCGGCTCGACGACGCCGCCCGGCTGATGGAGCGGTCGATCGAAGCCGGGCCGCCGCCGCCCTTTTTCTTCCGCAACCTGTGTGAGATCTACCGTCTGCTGGGACGTTACGACGAAGCGCTGGCGGTCGGCCTGAAAGCCGCCGCCGGCGATCCGAACGATCCCTTGGTCCACAACAATCTGTCGGTGCTGCGCTACGAGCGGCTGGAGCCGGCCGAAGCCATCGCCAGCGCCGAACGGGCGATCGCCCTGGCGCCGGATCTGCCAGGCGGTCATTTTGGCCTGGCCGAGGCGTCGCTGCTGGTCGGCGACCTGGCGCGCGGCTGGAAGGAATACGAATGGCGCTGGCGGCTGGCCGGCGTTCCGCCCCTGACCCCCGGTCTCGACCTGCCGGCCTGGGATGGCGCGCCTCTATCCGAGGGACGGCTTCTGCTGGTCGCCGACCAGGGCTTTGGCGACGGCGTGCAGTTCGCCCGCTTCATTCCTTGGGCGCGCGAGCGCTGCGGCGATGTGGTGATCGCCGCCAGCCGCGAGATGCAGCCGCTTCTCGCCCAGGTCGCGCCCGGCGTGAAGCTGTTCGACGCCTGGGCCGAGGCCTCGGACTGCGTCGCCGTCTGCCCCCTCAGCACTCTGCCGGGGCTGGCCGGCGTGCTCTTGGAGACCATCCCGGCCCCGGTCCCCTATCTGCGGGCCGATCCGGTGAAGGCGGCGACCTGGCGCGCGCGGCTGGACGAGCTGGTCGCGCCGGGATCCCGGCGCGTCGGCCTGGCCTGGGCGGGCCGGCCGACCCACCGCAACGACCGCAACCGCTCGGTCGCCCTCGCTGGTCTCGGGGCGATCACCGATCTGGGCGGCTTGACGTTCGTCTCCCTGCAGAAGGGGCCGGCGGTGGGCCAGGTCGGCGGCTATTTCGGCCGCGCGCCCCTGGTCAATCTCGGCCCCGAGCTGGCCGATTTCGAGGACACCCTGGCGGTGATCGACGGCCTGGACCTGGTGATCACCGTCGATACCGCGGTCGGCCACCTGGCCGGCGCGGCGGGCAAGCCGGTGTGGGTGATGCTGCCTCACGCCCCCGACTGGCGCTGGCTGACGGCGCGGGACGACAGCCCCTGGTATCCCACCATGCGTCTGTTCCGCGCCCCGGCGCCCCGCGACTGGAGAGCCGTCACCGCCGAGGTCGCCGCGGCGTTGCGGGAGACATTCCAGCAGTTGCCGCTCGCTTAGCTGGGCATGGCCCGGATTGGAGCGTCCACCGCGGCTGCGCAATTGATACTCCGCCACTAAAGAGTAAGAAATGAGTCTCGCCGTGGCTCGACGCCATCGTTCCGTCGGTGACGTCAGGATCTTACCAGCTCATGAGCATACAACTCAATCACACGATCGTCTCCTCTAGGGATCAGGAAGCCTCTTCGCGGTTTCTGGCTGGGATCCTCGGGCGTCCGGAGCCCGTAAAGTCTGGACCGTTCCATGTAGTGGCGCTCGACAATGGCGTGGGCCTCGACTTCAGGAGCGAAGAGGAACCGATCACCCTCCAGCACTACGCCTTTCTGATCAGCGAGGCGGAGTTCGATGAAGTCTTTGGCCGCATCCTGACTCTTGGTCTCGACTATTGGGCGGACCCGCGACGGACAAAGCCTGGAAGGATCAATCACCATGACGGAGGTCGGGGCGTGTATTTTCCCGATCCGGACGGTCATTACCTCGAGATCATCACTCGCCCGTATGGCAGCGGGCGGGCGCAGCCCAGCGGCGCTGAAGCCAAAGCGATCCAGACAGAGGGCTGATCCTTGCCCGTGATTTTGCCCTGGGCGACGGAAAGTCCGCTCAGCGGGGTGATGTTCGGCAGCTTCAGGCCGGCTCCCGGACGGGTGACCATGCCCGACGTCTGCTGCGATCTGGTCTGGAAGCGCGAAAAGCTGATCCTCTCCGGGCCGCAAAGCCGCGGCGTGGAGTTCATGAATACCGGTGAACATATCCAGCTCATGAACATCGACCCCCTCGTGGCGCGGGCCTGGCTGGGGGTGCCGCTCGAAGAGCTCACCGACAACTACGAAATCCCGCTGCAAGACGTGGCGCCTGACGTCGTCGGCGTACTGTCGGAAGCGTTCTTCCGCGGCATGGCGTCCCGCCTGGTCCGGCCCTTGGGGCCACCGCCGCCGGAGCAACGCCGCGTCGCCTTGGCCGCGGCGTTGCTCAGGCGCGGCCGCTCCGTCCACGAAGCCGCCCACCGGACCGCGCTGTCGGTGCGCCAGTTGGAGCGTCTTTTCAGGGACGCCTACGGCCTTTCGCCCGTGCGTTACCGCCGCATCATACGATTCCGCCGTAGCGTAACCGCGCTGCGATACGGAGAGAGCCTCGCTGGCGCGGCCGCGCTGGTAGGCTATTCCGACCAGTCGCACTTCAATCGCGAAGTGCTCGACCTCATGGGCCATCGCCCAAGCGCGCTGCTGGGCCATGTCGCAAAAGTTCAAGAAGTGATCGTGAAAACACGGGATTACTGACGCCGGGCGCAAGGTGCTTTGCGCCTGACGGCAAGTCAGCGGGCGGCCCGGCCGCTCGACAGGGGTTTTACCGATGACGATAGTGGTTGCGGGCGCGGCGGTTTCGGGCAGGGCGAAGGCCGCCGCAACACGCTATTTCTACGTCTGGATGGCGGCGATCTTTCTCGCCATCGCCGTCCTCGGATTCATACCGACCTATTTCGCACCCGTGGCCACCGGGACGTTCCACGGCGAACCCCTCCTCCACTTTCATGGGGTGATCATGCTCTCCTGGCTGGTGTTTTTCTTCGTGCAGAGCCTGTTGGTCGCGCGCGGGAAGACTCTGGACCACCGCGCCTGGGGCGTATTGGGTGTGTCGATCTACACGGCGGTGGTGTTCATGGTCCTCGCCGTCATGTCGATGCGGGTCGCGCAGGCCTCCTTGCCGGGTCAACCCGCGGGGCTCGCCCATGCCATGCGGGCCTTCGTATGGGGCGATTTCGTCGTGCTGCTGTTTGGCGTTCCCCTTTTCGTCATGGCCATTGTCTGTATAAAACGACCGGAGATACATAAGCGGCTGATGCTGCTTGCCACACTTGTATTGATGCCCGCGGCTATTGGGCGTTGGTTGAGGTTCTTCCTGGCTCCCCCCGCCGATCCCAATGCGCCGCCGTGGCCCGCCGGCCTGCCGCAGGTTTTCGCACCGCCGGCATTCGTAGTCCTTCCGGGGGTCTTGATCGCCGACCTGTTGCTGATCGCCGCGATCGTCCACGATTGGCGCACGCGCGGGCGGCCGCACCCCGTCTATCTTTGGTATGGCGGTGTCGGACTTTTCTCTGTGTTGATGCTCGTTCCGATCGCCGAATCGCCGGGCTGGCAGTGGTTCGCCGCGGCGATAGGACATCTGGCGGGATGAACGCTTGGCCGGTGGCCGAATCGTTGGCCTGGCATTAGCCTGCACCCGCTCTTGGGCGTCTGGAGGGCCAATGGATGGATACCTCGATATTGCAGCCCCTCGACCGCGCCAAGGCGATCACTGATCTGATCCGCAACGACGCCCCTGGGGCGGAGCAGTTGGGGCGGCTGACCGACAGGGTCGAAACCGCCCTGCTTGAGGCCAATCTGTTCTCGATGCTGACGCCCACGGCCGACGGTGGCCTGGGCTGCGACCGGGCGGTGTTCTTTGAGATCGTGGAAGAAGTCGCGCGGGCGGATGGCTCGGCGGGATGGTGCTTGTCGGTGGGCGCGTCGTTCAGCGATTTCATCGACAAGGCCGGGACCGCCCGCGCCCGGGAGGAGGTGTTTGGCTCCGGTCCGGTGGTGATTTGCGGGTCATTGGCGCCGCGCGCGACATCGATCGCGGCGGATGGCGGCTTTCGGGTGTCCGGAGCCTTCAACATGGGGTCCGGCAGCGCGATGGCGCGATGGGTTTCGGTCGCCGAAGCGCTAGAGGATAGCGGGGGGCAGCAGTGGTTTCGCGGCTATATTCTCCCCAAGCAGGACGTTGCGATCAGACCGGACTCCTGGGACGTGATGGGTCTGCGCGCCACCACAAGCATCGACTACACGATCACCGACCAGTTCGTACCGGCCCACCGCACGTTCGAATATCCATTTGTCCAGGGCCGGGAGGCGGGGTCGGTATCGGCTCAATATCTCGCCAATCTCAACCAGGTCGGGCTGACAGCGTTCGCCAGCGGTGTCAGCCAGTGCGCAATGGCCGAGTTGATCGCCGCCGCGCCGAAGATCAAGCGCGTGGCGGGCGGCGAGGGCACGCAGGCCGATGACCACGTCACCCAATTCGGCATCGGCGAACTCAGTGGCCGCATGTCCGCGGCGCGCAGCCATTTTCTAGGCTTGCTGGCCAGGCAGAACCGACACATCGCCGATCGGGGCGCGCCTGGAACGGCGATCGCCATGGAGACGTCGCTGGCGTCGCAGACCCTGACGCGCGCCGCGCGCGATGCGGTCGTGTTCGCCTTCGACAACGCCGGCGCCTCGGCCATCTATTCCAGCCATCCACTGCAGCGCTGCCTGAGGGACATCTTTACCGGCCTCAAGCACGCGTCGTTCACACCGGCCATCCTGGCGCAATTTGGCCGGCAACAGCTAGGCCTGAACCCTGGGCGCCGCAGATTTGAATGATTAGCTAGCTGTATCGGGCGGCGAATTCTTTCAGTCCCCCTCATCCTCATAACCCACCAGCGCCAGGGCGCGGGCCGGTATGCCCACTAGGCCGCACCAGCGGGCCAGGGCTTCCTCGCGGCCGTGGGTTATCCAGACTTCGCCGGGGTGGAGTTCCTCGATGGTGGCGGTCAGTTCGTCCCAGTCGGCGTGGTCGGAGAGGATCAGCGGCAGTTCGACACCCTGCTGCCGCGCGCGGGCGCGGATGCGCATCCAGCCAGAGGCGAACGCGTCGATCGGATCGGGGAACCGCCGCGCCCACGGGGTGGCCAGGGCCGAGGGCGGGGCGATGGCGATCTGGCCGGACAACTCGGCCTTGGTGGCGCCCGTGGCCGGCGCCAGCGGACCTAGATCGATCCCGAACCGTTGGTAGAGCTCGTTGAGCTTTTCCAGCGCCCCGTGGACGTACAGCGTCCGATCCCAGCCGGCCTCGCGCAGCAGGCGGATCACCCGCTGCGCCTTGCCCAGGCTGTAGGCCCCTACCACGTGGCAGCGGTCGGGGAACTGGGCGACCGATTGGAGCAGCCGGGCGATCTCGCCGGTGTCGGGCGGATGGCGGAACACCGGCAGGCCGAAGGTGGCCTCGGTGACGAACACATCGCAAGAGATGGGCTCGAACAGCCGGCAGGTAGGATCGCGCCGCCGCTTGTAGTCGCCGCTTACCACTATGGTCAGACCCTTCCAGCGCACCACCGCCTGGGCCGAGCCCAGCACATGGCCGGCCGGCGCCAGGCTGATCTCCACCCCGTCGCGCGTGATGGTCTCGCCATAGGGCAGGGCCTCCGCGCGGCCGGCGAAGTTCGCGCCATAGCGGACACCCATGATCCCCAGGGTTTCCGGCGTGGCGATCGCCACCCCATGGCCGGCCCGGGCGTGGTCGGCGTGGCCGTGGGTGATCACCGCCCGCTCCACCGGCCGCGTCGGGTCGATGTAGAAATCGCCGGGCGGGCAGTACAGCCCCGCGGGGCGCGGGCAAAGCAGGGTTTCGGGCTTGATCACGATGCTCGATATAGGCGCGACGCCCGGATTGTTCCTATAAGCGATCCATGACTTTCGACCCACAGGCCATGGCCATGATCGGCGCCCGCATGGCGACCAGCACCCCGCAGGCGGCGGCCCTCAATTTCCGGCTGGTGTCGGTGGACACCTCCGGCGCGGCTATGGCCGTGCCCTGGCGGGAGGATCTGGTCGGCGATCCAGACACCGGGGTGATGGCGGGGGGCGTGATCACCACCCTGCTTGACCACGTCTGCGGGCTGTCGGTGTCCTGCGCGGTAATCGCCGCCGATGGCGGCTTCATGGAATTCGGCATGGCCACGCTGGACCTGCGCATCGACTACATGCGCCCGGCGGAGCCCCGGCGCGAGGTTATCGCCTTGGCCCGCTGTTACAAGCTGACCCGCTCGATCGCCTTCGTGCGCGCCACCGCCTATGAGGACGACGAAGCCAATCCGATCGCCACCGTCCAGGCCGCGTTCGCCTTCACCGGTCCCCGTTCTGTAGAGAGCGCCGCGTGAGCCAGGATCGCGAGGAGCGTCTGGCGGCGATGCTGGCCGCCATCCCCTATATGAAGTTCCTGGGCATGACCGCCGAGCTGGCCGGCGACGAGATGACCGCCATCCTGCCGTTCGCGCCGCATCTGGTGGGCAATGTGATGATCCCGGCCCTGCATGGCGGGGTTATCGGGGCGTTTCTAGAGATGACCGCGCTTTGCCAGCTGGCGGTTCGGGAACCGCTGCGCCGCCAGCCCAAGACCATCGACGTGACCATCGAATATCTGCGCCCCGGCCGCGCCCAGACCACCTACGCCCGGGCCGACGTGCGCAAGATCGGCCGGCGGATCGCCAATGTCCACGTCGAGGCGTGGCAGGACCACCGGGCCTCGCCGGTGGCGGCGCTACGCGGCCACTTCCTGCTCAGCGTCGCCGAGGGCGAGGAGTCCAAGCCGTGAGCCGTGGCCGGGCCTGCCCGATGCTGACCACCGCGCGCCTGACCTTGGCGGCCCATGCGACCTCCGACTACCAGGACCTGCTCGACACCTGGCGTGACCCCGTGGTGGTCAAGTATTTCGGTGGCGTCCCATCGACCTCCGAGGAGGTCTGGGCGAGGCTGCTGCGCTACGGTGGCCTGTGGCCGCTGATGGGCTACGGCTATTGGGCGGTTCGCGAGACCGCCAGCGGGCGGTTCGTCGGCGAGGTGGGGCTGGCCGAGTTTCGCCGCGAGATCGAGCCCAGCCTGGTCGGCACGCCGGAGGGCGGCTGGGTGCTGGCGTCCTGGGCGCATGGTCAGGGGTTCGCGCGGGAAGCCACCGAGGCGATGCTGGCCTGGACAGACACCGTGCTGGGCGCGCGCCGCACGGTGTGCATGATTGATCCGCATAACGCCCCCTCCCTGGCCTTGGCTGCGAAGCTGGGTTTCCGATCTTTCGCCGAGAGTCCCTACAAGGGTAAGCCGGTGGTGCTGCTCGAGCGGGCCGCGCCACCCTGACTGTAAGGTTTTAATCGATGAATGTAGTTCTGAAGCGAGTATCGGCCGCCTGTCTCGCCGCGGCGACCTGGGTGGCGGCTTCGGCCGCGCCATCAGCGACCGTCGAGCCGGCGAAGCTCTCCGAACACATCCGGGTGCTGTCTTCCGACGCCTTCGAGGGCCGGGGTCCGGCGACGCCGGGCGAGGACAAGACGGTCGCCTATGTGTCCGGCCAGTTCAAAGCGGTGGGCCTGACGCCCGGCGGTGACGACGGCGGCTGGACGCAGGCCGTGCCCTTGCGCCGGTTTGAGACCCCGGGGCCGATCACGGTGGGCTTCAACGTCGCGGGTCATGCTCAGCCCCTGACGGAGTTGAACGACATCGTGGTCCACAGTCTGATCCCGACGGCCCACGTGTCGGTGAAAGACGCGCCCCTGGTGTTCATCGGCTATGGCGTCAATGCGCCGGAGCGCGGCTGGAATGACTTCAAGGGCCCAGATCACAAGGATGTGGACCTGAAGGGCAAGATCGCCGTGGTCCTGGTCAATGATCCGGACTTCGAGATGGACCCGAAGGATCCGCTGTTCGGCCGTTTCGACGGCAGGTCGATGACCCTCTATGGCCGCTGGACCTGGAAATACGCCGAGGCGGCGAAGCGCGGGGCGCTGGGCATGCTGATCGTCCACGAGACCGCGCCGGCCGCCTATGGCTGGAACACGGTCAAGAATTCCAACAGCGCGCCGCAATTCGACATCGTCCGGCCCGATCCAGCGGCGTTGCACCCGCTGATCGAAGGCTGGATCCAGCGCGACGTGGCCGTGGCGCTGTTTCGGGCCGCCGGTCTCGATTTCGACGCCGAGAAGGCCCGCGCCCGAACCCTGGCATTCACGCCGGTCGCCTTGGCCGGCGCGACCTTCTCCGCCGACTACGCGGTGACCACCTCGACCATCGTCAGCCACAACATCGTCGGCAAGATCGTCGGGACCAGGCGTCCGGGCGAAGCGGTGGTGTTCAGCGCCCACTGGGACCATCTTGGCGTCGGCCTGCCCGACGCCAAGGGCGACACCATCTATAATGGCGCCGTGGACAACGCCTCGGGCGTCGCCGGGGTGCTGGAGCTGGCGCGGGTGTTCAAAGCCGATCCGGCGCCCGAACGAACGGTGTATTTCATGGCCCTGACCGCCGAGGAAAAGGGCCTGCTGGGCTCGGAATACTACGCCGCCCATCCGATTACGCCCCTGGCCACCACCGTCGCCATGCTCAACCTCGATGTGATGAACGTCGCCGGCCCGGCGCGGGATCTCGCCACCCGGGGCAAGGGCGACGCCGACCTCGATGGCCTGGTGGCGCGGTTCCTGACCGCGCAGGGCCGCCACTACACCCATGACGCTCATCTTGAGGAGGGCAGCTTCTATCGCGCCGATCACTTCTCGCTGGCCAAGGTCGGCGTGCCGGCGATCACCACCACCGCCGGGCTCGATCTGGTCAATGGCGGCGTAGAAGCCGGCGAGGCGGCGCACAAGGACTATGTCACCCATCGCTATCATCAGCCAGCGGATGAATGGCGCGCCGATTGGGACCTGACCGGCGCGGCGGGTGACCTCGAGGTCTATCACGCCCTCGGCGGCTATCTCGCCAACTCCACCAACTGGCCCGGCTGGCCCGTCGGCTCGGAATTCAAGGCGATCCGCGACGCCACGGCTGCGGCGCGCGGACCCTGAGACATGGACGCTGGCGCCATGATCGTCCAAGTCCTCGATGGCCCGTCCGCCTGGGCGGCGATCGGTGAGCTTGCCGATGTGCTGATCGATTGTGTCGAGCGAGGCGCATCGGTCGGTTTCATGGCGCCGCTGACCCGCGATCGGGCCGAAGCGTTTTGGGCCGGCGTGGCCGAGGGGGTTGCTGGGGGCGAGCGTATTCTTTTATCGGCCGAGTCTGAGGGCCGGATCATCGGGACGGTGCAGTTGGTATTCGCTGGGCCGGAGAACCAACCACGCCGTGCGGATATCGCCAAGATGCTGGTGCATGGCGGCTCCCGGCGCCGGGGCTTGGGCGAGACGTTGATGTGCGCCGCCGAGGACGCCGCGCTGGCCGCGGGCAAGACCCTGCTGGTGCTCGACACCGTCACCGGCGGCGACGCCGAACGGCTTTACACACGGCTTGGCTGGGTCCAGGTCGGGGTGATCCCTGACTACGCGCTGTGGCCGGACGGCCGGCCCTGCGACACCACACTGTTTTTCAAGTCGCTCGAAGAAAAATCGCCGACGCTTGTCGATCCGTGAGCCGGCCGAGCGATCTAGGGTAGGCGAAACGCGCCGGCGGTCCTTCCAAGGAGACGACCATGCAATATCTTCTGCTGATCTATGAGAACGAGGCGGCGGCCCCGGCGCACGGGACGCCCGAGGAAGCGTCGATGTACGAGCAATATGGCGCCTTCACTCGCGACATCGTCGCCCGAGGTAAGTTCAAGGCCGGCGACGCTTTGCAGCCGATCGCCACCGCCACCACCGTGCGGGTCCAGGGCGGCAAGACCCTGACCACCGACGGCCCGTTCGCCGAGACCCGCGAGCAGTTGGGTGGCTACTATCTGATCGACGCCACCGATCTCGACGACGCCATAGCTATCGCCGCGCGGATTCCCGCAGCCGCAAACGGCTGTATCGAAATTCGCCCGGTGGTGGTGTTCGGCTAGCGCTGGGCGCCGGATCGGGCGGCGGCGGCGGCATGGTCCGATGCGATCTGGAAACCGTGTTCCGGCGCGAAGCGGGCCACGTCCTGGCGACCCTGGTCCGCCTGACCGGCGACTTCGACCTCGCCGAGGACGCGCTGCAAGATGCTATCGCCGCCGCTCTGATCCAATGGCCGGCCGACCCGCCGCCACAGCCGCGCGCCTGGCTGATCCGGGTCGGTCGCAACAAGGCTATCGATCGCCTGCGCCGCCGCGCCCTGCACGCCACGCGCGCCCCGGCGCTCGAATTCGAGACGCGGCTCGCCGCGGTTGGTGAGCCGCCGCCCGGCGATCCTTTTATCGAGGACGATATCCTTCGCCTGATCTTCATCTGCTGCCATCCCGCGCTGAACTCCGACGCGCGAGTGGCCCTGACTTTGCGGTCGAGTGGGGGGCTGAGTACGACGGCGGTCGCCCGGGCGTTTCTGGTCGGCGAGGAGACCATGGCCCAGCGCCTGGTGCGGGCCAAGCGCAAGATCCGCGACGCCGGCATCCCCTTCGCGACCCCTGTCGCGGCCGATCTCGACGCCCGCGTCGAGGCGGTGTTGGCGACGGTCTACCTGATCTTCACCGAGGGCTATGCGGCCACCTCGGGCGCGGATTTGTTGCGCGCGGACCTGTGCGGCGAGGCGATCAGGCTGGCACGGCTTTTGAACACGCTACTGCCCGGTCGAGGGGCCATACAGGGTCTGTTGGCCCTCATGCTGTTACATGACGCCCGCCGCCCGGCGCGGGTGGGCGCCGACGCGGAAATTGTTCTACTGGAAGACCAGGATCGCGCTCGTTGGGACACCGCCTCGATCGCCGAGGGCCTGACGTTGGTGGAAGCTGCTTTGCGCCATCCCGGCCTGCCCAGCCCCTATGCGGTCCAGGCCGCCATCGCCGCCTTGCATGCCCAGGCGCGCGAGCCCGCCCAGACCGACTGGCCCCAGATCGTCGGCCTGTATGAAGTGCTGCTGCGCCTCTCGCCCACGCCGGTGATCGAGCTCAACCACGCCGTGGCGGTGGCCATGGTGGATGGTCCGGCCAAGGGCCTCGATTTGCTGGACGCCCTGACCGCGCGAAACTCATTGCCGGCCTACGCTCTGCTGCCCAGCGCCCGGGGTGAGTTGCTGCGCCGTCTTGGACGCGTCGACGAGGCCCGCGCCGCCTGCCGTCAGGCGATCAGTCTCGCCCGCGTCGATCCCGAACGTCGGCTCTATCAAAAACGTCTCGCCGATCTGAGCTGATCAGCAGCCTATCACCGAAACATGCCCAGCCGCTCCGTAGGCGATGATCAACCGTGCAAGACGCCGGTTTCGGCCAGGAAGGGCTCGTCGAGAACCGGGGCCGTGAGATCGAAGTCGGGGGGCAGAATCACCGATCCACGCATAGACCCATGCAGCTGGCGCACCGCCGCTTCGACCGTGTCTGGCGAGGTGAGAACAGCCACCACCCTACCGCGTTTGGTTACTGTCACCCGCGTGAACTTTCGCGCCGCCAGCTGGTCGAAGATATCGAGGCACTTGGCCTTGAACTCGGTGGCGGTGAAGGATTGGACGGAAGACATTTGGTTACTTTCAAGTGACCGGTCATATTTGGATGACCATATTTACAATCGCAAGGCCATGACCGAGTATGGGTGACTTGCAAGTGCCGGTCGCGGCGCTAGTGTGGAGAAATCGGGCTGATGCGGGCGCCCGGCCAGACGGCGCGCCGCCCGTCAGATGACGCCGAGCGCTTCCCAGGCGGCCATGGCCAGGCCCAGCCCACGCAGGTCTCCGGTCGTCGTCGAACCCATCTTGTTCATCGCGTAGGCAATGGTGGTGCGCGCATCCATGTCGATGATCGCCAGCGATCCGCCATACCCGCCCCAGAATATGGTGCCCGGGTTCGGGAACGACATCGCGCCGCCGGAGACGGCGAACCCCAGGCCCCAGCGCATGGTCATCCCCAGAATGCGGTCCCGGCCTTCCACCCGCACTTCGAGGGCTTTTCGGCAGCCCGCCTCGGAGAGGAAGCACTTGCCCTTCGCCACCCCGCCATTGGCCAGAATGGCGTGGATCTGGGCGATCGAGCGGGCGTTGCCCGTCCCGCCGACGGCGGGGATCTCGGCCCCCCGCCAGGCGCGGGTGCGTGTGTCCGCGACATCGATCATCACCGCCGGGCCGCTAGGCGGCGGCGCGGTGAGATCGGCGACCCGCTCATCTTCCGAGGCGGGCAGGCCGATATGGAAATCGGCGCCCAGCGGCTCGGCGATCTCCTGGCGAAACACCGTGCCGATCGAACGCCCGGTGATGCGCCGCACCACCTCGCCGACCAGATAGCCCTGGGTCATCGAATGGTAGCCGAACTCGGTTCCGGGCTCCCACCGCGGCGCCTGCCGCGCCAGGAGGGTTGTGACCTTGTCCCAGTCATAGAGGTCGGCGGTGACGATCGGCGCGGTCCACTCCGGCAGCCCCGCCGAGTGGTTCATCAGATGGGCGACCGTGACCTGGGCCTTGCCCTCGGCTGCGAACTCCGGCCAGTAGCGCGCGACGGGCGCGTCGAAGTCCAGGTCGCCACGATCCGCCAACAGCAGCGCCGTGAGGGCGGTCATGGTCTTGGTCACAGAAAACACGTTGACGATGGTGTCCGGCGCCCAGGGCCGGGTGCGCTTGGCGTCACACCAGCCACCCCAGAGGTCGACCACCGTTTCTCCTTCCACCGTCACGCAGAAGGACGCGCCGAGATCCTGGCCGCTGTCCAGGTTCCGACGAAAGGCCGCCTCAACCGGTTCGAAGTTCATTTTCGATGTTTCCTGTTGTCCCACCGGCGCCTCAACGCCACAACGAACGAACTTGCAAAGGCGTTTGGGCATGGCGGTGGAAACCAAACTCTTCGATCTCGCCGAGGTCCTTATCGATTGGGATCGTATTGCGGCCATCGGCGATGTCGCCCCCGCCCGCGCTATTGCGGTCGGACTTGGTGCTTCTTGATCCGGGAGTGTCAGGCGGCCCGGACTTCGCCGAGCAGTTCGGGGTGGCGGTCCAGCACCTTCAACAGTTTCACCAGCGCCAGCGGCGGTTTGGTGGTTCCGTTTTCGTAGCGTGAAAAGGCGTTGACCCCGCCGCCGAAGATCTCGGCGGCTTCGCGCTGATCCAAAGCCAGCTTCCGGCGGACGGTGGCGATGAATAAGGGATCGACCATTGCCGCGTTTACCCGCCTGTTGAAAGCCAGCATGGCGCCGCCGACGCGCGCCGCCTCGTCCGGTTCGAGAACCGCCTCGCCGCACGCTGGGCAGAAATCGCCGGTCACACCAAGTATGAGGGTGGTCTCGCCCTTGTAAACATACGGCTGGTCGCGGGTGTCGCAGACCAGCCTGGCGGCGCCGCAGGATGCGCAGTCCATGATCATAGCGCCTTGAAGGACACGATCAGCAGATCCTCGACGACCGTGATTTTCAGATAGATGTGTCCGGCCTTTGTCCAGGGGCGGTAGACGTCCTGCCAAACGCGGTGATCGGCGTGCGTGGTCATGCTCTTATAAAAATCCGCCGGTTTGAGCGCGTTGATGACATCGAGAATTTCTTGGAAGTCTAGTCCCATACCCGCGCCGCCCGCCAATGCCGACAGCGTGGCGCGTACCCTGCCAGCGTCGACCAGCGTTCTGACCGTCCTCAACGGGCAATGCGCAATCCGTTTTCCAAGAATTTACTAACCTAATAGGTTATTGATTGCAAGGTGGCCCACCTTCCGACTTCAGATCGGGGTGACCAAGGTGCTGGCGGTCGATGCGACGGGCGCCGGGTTGGGCGTCCGGGCTTGGGATATCAGGCGCTCGGCCTCCGCGATCAGCGCCTTGGTCGAAATATACAGGGCTGCGGACTTTTCATCGCGGGCCGATTTGGCATCGGCGATCAGCACGTCCAGGATGGCCGGGATGTCGTTGTTCCGGTAGGCGTTTTCCCGCCTGACCGCCGCCACCCGCCTGGCGATGTCGGGCCGCGCCGCGCGATCGGCCGCCCGGCGCCGCGAATACCCAGCGGCGAGCGCAGCCTCGCTGGGTGGGGTGCCCTCGGCCAGCCGTTGGACAAACAGTCCGCTTTTTTGCCAACTCAATCCGCCCATGAGGGTCTCCTCCCGTTCACGATTGCATTTTGATATTATATTGCAATATGTCAATCAAAGTTTTCCGCGGCGTCGTGGCGCCTCGGCAAAAACTGACGCGCCCACTCTTCCGGGCTCAGGGTGTCGTAGGGACTCGGTTGGGGCTCAACGATCGGCGGTGGCGGCCTGGGCGGCGGCGGCATGGGTTCCGCCATGCGCAGCTTCAATTTAGCCGCCTCGGTCAGCAGGCCCCTGGTCGCCACGAAGCCCGCCGCCGAGTTCAGGTCGAGCGCCGCATTGGCGGCTCTGAGCATGACCTCGATGATCCCCGAGAGGTCGGCGGCTTCGTGAGCCCTCTGCCACTCGATTTCCGCCACGCGTTGAATGGTATTGGGATTCTCGGCCCGCTCGATCGCGCGGCGCGGGCTCTCGCGGCGATACAGGGCCTCACGGGACGCCTGTTTGACCGGAAGGCCGGCTGCCAACCCCTGCGCCAGGATCTCTCCCTTGATCTTATTCAGCGTGCCCACGACAGCCTCCGGTTCCAGCCCGCCATTATGCAAATATATTGCATTTTGTCAAGTTCAAACTTGGATCAGGCTGAAGCGTCGAATCGCCGACCGGGATTTGCCTGCCATCGCGTTGAAAGCCGGTCGCCGCGACTATTTCCCGAACTCCACGGAACGCGCTATATCGGGGTGCGCACGAGGTTCGCATGAGCACCACCTACGAAACCGACGTCGTGGCCTGGGCCAATGAACAGGCCGCCCTGTTGCGCGCCGGAAAGCTATCCCAGCTCGACATCGAGCATATCGCCGATGAGGTCGAGGACGTGGGCAAAAGCGAAAAGCGCGAACTGGCCAGCCGCATGGCCATTCTGCTGGCGCACCTGTTGAAATGGGCGTTCCAACCCGAACGCCGGGGCGCCAGCTGGCGCGCGACAATCAGAGCCCAGCGTCGGGCCATCGCCGCCCATGTCGATGGCGTCCCCAGTCTGCGTCCCACCCTGGTCGATCCCGAATGGAAGGAAATTGTCTGGGGCGACGCCCTGCGAATCGCCACCAATGAAACCGGACTCCAGGATCTGCCCGAGGCGTGTCCCTGGTCCGACGCGCAGGTCATCGATCCGGATTTCCTGCCGGACTGATCATCCTATGCGGCGCTACCCCCGCCATTGACCCCGCTCCCCGCTCGGCTTACCCCGCGCCCCCATGCTGCATGGCCTGTCTCCTCTCGCCCGCGAGGCGCGCGCCTGGACCTTTGAACAGGCCCGGAACCTCCTGGCGCGCCTGTTGCGCGTGCGTCTGGACGGCGACGATGAGCGCGATCTGGCCTCTACCCTGATCAACGCCGGCAAGATCGACGAGGCCGTGGCGACCTTTCCGGCCCTTGGCCGTCCCGTGGTGTTCCAATGCGGCTATGGCGCGTCGGGCCTGCCGCACCTGGGCACTTTCGGCGAGGTGGCGCGCCCGACCATGGTGCGCGCCGCCTTTCGCGCCCTGACCGAGGACGCCATGCCCACCCGCCTGCTGGTGGTGTCGGACGACATGGACGGGTTTCGCAAGATCCCCGACAATGTGCCTAATCGCGCCATGCTGGAGGAGGACCGCGACAAGCCGGTCACCAGCGTCCGCGACCCGTTCGGCGAGTACGACAGCTTCGGCGCCCACAACAACGCCCGCCTGCGCGCCTTTCTCGACGGGTTCGGCTTCGACTACGAATTCCTGTCCGCCACTCAGTGCTACAAGTCCGGCCGGTTCGACGCGGTGCTGCGCCGGGTGCTGGAGCGCTTCGACAAGGTCCAGGCGATCATGCTGCCGACCCTGGGTCCCGAGCGCAGGGCGACCTATTCGCCGTTCCTGCCGATCAGCCCCAAGACCGGCCGGGTGCTGCAGGTTCCCACCCTGGAGACCCACCCCGATCGCGGCGCCATCGTGTTCGCCGACGAGGACGGCGAGATGACCGAAATCCCGGTCACCGGCGGCGCGTTGAAGCTGCAGTGGCGGCCCGACTGGGCGGCGCGCTGGACCGCGCTGGAGGTCGACTATGAGATGTCCGGCAAGGACCTGGTCGATTCGGTGCGCGTCTCCAACCGCGTTTGCCAGGTGCTCGGTGGAACCCCGCCCGAAGGTTTCCAGTTTGAACTGTTCATGGACGAGGCCAACCAGAAAATCTCCAAGTCCAAGGGCAACGGCCTGACCATGGAGGAGTGGTTGCGCTATGGCGCGCCCGAGAGCCTGGCCTACTACATGTTCCAGTCGCCCCGCTCGGCCAAGCGGCTGTATTTCGACGTCATTCCCAAGGCTACCGACGAATATCTGCAGCAGCTGGACGCCTATAACCGCCCGGCGACGACGGCGGCCGAGGGCAATGGCCGGCCGGTCAATCCGCTGGACAATCCGGTCTGGAGCCTGCACGCCGCCAATCCGCCGGCCAAGGGCTCGCCGGTCAGTTTCAGCCTGTTGCTCAACCTGGTCTCGGCCGCCAACGCCTCGGACAAGACCATTCTGTGGGGCTTCATCAACCGGCTGTATCCGCACGCGACGCCGGCCAGCGAGCCACTGCTCGACCGGCTGGTCGGCTACGCCATCAAATATTACGAAGACTTCGTCCGCCCAACCAAAAAGTTCCGCGCGCCCGACCAGCGCGAGCGCGTCGCCTTCGCCGACCTGCTGGCCCGGCTGGCGGCCCTGCCGGCCGATTGCAAGGACGCCGAGCGCATCCAGAACGAGGTCTATGCGGCCGGCAAGGACGCCGGCTTCGAGCCCCTGCGCGCCTGGTTCACCGCCCTCTATGAAGTGCTGCTTGGCCAGAGCCAGGGGCCACGCTTCGGCTCCTTCGCGGCCATCTACGGCCTCGCTGAAACCAAGGCGCTGATCGCCAACGCCCTGGCTTAGATCGGCTGTTGCACGGTTAGCCGGGTCACCGACGGCAGGGAGGTGTTGTCGATCGGCAGGGAATCGCGATGGAACCGCCAGGCGTCGTCGATGTAGAATGGGCCGCCGGCAATGGCGAAGGCGCCGGCCATGCAGGCCACCGCCAGGATGAAGCTGATCCCGGCGATGGTGGCGAGTGTTCGGATCATCAGACGGCTCCTTGCGGTTCGAGCGCGGGTTTCAACAGTCGCATATGCAGGCGGCCATACCAGACCAGGGCGTTGGTGCAGCCGATCGAGACGATGGTGGCGATGCAGCCCAGGCTGGTGGCGGCGGCGATCAGGCCCAGGCCTCCCAGGGCCAGCGCCATCACCGGCGCGCCATGCACCACCACGGGTCCCGCCACCATCATCACCGCCCCGACCACCACCAGGGCGCCGGCGGCGATGAACAGGCCCAGCAGGGTGCCGCCGATCCACAGCACGATCGGCAGCAGTACCAGCAGGTCGATCGCCCCCAGGCCCAGCACAGCCCATACCGCGTTGGCGGCGGCCGACGGGTTGCGCTCGACCTCCCAGCGCCGCAGCCCGGCCTCGGCCCTCAATTCCCGGGCCACGCGGTCGGGGTCGCCCAGGGCCGCGGCCACTTCGGCCTCGCCACGGCCGGCGGCCTGGGCTTCGACGAAATGAGTCTCGTAGTCGGCGACGATCTCCTCGATCGCCGGCGGCGCCAGGCCGCGAAGGCCGGCGCGCAGCCGTGAAATGAAGTCCTGCCGGGTCATTGCGCCCCTCCTAGTATGGCGTCCACGGCCGCCGAAAAGGCGGTCCATTCGGTTTTCTGTGTCTCGAAGGCCGCCCGGCCGACATCGGTCAGGCGATAGTATTTGCGCGAGGGGCCGGCGGGGCTTTCCACCAGATAGGTCGCCACCAGACCGTCGGACTGCATCCGCCGCATCAGCGGATAGACCGTGCCCTCGCCCATCTCGATGCCCTGGGCCAGGCGGCTGGCGATCTCGTAGCCATAGGCGTCGCCCCGGGAGAGCAGCGCCAGAACGCAAAGCTCCAGCACCCCCTTTTTCAATTGAACCTGAACCGCTTCGACCACTGGATGTCGCTCCTTCGAACTGGTCTCCTGTCTATAACCAGCTACCGTGTGGTGCAAGCTACCGTGTTATGAATGTTTGGTAAGGTCGGATCGGCGGCGCCGGCGGCCGTCATTTGCCGGTGCGCGATAGCTCAGGTTATTGTCGATGGCGGTGTCTCGGCGAGGATTCGCCCGAGGTCGCGCGCCAGGGCGTCGAAGGTGGCGCGGACGCGGGCTGCGGCGCGCACGGTTGTGCTGGCGGCGAGCCAGAGATCGAGGCGGGTATCGATCGCCGGCAGGACGCGGACCAGGCGCGCGTCGCGCGCGGCGATCGGGGCATGGCAGATCCCAACCCCCATCCCGGCCCGGATCGCCGCCAGCTGAGCCAGATCGTTGTCCGAGCGGAAAGCGAAGCTGCCGCGATCGGCGGCCACACCCATCCGCGTCAACGCCCGCAGAACGGCCGGGTTGCGGTCGAAGCCGACGAGTTGGCCGCGGTCGGCCAGCTGCCGCAGGCTCGCCGGAACGCCGTGGCGCGCCAGCCAGGTTTCGTGCGCATAGAGACCCGCCGACACCGGGCCGATCCGGCGCGCGATCAGATCGTCCTGCGCCGGCTTCGCCATCCGCACGGCGATATCCGCCTCGCGGCGCAGCAGGTCCTCGGTCTGGCGCGTCAGGGTGAGCTCGAAGGTCAGCCGCGGGTGCATGGTCTGGAGCGCCGCGAGGATGGGCGGCAGGACCTCCGCGCCCCACAGTTCCATGGCGGTGATCCGCACCGTGCCCGCGACGGCCTCTCTTTCGGCCGAAGCGGTGCGCACGAACGCCTCGGCGCCGACTTCCATGGCTTCGGCCGTGGCCTTGAGATCCTCGGCCAGTTCGGTGGGAACAAGACCGCTGGGTGAGCGCACGAACAGGGGCGCGCCCAGCGCCGACTCCAGGGCGTCGAGGTGGCGCCGGACGGTCGGATGCGCAACGCCGAGCCGCCGGGCGGCGGCGCTGAGACTGCCGCCGCGCACGATGGCCAGGAAACTGCGGCAAAGCGCCCAGTCGAGATGATCGATGCTCATACGAAACCGTACAGCCAGGCGACGCTTTTGGCCAATCGCGTCCAGCCGGATATCTTGCCACAACCGCCCTCGACATCAACGAGGGGTCTCTTCAGCCATGAAACGAAATGTCGCCGCCCTGGCCGTGGTCGCCTTGGCCATCCTGGCGGCCTCTGACGCGGAAGCCGGCGTAGCCGGGTCGATCCTGGGCGTCTGGCGTACGGCGGATAACGACTCGGCCGCCGAATACTATGCTTGCGGCGCCGCGGTGTGCGCCCGCCTGGTATGGCTGAGGTCTCCGATCGGGCCGGACGGGCGCCCCCGGCTGGACGCGCACAATCCCGATCCGGCCAAACGCGGTCAACCGCTGTGCGGCCTGCAAATCGTTCGCGGCCTGACGCCGCGCGGTCCGACCCGGGCAACCGGCGGCAAGGTCTACGCGGCGGCCGACGGCCGAACCTACGACCTCGACGCCCAACTGGTCTCGCCAACCCGGTTGAAGCTGCGCGGCTACCTCGGTACACCGATGCTGGGTCAGGATATCCTACTCGACCGGGTCGAGGGCTTGCCGCGGTGCCAGACGCCTGGCGCCAGCGTGTCGGCGGCGGCCGCCGCTCCGGCCACGGGGGAGAGACGATGACCGCCGACCAGATCAGCGGGCTGATCAACTTCCTCGTCTATCTGGCGCCGGTCCTGGCTTTCGCGATCACGAACCAGCGAAAGCCAAGGGACTGAAGAGAGAGGCCACGACCATGCTTCCCGGACATTTCGCCGCCGCCCTGGCCCTGAAGCGGGCGGAGCCGCGCGCGCCCAACTGGGCCCTGCTGACCGCCGTCGGCCTGCTCGACCTGATGTTCGGTGTTCTGATGTTCGCCGGGCTCGAGGGCGAGAAAAACCAGGCGGCGTTCATTCTGGACATCCCCTGGAGCCATTCGCTGGTCATGGCCATCGTCTGGTCGGCCCTGTTCGCCGCCGCCTTTCTGCGCCTGGGGCGCCGGGTGGCCGCCGTCCTGTTCATCGCGGTATTATCGCACTGGGTCCTGGACGCCTTCGTCCACGGACCGGACATGGGCCTGTGGCCCCATTCGGGAATCGAACTGGGCGCCCGCGCGATGTTCGGCCGGGTGGGCGGCTGGTTCGAGGTCGCCTTCACCGTGGCCATGGCCTGGATCTATGTGAGCGGGGCCAGGCGCACGTCGGACTACGGGCGATACTGGCCCGCCAGCCTCGCCCTGCTGGCGGCGCTGTGGGGGCTTGAGTTGATCGCCACCCAGCCGACGCTGGCGATGCTGATCCCGTTTCTATCGCGGTAGCGGCGCGGTTTGAGGGTGTCGGCTAACACTGCCCCTTCCGTCGGCGGATGAGCGCGGATCGGCTAGGGTAGGGACAGGCAGCTACCCGCTTGCTGGCGCGCGAACCCAGATTCTATTAATCCGGGGCATGGATGAATTCCCTCCATTCGAGATCGACGCCCTTGGGGCGCTTTCCCGACGCTTGGCGTGCGCCGTATTCCAAGTGTTTCCGGAACTCGCGGAACAGGCGATCATGTATCCGTCTAATGAAACAGACGGATTCTCTCTCGAGATCGCGGTCCCGTCGCCATCTGGCGACGATGATCGCGCGCTTTGCTTGTGGATCGATGAACATGCGGGTCCAACCCTTTTCTTTGGGCCGAACCACGCACACGGCGACATCTACGACGAGGACTTCGTAGAACTCGTCGCCTGGATAGGCGCAATCCTGGATGATCATCTCCTGATCCTTGAGGAGCAAGACATACCCGGCGAATGGACGCAGTGGCTCGATTTGCGTGAACCCGATGCACTGGAGGACTATCTGACGGCTCCGAACAACTCCGGCCGCGTAAGGTTGAAGTCATGGTCTGGCAAGTTGGACCGCGACGTGAGCACGGATACCCTGTGAGGTCTTATCCTGTCGTGACGTCACGGTAGGATTGTCCGACGATGTGACCGGGCTAAGCAGCCTTGCGGCGTCAACGCCACGATTGATTTTGCTTTTTCCGAGCCAAATCAATGTTGCCAAGGAATGCTTGATGCAAGCAAACCTCGCGAGGTTTGCTTAGGGTTGGGGTCGATCCGGCGCGAGGCCGGGCAGTGGAGGGCTGAGCGATGCGGATCTTGAGGTTAGGCGCGGCCTTGGCGTTCGCGGCGACGATCGGGACGCGGGCTATCGCGCAGCCGATGGACCCGGCGATGGGCATGGCCGAGGAACACCACGACCATCCGGCGCCCGAGCATCTGGGCGCGGTGACATTCCCCACCTCATGCAGGCCGGAGGTCTCGGCGTCTTTCAACCGGGCCGTGGCGCTTCTGCATTCGTTTGCCTATGCCGACGCCGAGAAGGCCTTCGCCGGCGTCGCGGCCCGGGACCCGAACTGCGCCATCGCCCATTGGGGCCTGGCGATGACGCATTACCATCAGCTGTGGGAGGCTCCGGCCGGCGATCAGCTGAGGGAAGGCGCGGCCCAGGCGCGCCAGGCTGTTGAGATTGGCGGGGGAACGCCGCGCGAACGTGCGTTCATCGCCGCCTTGGCCCAGTATTATGCCGGCGCCGACGCCGACGCCGCGAGCGCCACCGAGCGCGCCGAGCGCTATTCCCACGCCATGGCCGATCTGGCCCGGCGCGATCCGGCCGACTCCGAAGCCCAGATCTTCTACGCCCTATCCCTGATCGCCACCGCGCCGCCAACCGATCGTAGTCACGCCAACCAGAAGCGGGCCATCGCCATCCTTGAGCCCATCTACCGCGATCAGCCCCAGCACCCCGGTCTGGCCCACTATCTGATCCACGCCTGCGACAGCGCCGAGCTGGCCGAGCATGGCCTGCCGGCGGCGCGCGCCTATTCGAAGATCGCGCCCTCGGCGCCGCACGCCTTGCACATGCCCTCGCACATCTTCACCCGGCTGGGTCTTTGGGACGACTCGATCGCTTCCAATATCGCCGCGCGCGCCGCGGCCCGGGCGCAGGGCGATGTTGGCGAAGAACTGCATGCGATGGATTACCTGACCTACGCCTACCTCCAACGCGGGCGATACCAGGAGGCTGTGTCCGTGGTCGTGGCCCTGAAGGGTATGGCCGGCCTTAATGCGGCGCAGTTCAAGGTGGGCTACGCGGCGACGGCCATGCCGGTGCGCATGGCCATCGAACAGCGCGACTGGGATGCGGCCGCGCGACTCGAGCCGCTCCCGGGGACATCGCCCCAGGTAGCCGCCATCGTCTATTGGGCGCGCGCTCTGGGGCACGCCCGCGCAACGCTTCCCACCGCTGCGGATGGCGACATCGGTCAGCTCCAGGCTTGCGTCGAGGCCCTCAGGGCCAAAGGCGACCTCTATTGGGCGGCGCAGTCGCACGTCATGCTTCTTGAGGCGCAGGGGTGGCGGTCAGCCGCCCAGGGCGACTCCGTGACCGCGATCGCCAGGCTGAAGGCGGCCGCCGACGAGGAAGACGCGTTTGAAAAGCTGCCCGTGACACCAGGCCCGATCGTGCCCGCGCGCGAGCAATTGGGCGAATTGCTGCTTCGCCTGAACCAACCCGATCAGGCTCTACAGGCGTTCAAGGTCGCGTTGACTGCCGCTCCGCGTAGGCGGGGCGGGCTGGTCGGCGCCATCGCCGCCGCGGAAGGCCTGGGAGACACCCATACTGTCGTAGAGTTGCGGCCGCTGCTGCAATAGCCGCTGAACTACCTGATCAGGAGCGACACTTGCCAGCCGCCAAACCAGGGCGCAGCTTCGACGGCTGACGCCAGGAGAAGCCCATGCACCGATCCGCTATCGCAATCGTAGTCGCGCTCGGCGCGGCCTCCGGCGCCAACGCCGCCGTCGACGGATTGGACTCGGGATTGCAGGCGGCGAACGACGCCGAGGTGAATGCTTTCCTAGCCGCCGACACCAAGGCGCTGACCTCGCTCTGGGCCGACACGTTCGTGGTCAACAACCCGCTGGGCAAGTTCGTCGCCGGCCCTCAAGTTCTCGGCATGGTGTCGTCGGGGATACTGCGTTTCGCCTCGTTCACGCGGTCAATCGACTACGCCCACAGCTATGGTGACGTCGCGATCCTCGCCGGTATCGAGACCTGCGGCTGGGCCGGGAGGTTTCCTTTGGCCGGCCAGGTTTCACACGTTCGCTTCACATCGGTCTGGAGACGATCCGGTGACGGGAAATGGCTGGAAGTGGCGCGACACGCCGACATCCTACCGGATCGCTAGCGCACACTAGCTATCGTGGCCCAACTGGCATTTCGGCCGGATTGATTGAGGCTGAACCGTCACATCGCCGTGATAGGCATAGGCCGCCGTCCAAGGCGCGCCGTATTGGGAGAAAACGATGATCGTCTATGGATCCACCCTGTCGCCTTTCGTGCGCAAGCTGATGGCGTACGGCGCCGAAAAGGGTTTGGCCCTGGAGTTGAAGAACACCTTCCCAGGCTCCAGCGATGCCGAATTCCGCGAAGCCAGCCCTTTCGGCAAGATCCCCGGCTTTCGCGACGGCGACTTCGCCATCTCCGACTCCAGCGCGATCATCGCCTATCTGGAAGCCAAACAGCCGGAGCCGAGTTTGATCCCCACCGAGCCCAAGGCGCGGGCGCGGACAATCTGGTACGACGAGTTCGCCGACACGGTGCTGGTTCCGATCATGGCCAAGCTGTTCTTCAACCGGATCGTCGCCGGCATGATGGGACGTGAAGGCGACATGGCCGCGGCGGACGCCGCCGAGCGGGACGAGCTGCCGCCGATGCTGGCCTATGTGGAGAGTATCGCGCCGGCCTCCGGCTTCCTGGTCGAGGATCGCCTGACCCTGGCCGACCTGGCCGTCGCCAGCCCGTTCGTCAACATCGCCCACGCCGGCCACGTGCTGGACGCCAAGACCTATCCCAAGACGGCTGCATACCTGAATGCCATCCACGCCCGCCCCAGTTTCGCGCCGATCATCGCCGCCGAAAAGAGGATGCTCGGGCGGTAGAGCAGAGATCTCAAAGGCCCGCTTCTGGGCGCCGTGTCGCGCCGGCGCTATGCTGAGATTATGTCGCCGGGGCAGCCCGGGATCAGCAAGGAGTCGGCGATGTCGGTGCTGTCGGATGAGGAAATTCGTGACCGGATCCATCAGGGCCAACTGATCGTCGGCGGCGATATCGGCCGGGCCACTGAATGCTCCTATTCCTTCGTCTCCGGCGCGGCCTTTCTGGCCGGCTGCGAGGATCGCCAGACGATCTTTCCGCCCGAGGGCCCGCATCACGAGATCATGGTCAATCCTGGTAAAATGATCTGGATTCGCACGCGCGAACGCGTCGCCTTGCCCAAGGATCTGGTGGGGTTCTGGTGGCAAACCAATGGCCTGTCGCGCAAGGGCCTGATGCTGGTCAATATGAGTATGATCGAGCCGGGATACGCGGGCGACCTGGCTTGTCTGTTCGTCAATTTCGGCAAGGAAAAGGTGGTGATCGACGCGCGGACGGTGATCGCCAAGATGGTGTTCGTGAAACTTATCGGAACCCTGCTGCATCCAATGACCTATACCGAGCCGCGCGAGACCTATGACGCCAAGTTGCGTCAGCTGGCCGTCGATCAGCCCACCAGCTTTCTCCAGGTCGGCGACATGATGGCGGACCTCGAGGAGTCCCGCGCCAAGGCCATGGCCGAGATCAAGGCTTCCACCGAAGCGGCCAAGGTCGAGGCGCTGGCGGCCCTGGCGACCGCCCGGGGCGAGGAAGTGACCAAGTTCAAGGACAATATCCCCGGAGCGGTGCGGAGTTCGTTCCTGTGGGCGGCCGGCGCGCTGGCGCTGCTGACGGTGGCCACCACGGGCGCCGAATGGATCAAGGGCAACCTGTTTCCCGATGTACCCTCCGCCGCGCGCGCCGCGGCCGAGGGTGTGCTGCGAGACCGGATGACGATCAGCGGCGCGCCGGTCACGACCGACACCGTGGCGCTGACGCGTAAGCTCGACGCCCTGAACGCGCGCCTCGACAAGCTTGAGAACCATAAGTGACGTTGCCGGCTGCGGCCTATGACATGGCCGCTCCGTTCTATGACGCCTGGAAGTGGCAGGCGTTCTGGCACGAGACCGAAACGCCGTTTCTGCGGAGCGCCGTCGAGAGCTGGACGGGGGCGGCGATCCGGCCGCGCCTGATCGACGTGGGCTGCGGCACCGGCTGGTACCTCGATCGCCTCGGCGATCTATGCCCGGAGCGCGTGGGTGTCGATGTCAGCGCCGGAATGCTGCGATTGGCGCGGGACCGGCTGCCGGGGGTGACGCTCGCCCAGGCCGACGCGCGCGACCTGCCGTTCCCGGACCAAAGTTTCGACATCGTGCTCTCCACCCGCGTCCTGACCCACGTGCCGGAGTTTCGGCCCGCGATCGCCGAGACGGTCCGGATGCTCGGCCCGGGCGGCCTGGCGATCCTGACCAGTGTCGACGCGCGGCACCACTACGAACACACGCGCCTGCCGGTGACGGGCGGCCATGTGGTCGCCGACACCTACAAACATACGCGCGAGCATGTCGCGGCGCTGCTGGCGGACGCCGGCCTGCGCCATCGGCGGTCGACCCTGATCCCGCCATCGGGTGCGCCGGTGGACATCGAGCGGCTCGAAGCGGCCCATCCCGGCCCCGTGGTCGGCTGGATGAGTGTCTGGCGCCTTTAGCCCGGCCTACAGCGCGAAGGTGAACCCGCCGTTGACCGGGTAGACTTGGCCGGTGATCCAGGGGCTGGCGTCGGAGGCCAGGAACAGCACCATATTGGCGATGTCGGTCGGCTGTCCCGGCCGGCGGATGATGTATTTCTCCATCGTGCGCTTCAGCCGCTCTTGATCGCCCTGCAGCGTGCGCTGCACCGCCGGGGTGTCGGTCAGGGCGATGGCCACGCAATTGGCGGTGATCTCGTGGCGGCCAAGGGTGCGGGCCACCGAGCGCGTGAAGCCCGCCGCCCCCGCCTTGCCGGCGGCGTAGATCTCCAGGCTGGCGTCGCCCCACCGCCCGGCGTCGGAGATGATGGTGATGATCCGTCCGGGCGCCTGACGCTCGATCATGCCGGGGATCACCGCGGCGGCGCAGTTGATCACCCCGAACAGGTTCACACCCAGGAAGCTCTGCCAAACCTCCGGTCCGGTCTCCCAGAACGGCTTGCCCAGTTCGGCCGAGGGGGTCGCTCCGGCGTTGCCGGCGTTGTTGACCAGCACGCCGATCGGTCCCAGTTCGGCCCGCGCCCTGGCCACCATGTCCTTCACACTGGCCAGGTCGGAGACGTCGGCCTGCAGCGCCAGGGCCTTGCCGCCCTCGGCGCGAATCTCCTCGGCCACCGCTTCGGCGCGGGCCAGCACATAGTCGTTGACCACCACCGCCCCGGCGTTGTGCGCGGCCAGATGCAGCGCGATCTGCCGCCCCACCCCCTGGCCCGCCCCGGTCACCAAGGCCACCCGGCCGGCCAGATCGAGAATTTCCTTCATGCGCTTGTCTCTCCCGTTTTCTTGTTGAGACTGGCGTCCGGCTTTCGCGCCGACGCCATCTGATGGAAGAGCGTGTCAGATGGACCCAGCGGCAACGCAATAGGCCAAGCCGCACATCCCATCGGTCATGGCCTACCCGAAACTATCCTCCAAACTCGCCAGCCGCGCCGCCTGGTCCTCGGCGATCAGCGGGTTGATGACGGCCTCGGCACACGATCTCGCCAAGTGGTATTCACCCGCAGGACAAGCCACGCAGCCAGCGAGTTCATAGTGCTCCCAGCCGAGATTCTGACGAACGTACTCGCTGCTTTTGCGGCGCTCGGCATCACGGGTCTCGTTGCGACCGGCGCTGCCTATTGGCTGTTCAAGACCTTCGCGAAGGGCTGGCTGGATTCCCACTTCCAGAAGGACCTAGAAGACCTGAAAGCAGCGAACGCGCGCGAGGTGGAACGCCTCAAAGCAGATCTTGGTCGCTACGCCGATCGCGCGACCAAGTTCCATGCCCGGGAGTATGAGGTTCTACCGGAGGCCTGGGGACTGATGAATAGGGCCTATGGCGCATGCCACGACGCTATCTCGGTCTTCCAACGGCACGCCGACCCGAACAGCATGACCGGCCCGCAGCTTGAGGCATGGCTTGAGGGCTCTGGGCTGAAGGACTTCCAAAAGGCCGAGGTGCGTGGCGCGGGCGACAAAAGTGAGAAGTACTTAACCTTCCTGATCTGGAAGCAGATTGCTGCAGCCGAGCGGTCTCTCACAGACTTCCAGAATTACATCATCCTGCAGGGTGTGTTCATCGACGAGGAGCTGTCAGGCGAGATGATGGATTCTGGCAAATCGATGCGAATGGCGCTCATCAGCCGCTCGATGGTCGAACGCACGAAAGGCAATTATACACAGAATCAGACGGACTTCTGGCAACAGGCGGTCGAAGAACTCGAACCCGTGGAGAAGAGCGTAAAGAGCGTGAAGGAGACCATTCGGGCGCGCCTCTCAGACATCAAGCTTCCCTCCACCTAGGGCCAGCGGTTCTATAACCGTAATTGTCCTGGCGATTTAAGGAAGCGCAAAGAGGAGACTTTCCAAATTCGCCAGCTGCACTGTCGAATACGTCGCGCGCCGAGAACCGACACTGAAGGGTTCCGTACGGCTATAACGCCGCTAAGCGCCCGAGTCCCGCATGGATCGGAGTTCGGCAAG
Source organism: Caulobacterales bacterium (assembly GCA_038227865.1). Classification (GTDB taxonomy): domain Bacteria; phylum Pseudomonadota; class Alphaproteobacteria; order Caulobacterales; family Caulobacteraceae; genus Acaudatibacter. Next base: position 284,583 of record JBBRPO010000001.1, read on the forward strand.
GAAGACCGCGCCGACTCTTTCGGCCTCGGCAACGGCCTCGGGTGAGACTTCGATCGCATGGGCGGCCGCGTTCATGGACTGGGCTATGCCTAAAAAGGCTTCAGCGCCGGAGGGAGCCAAGCCTCGCCGTTGCAACTCATGAAGTGACTGGGTCAATCCCAGCGGGGGCGTCGGTTCGGCCCCGCGGTCGGCAAGCAGCGTGCGAATCTCGTGTTCGATCTCGAGCCGCAACTTGACTAGCGACATCAGCGGGAATTCGCGGGTGAGTTCTTGGGCCGTGGGTAGATCCTTGCGCAGTTTGGCCGGAAGGAGCCGATAGGTGGCCACGCCTATCGGTTTAGCGGCGTCGCGCAGGGCATACTCCACGATGATCTCGTTTCTTCCTCGGCAAAGTATGATCCCTATGCTGGGTGCATCATCCGGGTGGCGCAGTTGATCGTCCACCGCCGATAGATAGAAATTCATTTTTCCTGCGAACTCGGGCTTGAAATCCTCTATTTTTAACTCGATGACAACGAAACATCTCAAGCGATAGTGGTAAAATAGAAGGTCAAGGTAGTAATCTTGACCTCCGACCTCAAGGTGGTATTGGCTGGCCACGAAGGCGAAGCCCTTGCCCAGTTCCAGAATGAGGGCGCGCATGTGCTCCAGCAGCGTGCGCTCCAGGTCCCGCTCCAGCACATCCGGTCCGAGCGACAGGAAGTCGAAACTATACGGGTCCTTGATGATCTCCTGGGCCAACTCGGACTGGACGGCCAGCAGCGTGCGCTTGAAATTGGTCAGGGCCCTGCCCTGCCGCCGGAAAAGGTCGCTATCGATCTGATGAGCCAGGACGTTGCGGCTCCAGCCGTGATCGATGGCTCGCCGCGCATACCACTCACGCTCGGCCGTGACCTTGACCGCTTCCAGAAGGCGCACATTATGGCCCCAAGGCAATCGTGCAACGACCTGTTGCACGAATTCGAGATCCGGATAGGCTTCGGCTAAGGCGCGCATATAGCGCAGATTTCGCCCCGAAAGTCCGGTCATCTCCGGAAAATCGCGACGCAGGTCGCTGGCGAGACGGTCGATCACCTTGGCTCCCCAGCCCTCTGCCCGCTGGCGTTCGAGGATGCCACTTCCAATGCTCCAATAGAGCAGGATGAGTTCCTGATTGACCGCGAGCGCGGCGTTGAGCCGTGCCGTATGGATCCGAGCCTTCAGCTCGTTCAGGAGCGTGGCGTAGCTGCTGGACGCAGGTATGGATGTGTGGTCGGGCATAGGGCATCCATAGCGGATTGCCGCGTGATGAGCGCGGGGCGTCTGCGCCGGATTGTTGCTCGCCGCTGAAACCCGCGTCGCGTGCAGCACCCGAGCGACGTTCGCCTCAATTCACCCCGAAGCTATCCTCCAAACTCGCCAGCCGCGCCGCCTGGTCCTCGGCGATCAGGGGGTTGATGACGTCGTCCAGCGCTTCGCCCTCGATCACCTTCGGCAGGTTGTAGAGGGTCAGGTTGATCCGGTGGTCGGTTACCCGGCCTTGCGGGAAATTATACGTCCGAATCCGCTCGGACCGGTCGCCGCTGCCGACCTGGCTCTTGCGGGCCTCGGAGCGCTGGGCGTCCAGGGCGTCGCGCTTTTCCTGGTACAGCCGGGCCTTGAGCACCTTCATCGCCCGGGCGCGGTTCTGGTGCTGGGATTTTTCCGAACTCGTCACCACGATGCCGCTGGGCAGGTGGGTGATGCGCACGGCCGAGTCGGTTTTGTTCACATGCTGGCCACCAGCGCCGCTGGAGCGATAGGTGTCGATGCGGATGTCGGCGTCCCGGACCTCGATGTCGACGTCCTCGACTTCGGGCAGCACGGCCACCGTGGCGGCGCTGGTATGGATGCGGCCTTGCGTCTCTGTGTCGGGCACCCTCTGCACCCGGTGAACGCCGCTCTCGAACTTCAGCCGGCCGAACACGCCGTCGCCCTCGATCGAGGCGATGATCTCCTTGTAGCCGCCGGCGTCACCCTCGGAGACGCTGTCGATCTCCACCCGCCAGCCGTGTTCCTGGGCATAGCGCTGGTACATGCGGAACAGGTCGCCGGCGAACAGCGCCGCCTCGTCGCCACCGGTGCCGGCCCGCACTTCCAGGATCGCCGAGGCGTTCTCGTCGGCGTCGCGCGGGGCCAGCAGCAGGGCCAGTTCGCGCTCCAGCTCGGGCAGCCGGGCGTCCAGGTCGGCCATCTCGTCCCGGACCATCGCCGCCATCTCGGCGTCGTCCTCGGCGGCCATCCGCTCCAGATCCTCACGCTCGGCGCGGGCGGCGGCCAGGCGCTGGGCGAACTCCGCCACCGGGCGCAGCTCGGCGTGCTCCTTGCCCAGGCGCACGATCTCCGCGCCGCCGCTGGCGGTCTCCATCCGCGCCTCCACCTCTCGGAAGCGGTCGAGAACCTGGTCGAGACGGGCCTGGGGCAGGCGCACGGGGCAAAGCCTTTGCGACGGGACGAAAGGTGCGCTTCTAGAGCAAACCGCTGTTCAGCGGAATCGTTTAAAGGTGGACGAAACGTCTCCGACAGATCAGGCGGGGTGCGCCAGGGTCATCTGTGGCGCGCAGAATCTCGTCGCCATCAGGGAGGCGGCGATCGAGCCGCCGTCGGTCGAGAGGCCTGCCATCGCATCGGCGAAACGGGAGACGGCGGCGGTCGCCACGGTGGTCGGAACCATGATCGTGATCACGCCCTTGCCGGTAAGTCCGTTGCCGTTGTTCGCCAGAAGGCTGATCTTGTCGACGCCCGAGGCCGTCGCGACATAGGTCAGGGTAGCCAGCGATGCGTTGACCTGGTCCAGCGAGCCGACGACCGTAAGGGCCATGAGGCCCGAGGCATAGACCTTGGCGCCGCCGACGGCGGTGGCCGACAAGTCGCCGGACAGGTCCGACACCGTCACGGACAAGGTCTCCCGGGCGGCCGCGGCCGTCGCGGAGGTGATCGAAACACCGGTGATCGCCAGCGGGGCCTTCGCGGGGTCGGTGACGCTGATCGGGGCGACCACCCTGGGCGCGGCGTCGGCGGCAAGGGCGATCGTCGTTCCGCCCGCTCCGTCGCTGGAAAGGGCGAAGACCTTCTTCGCATAGGCTCCGCCGATCCTCAGCGCCCCAACCTGCGCCGCGCCGTCGAACAGCGTCAGAACCCCGCCGGCCAGGCGGTCGCTGGTGACGGTCACGCCGGCCAGGTCAATGCTTTGGGCGGGGCCGAGCTTGGCGATGGAGGCGGCGAAATCCGGCAGGTCGTCGAGCTTCAGCAGGCCGGGGCCGGTCTTGAAAACGATCGTCTCGTCGCTCCCCGCAGCGCCGCCCAGTTCCAGGCTGGCGCCCGCCGCGATGGTCAGGGTCCCGCCCACCCCGGAGACCGGGCCGGACAGGGTCAGCAGACCGCTCGAGGCGGTGGCCGCGCCGAACAGTTGCAGAGCCCCCGTCACCTGGCCGTAGCCTGTCAGCGAGGTGCCGGCGATCATGTAGGCCGCCCCGTCGAGCACCCCGGACAGCGCGATCTTGCCGCTATTCAACACCAGTCCGCCGGCCAGATGCAAGGTTCCCGCCACGCTCAGGCTGCCCCTGGGGTTGGCGAAGGTGAGGTTTTCCGCGCTGTAGGTCTCGCCGGCCGCGATCGTCACGGTGTAGGCGCCGGCGGCCGCGATCGTCAGGTCGAGGGCGGCGTTGTCGGGCGCCGCGCCCGATGTCCAGTCGCCGCCGACCGACCAGTCGGCGCTCGCCTTGGCGGTCCATGCCGCCGCGGGGGCGGGAGCACTCGTGACGATAACGCCGTGGACACCGTCGGCGTGCGCATAATAGGCCGAAGCGGTCGCGCCGGGCAGGACGAGGGCGACGCATTCACCGTTGCTGGAAACGGTGAGTATGCCGCCGCTGAGCGTGGCGGTGGCGTTCGGTGTGTAGGTCAGGCCCTGGAGGTCGATCGAATCGCCGTTGGCAAAGCCGGCGATCGGGGAGACGAAGGTCTGGCCGGCGGCCGGTGTGTCCGCCGCGTCCAGCACCACGGCCGCCGTCCCCGCCAGGGTGATCGCCCCTGTCCCGCTGGCCCCCGCCGCCGCGAGTTCGAGGGTCCCGCCGTTCAGGGTGACGCCGCCGGTAAAGGTGTTCGTCGCCGACAGCACCAGCCGCCCCGCGCCGCTGTCTGCCAACGAGCCAGCGCCGGCGGTGTGGAAGGGGCTGGAGTCATGCGATCCGGTGACGTCGGCGATCACGCCGGCGATGGTCAGGGTCTGGCCGGCCGTCGGGGAAAGCGTGACGCTCTGGTTTCCCTGGAGGAAAATCCCGGAGCCGTACGCACTCCCGGATGTCCCTCCCGCGCCGCCGACCCCGCCGCTCACGGTCCCTTGCGCGAGGGTGCCCTGGCCGTTGATCGTCAGGCTGGCGCCGGCCTGGACGAAGATGTCCGCCCCGGCGCCGAGCCCGCCACCACCGCCGCCAGTCGCGGCGCCTGCGCCACCGCCAATCGCGGAGCCTGCGCCACCGCCAAAGAGGCTGAATGCTCCTCCAGCAATATCTTGGCTGCCGCCCCCGCCGCCGCCGAAGCCACCATGGCCACCGGTCTGATAACCCTTGAAATTCCCGGTCACGAGTCCTCCCGCAGCGCCTCCGCCGCCTCCGAACCCGCCTCGTCCGCCTGCGTGATTGCCACCGCCGCCGCCGCCGCCGAATCCCCCAGCCCCGCCGACGCCTTCCCAACTCACGGCAAGATTATAATTCGTAATGGTGTAGTAGCCGAGGCTGCCGCCGACTCCTCCACCCGCCCCTCCCACGGCCGCTACACCTTGGACATGCGGAAATCCGCTCGTGATATAGGCGACCGTGGAGGCGCCCAACCCCCCCCCGCCGCCGTTCACGGCGCCGAGAATGGATCCAGCTCCGCCCGGAGTCGGAATGCCGCCGCTGCCGCCGGCCGCGGATAAACCCACGCCGCCGCCGCCGCCGTTGCGGAGGGGGTCAGAGCCTGCGCCGCCCGCTCCCCCGAGTCCGCCGCCGCCGCCATTGAGGATAGAGCCCGGGCTAACGCCGCTGGCCCCGCCCACCGCGCTATCGCCGGCGAAGTTGACGTTGGTCAGAACTACCGAACCCGGCGCCGCGCCATTCGCCGCGTCGTTGGCGACGAACAGGCCGCCGCCCAGGCCGCCCCCGCCCCCGCCCCCGGCGCCGCCAGCGCCTCCGACCGCGGTCATGTTCTGGAGGGTCAGGTTCTCCACCGTGACGGCGCCGGAATAGACCAGTAGGCCACGCCACGCGCCGCCTCCGTCGAGCACACAGCCGTTGCCCTGGATGTCCAGAGTGACGCCAGACTTCAGGTTGATCGCCGAGAGTTCGCTGTTGAAGGCGATGTCACCCGCAAGGTCGATGGTGATCACGCCGCTGCCGGCCACGGCGGTGTCCGCCTGAACGATGGCCGCCTCGAGCTGGGCCTCGGTGGTGATCGGCTGGGTGATGGTCACCGCCGTGGAGATGTCGTTGGCGCCGCCCAGCCCATCGCTGGTGTGGATCGCGATAACATCGCTCGCCGCGCTTCCGGCCGACGGCGACGCATAGGTGAGGGTGGCGAGGGCGGCGTTCACCTGGGCGGTGGTTCCGGTCACCGTGAGCGCGTTGGTTCCCGATCCGGTGACGCCGGCCCCGGTTGCCGACAGGGCGCCGGCCGCATCCGAAAGGCTGACCGTGACCAGCTGGGCCGCGGCGTCTGCCGCCGGGTCGGCGACCGATACGCCGGCGATGGCCAGCGTCTGCCCGGCTTCCACGAACTGCTGCAATGGCCGCGTGGTCACGGGAGGCGCATTGGCTTCGGCGACGATGAAAGTCCCGCCCGCCCTATCGGATACCGTCGAATAGTAGAGGCCGGTGGTCGCCACATTGAAGACGGCCGCCGTCACGCCGTCCTTGCTGGCGACGAGCTGGTTCGAGCCGTTGGTCGACACCGAGTCGGCGGCGATACTGACCAGGTCGATCCTGTCGCCCGCCGCCAACCCGGTCAGACTGGCAGCCAGGGCGCCGCCCTGCAGCGCCGCGGCGGTGAGCGCCAGCACCGCGGACGGGCCGGCGAAGGTGATGGCGCCCGATCCGGCCGCCCCGATCGCCGACAGCTCCAGCGTGCCGGACTGAAGGGTGATCCCGCCCGTGAAGCTATTCGCCGCCGCAAGGTCGAGCACGCCGGCGCCCGTCACGGCCAGGGCGCCAGAGCCCGTCTGGCCGCTTGGGTCGGCCGAGCCGGTGGTGTCCGCGATCGAGCCGGATAGCGTCAGCGTCTCCCCGGCGCCGGGCGCGAAATCCAGTGTCTGTCCGCCTTGCAGAAAGATCGATCCGCCGTAGGCCCGCCCCAAGGCGCCGGCCGCGCCGGCGACGCCTCTTCCCGTGGGGCCTGATCCCGCACCGCCGCCCGCGCCCCTGGCGCCGGCGCCCACCGCGCCGGCGATCTGCCCGCCGCCGCCAATGGTCAGGGACCCGCCGGTCTGCACGAAGTCATCGCCGCCGGCGCCGAGACCGCCGCCGCCGCCGCCGCCGCCACCGCCAGCCCCGGCGCCCGATCCGCCGCCGCCGCCACCGCCGCCCGCGCCGGCGCCAAAGCCGCCGGACCCGCCGCCGGACCCAGCCTAGCTGCCGCCGCCGCCCCCCGCGCCGCCGCCACCACCCTGCCCGTAGAGACCCCCGGTTCCGCCACCGCCGCCGCCGCCCTCGAAATATAAAGATCCAAGGAAAAAACCTCCATTGCCGCCGCCACTGCCGCCGCCGCCGTTACCGCCGACCGCCGCGTCGGCGGTGAAGACCACCGACTCCAGTGTCACCATGCCGGCCGCTCCGATATATAGGCCGCCGCCGAGTCCCGCGCCGCCGCCAGAACCGCCGCCGCCGTTCGCGCCGCGGGCGATCGTATTCTGGATCGTCAGATCATTGAGGCTGACCACGCCGGCGGCCACGTCGAATCCGGCCTGGGCGCCGCCCCCATCGAGCACGTTCCCGCCGCCGACGATGGCGAGTGTGTCGCCGCTCGCCAGGTTGATTGTTTGCAGGGCGCCAGTCAGGGCCATTCCTGACCCAAGGTCGATCTCGAACGCGCCTGCATCGGGCGCCTGGCTGTTCGCCTCCGCTAGCGCCGCGTTCAACTGATCTTCGGTGGTGACGGGATTTCCGCCGTTCAGAATGGTCGTCATGAGGGTCCCCTTGATGTCTGGGGAAACTCTAAACCGGAGGCTCCGCGGCGGTCTCGAATGACGAAAATCGACAAAAAGTTGACAAACTCACACGGCGGCTGTCATCGCCCGCGCCATGTACCGCAGGCCCTGGATCTGCAGGACAGCCCATTGGCTGAACGCTTCGTCGAGCGCCGGATCGAAGATCACGCGTTTCCGCCCGGGGAGGCTCAGCAGGCCGGCGGCCGCCGCGTCCGCCAGCAAGGTGTCCAGGTGGGCTCTCGAAACGCCGCACCGTTGCGCGACCTCGAATTTCAAGATTCGGGCGTTTTCCAGCAGCCGTTCGCGACCGGAGGCCTGTCGGCCGGCGAGATGTTGCAGCACGAGCAGGCCGCACTCCCGGGCTATGAAGAACTCCATGACCGGGTTCGGAGGAATCCCAAAGCGGCGCGCATTCTTGGCCAGGTATCCTATGGCCAGCATTCCCAGGGCGAACTTGCCGTCGTCGGCAAGGTGGGCCGCCGCTTCGGCCAGGTCGGGCGCGAGTTCCAGCGCGGCGCGGAGCACGCGCATCGGAGGCGCGCGAAAGATATGTCGGAAGGCGGGCCGCACGATCAGCCGGCGCTTGGTCCAAGACTGGACCCCGGGGTCGAGCTCGAGGAGCCCAGCGCCCAGACCACGGTCGGCGTAGGCCAGCGCCCGAGCCCGGCTACAGGCGCCGTTTTCGACACATATTCTAGCCAACTGGCTGGTGGTCACGCCCGACGAACGAAGATCAAGAACGAGGAGAGCAATGCCGACCGCTACGCGGCCGAAGTCCCTGACCATCCACCGGACGTCCGAATCGTAATCCTCATAGAGGTCTATGGCCGTCGCGCAGATCGATTCTGCGGTCCGGCGAAAGGCAGGATGACGGCGCACCGCCGCCATCGCCTCGATCGTGAAAAGCGGATCGACGTCGGAAGTCGGCGACCCGGACGGGTGTTCGAGCCTGGCGGCCAAGCCGGCTTCGCTGTTCGTCGCCATGGGGCCACTTTCGGTCATAGCCCCGCTCAACCCTTCGCGAGCGGCACGCCGCCAACTCTGGTCATTCTGTCCTGGCTTCATCCGTTCCTGCAATATCATCGCCGACGGCGGCGCGGGTTTGCGGAAGGCGTGATCGCCCTTGGCTTCCGCTGGGGTCAATCCCTATTTACCAGCGGTCGATATTCACGCCCCGTCCGACGGACGGGCCAGACCCGGAGATCCGCCCATGGCCGAAGCCTATATCGTCGCCGCCACCCGCACCGCCGGCGGTCGCCGCAAGGGCAAGCTGGCTGGCTGGCATCCCGCCGATCTGGCGGGTGAAGTGCTCAACAATCTGATCGATCGCACCGGCGCCGATCCGGCCCTGGTGGAAGACGTGATCATGGGATGCGTCGGCCAGGCCGGCGAACAGGGCAACAACATCGCCCGTGGCGCCGTGCTCTCCTCGCGCTTCCCGGAAAGCGTGCCGGCCACCAGCGTCGACCGCCAGTGCGGCTCGTCGCAGCAGGCGCTGCACTTCGCCGCCCAGGGCGTGCTGAGCGGCACGCAGGACATCGTCATCGCCGCCGGCGTCGAGAGCATGACCCGCGTGCCGATGGGCACCCCGGTGATCCTGCCGGCCCAGGCCGGACTTGGTACGCCGATGAGCCCGCATCAGCAGGCCCGCTATCCCAACATCCAGTTCAGCCAGTTCATGGGCGCCGAAATGGTGGCCGCCAAATACGGCCTGACCAAGGACGAGCTGGATGAATACTCTTACCGCAGCCATCAGAAGGCCATCGCGGCCACCCAGGGCGGCGCCTTCAAAAGCGAGATCGTCGGAATCGAGATCACCGACGCCGATGGCAATAAGACCCTGCACACCGTCGATGAGGGGATCCGTTTCGAGGCCAGCCTTGATGGTATCCGCTCGGTGAAATTGCTGCAGGAGAACGGCAAGCTCACCGCCGCCAGTTCCAGCCAGATCTGCGACGGCGCCTCGGGCGTGATGATCGTCAGCGAAGCGGGCCTGAAGACCCTGGGCGTCGAGCCGATCGCTCGCATCCACCACCTGACCGTCATCGGCGGCGACCCGGTGATCATGCTGGAAGCCCCGATCCCGGCCACCAAGCGCGCCCTGGCCAAGGCCGGCATGAAAATCGACGACATCGACCTGTTCGAGGTCAACGAGGCCTTCGCCTCGGTGCCGGTGGCCTGGCTGAAGGAAACCGGCGCAGACCCAGACCGCCTGAACGTCAACGGCGGCGCCATCGCGCTCGGCCACCCGCTGGGCGCCTCGGGCACCAAGCTGATGGCGACCCTGGTCCACGCCCTGAAGGCCCGTGGCAAGCGCTATGGCCTGCAGACCATGTGCGAAGGCGGCGGCCTGGCCAATGTAACCATCATTGAGGCGCTTTAACCCAGGCGCTCAGCGCCGCCCACGCCCGCATCGGCCGGGCCGTGGTCGGCGCTCTCAGCTAGGGCCTACCAGTGGCGCCAGTGGCAGATGCGCTCGTGATGGCGCCAGAAGCAGACCTTCCTGCCATGGTGGCGATGCCTCCAGCCGTCGCCTCGATCATCGTGACGGTCGCCGCGGTCGTCGTGGCGCATGCCCTGGTCCTGTTGCGGCGGCGGCGCGCCTGGCGGTCCCCGGCCCGGGTCATAGGGCTGGGCCTGGGCGATGGATGCGCCGGCCAGCGAGAGACCGATAGCCATAAGCATGATCTTGTTCATAGAAACCTCCTGAACCGGTGCGTGATTGACCGTTCCTCACGGTCGGTGATCCGACCTGTATGGACGCTGAACGCCCGGCCCGGGTTTCGGTTCATCGAATGTTGGGGTCGAAAGCCAACCCTTGTCGCAGTCCTTCCAGAAGTTTTCACAATGTAAACAATTGTGTCTTGTCCAAGGGGTCCAACCCTTTGTTAACAACCTTCCTGGGAAGTTAAGGGAAAGCCAGGATCTAGACTGTATGCTGACCCAGGGCGTTCTCGTTCACTATGCGTCGCCACGCTCATGACCGACGTCAGCAACCGATTTGACTGGGTGCGAAACGACCCTAGCGCCGTCGATGAGGAGGTTCGGTGGCGAGCGTATCAGGCGTGGCTGCGCAAGACCCGCGCCAATCCCACGGCGGAGATCGACCCATCCCGATCAGTGATCACGCCGCGCGAGCCTCTCGACAGGGACATCGAACAGGTGACGCGCGCGCGCGCGCCCTTGGCGCCGGCGATGTCGCGGCCATGGCCCTGGCGTTTGACCCTGGCGATCGCCGTTGTCGCGGGCGCCGGAATCGTTTCGCTGTTTGTCGTCGGATCCCAGCCGGCCAGGCCATCGGCGCCGGTTGGCGAGTTGCGTATTCAGGCCGACGCCGACGCACCTGTGAAATTGGGGCGTCGCCAGCCATTGCCCTGCTTCGTGAACGGCCGGTCGGTCGGTGAACTGTCCTTGCCGGCCTGCGCCCGTAGAAATGGCGTAGCGAGCGGACCGCTGGATGTAGGGCTCCCCGTGGCCTTGCCGCCGCCGGCCTCATCGTCCACGAACAACGGGCCTGGTTGAGCGGGCCTCTTTCTCGCCCACAGCTTTGGCTATGCTGGCGTCATGCCCTTCACCGCCACCGTCCTGACCATGTTCCCCGAGGCGTTCCCCGGGCCGCTCGGCGTGTCGCTGATCGGGACCGCGTGGCGGGAGCAGAATCTATGGCGCCTGGAAACGGTGGACATTCGGGGCTTTTCCAAGGATAAGCGCGGCTTCCTCGACGACACCCCTGCCGGGGGTGGCCCGGGGCAGGTCATGCGGGCGGACGTCATCGCATCGGCGCTGGATAGCGTGGAGGCGGCCGGTCGGCCGTTTTTGTATCTGAGCGCCCGAGGGCGGCCCCTGACCCAGGCGCGGGTGAAGGCGTGGTCGAAGGCGCCGGGATTGGTCGTCTTGTGCGGCCGGTTCGAGGGGGTGGATCAGCGGGTGATCGACGCCCGAGGGTTCGAGGAAGTCTCGGTGGGAGACGCGGTCCTGGCCGGTGGCGAGGCGGCGGCTCTGGTGCTGATCGAGGCCTGTGTGCGGCTGCTGCCCGGCGTATTGGGCGAGGCGGCCAGTTTGAGCGAAGAGAGTTTCGAGGACCATCTCCTCGAACAGCCGCAGTTTACCAGACCGCGGACGTTCGAGGGGCGCGATATCCCAGATGTGCTGTTGTCGGGCCACCACGGCGAGGTGGCCAAATGGCGACGAGCCCAGCGGGAGGCGACCACGCGGGAACGGCGTCCGGACTTATGGGCGGCGCATCTCGCCAATCAACAGGCAAAGGGCGATAAAGCCCGGTAAATTGAAGGAATTGTAGACCAGATGAACGTGATTCAAGAACTCGAGAAAGAAGAAGCCGCCCGCCTGCTCGAAGGCAAGAAGATTCCCTATTTCCAGGCCGGCGACACCCTGCGTGTCAATGTGAAGATCAAGGAAGGCGAACGCGAGCGCGTTCAGGCCTATGAAGGCGTCTGCATCGCTCGTTCGGGCGGTGGCCTCCAGGAGAACTTCACCGTCCGCAAGATCAGCTTCGGCGAAGGCGTCGAGCGGGTGTTTCCCGTGCTCTCGCCGATGATCGAATCTATCGAGGTCAAGCGTCGCGGCGCCGTGCGGCGCGCCAAGCTGTATTATCTACGAGATCGTCGCGGCAAGTCAGCCCGGATCGCCGAGCGCACTTCGGGCAACATGGGCAAGGACGATTCGTCCGAAGGTTAGAGGCTGGCGAAGGCTCGAGGCCGGGGAGGCTAGGGGCTGGCGGGCTGGCCGCCCTTGCCGCCGCCCAGAGCCGCCGCCGCCGCGCCGCCGAGTAGCAGGGCGGCGCCGCCGGCATAGAGGGCGAGATTATTGCCCGCCTGTTTGTCGGCCAGGTCACCGGCGCATTTGCGCGCACAGCCGTTGATGAATTCATCATGGGTCTGCCCGCCGGTCTGCCGTTCGGCCACCAACTCGGACCAGCGTGTTTCGCAATAGTTGTGCGTGCGATCGATATAGGGCTTCTTCGCCTCGCCCCGTTGGCGTGTCGGACAGGCCGGCCGTGTGTCGTTGGCCGCCTGCGCGGTGGCCTCACCGGTCAGGCCAAATATCAGAGCCGCCGCCAACCAGACCGCCGTCTTCATAGTCTCTCGTCCTCAAGGCGAGACTTCCCGCCGAGTATGTTTCATAGCCTTGACGGCGGGTTCCCGCAATCCAAGGCGTTGGCGGCCAACAGAACCTGATGAACACAGCTTTGTCCAAGGCGACCGGCGCCGTCGCTCAACTCGGCGCCAGGGCCGCCGCCGTCACGGGGGCCTACGTCGCGGCCACCGCCGTGATGCTGCTTGCGGTGATCGTTCTGCGGGGCATGGTCGCGCCGGCGCTGCTCAGGAACGTCCTCGGCCTCATCTTCCTGACGTCACTGTCGGCGGGACTTGAGCCTGGAACCATCAAGGCGGCGGCCTTGGGCGAGGCCGGGGTGGAGGGGGCGGACCTGGTCGCCTACCTGGCTGTCGGCGCTATGAAGGGCGCCCTGGCTTCGCCGCTTCTCGCCATCATTTGGCGTCTGGCCGATCCAACCATCCCGTTCTCCATTCTCGCCTGGACGCCGCTGATCACCATCGCCGGGTTCTGGGCCACGGACATGCGGGTCTTGTTGGATGTTCGTGGCCGGCACACCCTGGCCGTGGGGCTGAAGCAGGGCAGCCTCGCCGGCGGCGTTGCTATCATGGGCCTGCTGGTGGCGCTGAGAACGCCGCTGATCTGGGCGGTCGGTGTTTCGACCCTCGCGCGGCTGGCCCTGCCCCTTCTGGTTGCGGCGCTGTTCAGGCGCGCGCCACGTGACCGCCCTGTCTGGCGGGAGGCACGGCGACTTCTAGGAGACAAGCGATGGATCGACCTGGCCGCGGTCTCCGTCATCGCGGCTGTCGGCGGCTCGGTCGACAGGGTGATCGGGCTTCGATTGCTCAGCCCGACCGACTACGGCGCCTACTATCTGATCTATGAGCTGCTCACCAAGTTCTGGCTGATCCCCTTTGTCCTGGGTCCCATTGTGTTCGCCAGACGAGCCTCGGGCGAACAGAGCGATTCCCTTGTGCGCGGAGCCTGGGGCCTGACCGCCGCCGCTGGAGCCGCTTTTCTGGCGGTCGTGGGGGGGGGGTCTGATCCTCGCGCCTGGTCTTCTCGCGCGAGTGGTGGGAGCCTCCTTCGGCCTCGCGACCTTCGGTTTCGCCATGGGGGTGGTCGTCGGCAGCCTGGTCCAGTTACAGATTGCGCACCTGCAGGGCGCTGGCCGTGGTCGCCAAACCGCGATCGCCATGGGGCTCAGCGCCGTGCTGTCCGCGCCGATGTTCTGGGTCTGCGCCAGCCTCTTCGGGGCGGCTGGATTGCTCTGGGCGTTCCTGGCCAAGACCTCACTTGAACTGGCCCTGGTGTCCTGGCGCGCCCGGGCCTGAGGCGCCCGGTACTTAGGGCCTGTGGGCATGAGGCGGCTGGGCGAAGGCCCGCCCTTCCCCTATTGTCTTGGGAAAAACTGGGAAACACCATGGAAACCATCTCACTCACGACCGACGCCGGCGCCGTTCAGGGCCATTGCGATCCGCGCTTCAAAGGCTTGCTTGAAGCCTTCGCGGACAATTTCCAGACGCGGGGCGAGGTGGGCGCAAGTCTCTGTCTGACGGTCGAGGGCAAGACGGTCGTGGACCTGTGGGGTGGACGAAAGACGATCGATGGCGAGGCCTGGGATCGCGACACGGTCAGTGTGGTGTTTTCCTGCACCAAGGGCGCCTCGGCCCTCTGCGCCCACATGGCCGCCGACCGGGGCCTGCTCGACCTCGACGCCCCGGTCACCCGCTATTGGCCCGAATTCGGCCAGGCGGGAAAGGAAGGCGCCCAGGTGTCGATGATGCTCGACCATTCGGTGGGCCTGCCCGGCCTGAGGGAAAAGCTCAAGGACGGCGCCTACTATGACTACGAGTATATGGTCGGCATGCTGGAGCGTGAGACGCCGTTCTGGAAGCCCGGAACCCGCAACGGCTACCACGGAGTCACCAGCGCCTGGACCGTGGGAGAGATGGTGCGGCGGTCCACCGGCAAGCGGATGGGTGTCTTCCTGCGCGACGAGGTGGCCGGCCCGCTCGGCGTGGATTTCTGGATGGGCCTGCCGGAGGAACATGAAGCGCGGGTCGCGCCGATGATCGCGGCTCCCGTCGACGACGCCGCGCGCACCTCACGCATAGCCCTTGGCATGCGGGCCGATCCCACAGGTCCGACCGCGATGTTCATGATCAATTCCGGCGGCTTCAGCGCCAACAGCCGGGCCGCCCGCGCCGCCGAGATAGGTTCGGCCACCGGAGTCTCCAACGGCCGGGGCCTGGCCGGTCTCTATGCGCCCCTGGCCAATGGCGGCGCCCTGAATGGCGTGCGGCTGGTGGGCGCCGACACGCTTACCCGCATGGGGCAGGTTTCCGTCGCAACCCACGAAGACGCCACCCTGATGATCCCGACGCGGTTTTCGCTGGGCTATATGAAATCGATGGACAACCGGAAGTTGGAAAACACGCTGGCCTGTTCCGCCATCCTGTCCGAAGCCGCCTTCGGCCACGTCGGAGCCGGTGGTTCCCTCGGCTTCGCCGATCCCGAGTGCGCGATGAGCTTCGGCTATTCGATGAACCGCATGGGTCCGGGCATCCTGCTCAACGATCGCGGCCAGAGCCTCGTGGACGCAGCCTATCTGGCCATGGGCTATCGCACCAACGCGGGCGGGGCGTGGACCCGATAGGCTAAGCAAACCTCGCGAGGTTTGCTTACATCAAAGATTCCTTAGCAGCATTGATTTTGCTTAGAAAAAGCAAAATCAATCGTGGCGTTCGCCACGCAAGGCTGCTTGGGCTTCAAGCCGTGGCCGGGCTCAGCGCGAACCCCTCATAGCCCTTGGCCGCGACGTCTTCGCATTTCTCGCGATAGACCCCGACGCCGCCGATATAGGGCAGGAACACCCTGGGTTTGCCGGGAATATTGGCGCCCAGGTACCAGCTGTTGGCCTGGACATAGAGCGTCGTGTTGGCGGTCTCGTTGACATGGTCCACCCAGGCGTCTTCCGCCTCGGCCGTCGCTTCGATCACGCCTTGCTGGTGATTGGTCAGCCACGCCACGCAATCGCTGATCCAGTCCACGTGCTGTTCGATCGAGGTGACCATGTTGGACAGCACCGAGGGGCTGCCTGGGCCGGTGACCATGAACAGATTCGGAAAGCCGGCCGACATCAACCCCAGATAGGTGCGGGGCCCCGCCGTCCATTTGTCGCGCAGGGCCAGGCCGCCCCGGCCCCGGATATCGATCCGGCCGAGCGGTCCGGTCATGGCGTCGAAGCCGATCGCATAGATGATCGAGTCGAACGCGTACGCCTTGGCCGAGGTGCGCAGGCCCGTCGGAGTGATCGTCTCGATGGGTGTCTCATTGAGGTCCACCAGGGTGACGTTGGGGCGGTTGTAGGTGGCGTGATAGCCGGTGTCGACGCACAGGCGCTTGGTCCCGAAGGGGTAGGTTTTGGGGATCAGTTTCTCCGCGACTTTGGGGTCCTTGACGATCCCCCGAATTTTGTCGGCCACGAATTCGGCCGCATAGGCGTTGGCGGTCAGATCGACGGTGATGTCGGCGAACGCCGCGCCCATGCAGAACCCGCCCCGCGCCCAGCGCGCTTCGAACGTCCGCTGGCGCTCCTCGGGTGTCGCTTCGACGGCGAGGGCCTCCGATGTGTCCATGGATAGGAAACCACCGGCCGAGCGGCGGGCCTGCTCGCGCATCGACGCCCGGTTGGCCTTCCAGTGGGCGGCGATCTCGGGGTCGGCCGGGCCGTTATGCGCCGGCACGCTGAAATTGGGCGTGCGCTGAAACACGGTCAGATGGGCCGCCTGTTTGGCTATCTGGGGGATCGACTGAATGGCCGAGGAGCCGGTGCCGATCACCCCCACGCTTTGGCCGGTGAAATCCACGCCCTCGTGGGGCCAGTGGCCTGTGTGATAGGCTTGGCCCAGGTAGGTTTCGGCGCCGGGCAGATCGACCTCCTTGGTCACCGACAGGCAGCCTATGGCCATCACGCAGAACCGCGCCGAGATCGTCTCGCCCGTGTTCGTCGATACGGTCCAGCGTCCCGACGCCTCGTCGAACACCGCCGCCGTGATCCGGGTCTCGAACTGGATGTCGCCTCGAAGGTCGAAGCGATCGGCGACGTGGTTCAGGTATTCCAGCAACTCCGGCTGAGCGGCGTAGCGCTCCGACCAGATCCACTCGTCTTCGAGTTCCGGCGAGAAGGAATAGGAATATTCCTGGCTCTCGATGTCCACGCGGGCGCCCGGATAGCGGTTCCAATACCAGGTGCCGCCAACCCCAGACCCGGCCTCATAGATACGCGCCGAAAAGCCCAGGCCACGCATCTTGTGCATCATATAGAGCCCGGAGAATCCCGCGCCGACGATGACAACGTCGAGGGTTGTGGCTTCAGGCATGACGGAGCGCTCCATATTTATAACGGGTTATATCCCGCTATTGCCAATCCGCGCACATACAAATTCGGCCGAAGGCGAGAGAATCCGCTCCAGCTTCGACGCAAAGCTTGTTCAGCCGAGGCGACCTTCGAAACATCGACCGGCAGAGCGGGGATGGCTATCGGCCTGCGTGCCGGCCTTGAATATTAATCCGAAATGGCGCGTTTCTAGAGTTGCGTCACCCGTCCCAGCCACCGCCCAGCGCGCGAAAGGTTGAGATCGCCGCGCGGGCGGCGGCGGCGCGGGCTTGGACGGACTGGTCACGGGTGGTCAGCACGCGGTCGTCGGCGTCGAGCACCTCTATCAAGCTGACGTGGCCGGCCGTGTAAGCGGCCTGGGCGGAGTTTCGGGCGCGGGTAAGGGCGGATTCGCCGGCGTCCAGGGCGCGGGTCTGCTGTTCGTCGCGCACCAGGGCGGAGAGAGCGGTTTCCACTTCGGCGGTGGCCTTCAAAACGCTCTGACGATAGGCGGCAAGGGCCTCGGCCCGCGATCCGCGCGCGGCGGCCACCTCGGCGTCGATGCGGCCGAAGTCGAACAAGCGCCAGCGAACGCCGATCAGTCCCTGGGGCTGGAATGCGGCCGGCCCTGCCAACTGGCCAACATCGCTGGCCTCGTAGCCGAGCACGCCTGAAAGCGTCACCTTGGGATAGTAGTCGGCAATCGCCGCGCCGATGCGCGCGTCGGCGGCGGCCAGGCCCCGCTCGGCTGCGATGATGTCGGGCCGGCGGCGCAGCAGAGACGCCGGTCCGCCGGCGGTGTCGACGGACGGCGCCTTGGGGATCGCCGCGGGCGCGCGAAGTTCGTCGTGAAGGCTGCCCGGGGCCACGCCGACCAGCACCTCTAAAGCGATGGTCTCGGCTTCCAAGGCGGATTCGAGGGCCGGGATCGAGGCCTCGGCGGCGGTGCGGGCGCCCTCTGCCTGATCGACTTGAAGCCGCGCCGCCACGCCCCGACCGAATTGGACACGGGTCAGCGCCGCCAGCCGGCGCTGGGTCCGCGCTTCGTCGCGCGCCACGGCCAGCCGGGCCTGCAACGCCCGGACCTGGACATAGGCGTCGGCGGTTTCGGCGGCGACGGCGAGGCGCGATCCCGCCATCACCGCCGCGCTGGCCTGATACTGGGCCCTGGCGGCCTGGGCGGATCGGCGAAGTCCGCCGAACAGATCCACCTCCCAACTTGCTCCCGCGCCGACGTCATAGAGCTCCTGGTTGCGGCCGTAGCCGGGGAAGGCCTTCGCGGCCCGGGCCGAAGGGCTGTAGAGCGACTGTCGCTGATATTCAGCCTGGGCATTGGCCTGACCGGCCGGCAGTAAGGCCGCGCCAGCCGCCTTGGCTTGGGCGCGGGCCTGTAGAACCCGCGCTTCCGCCTGGGCCAGATCAAGGTTGCCCGATAGAGCGCGCGTGATCAGGCTGGTCAGTTCCGCATCGCCGAACCCGGCCCACCAGGACGCCAGAGCGGGAGCGGGGTGGTCGGCCATCCGCGTTGCGGCGAGTTGCGTATTGACAAAGGTTGCGGCTTGCGGAGACGGCGGCGGGGTGTAGTTGGGTCCAACTGCACAGCCGCTCACGAGGCTTATCGCCCCAAGGCTGGTTGCAAGAACGGACTGAATCAGGCCACGGTGAATTGCCACGGACGCCTCGCGGATTGCTATAAGTAACAAACTGCGTCATCAGTTACCGGTGGTCAAGGGTTGAACGTGATGGATCTGGAGGAAAGCGTCGCGGAGACGGGGCGGCCGGGCGGGCGCGGCCCGGCCGAGCACAAGACTCGCGGGCAACTGCTTGAGGCGGCGGACGCGCATTTTCGCCACTACGGCTACACGAAGACCACCGTAGCCGACCTGGCGCGGGCGATCGGCGTGTCGCCGGCCTATGTCTACCGGTTCTTCGATTCCAAACAGGCGATCGGCGAGGCGATCTGCGGCATGACCCTCGAGCGGATCTGCGCCAGTCTGCGGGCCATCGAAGCCGAGCCGCGTTCGGCGTCGGAGCGTCTGCGCCGGGTCTACCGAACCTTGGTCGACAAGGGCGTCGAATTGTTGCTCAACGAGCGCAGACTGCACGACATCGTCACCGCCGCGATCGAGGGGGACTGGTCGTCGACCGTCGGCTATCGTCAGAACATCAAGGACCTGATCCGCCGTCTGCTGATCATCGGACGCGATGCCGGCGAGTTTGAACGCAAGACGCCCCTGGACGACCTTTGCCTGGGCATCTTCTGGACCATGGCCCCGTTCGCCCACCCTATCCTGCTCGAACAGACCGAGCCGGAAGACCTGCGCGCCAATGCCGAGCAGGTGGCGGGCCTGGTTCTGCGCAGCCTGGCGCCATAGGTATTCACATAACGAATTGACTAATTCGTTATGCTGTCCGATGCTGCCTCCCAACTGTTTTGGGAGCTTGCCTTGCGTCAGACCGCGCCAACCCTGCTGGCGATCGCCGTGACCTTCACGGCCTGCGGAAGCCCGCCGCGTGACCCTCGGACACTGCCGCCCCTGGTCAGCGTGGTGGACGTCCGCGCCGATGGTCTCGCCGATCCAAGCTTCACCGGCGTGATCCGTGCGCGAGTGGAGAGCGATCTTGGCTTTCGCGTCGGCGGCAAGATCGTCGAGCGGCTGGTCGACATCGGCCAGACCGTCCGGCGCGGCCAGCCGCTCATGCGCCTGGATCCGGCTGATCTTGCGCTCGACGCCCAGGCGCGGCTCTCGGCCGCGGTCGCCGCCCGCGCGCGGTCGATCCAGTCAACGGCCGAGCTGAAACGCCTGGACGGCATGGTTGATCAGGGGGCGATTTCGGCCTCGGTTTACGATCAGGCCAAGGCGGCCGCCGACGCCGACCGGGCCCAACTGGCCTCCGTTGAGGCCCAGGCCCGCATGGCCGCCAATGCCCGAGGCTACGCGACGCTGACCGCCGACGCCGACGGCGTGGTCGCCCAGACGCTGGTGGAGCCCGGCCAAGTGGTGGCGGCCGGCCAGACAGTGGTCAGGCTGGCCCGCGCAGGCGCGCGCGAGGCGGTGGTCGATCTGCCGGAAACCGTTCGGCCGCCTCTCGGCCAGCGCGTGACGGCGACCCTCTATGGCGGCCCAGTTGCCGGGTTCCCCGCTCGCCTGCGGCAATTGTCGCAGAGCGCCGATCCGGTAACCCGGACCTATGAGGCGCGCTACGTCCTGGCCGGGGCCGGCGCGGCGGCCCCGCTTGGCGCCACGGTCACCGTGTCGTCACTGGCGGCCGGTCCATCGGCGGGTGTCGGTATTCCGCTGGGCGCCCTCTACGACTCCGGGTCCGGACCGGGTGTCTGGCGGGTCAGGGGTGATCGGATCTCGTTTCAGCCCGTCCGGATCCTGGCGCTGGAGACGGAGTCCGCCACCGTCGCCGGCCTCGTCCCGGGCGTCCGCATCGTCGCCCTCGGGGCTGAACGCCTGCGCGCCGGCCAGCAGGTGCGTCCCGAGGCCCAGCCGGGCGGCGTCGCCCTCGCCCAGGCCGCCCGATGAGCGGCTTCAACGTCTCGGCCTTCGCCGTCCGCGAGCGCGCCCTCACCCTGTTCCTGATCCTCGCCGTCGCCGTTTCCGGACTGTTCGCTTATCTCCAGCTCGGCCGCGCCGAGGACCCCAGCTTCACGATCAAGGTCCTTACCGTCACCGCCGTCTGGCCGGGGGCGACGGCGAAGGAGATGCAGGATCTTGTCGCGGAGCCGCTGGAAAAACGCCTTCAGGAGCTCGACCACTACGACCATGTCGATACCTTCACGCGGCCGGGCGCCGCCTATCTGACCGTGCAGTTCAAGGACGACACGCCGCCGAAGGCCGTGCCCGAACTCTTTTATCAGGCGCGCAAGAAGATGGGCGACGAGGCGCGCAACCTTCCCGCCGGGACCGTCGGCCCGTTCGTCAACGACGAATATTCGGACATCTACTTTCGGCTCTACGCCCTGAAGGCCAAGGGCCTGGCGCCGCGCCTGCTGGCTCGCCAGGCCGAAACCCTGCGCCAGCGCCTGCTGCATGTGCCGGGCGTCCTCAAGGTCAATATCGTCGGCGAACAGACCGAACACATCTATGTGCGTTTCGATCAGGCGCGTCTGGCCGGTCTCGGCGTTTCCGCCCAGACCCTTTTCGAGGCCCTCCAGCGCCAGAACCTCGTCGCGCCTTCGGGCCAGATCCAGACCCGGGGCGCCGAGGTCTACGTGCGCCTCGACCACGGCTTCGACGACGTCCAGTCGGTCCGGGATACGCCGATCGCCGCCGGCGGCCGCAGCCTGACGGTCGGCGACCTGGCCACGGTCGAGCGCGGCTACGACGATCCGCCTGCCTTCCTGGCCCGCAACGCCGGCCAGCCGGCTCTGGTGGTTGGCGTGGTGATGCGCAGTGGTTGGAATGGCCTGGCGTTCGGGAAATCGCTGAACGGCGAGGAGAAGGCGATCGCGGCCGGCCTGCCGCTCGGTGTCGCCTTCGACAAGATCTCCGACCAGGCCCACGCCATCGACGAGGCGGTTGGGGAGTTCACCCTGAAGTTCTTCGTCGCCCTGGCCGTTGTCATGGCGGTTAGCCTCGTCACCCTGGGTCTGCGCGTCGGCCTCGTCGTCGCGGCGGCCGTGCCCCTGACCCTGGCGGCGGTCTTCGTGATCATGATGATCACGGGCCGCGTCTTTGATCGGATTACTTTGGGGGCGCTGATCCTGAGCCTCGGTCTGCTGGTCGATGACGCGATCATCGCCATCGAAATGATGGTGGTGAAGATGCAGGAGGGCCTGGCGCGTGAGGACGCCGCGGCGTTCGCCTGGACCGTCACCGCCGCCCCGATGCTGGCCGGCACTCTGGTCACGATCATCGGCCTGATGCCGGTCGGCTTCGCACAATCGTCGGCGGGAGAATACGCCGGCAACATCTTCTGGATGGTCGCCTTCGCCCTCCTGGCCTCCTGGATCGTGGCCGTGGTCTTCACCCCCTATCTGGGCGTGCGCCTGTTGCCGGCCATCAAACCGGTCGCGGGCGGGCATGACGCCATCTATGCCACGCCGCTCTATCGGCGCCTGCGGGGCGTCGTGACCTGGTGCCTGGACCGTAAGGTGCTCGTCGCCATTGCCGTGGGCGGCCTTTTCGTCTTTAGCGCGGTTGGGATGGTGGTGGTGCGCAAGCAGTTCTTCCCGGCCTCGGACCGCCCCGAGCTGATCCTCGAGGTCTACCGCGCCCACGGCACGGCGATCGGCGCCACCACCCAGACGGTGGAAAAGGTCGAGCGCTGGCTGAAGGGCCGCCCGGAGGCCAAGGTCGTCAGCAGCTATGTCGGCCAGGGCTCGCCGCGCTTCTTCCTGTCGCTGAACCCCGAGCTTCCCGATCCGTCGTTCGGCAAGATCATCATCCTGACCGGTGGCCCAGCCGAGCGCGACCGGCTCAAGCAATCGCTGCGCGAGGCCGTCGCCGGCGGTCTGGCCCCCGAGGCGCGGCTGCGGGTCACCCAGCTGTTGTTCGGCCCGCCGGTTCCCTACCCGGTCGCCTTCCGCGTGGTCGGGCAGGACGTAAACGTCCTGCGCCCCATCGCCCTGAAGGTGCGCGACGTGCTGGCCGCCGACCCCCAGATGCGCGACGTCAATCTCGACTGGGGCGAGCGCACGCCGGCCCTGCGCGTCGCCTTCGACCAGGCCCGCCTGCGGCTGATCGGCCTCACCCCCAAGGACGCCGCCGACCAGCTGCAGTTCCTGCTATCCGGCGCCCCGGTCACCCAGGTGCGCGAGGATATCCGCAAGGTCGAGGTCACGGCCCGGGCGATCGACGCCCAGCGCCTCGACCCGGCCAAGGTCGCCTCCCTGATCCTGACCACCCGCGACGGCCGCTCGATCAGCGTCGGCCAGGTCGGCGAGGTGCGCATCGAGGAGGAGGACCAGATCCTCAAGCGCCGCGACCGCGAGCCGGCGATCACCGTGCGCGGCGACATCGACGAGGCGCTGCAGCCGCCCAACGTCACTGCCCATGTGCTGCCCAAACTCAAGCCGATCATCGACTCTCTGCCGGCCGGCTACCGGATCGACACCGCCGGCTCGGTGGAGGAATCGGGCAAGGCCAATATCGCCCTGGCCAAGGTGTTTCCGGTGATGATCCTGTTCATGCTGGCGGTGATCATGATCCAGGTGCGCGACTTCCGCGGCATGGCCATGGTGTTCCTGACCGCGCCGCTGGGCCTGATCGGCGCCGCCCCGACCTTGCTGCTGTTCGGCCAGCCCTTCGGGTTCAACGCCATCCTCGGCCTGATCGGCCTGGCGGGCATACTGATGCGCAACACCCTGATCCTGATCGGCCAGATTGACGCCGACCGCAAGGCGGGGATGAGCCCGCGCGAGGCGGTGATCGAGGCTACAGTGCGCCGCTCCCGCCCCGTGGTGCTGACCGCCGCGGCGGCCCTGCTGGCCTTCGTGCCGCTGACCCTCTCCAGCTTCTGGGGCCCGCTCGCCTTCACCCTGATCGGCGGTGTCGGGGTGGGCACGGTTCTGACCCTGCTATTCCTGCCGGCCTTATATGGGTTGTTCTTCCGCATCCCGTCGGAGGCGAGCGGTCCGCTATTTCAGCCGCGGCCGGCTACGCTAGAGCGCCGCGCGAAAAGTGGGAACCGGTTTTCGCTTGAGCGGCGCTCTACACTTTAAGACTCTAGAGCAAATTTTCCGCTCTTAAACGATTCCGTTTAAGAGCGGTTTGCTCTAGACCCCAGACCGTCATAGCCTTTGCTATGTCGCTCGCCGCCGGGCCTGTTCCTCAGGGCTTGGGCTTCTCGGGTGGAGCGGCCATCGGCTTCGGCCCGGTCCAGGTCCAGCCGCTGATCTTCCAGGCGCCGGCCGCCTTGGTCAGGGCGTAGGTCATCCGCGCCGGTTCGGTCATCGCCTTGCCGTTCTGGGTGAAGTGATAGGTGGCGGCGATGACCAGATAGGCCTTGCCGCCATCGACCTCGACGCGCTTGACGTCGCCAAGGGTCACGCCGTCCTGGGTGACCCCGTGCGCGGTGTTGTATTTCGTCAGGTCGCCCGCCCAGCTCTTCAGGGCGTCGGCGCCGGTCCAGATGTAGGGCGGGACCTCGTCGATGATGGTCACCGGACCCGTGGCGTAGCTCGCCGCGGCGACCGCCATGTCGCCCTTGCCCAGGGCGTCCATGAACTGGTGGACTGGCGCGGCCAGGTCCGCCGCCGTCGTTTTGGCCGCCGCTGCTCCCGCCAGGGCGAGCGAAATCGCCAGGGCCGAGCCGAAAATGCGCATGATCATCCTCCCGGTGTTTTGTCGCGCCATCACAGGCCCAATCTCGCCGCCTGGCAAGTCCCTCGCGGCTGGTGACGCCGCCGACGCTTGCGCCTAACCTCTCCCGAAAGAGCCGACCGGGAGGCCGTCCATGTCAAATGAACCCTACATCCTGATCACCGCCGACACCCACGCCGGCGGCAGCCACGCCCAGTACCGCGAATACCTCGACCCCGAGTGGCGCGCGGCCTTCGACGAATGGCGTGGCGGTTATGCGAACCCCGACGTGGAGCATTTCGCGCGCCGCAAACTACGCAACTGGGATCTGGCCGTTCGGGCCGAGGACCAGAACAGCCAAGGGGTGGTGGGCGAGGTGGTGTTTCCCAATACCGTGCCGCCGTTCTTTCCCAAGAGCGTGGTCACCGCCCAGCCGCCCCGGCCGGAGGATTTCCCGCGCGCTCTGGCCGGGGTGCGCGCCCACAACCGCTGGCTGGCCGACTTCTGCGCCGCCGATCCGGTGCGCCGTGCCGGCATTGGCCTAATCCTCCCCAACGACCTGGACGAAGCGATCAGGGATATCGAATTCATCGCCCGCGCCGGCCTGCGCGGCGGCGTGCTGCTGCCGCTCATTCCGCCCGACTGCACGTGGCTGAAGCCCTTGCACCATCCGGACTGGGAACGGGTGTTCGCGGCGATCCAGGACCACGGCCTGCTCATCAACCAGCACTCCGGCCAGGGCTCGCCCGACTATGGCCAGGGGCCTGCCGCCGAGGCCCTGTGGATCGCCGAGGTGACCTTCTATTGCCAGGCTGGCTACCGCGCCTTGCTGATGAGCGGCGCCTTCGAGAAATTCCCGAAGCTCAACTACATCCTCACCGAATCCGGCTGCGCCTGGGTGGCGCCGATGCTCCAGCAACTCGACCGCATCCACATGGGCTTCGTCCACGGCGGTATCGGCGAGATGAACTACAAGGGAATGGCCTGGCCGCTGAAGGAGCCCCCCAGCGTCTACGCGGCGCGCAATTGCTACTATGGCGCGAGCTTCCCCTCGAAGGCCGAGCTCGACGGCATCGACGCGGTGGGCGAGGACCACGTCCTCTGGGGTAACGACTACCCCCATCTGGAGGGGACCTTTCCCTATAATCTTGAGTCCCTGCGCCTGACCTTCGCCAACGTGCCGGACGCTCGCCGGCGCAAGCTGTTCGGCGAGAACGCGGCCAAGCTCTACGGCTTCGATCTGGAGGCCTTGCGGCCTCTGGCGGCGAAACATGGTCCGACCCCGGAGCAGGTCAACACGCCCCTGCCGCGCGAGGCGATCCCGCGCGATTCCGGCTGCTACCTGTTCCAGAACGCGCTGTACGGAGTCTGACCGATGGCCATGCCCGCCGATATCGGCATCGTCGACACCATGATCGGCTTCCCCGCCGAAGACTTCAAGATGTACGACTTCATCCGCGAACAGCTTAAAGACGCCTCGGCCAAGTTCGAATTCCCGGTCGAATACATGTTCAAGCACGTGCCGAAGGAACTCTATGGCTCGGGTGACCCGATCGCGATCACCTTGGGCGAGATGGACAAATACGGCGTCGAGATCGGCCTGATCGGCGTCGGCGGCGACGTCAGCCGCCAGGCTCTCAAGCAACATCCGGACCGCTTCATCGCCCAGGGCTCGGTCGATCCCAACAAGGGGATGGACGGAATCCGCGACATGGTTCGTCAGTATGAGGAGTTTGGCGTCCGATCGTTCGGGGCGTTCAACGCCGGGTACGCGCCACAGGTCGGCATCTCCGACGCCAAGATGTATCCGATCTACGCCAAGTGTGTGGAGCTGGGCGTGCCGATTTTCTCCTGCGCCGGTGTCCCTGGTCCGCGTTTCCCGATGTGGCCCCAGGAGGTGCGCCTGATCGATCAGGTGATGTACGATTTCCCCGAACTGGTTTTCGTCACCCGCCACGGTTGCGAGCCGTGGGAAGACCTAGCCGTCAAGCTGATGCTCAAATGGCCGAACCTCTACTACTCGACGTCCGCTTTCGCCCCGAAGCACTATCCCGAAGCCATCATCCGCTACGCCAACAGCCGCGGCGCCGATAAGATCATCTACGCCGGCTACTTCCCGATGGGCCTGTCCCTGGAACGCATCATGGCCGACATGGAGGACGTTCCGTTCAAGGACGATGTCTGGCCGAAATTTCTCCGCGACAACGCCCGCAAGGTCCTGAAGCTGGGGCGATAAATTCTACTCCCGCGCCCACAGCATCTTCGCAATCACTCCGACCCGCGCCTCGATAACGGCGGCGGCGTCGAGGCAGAGGTCTTCGCGGTAGCGGGAGGCGATCAGCTGGGCGCCGACTGGCGCGCCCGCGGCCAGGCCGATCGGTGTCACCACGGCCGGCAGACCCAGCACGTTGATGGCTGAGATGTAGCGAAAATCGTTGAGGAAAAAGCGGCGAAGTTGGGCCTCGCCGGAGAGATCGGCGTTGACGGCCGGGGTCGGCTGGACCGAGGCCGGCGCCAGAATCACCGGCCAGTCCTCCAGGAATGTCATCCAGTCGCGGATCAGGCGAGTGCGGTGGGATATGCCGCGCATATAGCCCTCAAGGTCCAGGATATTGGCCAGCCCAAGCATGCCGTCGAGAGCCTGGCTGAAGGCCGGACTGCCCAGTTGGCGCATCTGCGGCAGTTGCAGGGTCGAGATTTCGGTCGAGATCAGGTCGCACCACAGTCGCCAGGCCGCCGCCACGTCGGGGATGTCGGTTTCCGCCACCTCGTAGCCGGCGTCCGACAGATAACCGGCCGCCCGGTCGATCAGGCCCTTCAACTCGGGGTCGACGTCGATGTCGTCAGGAAGCCGGGCCACGGCGACCCTGATCGGCCGCTTCGCCGGCGGTCCGGTGAGCGGGGCGGGGACCCACCAGGGATCGCGCGGATCGCGGCGGCTCATCACCTCCAACCCCAGGCGGACATCGGCTACCTCCCGCGCCAGGGGACCCTGGGACGACATGAACTGGGCCATCAGCGGGCGCTCGGCGCCGGCGCTGGGATTGAAAGCCGGGATGCGGCCCTGGGTCGGCTTGATTGTCGAGACGCCGTTGCAGAAGGCCGGCCAGCGCAGCGAGCCGCCGATGTCGTTGCCGTGGGCGATGCAACCGATGCCCGCCGCCACCGATGACCCGGCCCCGCCCGAGGACCCACCGCAGGTGATCCCCGGGTCCCAGGGATTGAGCGTCAGGCCATGCAGCGGGTTTTCGGTGAACCAGCGCATGGAGAACTCAGGCGTGTTGGTCATGCCGATGACGATCGCCCCCGCGCCCCGAAGATTGGCGACCACCGGCGAATCCCCCGTCGCGATCATGTCCTTGAATCCGACCACGCCGTTGGAATTGGCCTGGCCGGTGACGTCGAGGTTGATCTTGATGGTCACCGGCACGCCGTGCAGCACATCCAGCGCCTCGCCCGCCGCCTGGGCGCGATCGGCCGCCCGCGCGGCTTCCAACGCCTGATCGGTCAGATCGACCACCACGGCGTTCAGGGCCGGATTGGCCTGGCGAAGCCGCGCCGCGTGGGCCTCGACCACGGCTTCCGACGATATGGCCCCGGCGCGGATCGCGGCCGCCGTGGCTGTCGCCGACCATTGCCAGATGGGCGCCTGTGTCATGATCGGTGATCTCCTTGAGGCAGGCGCCCGTCCGCGCACCACGGCGGCAAGAGAGCACGCGACGATCCAAGAGAAAATGGCTAAGCGATTCTAAGCGCGCCTTCACCTGAGACCTGGGACAAGACAGCGATGAGCCTTCAAAGCGAGACGGCCGTGGGCCGATCCGCCATGGCCAAGGCCTCGTGGCGGCTGCTGCCCCTGATCGGCCTGGGCTACGGTGTGGCCTATATGGACCGGGTCAATATCAGCTTCGCCGCTCTGCGGATGAACGCCGACCTGCACTTCAGCGCCACGGTTTATGGTCTTGGCGGCGGCCTGTTCTTCCTGGCCTACGCCCTGTTCGAAATACCCTCGAACCTGATCCTGATGAAGGTCGGCGCCCGGCGTTGGATCGCCCGGATCATGATCACCTGGGGCCTGCTGGCGATCGGCATGATGTTCGTGCGCACGCCGATGCAGTTCTACGCAATGCGGTTCCTGCTGGGGGCGGCGGAGGCCGGGTTCTTCCCGGGCGCCGTGTTCTACCTGATGCACTGGTTTCCCGCCGCCTGGCGCGGCCGGGCGATCAGCGGCTTCTATGTCGCCTACCCGTTGAGCAACGTCTTCATGGGCGCGGTGGCCGGCGCATTGCTGGGCCTGCAGGGACGCTTGGGGCTGGCCGGGTGGCAGTGGCTGTTCCTGGTCGAGGGCATTCCGGCAATCGTACTCAGCGCGGTCTTCCTCCGCTGGTTGCCGGACAAGCCCGCCGACGCCGCATGGCTCTCCGAGGACGAAAAGGCCTGGATCGTCGGCGGTCTCGCCGCCGATCGCGCCGCCCAGGCGCGAGAACCCGATCCGGGGCTGCGCCTCACTCTGCTCAGCCCTCTGGTGATCGGGATGGGACTGGTGAACGCCTTCTATCTAGGGGCCGGCTACGCGTACAACCTGTCGGCCCCGACCTTGCTTGCCCAGGCCACCCGGCTGAGCGTCACCAATGTCGGCTATCTGGTCGCCGCCGGAGGCCTGCTCGGCGCCGCGGCCATGGTGCTCAACAGCCGCCACTCCGATCATCGGCGCGAGCGACACCTTCATCTGGTCGTGCCTCTGGTCTTGGAGGGCGGGTCCTATCTCTCGATGTGTCTGCTCAACGCGCCGCTGGCCTATGGTCTGGCCTATCTGACTGCCCAGTCCGCCCATGCCGCCGCCGCCGCGGTGTTCTGGCTGATCCCCAGCGACCGGCTCTCGGGCCGCTCGGCCGCCGGCGGCGTGGCGGCGATCAACGCCATCGGCATGATCGGTTCGTTCCTGGCCCCCTACGCCTGGGGCCTGATGAAGGATCGGACCGGTGACTATGCCGCCGGGCTGATGGTCCTGCCGGTGATGTTCTTCCTGGCGGCGGGGATCGTGCTGTGGCTGAGGTGGTCGGCGAAGCGGGACGCGATGCTGTCGCTTAAGGCGGCGCCGGAGCGCCTTTAGTGTTCGGACGACAACCGACGCGCGCCGGCGCCCCACGTCGCGGCTCCGCGACTTGGGGTGATCGAATTCCCGCGTTTGAGTGGGACCCCGGCGGGCCCGGTTCACTCGAGCTGGGGCCTGGGGATGTCGAGGGTGACGATCCCGGCGCCGCGCCAAAGGGCGCCATCGGCTCGACCCTGTCGCGGGTGGCTCGACGACGGCTCGCCGGGAGGGTCAACGGCGCCGACGCCGGGGGTCGGCGGCAGCCATGCTTCGGCCTGCCATCGGTCCCAAGGGGGCGTGATGCGAAGATCGGCGCAGATGCGCTCCACCAAGCCGCGCAACTCCAGGGTGTCCAAATCCACATAGGCTGGCTCGACGCTGATACTGACGGCTTCGCGCCCGACGGCCGCGGTGACCCGCTCCGCGATATCCTTTTTGCCGACATCCTCGGTGCGGGCGTCGTCGTCGCGTGCCGCGCGCCGGGCCTCGGCGGCCTCGCGAGCCCGGTCGCGGCGAGCGGCGAGCCTCTCGGCCGTAAGCTCGGCCTTGGCCCTGGCGGCGGCGATCTCCTCGGCCGTGCAGACGCGCAGGGCGCAAAGACCCCGCAAAGCCCGCTCCAGACGCTGGCTCAGGGCTATGGCCCTATGGACGGCGCCGGCGAAGCGGCAGAAGTCTTTGACGATCGAGATACAACGGTCGCCGAGGCTCGCGCCGCCATCGTTTACACCGTGCATAAGCCCATGGGTCATCGCAAAGCCGATCTGTATCAGCTCACCGAGCACGCAAAGCCACCATTCCCCCTTGGCGAGGTTGGCGTCGATCGCGGCCATGTCGGTCGAGGCGTCGGACATGGGGAGAGCGTAGATGATTGCAATATGCAAGTCAATGGGGTTTTTCGCCGACCCCTCTATACCGGGGTGAGCGCATCCGCGTCGCCTCCGGCGCGCTTACGCCTTCTCCCGTTCAGCTGGCCGGCCCCGGTCGGCGCAGTTGTCGCGAATGTCCGGAGTCGGACGGGAGCCGAAGGGAGAAGACGACCCGAAGCGGGTGTTGAGAATGGATGGAGAATGCGAATGCCCTGTTGCGTCGAGTAGCATAGGGTACGGCCCGAAACGCTTAACTTTGGGGGCCGGAAATGATTCACCGGATGACCGCAATCCTGATCGGGCTATTGTTGTCGGTGGCTTGGCCAGCAGCCGCTGAAACGTCGCCCTGGCACATACAAGGCAGTATGAGCGAACCGCCCTTCCAAATGAGTTTCTCGTTTGGTCCCCAAGAAGTAAGCTACAAATTTGAGTGTCGAGCTAACGCCGTGGCCATTACCGAGACGGGCGTGACCGAACTTATGGACCTAGAGACCGGGCAGAAGGTCAGCGATGCTCCTGGGTCGACAATCACGCCCCTAGCTTCCTCCATGGGTCTCTTTACGGACAAAGTGAAACCCAAGCTTGTGCTCTCCGTAGCGACGCTAAATCCTGTGAAGGGATGGGATTTGACTATCACGTTGCAGCCCACCGATGCGGCATTCCGCAGTCTAAAAGCAGCGAAATCAATGTCGCTGATGACCACCGGCTGGACCGGCCTAGTGGAGCTAGCCCCTCAAGACCGAAGGGTGATCTCGACGTTTGTGGACGGTTGTCGTCCGAGCTAGCTACGAAATCGAGGTGCCCGCTTTCCACCCATTGTGTTGAAAAAGTCGAAAATAGTGGTCCGTGGAAAGTCAGTACATTAGAAATGGAAAAACGGAGCCAGACAAATAATACTATCGTGACGCGCGCATAGATCCTGCGGATCGGCTCTATCGCGGAGGACGGATCCCCTCGCACGCGCGTTTGCTGCAAGCGTACACGGCCAAAAAAAATTCAGGCATTCAACCCAATGGCGGACTTTTTCAATACTATCCACCCAACTGAGATTTTCGAAAGGGCCGCTCCTCGGCAGGGCCGAGGAGCCCTTCCCGGAGCCAGAAGGATAGCCGGAAGCGGTTACCGGGTAGCGAATTCAATCTACTTGGGCGCCGCGATTCCGTAGCCCGCGAACTGCTCGGCGGAACGTGGGGCGATGATCAGGGAATCGACTCCCGGCGTGTCCAGGATGAAGCGCAGGGCCGCTCCGGGCACGGTCCAGCCGTGGTCGGCCGCCTGTCGCCGCAACTCTTCGATGGCTTCGAAGCTGGCGGGGGTGAGCAGGTGGTCATAGAATCCCGGCGCGACGCCGACTCGGGTTCCAGAGCCAGCGGCCTGGCCACGGACATATTTTCCCGTCAGCAGCCCGCCCGCCAGCGGGCTAAACGCGACATAGCGTAGGTCCTCGGCCTGGCTCAGCGGTATCACCTCGGCCATATCCGAGGTCTCAAGCCGATTGAACCCGTTCTGTACATGGGTGAAGGCCCGCCGCAACGCCCCGGTGGTCAGAGCCAGGACGGCCTTTAGATCGGTGGCCGTGGCGTTGGAAACGCCGAATTTGCCGATCTTCCCCGCCTCCAGCGCCCCGTCCAGCACCTCCAGCGTCTCTTCGAGCGGCGTCAGGGGATCGAACTCGTGCAGATAATAAAGGTCTATCCGGTCGATCCCCAGGCGACGCAGCGACTCGTCCAGATGAAAGGCGATTTGGGCGCGGCTCAACGGCCGCTCCCCTTCAGGGCAGCCGTTGGGGTTGCCGACTTTGGTGGCGATCTCGATCCGGGACCGAAAGTCCGGTCCCTGGTCGTTCAGCCAGGCCCCCAGCACGGTCTCGCTGACGCCGCCGCCGTAGGTGTTGGCGGTGTCGAAGCGTGTGAACCCGAGCGCCCGCGCCTGGTCCAGCAGCGCCATGGCCCGTTCCCGGCCGTCACCCTTGTCCCGCAAGGTCGGTGACGAGCCCAGGCCGCCGAAGTTGCCACAGCCGAAGATCACCCGGTGCAGTTCACCCGCCTGGATCATGGTTCAGAACGGGTCCTGGCCATTGAGGATCGCGCCGAGTTTCGGGGGGTCGATATTGCCCCCGGAGATAATGCAGACGATGTCGCCCCTACCCGCCCGGCCGGACATCGCCGCGGCCAGGGCGGCCGCGCCGGCGCCCTCGGCGATGACGTGGTGCTTGGTCGCCAGCAGGCGAATGGCCGCCGTGATCTCGGCGAAGGAGACGCATAGCGCCTCGTCCACGGTCTCGCGCACCAGCGGCCACATGACGTCCAGCACCGTGGTGCTGCCCATGCCGTCGACGAAGCTCTGGTCGTGCTTGACTGTCGTCGGCCGCCCCGCCGCCAGCGCCGCGGCCGCCGGCTGCGAGGCCTGGGATTCGACCACCATCATCCGCGTCTCGGGTCTTTCCCGCCGCATCACCGAACCGATGCCGCTGACCAGGCCGCCGCCGCCGAAGGGAACGATCACCGAGTCGAAGGTGTCCAGGTCTTCAAGCAGCTCGGAGCCGATGGTGGCGTTGCCGGCCACCACCGCCGATTCGGCCACTGGGTGAAAGAACACCCCCTCCGCGCCGTCAAATCGCCGCGTCGTCAGAACCCGCCACCAATCGTCGAACGGCACGCGGATGACCCGGGCGCCCAGGGCCTCCAGCGCCGCGCCCTTGGTGGCGGCCGAGCCGTCGGGGACGACGATGGTCACCGGCGCGCCGATCCGCTTGGCCGCGTGGGCCAGGCCCAGGCCGAAGTTGCCGGCGCTGGCCGAGACGATGCCGCCGCGCACCGCGTCCTCGCCCACGGCCTTGATCGCATTGACCGCCGCGCGAATCTTGAACGAGCCCAGGGGCTGCAGGTTCTCCAGCTTCAGGTGAATTCGCACCCCGGGGATCTCGATATCCAGACGCCAAAGCGGCGTGCGCCTGGCGACTCCGGCGATATTGGCGCGCGCGGCGTCGACCTCGGTGGCGGTCGGCAGGCGGACGGTCTCAGTCATCGACACTCCCGGACGCCATCGTGTTCCTGGCGCCTCTCTTCCACAGGAAATAGCCGAGGCTGAGCACAATCAACCAGGGTACGCCGACCTTCCATGACAGGTTCCAGTCCTTGTCCAGTCCCATGGTGATCAGCAGCGCGGCCAGCACGGCGAGGCCGGCGATCTGCATGAACGGATACAGCGGCATGCGCACCGGCAGATCGGGGGCCTTATGCGCCCGCCTGAAAGCCAGGTGGCTGACCAGGATCAGCACCCAGACAGTGATGGCCCCAAACAGCGCCACGCCCTGCAGATAGCTGTAGGCCTTGGGCGTGAACCTGGCCAAACCCGCCGCCATCAGGATGCAGGCGCCCGACAGCAGGGTCGCGGCCACCGGCGCGCCGGCCTTGTTGAGCCTGCCCAGAAACCCGGGCGCATAGCCGCCCCGTGAAAGGGAAAACAGCATCCGCGAACACAGGTAGACGTTGGTGTTCATGCCCGACAGGGCGGCGCTGACGATCACAAAATTCATCAGGCCGGCGGCTTGCGGAATACCGGTCCGGGCCAGGACCTTGACGAACGGGCTCTGCGTCACCGTCACGCTGCCGCCGGTCTGGGTCCAGGGGATCAGGGCCGCCACCACCCCCAGGGCCAGCACATAGAACAGGAATATCCGGATGGCGGTGGTGCGCAGGGCCGCGGGAATGGTGGTTTTGGGATCGACCGCCTCGCCGGAGGTCACCGCGATCACCTCGATGCCGACGAACGACAACAGCCCCAGGATCACCGCCATCCACATCCCCTTCAGCCCATGCGGAAAGAACCCGCCAGGAAGCTGATAGAGATTGTGCAACCCCACCGGCGCCGACCCCACGCCCAGGATCTGGCAGAGGCCCAGGATGATGAACAGCACGATGGCGGTCACCTTGATGAACGAAAACCAGTATTCAACCGTGCCGAAACTTCCCACCGACCGGGCGTTGACGAACAGCACGATCGACGCGAACCCCAGCGACCATATCCATACCGGCGAGCCCGGGAACCACCAAGTCATATAGATGCCGGCGGCCACCGCCTCGAAGCCGGTGGCGATCACCTGGGCCACCCAATAGGTGTAGCGGGTCACGAAACCGGCCCAGGGGCCCAGATAGGTCTCGGCATAGGTCCCGAAAGACCCCGCCGCCGGATGCATCACCGCCATCTCCGACAGGCTGAACACCATCACCAGCGCGACGAATCCGGCGATCGCAAAGCTGATCAGCACCGACGGTCCGGCATAGCCCAGCGCCACGCCGCTGCTGAGGAACAGGGTGGTGCCGATGGCCCCGCCCAGGCTGATCATGATCACCTGGCCCTTGGTCAGGTCCTGGTGCAGCCCGCCTTCGCGCGCGACGATCGAGATGTTTTCCAAACCGGTCTCCGTGGACGACCGGCCCCCCCGGCGCCGGCGATGGTAGGCGGTAACTCGTGCGTGTCCAATGCCCACGCCGCGCCTCCGGAAGCGGCCTGGATCGCGCTACAGTTCCGGCCGCCGCCGGCGTGGCGCGGCCAGATCACAGCTGGCGCGAACCCGGGCCTCGATATGCGACCAGTCGGTGTCGGCGCGCGCGAGATCCATCGCGATCCAGCCGGAGGGTCCGATATAGGCCGGCCAGCTGTACAGAGCAGGGTCGGCCTCTATCAGCATCTCCTGTTCCTCACGGCCGGTGGTCTTCACGCAAACCACGGTCATGCCGTCGCCATGATGATTGTGCCGAAAATAGGCGAACATCCGGTTGGCGACCTGAAAGGCCGGAATGCCGTGCGAGATCTTCTCGCCAACTCCGGGCAGCGCGAAACAGATCGCGCGCAGTTGTTCGAGGACGGTGTCTGGAGTCTGGCTCAGCATCGGCTTTGATCTGTTTCAACAACAACCGGCGGCCGGAGTCCATCCATCAGGATGGCGTCGCGGGCCGAAAAATGTCTGTATAGTGGGCCCTTCTCCACGCTGGCCCGGCGTGCGATCCACCCGATCTCAAAGCCAACCCGACAGCGGAGAAACGCCATGACCAAGACATTTGGAGCCACCTCAACCACCGACGAAGTCCTCGAAGGCGTGGACCTCGGCGGCAAGCGCATCCTGGTCACCGGCGTCTCGGCCGGCCTCGGTGTCGAGACCGCCCGCGTTCTGGCCGCGCACGGCGCCTGGGTCGTCGGCGCGGCGCGGGACCTCGACAAGGCCAAGGCCGCGACCGAGCAGGTTCGCGCCCAGGCGGCGAACGGCGGCGGGCTGGAGCTGATCGAGCTCGACCTGGCGTCACTGGCTAGTGTTCGCGCGTGCGCCGACGCGCTGGTCGCCGATGGCAAGCCGTTCGACCTGGTCATCGCCAACGCCGGCGTGATGGCTTGCCCCAAAAGCCAGACGTCCGACGGGTTTGAGACCCAGTTCGGCACCAACCATCTGGGTCACTTTGTGTTCGTCAACCGCATCGCGTCGCTGTTCAAGCCGGGCTCGCGCCTGGTGAACCTGTCGTCGGCGGGCCACCGGTTCTCGGACGTCGACCTTGAGGATCCGAACTTCGAGCACACCCCCTACACCGAGTTCGGCGCCTACGGCCGCTCGAAGACCGCCAACATCCTGTTCGCCGTGGAGTTCGACCGGCGGCACAAGGCCGACGGCGTGCGGGCCACCGCCGTGCATCCTGGCGGCATCCAGACCGAACTCGGCCGCCATATGACGCCGCAGGTTTTGCAGCAAATGATGGACCGGATAAACGCGGCCAATTCGGCTTCGGGGGGTTCGTCTTTTGTCTTTAAATCTATTCCCCAAGGCGCGGCGACCTCGGTCTGGAGCGGCGTCGTGGCGCCCGCCGATCTGGTGGGCGGCCTCTACTGCGAAGACTGCCACGTCGCCGAACTGGCCGATGGCGCCGAAGTGAGCGGCGGCGTTCGCGGCTACGCGCTCGATGCCGACCACGCCAAGGCGCTGTGGGCCAAGAGTGAGGCGATGGTCGGCGAACAGTTCTGACGGCTCGCCCGTTGCGTCCCGCCGTAAACGGTGTCTCGCTCGACGCGGAAACGCGCTGCGGGCACTATCACGGGCCGCTGGACGTCATCGCCATCAAGATGCGCTGCTGTCACGCCTATTATGCGTGCCGGGAGTGCCATGACGAACTGGCCGGCCACGCCGCCGCGGTGTGGCCGGTCGCCGAATGGGATCAGGCCGCGATATTGTGCGGGGCCTGCGGTGTGGAATTGAGCGTCCGCGACTATCTCGGCTGCGCGAACCGTTGCCCCTCCTGCGCGGCCCCCTTCAATCCAGGCTGCGCCAACCACTATCATCTCTACTTCGAGACGCTCTGACCACGGACGGTCCCGGTCAGCCGGGGGCGACTGCAAGCTCGGTGACATCGGCCACCCCGGAAACACGATGGCAAACTTTTGAAGAGTCAGCATTGCGGACAGCGCTCCTTGAAGGCAGGCTCCTTCACAATGGTATATTTTGGAGTTGGCGGCATGCCTCTGCGATTGCTGATCTGGACCGCCGTCCTCGGACGGGGAGGCTCGACCGTGGCGGGCGTTGCTGGTGCAGCCGAAGCTAACCAAATGAAAACCGTGAACTTTCCCTCGGATGGTGTGAAGGAGGTCGCCTCGCCGAGCGGCGTGACTGTGTATTACGTTGATCCGGGACGAAATGCAGATAGGGTGGACGACCGTCCGATCCTGCTTCGTTACCCAACGGGCCAGGCGGAGCAAATCGATAGCTTTGGGAGACATGCGGATGTCAGTTGGTCACCTAGCGGGGACGATCTTACGATAACGAACTGGATCGGCAGCAACGTCGCAGATTGTACTGCCGTAACACCCTCGCCTGCGGGCGCGCATAAGCGCAGCCTGACGGAGCTCATTGCCGATGCCCATGTGCGAAAAGTCTCGCGAGACTTGCGTGAAGGCGACCACGTGTATGTAAGCTGCAATCGTTGGCTTTCCCCCTCTCGCGTTCGGGTCGAAGTTCGTGGCTATGGGTGCAACCGAGCGCCATGTACGCCACGTTCATTCGACCACTTCCTTATCTATGACTTCAGGACCGGCCGGATCCTGCCGACTAACTGCTACCCTGCCGGGCGACGACCGAGAGCCTGAACACAACGCAAACGCAGTGGGGACAACAGCCCTGGCGGCGCCACACCATAGGCGACGGAGGAGCCGTCACGCCTCCGGGACGCTGGCCTCGCGCACAGCCTCCAGCCACTCATCGGGAATGTCCGGTCGGCTGAGGTCGGTTCGAATGTCCTGAGTCGAGCCGCCGGCTGGAGGCAATGTTCGACCTTGAGCAGACGGTTGGCCAGACCGACATACCGACTGGCGATTGTTGTGGTCGAGCCCGCCGGGTATCTTCCCCCGAATGTCACCTCGTTCAATTAAATCGATCGATCCATCGCGGGTCCAAAACTTGCGAATTGCGTTCACTTTGTTGTGGTCGCCGAGAGGCTTGGCTGAACAGGTGGCGCGTGACTGGCCAGGAAACGCCACTGGTGAAGCTGCCTTGCTTTACTGGAGAGTACGACTACTGTTTCTTATTGTCGTTACGTCGCTAGTTGTCAATTTGGCTATATCGTTTGCCGGATATCGAACTGTTCCCGACTCTATGTTTTTTCTAATCGGGGCATCGATTGCTGTGGTAGGAAACGCGGTGTTGCAAGCCTTCCGGCTTTGGTTGCTGTCCAAGATTGGAGGTTGGAGTCGGCGACATAGCGGCCCAGTCCGACGCATGGAGCAGCCCGTGCGGTTTTGGATTTGGGCAGTGGCGAGTAGCAGTATCCTGGCGTTCTTGGTCTCCGTGGCCGCCTATCTCCTTTGGAACTTGGTCTCTGCACTTTCTTGGCATGCGGGTTGACCCATGGGCGGCGAGGATGAACAGGTCCGCTCGCCACCCTCAGCCAAAATTCTCAAGGTCCGCTGCATGGCCAATCAGCGCGATCATCGCGAATGTCCGGAGTCGGGCCGACGGCGGGCGGCAGTGTTCGATCCATTGCCGCCCCTTGGAGACTCGTGGGCGGCCGTTGCGAGACAGGTTGGTGGTTGTAGTGTCTTTGACATTGGCGTCCGCAGGCAAGGTTGTGAAAGGGCCGTCCCCTGAAAGTGGCATTGATCGCGCGATCTGCATGCGCGAGTCCAGCGCCCTCAAGGTGACGGCTCACAATGATGGGGCTAAGCTCACCACCGTCCATTGAACCGGTCTCCTACATCGACATAACTAGAACACTTTGCTTTGCTGCCCTCATAGCAACCTTTGTTTTCGGCCAAGCCCATGCGGAGGCATGGCGCGCAATCAATGGAACTTCCGAGAGCGCCACGTTTGTCGAACTCGATGGCCGCGCCAAAACTCAGGAAGGCATCAGGATTTGGTTGGTGAGCATATCGGCCCAAGCCCATGCTCCGGTTATGGGGCTTTTTGGCAAAGACGTTCAGATCGAACGCGCCTTGAGGGAAATCGACTGCAGCGCTTCCCGCGTTCGGATTTTGCAAGACACTTATTTTACCAGAGACTTGGAGTCCCGAGGCGAGTTCAACCCCCCTAGTCCGCACTGGAGCTATGTCGCGCCGAGCACATTGGGGGAGACAGTTCAGAAAGTCGCCTGCGGAGCAAAAGAGCTGCCGACTATGGGGCCACCCTTTGCCACCATGGCCAGTGCGATCAACGACTATTTCGGATGGGTCGCCAAACAGTAGTTTGGTAGGGCAAAAATTGGGGCTTGAACGACGGACGTTTTACCGATTTGCTCCGGCTGACTACAGTGCCTTGTCCGCGAAACTGGGAAATGTCCCAGTGCGAAAGCTACTCGCTTAGCAGGGCATTTCAACCGGCGGTTCACCAATTCTGCGAAATCTGCTGGCCATGCCTTCGGTGATCTGGACGTCGGATGCTCTCCAGCAAGTCGAGTTGGCTACGAAAGGGTCAACTGATGATCGCCAACGTCCACCCAGCATCCTGATCAACGGCGGGGCCGGTGGGATGCCTCTGGAGGGGTGCTGGGTGGGCCTGGGAGATTCGCGGAGCGGGTTGGTGGGGGGTTACTCGTTGGATAGGAACATGACCCGGATTGGGTCGAGGCGGGGCAGTTCCCGGACGATGAGCGCGATGCCCTCAGCGACAGTGGCCTCAGGCATGAACGGGTCCAATGTCATCGACCGCGCAACCAGCCCTGGCGGCGCCACGCCATAGGCGATGGAGGAGTCGCCACGCCTCTGGAACGCTGGCCTCGCGCACAGCCTCCAGCCACTCATCGGGGAGGTCTTCGGTCAAGCCGACGCGCCTGTCGCGTCGCTTCAGCCGTTCCCACTCTTCGATAGGCATCACCACCAGGGAGTCGCGGCCGTGCTTGGTGATCACGACGGATTCGCGCCGCGCCTTGTCGCTCAGCATGCCGAAGGCTTGTTGAAACTCGCTGGCGGTGACTCGGGTTGCTTCCATCGAAATCTCCAATTTGGAGATTATCCATAAAATAGGTAGTCAGCGACAGGCGCCCGCATCGCGGCGCGGATCGCTTTAAAGTGGATCGTCTCCGCTCTAGCTCCGGCGGCGTGGGAGGTAGGCATCACTGCAGGCTGACCGGTCCGCGATCAGGGCGGCCCTAGTTCATCCAGCAGCGCCGTCACCACCACCTGGAGTTCAGGCAGCGAGGATTTGGTGATCGCCCAGACCTCGGCATGGTCGATCCGAGAATAGCGATGGATCAGCTGATTGCGAAATCCGATGATAGCGCGGCCATCGGGAACTCGGCCGGCCACGGCCGGGTCGGTCTTGGAAAGCTGACTCATGGCCTCGCCGATGATCTCGAACTTCCGTTCCACCGCAGCGCGGACGATATCGGACGTCATGTAGGCAGAGAAGTCGAATCCTGAGGTGAAATTAAAGATGGCTTTGACCGCCTGCTGAATATCCCAGAGATAGGCTCTGGGATCACGCTCCATAAACCACCTCGCGCGCGCGGTTCACACTTGCCAGGACATAGGGATTGGTCAGCGCATCGGGGCTTACGAGATCGACCGAGCGTCCTAGCAGGCCTTCCAAAGCCTCGGTAAGGTCGAAATACCGCGAGAAGGAAGCGCGCGCGGAATGGTTCTGGAACGACACCAAAAAATCCGCATCGCTTGTGGCGGGGTCGAAGTCCGCACCCCGTGCCGCCGAGCCGAACACCTCAAGGCGCCGCACGCCGAAATGGCGGCATAACTTGGCGATATCCCCGCGGTGCTGTTCGATCGATGCGTGCATGGCGTCGCCATCATCGCCGCAAGACGGGGATTCTCAAAGCCCGCTGTGGGCGGGAGCCTCCGCCTAAGCAGGCCGTCGACCACAGGCTTGACTCGAAGGCCAGAGTATTGCAATATGCATAGTCATTTCGCACCGGCAGCGGGGTTTCAGGTTCGATCCGCGCTCACCAAATGCAGAGTATAACAAAAACAATGAATTACACTTGTCAGGGATGGCCGGCGGGGGGCCAAAAAGGGCCTGAAAGGGCCGGGGAAGGGCCAGGAAAAGGCCGATGAGGGACCTGCAAAAGGCCAGCGAGTGGCCAAAAAGGGCCACGGAAGGGCCAAAACGGGCCAGGGAAAGGCCAAGACCCGGCCGGGGGCTACCCCTTCACAGTGGGCGGCGACGGATCACCAGATTACGGATTTCGGTCATGTCTTCCATGGCGAAACGCACGCCTTCACGCCCCAGGCCGCTGTCCTTGACCCCGCCATAGGGCATGTTGTCGACCCGATAGCTGGGCACGTCGCCGATCACCACGCCGCCGACATCCAGGGTGTCCCAGGCCAGCAGCATCTTTTCCAGGTCGCGGGTAAACACGCCGGCCTGCAGTCCGAAGTGGGAGTCGTTGACCTCATGCAGCGCGGCGCGAAAATCGGTGAAGGCGCTGAGAATGGCGACCGGACCGAAGGCCTCTTCGTCGCGGATCTTGCAGCCGCCGGGAACCTTCTCCAGCAAGGTCGCCTGCAGCATCGCGCCCTCGCGGCCGCCGCCGCACAGCAACGTGGCGCCCTTGGCCAGGGCCTCCTGGATCCAGCCGTCCAGGCGCGTGGCCTCCTTCACGTCGATCATCGGGCCGATGAAGGTGTCCTCGTTCTTCGGATCACCGCAGATCAAGGCGCCGGCCTTGGCGACCAGGATCGCCTTGAGCTGGTCATAGATCGCCGCGTGGATGATGATCCTCTGCACGCCGATGCACGACTGGCCAGACTGATAGAAGGCGCCGAAGATGATCCGGTCGGCGGCGTCGGCGAGGTCGGCGTCGTGGTCGACGATAACCGCGGCGTTGCCGCCGAGCTCCAGCACCACCTTCTTCTTGCCGCACCGCGCCTTCAGGTCCCAGCCCACGTCGGGCGAGCCGGTGAACGACAGCAGCTTCAGCCGCTCGTCGGTGGTGAACAGATCGGCGCCGTCACGGCTGGCGGGCAGGATCGAGAAGGCGCCCTTGGGCAGGTCGGTCTCGGCCAGCACCTCGCCGATGATGATGGCCCCCAGCGGCGTGCGCGAAGCCGGCTTCATCACGAACGGGCAACCGACCGCCAGCGCCGGGGCGATCTTGTGCGCCGCCAGGTTGAGCGGAAAATTGAACGGCGAGATGAACGAGCAGGGGCCGATCGGCACCCGCTTCCACATGCCCTGATAACCCTTGGCGCGGGGAGAGATGTCCAGCGGCTGAACCTCGCCGGTCATCCTCACCGATTCCTCCGCCGCGATGCGGAAGGTGTCGATCAGCCGGCCCACCTCGCCGCGCGAATCCTTGATCGGCTTGCCGGCCTCGACGCACAGCGCCAGGGCCAGTTCGTCGTAGCGCTCGGTGAACCGGGTGACGCAGTGGGCCAGCACCGCCTGTCGCTCGTAGGCCGCCATTTGGGCCATCGGCTCGGCCGCTTGCACCGCCGCGGCGATGCCGGCGTCGATCATCGAGGCGTCGGCCAGGGCGACCCGAGTGGCCACCTCGCCGGTGTATTTGTCGGTGACGGCGAGGTCGGTGTTGGGCTGGATCGCCTGATTGGCCAGGTAGAGCGGATAGGTGGGCTGCAAGCCGGTCATGGCTCAGACCGCCGCGCTGGCTTGCTTGATCTCCTTGTTGAGGATCCGGTCGTTCTCGGAATAGTCCATCGGCACCTCGATCAACTGCACGCCGGGCGAATTCAATGCGGTCGCCAGCAGTTCGGTCAGGTGCGCTGCGCTGGTCACGCGATGGCCGGTGGCGCCATAGGCTTCGGCATATTTGACGAAGTCCGGGTTGCCGTAGGTCAGGCCCCAGTCCTTGAAGCCCATATTGGCCTGTTTCCAGCGGATCATACCGTAGCTGTTGTCGTTGAGGATCAGCACCACGATGTTCAGCTTCAGGCGTACGGCGGTCTCCATCTCCTGGCTGTTCATCATGAACCCTCCGTCGCCGCAGATCGCCATCACCTTGCGGTCTGGATAGACCATCGCCGAGGCCATAGCCGAGGGCAGGCCCGCGCCCATGGTGGCCAAGGCGTTGTCCAGCAACACAGTGTTGGGCGCGTGGGCGTGATAGTTGCGGGCGAACCAGATCTTATAGACCCCGTTGTCCAGACAGATGATGCCATCGGCCGGCATCGCCTTGCGCACCTGATCGACCAGATAGGGCGGGAAGATCGGGCAGCGGGTGTCCCCCGAATATTGTGCGGCATGGGCCATCTCGGCCTCGCGCGCCTTCATCATCAGCGAGAAATCCCAGCCCTTGTTGGGCAGGATGTCTTCCTTCATCTGCCAGATGGCGTTGGCGATATCGCCCACCACCTCGATCTGGGGGAAATAGACCGGATCGACCTCGGCGCTGCGGAAGCTGACGTGGATCACCTCGGCCGTGCCCTTCTGCATGAAGAACGGCGGTTTCTCGATCACGTCATGGCCGACATTGATGATCACGTCGGCGGCGCCGACGGCCCGGTGCACGAAGTCGCCGCCCGACAGCGCGGCGCAGCCGACGAACTTGGGATGGTCCTCGTCGATCACACCCTTGCCCAGTTGGGTGGTCAGGAACGGGATGCCGGTCTTTTCGACGAACTGGTTCAGCATCCGGCTGGTCATGGCGCGGTTGGCGCCGGCCCCGATCACCAGAAGCGGCGACTTGGCGTTCTCGATTTTCTTCACCGCGGCGCGTACCGCTTTGGGGTCGGCGGCGGGCCGGCGCGACAGGCTGGCGGGGATCGGCGTCGCGTCGGTTTCCTCGTCGGCGATGTCCTCCGGGAATTCGATATGCAC
Organism: Caulobacterales bacterium; assembly: GCA_038227865.1. Taxonomy (GTDB): domain Bacteria; phylum Pseudomonadota; class Alphaproteobacteria; order Caulobacterales; family Caulobacteraceae; genus Acaudatibacter. The sequence continues at coordinate 327,710 of JBBRPO010000001.1, forward strand.
CGCGCCGGGCTTTTCCTCCTGGGCCAGGCGGATCGCCTCGCGGACGCGGGAGGGAATGTTATCGGCCGAGGCCATCTGATGGGTGAACTTGGTGATCGGCCGCATCATGTCGACCACGTCCAAAATCTGGAAGCGGCCCTGTTTGGAACTCTTGATCGGCTTCTGGCCGGTGATCATCATCATCGGCATGCCGCCCAGCTGGGCATAGGCGGCGGCGGTGACGAAATTGGTCGCGCCCGGACCCAGGGTCGCCATGCAGACCCCGGCCTTGCCGGTGTGGCGGCCGTAGGTTGCGGCCATGAAGCCGGCGGCCTGTTCATGACGGTTGAGGATCAGCTTGATCTTGGTCGATCGCGAAAGGCTGTCGAGAAAATCCAGGTTCTCTTCGCCTGGAACGCCGAACATGTATTCGACCCCCTCTTCCTCAAGACACTTAACAAATAGATCGGACGCTTTGGTCATGCGATTTCCCCCAGGGTCGGCTCGTCGCTCTGTTTGAACCATGGATCGTGGCCTCGGACCAGAGGAGTCGCGCGGGCAATTAGCGAACCAGACCCGCCAGCTGGGTGGCCGGCCAAGTGGCCAACTAAGTAGAAAGGCTCTCCAGGCCGCGCCCGGAGGTTCGCGGACCCAGCAGGCCGACGGCCAGCACCACCACGCCCATGGCCAGGGCGATGAAGGCGAACACGCCGCCCGCCCCGAAACCAGCCAGCAGGGTGGCGATGATGAAACTGGAGAACACCGTCGACAGCCGGCTCCAGGAATAGACGAAACCCACGGCCGAGGCGCGCATCCGCGTCGGGTAAAGCTCGGTCTGATAGGCGTGATAGGCATAGGACATCAGGTTGTTGGAAAAGGTCACGCCGATCCCCAGCGCCACCAGGGCCGCCGGGGCGCTCTGGGTGGCGAAGGCCAGGCCGAGCGCGGCGGTCGTCAGGGCCGCGGCGATGATCTGGGTCTTGCGTTCGAAGCGGTCGGCGAAGGCCGAACACAACAGTGGTCCGAGCGGATAGGCCGCCGCGATGGCGAAAGCATAGCCCAGGCTGTGGGTAACCGAATGGCCCCGCGCCGCGATCAGCGACGGCGCCCAGTTGCCGAAGCCATAGAAGCCGATCGCCTGGGCGATATTGAAGATCACCAGCATAAGGGTGCGCTTGCGGTAGGCGGGGGAAAAGGCTTCCGCGAGGCGACCGACCGGCTCGGGAGGCAGAGCCTGAACGTCCAGCGGGTGGCGAATGGAGGCGTGGCCCTCCAACCGGCTGACGATCGCGTCGGCTTCGGCGCGGCGGCCTCGGCGTTCGAGCCAGCGTGGCGATTCCGGCAGGCCGGCGCGCAGAACCCAGACCACCACCGCGCCGCTGGCGCCGAGGATCATCACCCAGCGCCAGCCCTCGACGCCCATTGGAGCGAGCGGCAGCAACCGCCAGCAGACGAAAGCCACCATCGGCACGGCCGTGAACTGGATCGCCTGGTTGATCGCGAAGGCCCGGCCACGCAGGCGCGCCGGGGCGATTTCCGAGACATAGGCGTCGATGGTCACCAGCTCCACGCCGATCCCGATCCCCGCGATAAGGCGCCAGAGATCGAGCTGGAGGGCCGTTTGGGATGTGGCCATGGCCAGGGTGGCCAGTGCGTACCAGACCAGCGAGGCGGTAAAGATCGCTCGGCGCCCGTAGCGATCGGCGGCCCGGCCGAACGTCGCCGTGCCGATGAAAAGTCCCAGAAACGTGGCGGCGGCGAAGGTGGCCTGATCGCTCTGGCCGAAAAGGCCCCCCCTGCCCTCGTGGAACAGACCCGCCTTGACCAGGCCGGGCGAGATATAGGCCGTCATCATCAGGTCGTAGAATTCGAACAAGCCCCCCAGCGAGACCAGCACCACCAGCCGCCAGACCGGCCAGGCCGAGGGCAGGGCGTCGAGCCGCGCGACGATGGTCGCCTGTCCAGCTTGTCCCGCCGGCTCAGCCATTGGCGCGGGCTTGGCCTACATCGGCGGTGGTTCGCCGTTCTCGCCAACCACGACGGTGTTGGTGGTCAGGGTTCCGTCCGCGCCCTTGACGGCAATGATGAATACACCAGCGCCGGCCTTGACCATCGCCCGGTCACCCGGTCCCATCTGCACCACCTTCGCCGACTTCGGAACGAGTACCGTATGGGAGCCGCCCGGATAGGAAACCTCGATGGTGTCGCCCTTCGGGGTGGAAACGACCTTGCCGACATCGCCGTTGGTCATCATCGAATGGGGTTTAAGGTCCCAACCATAGTGTCCGGCGCCCATCTTCAGGCCGGGGGGAAACACGTGCACCTCAAGCGAACGGCCGGTGCCGTCCTTCTTTTCCACGGTGGTGGTGCCGATGAAGCTGCCGGGCTGGATCGCGCTCATGGGCACGGTTTTCATCGCCGCCACGGTCCAGGCCGGCGCGAGTTTCACGGTGATGGGCGTACCGGATTTCAGTTTCACCACCACGCTGTCGGCGGCGATGGAGGCGACCTTGCCGCGCACATGCTGTTGGGCGTCCTGCGCCACGGCCGCGGGTCCGGCGATCAAGACAACCCCCAGAGCCAATATGGCGAGCCCTGTGGTCGCCGTTGATAATCCCGCCATCCGTTCCAGCCCTTATGCCGCCTGTTTGCTGGACGGGCTTTAGCACGGCTAGCCCGCCGGACGCCAATAGGCTCGCGCGGATCGTTAACTTCATTTAACCTCAGCGGGCATTCCCTGACTGTATTGGGATGGCTAAACACGCCTTGGGGGACCTCCAAGCATGCGCCGTCTGATCTTCTTTCGACACGGCAAGGCGGAGATCACCGCGGTCTCGGGCGGCGACAAGGAGCGCCCGCTCGCCGAGCGCGGTCGGGTGGAATGCCGTCTCGCGGCGGCGTGGCTTCTGGCCGCCGGCTTTGTCCCCGACATCGTGCTGGTGTCCTCGGCCCTGAGAACCCAGCGAACCTGGGACTGCGTTCGCGAGACCTTTCCCGCCGCGCCGGCGGAGACCCATGATGAGCTATATCTGGCCGGCGCCGAGACTATCATGGATCTCATCGAGGCCATCCCAGGGGACGTCGAAACGGTGATGGTGCTGGGCCACAATCCCGGCTTGCAGGATCTGAGTATCAGCCTGGCTACCGACGGTGATGCTCCCGACATCCAGTTACACCGCGTTGAGGAAGGATTTCCAACCGCCGGAGTCGTGGTTTTTCGACGGAATGACACGGGTCCGATGCGGCTCGAAGCGGTTTATGAGCCGCCTCGCACGCTTGGCGGGCCGCCTCGATGGGCCTTCCTTGAACCAGACCCCAGCCCTGAACCAGACCCCGGGGTTCGCGGCTGACCCGCATCTATAAGATCGTTCACCGGGACGCCTGGGACATGGCTCTGGCGGCGGGGGTCTACCGCGGTTCCACGCTCGATCAGCAGGACGGGTTCATCCATTTTTCAACCGCCGGCCAGGCCGCCGAGACCGCGCTGCGCCATTTCAAGGATCAACCGGGTCTTGTGGTGCTGGCCGTCGACTCGGGGCGTCTTGGCGGCGGCTTGAAGTGGGAGCCTTCCCGCGGCGGGGCTTTGTTCCCGCACCTTTATGGCGATCTGGCCACCGACCTTGTCCTGGAGGTCTGGTCGGCGCCGCTGGACTCGGATGGCGTGCCACGCCTGCCGGATCTCACGCCATGAGCGGCCTCTATGACTTGGCGATCCCCGCCCTTCGGCTGTTGGATCCCGAAGCCGCCCATGAACTGACCCTGGCGGCCTTGAAGGCCGGACTGGGACCGCGCGCGATCTGGGATGCTGATTCGGTTCTTCGCACCGATCTGGCCGGCCTGAAACTGCCCAACCCCATCGGTCTGGCGGCGGGGTTCGACAAGGACGCCGTCGCGCCCGGCGCCATGCTGCGGATGGGTCTTGGTTTCGTGGAATGCGGCACGACAACGCCAAGGACTCAGGTGGGTAACCCCCGACCGAGGCTTTTTCGCCTGATCGAGGATCGGGCCGTGATCAATCGCATGGGGTTCAACAACAAGGGCCACGAGGTGTTCGCCGCGGGGCTGGCGGCGCGTCCCGCCGGCGGCGTGGTCGGCGCCAATGTGGGCGCCAACAAGGATTCGGCTGATCGAATCGCCGACTATGTCCTGGGCCTCAACCGCCTGTGGCCGCTGGCCGACTATTTCACCCTCAATGTCTCCTCACCCAACACGCCGGGCCTGCGGGATCTGCAAGCCAAGGGCGCTCTTGAGGCGCTGCTCGGCGCCGTGGCCGACGCTCGTGGCGGGCTTTCCGCCGGTCTGGCCGGGGATCGGCCGATCTTCCTGAAGGTCGCGCCCGATCTGGGCTCCGGCGAGGTTGAGGATATCGTCGAGGCGGCCGTGGCCTTCGGTATCGAAGGGCTGGTCGTCTCGAACACCACCATCGCCCGCCCGGCGGGCCTCGCCAGCCGCTATCGCGGCGAGACCGGCGGTTTGTCGGGCGCGCCGCTGTTCGAGCTCTCGACCCGACTGCTGGCCGAGTTTCACGCCGCCGCCGCCGGGCGTCTCGCCTTGGTTGGCGTCGGGGGGGTGGCCTCGCCGGAAGAGGCCTATGCGAAGATCAGGGCCGGCGCTTGCGCGGTCCAGCTCTATTCGGCTCTGGCCTACCAGGGCGCGGGCCTGGTGACCCGTCTGCTTGCCGGCCTGGCCAGTCGGCTCCGCGCCGACGGCTTTTCCAGTGTTGCCGAGGCTGTCGGGGCTACCTGAGACCCGGTTTCATTGCTCCATGCGCCCCGGTGCGGTATCGGAAGACATGGCGGAGACCGCGCCCCCGGAAGAGCCCACCGCGCCAGGCGAGCGCCGCTCCTTCTGGTTCCAGGGCCTGTCGGCGCGGCTGCTGCTGCTCACCGTCGGGATCGTCGGCCTGGCCAATCTGCTGATCCTGCCCCCCAACCTGTCGGCCTTCGAGCAACAGTGGCTGCTGGACCGTTTACGCGCTGCTGAACTGGCCACCCTGGTCGAAGAGACCGCGCCGGGCGGCAAGGTTACAGACCGGGTGCGCGGAAAACTTCTGACCAATGCCGGGGTGGTGTCAGTGGCCCTGCAGGTGGGCAACGAGCGCCGGCTGATCCTCCAGGCGCCCCGCCTGGCGCGCACGCCCTATCTGGTAGATCTACGCCAGTCCAATCCGATGTTCTGGCTGGTTCCCTTCCGGACCCTTGGCCGGGACGGCGACCAGATGGTGCGGGTCATGGCGCGCACGCGTTTTCGCACAGGCGAGTTCGTCGAGATCGTTGCGCCGGACGGTCAGCTGAAAAAGGACCTTCTGGCCCAGCTTGAGCGCCTGCTGGCCATCGCCGCCTTCACCTCGGTGATGGCCGGGGCTGTGGTCTATCTTGCCCTCAACTTCTTTCTTGTCCGTCCCATGCGGCGCATCACCCTATCGATGGAACGGTTCCGCGCTGACCCCGATGACCCGCGAGCCCGGCTACCGCCTTCGGGTCGACGCGATGAGATCGGCCGCGCCGAGGGCGAATTGAGTCGGATGCAGGCCGACCTCCGCACCGCCCTCGCCTCCCGGGCTCGACTTGCCGCCCTGGGCGAGGCGGTGGCCAAGATCAACCACGATCTCCGCAACATGCTCACCAGCGCCCAACTCGCCTCGGAGCGGATGGCGGCGTCGGGGGATCCCAAGGTGACCCAGGCTCTGCCTCGTCTCGAGCGGGCTCTGAACCGGGCGATCCTGCTGGCCTCAAACGTTCTGGCCTTCGGGCGCAGCGAGGAGCCCGTCCCCGAAAAGCGAACGGTTGTCCTTCGCGCCGCCGTCGACGCTGCCGCGGAGGACGCGGGCCTGACAGCGGATGGCGTGCGGCTTGAGACGGAGATCAATCTGGCGGTGACGGTCGAGGCCGACCCCGAGCAGTTGCACCGGATATTGGTCAACCTGCTGCGCAATGCTCGTGAAGCCATTGAAGGCGAAGCGACGCGATCCGGCCAGGGCCGGGGCCGGGTGACGGTTTCGTATCAGGTCGATGGCGTCATGGGCCGGCTGCGCCTGAACGACAACGGCCCGGGCCTGCCCGAGTGGGCGCGGGCGCATCTGTTCCAGCCCTTCGCGGGTTCCTCGCGCCGCGGCGGGACTGGGCTTGGCCTGGCCATAGCCCGGGAGTTGTCCCAGGCTCAGGGCGGCGACCTGATCCTGGTCTCCAGCGGCGCCGAGGGGACGACGTTCGAGCTGTCCCTGCCGAGAGCGGCTTGAACAGGCTTACGGAGCCTTGCCCCACGCGACCCAGGCGCCGTGGGGATGAACATGGGCCAGGAGCCGATCCTCGCCGCCCGGCCAGAGCGTCAACCGTAGCTCGACGATGGCCAGGTTTTCGGGCGGTGGCTCCATTCGCAACCAGGCGAAGGGGGCGTCAAGAGTAGCCTTCGCGCCAAGGCCCCCGATCACCCGGGTCAGGGAGCCCTTACTCGCGTCGGGCATGTACTGCCAGAAGATCGAGTGGAAGAGCACCGTGACCGCTCCCACCGCGGGGCCCGCGCGACTCTCGGTCCAGGTCACGGCGTCTTCGGCGTCGACGCGCGTATCGTTCGCCAGGGCCGTGGCTATCGCGGCCTCGAGCCAAGCCAATCGATCGAACTGATCGGCCCAGACATAGGCCTTGAGGCGCCGCCGGGCGACAGGGTCTCGGATATCCACGGGCTTGCGGTCGCAAGCCGCGCGCGAAATCACCGTCACCGGCGAGTCCAGGGCGGACCACGGGCCACGCCACTCCGCCTCCAGCCGCACGGGCGACGCTGGATCACCCCAGGTGCGGCCGGGACCGAAGTCATAAGCATAGCGATCCCAAAGCTGATTGAGCCCGGCGCTGGCCCCGATTTCGAACAGACGCAAGGCCAGTCCGGTCGCTTCGGCCAGGGCGACGAAGCCCGGGAGCAGGCAGGCGGACCGCCTGACTTCGTTGGTCTGCGGCTCGTGGCTCATGAAATCGACGAAGCGGTCGGGCTCGGCGATCATGGCGTCGGCGAGGACTTTCCAGGCCGCCCCCGGATCGCCCGGCGCGCCGGGCGATGGATAGGCCGCCGACAGCGCGGGGATTTCGCCTGACAGGGCCAGATCGTGCGCCGCGCCCAGCCAGCGGATGGCCACCGCCTCGTTCACGAACGTGCGGGTGGTGGCTCCAGCCCAATACGCCAACAGTTCCGCCGTCACCCCGCCCGCGTCGATGTCTTGCTTGGCCCGAGCGAGCAGGGCGCCCGAGAACGGCGAGCCGAAGGCGACGCAGGCGCCGGCCTGGATGTCGAAGGCGCGGGAGAGGGCGGACAAGTCATTCATGCCCGGGAGGACTCATCGCGGGCGTCCCTGGGTCAATCTTGAATGAGACGATCAACGTCCATGAAACACCGGCGCGCGTTTTTCCAGGAAGCTCTTCACGCCTTCGCGGTGATCCTCGGTGGCGAACAGCCGATAGATGTTCTCGATCGCCCAGGCGCCGATCTCGTTCGGGTCACCATGGGTGGTCCGCCGAAGCCCGGCCTTCATCGCCTTCAGCGCCAGGGGCGGATTGGCGGCGATCCGGGCCGCCATCGCCATGGCGGTCGGCATCAGGTCATCGTGCGCGGTCACCTGGCTGACCAGGCCGATCCGCGCGGCCTCGGCCGCGTCGATGGCGTCGCCGGTGTAGAGCAGTTCGGCCGCCTTGGCGGGGCCGACCAGCGACGGAAGCTTCCACAGCCCGCCGACGTCGCAAATCAGGCCGCGCTTGATGAACAGTTCGGCGAACACCGCCCGCTCCGAGGCGATGCGGATATCGGCATAGAGGGCCAGTTCCATCCCCCAGCCCACGGCCGAGCCGTTGACCGCGGCGATCACCGGTTTGTCGCAGTCGATGGCCGCCATGGCGGCCGGGGTAGCCTTGTATTCGGTGCGGGCCGGGCGCGGGGCGTCAGAAACCTCGCCGGTCATCATCTCCTTGACGTCTTCGCCGGAGCAGAAGGCCGGATCGGCGCCGGTGACCACGACGCAACGCGCTTCTGCGTCCAGGGTCGCATATCGAAACGCGGCCTCCACCTCGTCATAGGCGCGCCGATTGAGGGCGTTGCGGCGCTGGGGCCGGTTCAGGGTGATTCGGGCGATCCCATCCCGCGTCTCATAGAGAACGCAGGTGAAGTCCGTCGGTTGGATGGCTGGCGCTGGCATCGATGCTCCCTTGTCTTTTTTCCATGAATCCCATCATGGGAGCGTGCTTTCAAGCGGCAAATCAGAACGCGTTCTAGGGAAGAGTCGATCCATGAGTGAAGACACGGCGCCGGACCCAAGCCAGCCGTCGATCGGCGAGGTGCGCGAAAACCACCGCTTCGATCCCGCACCGCTCGAGGCTTGGTTCCGGGCGAATGTTGAATCACCGCCCGAACCCATTGAGCTCAGCCAGTTCAACAGGGGCGCGTCGAACCCGACCTTCCTGCTGACCGCCGGCGCCAAGCGCTGGGTCATGCGCAAGAAGCCGCCCGGCCAGTTGCTGGCCAGCGCCCATCAGGTGGAGCGCGAATATCGGGTAATGTCGGCGCTCGGCTCGATCGGTTTTCCCGTGCCGCGGATGCGAGCGCTCTGCGAGGACATCTCCGTGGTCGGCACCGCCTTCTATGTCATGGACTTCCTGGAGGGTCGGATCTTTCGCGACGCTCGCCTGCCGGGCGTGGAGCCCGCCGAGCGAACCGCGATCTACGCCAATCTGATCGACACCCTGGCGCGCCTGCATGAGGTGGATTTCGCCGCGATCGGCCTGGCCGACTACGGACGTCCGGGAAACTATTTCCAGCGGCAGATGGACCGCTGGACCAAACAATATCGCGGGGCCGAGTCCGAGCTGATCCCGGAGATGGAGCATCTGATCCAGGCGCTTCCCAGCTTGCTGCCGACCACCGACGATGTCAGCATCGCCCACGGCGACTATCGGCTGGAAAACGTCATGTTCCACCCGACCGAGCCCCGGATCATCGCGGTGCTGGACTGGGAACTGTCGACCCTCGGTCACCCGCTGGCCGATATTGCCTATGTCTGCATCCTGCACCACTCACGCTCGGAAAGCTGGGGCACCCTGGATGGCGTCGATCTGAAGACGGCGGGTATTCCGAACGAGGAAGAGGTGGTCGCCGCCTATTGCCGACGCACCGGCCGCGCCGGCATCGAGGGCTTCAACGCCCTGCTGGCGTTCTCGATGTTCCGCCTGGCGTCGATCGGGCAGGGTGTTTTCAAACGCAACCTGACCGGTATCGGCACGGGCGTCGCCTCCACCGACAACTCCAACACCCGACAATTGGCCGCCACGGCTTGCGCGGTGCTGGACCGATGACGCCGCCGGCTAGCTCATGGGGTCTGGCCATGGCGGCGCTTCTCCTGGCCACCGCCACAAACGCCTGTGATCTTCGCGCATCCGACGCCGCCAAGGCCGGACCGGGCTGCGCCCAGGCGTGGATGGACCGCAACCTGCGGATGAACGACATCCTGACCATGGGGACCCACAACAGCTATAAACAGGCGATCTCGCCGCCGATAATGGCCCTGCTAAAAGCCGCCGCGCCCAAGGTGGCCCTCGGTCTCGACTATCATCATCCGCCGCTGACCGAGCAACTGGACGACGGCGCGCGCGCCCTGGAACTCGACCTGGCCTACGACCCGGTGGGAGGCCGCTTCGCCCATCCAGCGGGGATGAAAATGACCGGCCAGCCCGTGCCGGACGACTATGTGGCGGCCATGTCGACGCCGGGTTTGAAGGTTCTGCACGTCCAGGACATCGACTTTCGTTCCTCATGCTTGGCCTTCGTCGATTGCCTGAGGATCATCCGCGCCTGGAGCCTGGCTCATCCGCGCCATACGCCGATCCTGATCACCATGAACACCAACGATGAGAAAGCGCACTTTCCGGGCGGAACCGACGAACTGCCATTCGACGAAAAGGCCTATGACGCGGTCGATGCCGAGATCGCTTCGGTGTTTCCTCGATCGACCTTGATCACCCCGGATCAGGTCCGCGGCGGCTATCCCACCCTGCGCGAAGCGGTGCTCAAGCACGGGTGGCCGAGTCTGGGCGCGGCGCGGGGCAGGGTGCTGTTCGCCGTCGATGAAGAGGCGCCGCACATCGCCGCCTATCGCGGCTCCCGCAGGTCGCTGGAGGGTCGACTGATGTTCGTCAACACCGCCGAGGCCTCGCCGGCCGGCGGCTATATCACCTTGAACGAACTGGCAGACGGTCCGCGCATCGCCGCCGCCGTCAAGGCAGGCTATATCGTCCGCACCCGCGCCGACGCGGATACGGTGGAGGCTCGCGCCAACGGCACCGCCCGCCGTGACGCCGCCCTTGCCTCCGGCGCGCAATATGTGTCCACCGATTATCGTCTTCCGGAAACCCGGTTTTCGACCTACCAGGCCAGGCTGCTAGGCGGCGCGATCACGGTTTGCAACCCTTTGAGGGCGCCCAAGCGATGCGCGGGAATGACGATCGAGCCATGAAACCAATAGAGACTGGGGGACCGACGGCATGAGCCAATCCAATGGACGGGTGGCGGGCAAGGTGGCTCTGGTCACGGGCGGGGCCTCGGGCTTGGGCGCGGAATCGGCCCGACGCCTGGCTCGCGAGGGCGCGGCGGTGCTGCTGACCGATCTGGCGGTCGAGGCTGGTGAAGCCGTCGCCAGGGCTATCACCGAGGCCGGTGGTCGCGCCGCCTTCCTGGCTCAGGACGTCACCGACGAGGGCGATTGGGCGCGCGTCGTGGCCGGCGCGGTGGAACGGTTCGGTAAGCTGGATGTGCTGGTCAACAACGCCGGGGTCTCCGGCGGGCCGTTCGAGCTGATGACCCATTCACTGGAAAACTGGCGCCGCGTTCTGTCGATCAATCTGGATGGCGTCTTCCTGGGCCTGCGCCACGCCGGTCCGGCCATCGCCGCGGCCGGTGGCGGGTCGGTGATCAACCTGTCCTCGATCCTGGGCAAGGTGGCCATGCCCGGCGCGGCCGCCTACTGCGCTTCGAAGGGCGGCGTCCTGATGCTGACCAAAGCCGCGGCGCTGGAATGGGCGCCGCATCACATCCGGGTCAATTCGATTCACCCGGGTTTCATCGACACCCCGATGGTTTCCGGAGTGCTGCACAGGTCCGAGAACGGCAACGAGATGCGCGAGATGATCATTTCCCGCCACGCGCTGGGCCGCCTGGGCGCGCCGCGCGAGATCGCCGACGCGGTGGTGTTCCTGGCCTCGGATGAGTCCAGCTTCATGACCGGCTCGGAACTGGTGGTCGACGGGGGCTATACCGCCCAATAGGGTCGTCCAACCTACGGTTTCGCCGGTCCGTCCAATTCGGCCAGGGTGGCCGAGGATGGCCCCTCCGTCGCACGCAGCCGGACGCCGACCGCCTCGGCCGCCCTCATAACCCGCAACAGGTTGCGGCCAGCCAGCTTGGCCAGGTCTTCGTCGCTCCAGCCGCGCCGGGCCAGCTCCTCCAAAAGGGCGGGGAACTTGTCCACCGCGTCGAGGCCTCGGGTGGTCACTTCGATGCCGTCGAAGTCCGAACCCAGGCCAACGCAGTCAACTCCGGCGACCGTGCGGATATGGTCGATGTGGTCGGCCACCATCGACAGCGTCGCCTCCGGCGCCGGATGGGCGGCCACCCACGCCACCAGGGCCGCCTTGGCGCGCTCGGGCTGGCCGATATAGAGGCCGCCATAGGGCGGGGCGCCATACCGGGCTCGCTCGGCGGCGCGACCCGCTTCCCAGGTCGCCCGCGCCTGGGACACATAGGCGGGATAGAAATTGGCCATCACCACCCCATGGTTCTTGGCCACCAGGCGCAGAACGTCGTCGGGGACGTCGCGGGGATGATCGACCAGCGCCCGGGCGCCGGAGTGCGAGAACATCACCGGGGCTTGGGTCGTCTCCAGCGCCGCTTTCATGGTTTCCGGAGAGACGTGGCTGAGATCGACCAGCATGCCCAGGCGGTTCATCTCATGCACCACCGCCCGGCCGAAGGCCGTCAGCCCGTGGTGGGCCGGATCGTCGGTGGCCGAGTCGGCCCAGGGCGTGTTGGCCGTATGCGTCAGGGTCATATAGCGCGCGCCCAGCACATACATGGCGCGTAGCGACGCCATCGAGCTGTCGATCTGATGGCCACCCTCGACGCCGATCAGCGACGCGATGCGTCCGGCCTTGTGGGCGCGTTCGATATCGTCGGCGGTGTAGGCCATCTCCAGATCGGCCGGATAGGCCTGGACCATGGTCTTGACCAGGTCGATCTGCTCCAGAGTCATCTTCACCGCCGCCGGACCGGTCACCGTCACCGGAATCCACACCGACCAGAACTGGCCGCCGACATGACCGGCTCGCAGGCGCGGGATGTCGGTCATCAGCGGTGCGGCGTCCGCGTCGGCGTTCGGAAGCTTCGATGTGTCCACGCCCAGGTCGATTGCGGCCACCTTGCCGGCGGATCGCGTCCGGATTTCCCAAGGTAGATCGTTGTGACCGTCGATAAGCGGCGTGGTGGCCAGAACCCGCTCCACCCGGGCCTTGAGTTCCGACGGCGATGGCGACGTCGCTGAAGGTGCTGACCAGGCGGTCCCTTGGACCAGGCCGCCAGCCACGATGACCGCGATCAGGCAGAGGCTACGCCAAGCCGCGCCGCCTGGGCTGCTCCCGCCTTTGGAATCTGTGATGCTCATGGCTCGCAGCACCCTCGCGCCACGCCTTCGCGGCGGGGATCGGCGCCGCCTTCCAGCCCGTCGGCGCGAGCGATCACCCCATGCAGGCCCGAATCCTCGACCCCGTAGCCGCTGTGCAGAACCACCCCCTTCGCCGCCAGGCCTTCCACAACCCCCGGGGAGAATTTCGCGGGTTCGGAGATATAGTTATCGCCCAGGGCGACCAGATTGGGCAGGGCCACCGCCGCCTGCATGGTCAGTTTCCAGTCGAGCACCCCGACGATGCCCTTGAGGACGAACGATGGAATCGCCAGACCGCCGGGCGAGCCGATGGCGGCGACGAACTTGCCGTCCTTGTCCAGGATGATGGTCGGCGACATCGACGATCGCGGCCGCTTGCCGGGACCCACGGCGTTGGCGGCGGGCGTTCCGTCCTTGTTGGCCGGGTCGAAGGAAAAGTCCGTCAGCTGATTGTTGAGGAAGAATCCATCCACCATCCTGCCGTCCCCGAACAGGCTCTCGACCGTGGTGGTCATGGCCACGACATTGCCCCAGCGATCGACCACCACGAACGACGAGGTTCCGCCCGGCTCCTTGGTGGCGTCGGGGCCGTATTTCGGAGCGCCGGCCGGGTGGCCAGGCTGCGGCGCCGGCCCCGCATGGTCGCCGATCAGCTTGGCGCGATCGGCCAGATAGGCCCGGTCAAGCAGGCCCTCCACGGGCGTCTTCACAAAGGCTGGGTCGGCGACATAGCGCAGATCGTCAGCGTACATCAGCCGTTCGGCCTGGGCCAGTTCGTACCAACCCACCGGGTCGGCGGGGCCTCTGTTGGCGATGTCGGTGTTTTCGAGAATGCCCAAGCCGATCAGGGTGGCCGTCCCGCCGGCCGGGGGCGGGGGGACGCAGACTGTCCAGATACGATAGGGTCGGCAAAGCGCCTCGCTGCGATGGGGCCGGTAGGCCGCCAGATCGGCCAGGGTCATGGTTCCGGGCGTCGGCTCCTGACTTAGCCGCGCGACGATGTCGCCGGCGATCTTGCCCTTCAGCAGAGCGTCGGGACCCTCGGCGGCGATCTTGCGCAGGGTCGCCGCATAGGCCGGGTTCTTGATGTGGTCGCCAGCCTTCAGGGGAGAGCCGTCCGCCGCCTTGAAGTAGGCGAGCACGTCGGGCGCCCTGTTCTGTGGCGCGGGGCTGGTCAGGACATGGATCATTCTCGGACCAACCAGGAATCCGTCCTCCGCCAGCTTTTCGGTGTCGTCGAACAGTGACGACCAGGCCAGCTTGCCGTGATCCTTCTGCGCCAGATGCAGCATGGCGATCGCGCCCGGCGCGCCGGCGGAGCGGCCCGACAGCACTGCCTCGCCATAGCTCATCGGCTTGCCGTCGGGGTGCAGGAACATCGCCTTAGTGGCCCCGGCGGGAGCCGTCTCTCGCCCATCGTAGGCGGTGACCTTGTGGGTCCTGGGATCGTACCAGGTCAGGAACGCCCCGCCGCCCAGGCCGGAGCTCTGCGGCTCGACCAGGCCCAGGGTGGCCTGCACGGCCACGGCGGCGTCCAGCGCCGAGCCGCCCCGGCGCAACACCGCCAGCCCCGCCTCGACAGCGGCCGGGTTGGCGGCCGCCACCATGGCCTTCGGGCGCACCGGAGCGGTGGCGTCGGCCCTGGCGGCGCCGCCAAGCGCGAGGCAGAGGGCGAGCGAGACAACGAGCCACATCACGACCCCCTTGATTGAAAACGGCGCAAACCTGACCGGCGCACCCTAGAGGCGTCAGTCCGCGGCGCCCAGGGCCTCCACGCCGCCCGAGCCGAGCAACCAACCCTTGGACACCTGCCTCAGCCGGAAGTGGTAATAGATCAGGGCCGCCACGAACAGGCTGACCAGCAGGATGACGCTGGGACGTCCCGCCGCCGGGTCCAGCCAGTCGGAAATCAGCGCCATGACCGTCACCGCGATGCCGAACACGGGCATCAGCGGATGCAGGGGCGCGCGAAAGAAGGCGCCCGTGGTTCCGCGCCTGCGGCCCAGCACGATGGCGATGGAGATCAACAGATAATCGGCGACATTGCCAGAGATCAGGATCAGCAGGGCCTTCTCGCCGATCAGCGACATCAGGGTGGACAAGCCCGCCAGCAACAAGGTCGCCACCAGCGGCGAGTGCAGCTTGGGGTGTAGGTAGGCGAGCGCCCGACTGACCGGGTTGGGCCAGATGCCGTCGCGGCCGGTGGCGTAGAGATAGCGGCTATAGGCGATCATGCAGGCCACCAGACTATTGAAGATGGCCGCCGCCACACCCGCGCTGACCACCGTGGCGATCACCGGGCCGCCCGACTGTCGCAGGAACGCCGCCATCGGCGCCTCGGAGGCGAGCAGCGACCGGACGTCCCCCGCGCTGAGCATCATCAGAATCACCGGCCCGGCGATAGTCAGGCTGGCGATGGCCCCAGTCCACGCCACCAGGCGACCGATCTTGCGCTGCGCGTCGTGCATCTCCTCGGCAAAATACATTCCCCAGCTGGCTCCGCCGCAGGCCCACATGCCCGACACCGTCGCGAGGCCCAAGGTCACGAAAGGGACCGCCTTTAGAACCCCGTGATCCAGCATCACCGGATGGGCGAGCACATCGCCTAGGGAGCGGACGGGGTGCAGGATCGCGACCACCGTCAGAATGGTCAGGGCCGTTGCTTCTATGGCCAGGAAAATCCCGGTGACGATAGCGCCGAAACGGATGTTCAGCACGGCGATCGCGGTGGCCGCCGCCATCCCGGCGAAGGCGATGGGCATCAGCGGCAGGCTCGGGACCAGGACGCGGATATAGTCCGCCATGCCCAGGGCCGCGAAAGCGGTCTGGGCAAACACAATCGGCGCCAGCAGGACGATATAGGGGAAAGCCAGCAGCGGCCCGAGCAGCGCCCCCAGACTGGGATAAACCCCGCCCGCCCCCGGGAACGCCGCCCCTACCTCAGCGTATAGTAGCCCCAGCAGAGCCGCGGCGATCCCGCCCAGCAGAAACGCCACCGCCGCCCCGGTTCCCGCCAGCTGCAGCACCGCGTCGCCGCCGATATAGACCGAGAAGGCCGGAGACAAGGCCGAGAAGGCCAGCAGAAGCACGCTTAGCGGGCTGAGCACACGCTTGAGCGTCGGCTGCGTACCTTCAGGATCCTGCATGCGGCCGGGGCGCTTTCCGTTGTCGGCGTCCGCCGCCTTTGGGCGGCGGCAGTGAACGTTCAGAGTGCGGATGGCTCCGCTTGGCTGTCAACCGGAACAGGGGCTGGCGACGCCAAGGACCTCGATTACGCCCCCTCAGACGCCGTCCGAGCGAAAATTCAGCAGGACCCGACAAAGTGTATGGGCCAATGGCGACACCCCGGGCGGCGTCCGGGCGGCGAGCATAGCCAGTTCCCACCGTGCCTGGGTCTTCGGATCGATTCGGGCGGTGATTTGGGCGTCATGGTGGCCGAGTGAGCCCACGGCTATGCCCGGCAGCCGGACCAATGATCCGCTTTCTAGAACCCGGCCGTAGAATTCGACATCGGCCAGTTGCACCAGGGCGGGGTGGAACCGATGGCCGGCGCGAAACACGAAGGCCGCGGTGGGACCGATCCAGTTGATCGCCGGCAACAGCCGCGCCGCGCCCCAAAGGCGCCCAGCGATCGGCGCCACGAGGCCGAAGCGCGAGGCTCGATCGACGCCCGTCACCTTGACGCCCGCCAGGGTTGCGGCGGCGCCGGTCCGGTTTAGGGCATCGACGGCCTTCCGCAGGTAGAGCGGGTCGATCAGCCACTCGTCATGGTGGATCAACAGGTTCAAGGGCGCCCGCGCCGCCGCTAGTCCGGCGTTCCAGTTCTCCACTGGATTTCCGGATCTCGGTCCCCTCAGATAGCGCGCGGCGGCGGTCGATCCGGGCCTGCCCGCCACGAAATCCGCCACGGCTGTCGAGCGGGAGTCATCGGTCACGATGATCTCCATCGCCACGTCGCGCTGGGCGACCACCGAGGCCAGGCACTTGGTCAGCAGGTCCAGGTTTTCATAGGCCGGGATGACGCAGCTTATTTCCGGCGTCATGTTCGCCGCGCCCCACCGCCGCCTCCGGCCCCAGTCGCCAGCAGTCCACAGCAGAAGGCGAACAGAACCATCAGGGTCTCCGTGCGCAGTGGGTAGTCGACCACCGATTCCGCCATCATCAACAGGATCGCCGCGCTGGCCGCCCTGGCTGGACCGTCGCCCCATCGCCAAGCCCGGTAGCTTGAGCCGGCCAGCCAGAAGATGAAACCGCAAAGGATCGCCACTCCAATCCATCCGGTCTCAAGCCACAGTTCGAGGTAGTCGTTATGCGCGTGGTTGAAATAGGTGACGGCGACCAAATTCAGTGGCTCCACGGCTTGGAACACCCGGTCGAAGGACCCGAGGCCCGAGCCCAGGGGCTGAAACGACTGGGCCGCGGCGGCGACGTAGGGCCAGGCCTCGAAACGCAGTTCGCCGGCGGTCTGTGGGCCGAACCGGGCCAGGATCGGCGTCAGGCCGAAAGCCGCCACCGCGCCGACAGCCAGAATGACGGCGCCCCCGACGGCCGCCGCCGGCCGCCAGCCTCGCCGTCCGCCGTCGCCTCGCCAGAGCACCGCCAGAGAAAGAACCACCGCCGGCCCGGCCAGCAAAACCCCGGAGCGTGAGTGAATCACGCCCAGCGCCACCACCGAAAACACGATGAACAACCCCGGCGCAACGCGGCCCGGCCCGATGCCGCGCCGCCTCGCGGCGGGGCTGGCCAGGGCGGCGGCAAACGGCGCCAGGGCCAGCAGGAAGCCGGCCTCGTGGTTGCGATTGGCGAACAGTCCCACCAGCGAGCCCAGATTGGTGGTTCGATACGGATAGGCCGGGCTGCCGGCCGGCGCGGCGATCTGGACCACGCCCAGCAGCAGTCCGGCCGAGGCCAGGGCGATCCACAGCCAGGTGAGACGCCGGGTCTGATCCGTGGAGAGGCTCAGCGTGGCCAGGAAAATCGCAACCGGTGGGATCAGCGCCAGGGCCATGCCCGCCGTCTCGGCCGGCGCCAGGCTCATCGGCAGCCAGGGCGGCGCCAGATGAGCCAAAGACAGGGCTTCCATGCGCGGCGCCTGGCCGGGGAGACTTGTCCACCAATGTGGGGGCAGCGGAATCAGCTGCAGTAGCGGGACCGCGATGACCAGTCCGAGAACAATGAAGGCGGCTGTGACGGTGGTGTCCTGACGCCGATAGCCACCGTGCGTCATTCGGCGGATCGCCACGGCGCTCAGAGGCAGGGCGCAAAGTTCAACGATCGCCAGACGCAGGGCATTGTCCCGGCTAGCGCCGCCCAGGATCGTCGCGGCGGCTGCCAGCACTCCCGCCAGCACGAACAGCACGTCGGTATGAGCGGCTTTCCCCTGACGCATCGGCCTCCAGGTCCAACGACTCTAATTGCCCGCTTAGCAGGGTCGCGGCGCCGCGACAAATCCCGCGGGAACCATCGTGCGCGACGCCACGTTGATCAGCATGAGCGCCGCGGACTGAAACCCAGGAACACTGCCATGAAACCTATCGCCAAGCCTGTCAGGTTAGGTGTCCTCGCCGTCGGCCTGGCCCTGAGCCTTACGGCCTGCGCGGCCGGCACCCCGGACGCCACCCACACGGCGGCCGGGGGGCCGCTCTCGGAATTGGTGTTGGGATTCTGGCACGGCCTGATCGCCCCAATCACCCTGCTGGTCGAAGTCATTCACCGTTACATCCCGGGGGTGGTCCCGCTTTCCTGGCGGCTCTATCAGGGCTCCGGCGTTGGCGTGCCGTACGATATCGGCTTCTACTTCGGCCTGGCCGGCGGTCCGAGCTTCTTGTTCTGGCGACGTCGGTCCTGAGCGATAGACCCCACGCTTCAGGCCGGAGCCCGCTCCGTCAGGCCGGCGAGACTCTCGGCGAGATCGGTCAGCCGGAACGGCTTGGTCAGGTGAGGAACTTCCAGGGGTATTGCTTCGGCGTAGCCGGTGATGATCAGGGCCGGTATGCCGGGCCGGCGTGTAAGAAAAATCCTGGCCAATTCGGCGCCGGTCATCCCTGGCATCAAATGGTCGGTGATCAGCAGATCGATGGGCCGTTCGCTATCGATGATCAGAAGCGCGTCCTCGCCGTTGGCCGCCTCAATAACCGTGTAGCCCATGTCGGTCAGCATGGCTGCCGTGGTTTCCCTGGCCAGGGTCTCGTCGTCCACGAGTAACACGCGCCCGGCGGGCGCTGGATTGGCCGGCCTGGCGCTGGCCAATCGCGGCGTGCTCGGGGTGTCCGCGCTCGTGGGCAGCCAGAGCTCGACCCGCGTTCCAAGTCCCGGCTTGGAGGAAATCGCCAGGGCGCCGCCCAGTTGTGAGGCCAGCCCATGCGCCATCGAGAGCCCCAGCCCCGTGCCGCGCCCCGGGTCCTTGGTTGAGAAGAAAGGTTCGATCGCCCGTGTCAGGGTCACTTCGTCCATCCCCATACCGGTGTCGGAGACCGACAGGCGGATATACCGCCCGGGGGGCAGGGCCGTCCGATGTCCGAGGCCGATCAGTTCGTCGGCGGCCTCGATCGACAGGCTCCCACCGTGGGGCATGGCGTCCCGGGCGTTGACGCTCAGGTTCAGTATGGCCATCTCCAGCTGATTAGCGTCTCCCTCGGCGGCGGGCAGGCCGACCGGCGCGTCCATCGTCACCTGTATCTGATGCCCGACCGTGCTCGTCACGAGATCCCCGACACCCGCGATCAGGACAGCCATATCGATCGGCCCGGTCCGCAGAGGTTGGCGCCGGGCAAACGCCAGCAAGCGCTGCACCAGGGTCTTGGCCCGTTCCGCAGACTGGAGCGCCCCGTCGACCAGACGCCGCTCGCGCTCACTCGCCAGGCCGCGTCGTTGCAGCATGTCGAGACCGCCGATGATCGGGGTGAGAAGGTTGTTGAAGTCATGCGCCACACCGCCGGTAAGCTGGCCCATCGCCTCTAGCTTCTGGCTCTGGCGCAGGACTATTTCCGTCTCTCGCCGCTCGGTGATGTCCACGGCCTCGAGGACGATGGCCACCGTGTCGCCTCGCGAGTCGTTGAGGGGGCGCAAAGTGAAATCAAGCCAGCGCCAGCCGGCCGCGGGCAGTTTCAACAAAATGTCCTCGCGCCGGATCTCGCCCGTCGCGACCATGGCGACCGCGGCTCGAACCGCGTCGGGGATGCCGGGGGTCGTGGCGAACCAGGGCGTCCGCCAGAGATCAAGCCCGATGACGGCGTCGCGACTCGCCCCAGCGGCGGCAAGCGCCGTGGTGTTGACCTCGAGCAGCACGCCCTCGAGGCTCACCAGGGCTCTGTATTGATAGCTGGTCTCGAAGAAGGTCCGGAAACGGGTCTGGGTCTCTTCCAGGGCCGCGGCGGCCTCCTTTTCGGCGGTGATGTGTCGGCCTGTGGCATAGATCAGATCGTCTTCCGGCGCGGCCATCCAGGAAATCCAACGATAGCCGCCGTCCCGGTGCTTGTGCCGGGTCTCGACGCTCGCGGACAAACCACCGGCGATCATCGAGAAGGCGGCCCGGTTCTCGGCGTGATCTTCCGGGTGGGCGAAATCCGCGAAGCGTCGCCCAACGACTTCCTGTGGAGACCAACCCAGGACGCTTGTCCAAGCTGGATTGGCGCCGCGCAAAATCCCGATGTTGTCCATCACTAACAACAGGTCGCGCGAATTGCGCCATAGTCGGCTCCACTCGGCCGTACGGGTCTCGACTTCCCGTTCAAGCCACTGCGCGAGATCAAGAAGATCGTGTTCCGCGCGCCGGCGCTCAATGGCCTCACGAGTGCGTTCCGCCGCCTCCCGCACGAACGCGAGATCCTCCACCGACCACCACCGCGAAGCTGGGCCGTGCAAGGCCATGACCCACATCGGTCCGGTTCGGGCGCTAGGCGGCCGGTAGATGACCATGCCGTTCGCGCCACCCTCGGGGCTTGTCGCGACCACTGGTTCACCCCGATCGAGCGCCTGACGATACCGCGCATGTTCGCCGAACGATATTTCGCCGGCCAAAGGCGGAACGCCCGGGCTGGTCCATCCCTGTTCGACGCTGATCAGATCCGTCACGGGGTCGAGAACGCCCAAGGCGGCCCAACTGGCTCCCAGGGTTCGGCCGATGATTTCCACCGACGACTGGGCGATCTCGGCGGGATTCTCCAGGTCGCGAATCCGGTCCGCCAGTTCGACGATGGCCAGTCGCCGGCCCTGGGCGGTCTTGCGTTCGGCTTCGGCGGCGAAGCGACGATAGGATTCGTTTTCCGCCGGCGTGGTCCTGGCTTCGCGCAGTTCGTTGATATCGGAGACCGACTGGTAAGCGATGGCCGCGAAGCGAACGATGCTCTCCAACCGTCGCGCGTCCTCGGCGTCGAAGCGAATGGCGGGATCATGGGAAACGGCCCAGACGGCGGCCGGCGGTCCCCCCCGGACCTGGAACGGGATCAGCAGGGCTTCGACGATCGACGGTGACAACGTCTGATTGGGCGGATCCAGCGGCGGCGGCCGATAAAGCCGGATGGCGTCGCTCTCGACCACCGCTTTGCTCAGGCGCCATCGGCTCGCCGCCACCAATCCCCCCTGCTCAGCCAGGTCTCCGGCGGTCGCCTGGCAATAGGATCTTTCCGCGCCAAGCTGATCCAGATCAAGGAAGACGATCGCCGCCGAGTCGGCGCCGCACAGATCGATCACCAATTCGGCGAGCGTTCTCAGAAGCTTGTCCGGCGCCTGTGAAAGCGTCCGCGAGAGCCTGACGAGGGCGCGGTTCTCCGCCCGATAGTCCGCGGGCCGATCCTGTCGCGCCTGAAGTTGGTCGGCGTCGACCCAACCCCAGTACTGCTGATCTGCCTCGATTACAAGCCGAGACGACTCCCCATCCATCGGCCTGACCCTGCGAGAACGGCGCGCTACCCCTCAACGCCATAAAGCCAAGGTCCGTCAAGCGCTATCGTCTGAATCGATCAGCGAATATAACTGCTTATGGCTCCGATCAGGCTGGCCACGATGGTCAGGAAGACTGCGGTGGACCCGCCGGCGAATAGCATATCCAGAGGGGAGAGGTAGTTCGCGCGTACGGTGGCTTTGGGTTTTTCCATTGACGGACTCCAGAAGTTGAACATCGGGACTCTGAATGCGGCGCAGCCTAGCGCGGTCTCTTGCCTGCAAAGCGCAAACTCAACCGGGTGAGCCGGCGAGGTGACATTTGACGCAACCTTAGGCTGCGCCGATCGCGGGCGCCGACCGATTGGGCGCCTCGCATGCACGGCGCCTTATTTCGGTTGGCGACACCGTGTGAGCCAGGCACGGATCGGCGCGTCATAGAGCCGTTCGAATAACGCCGCGAGGGCCAGGGTCGCGCCGAGCGCCAGCCACCAGGCGCCGGGCGGAGGGGTGTCGAACAGGCGGCCGAGCAGCACTTCGAACCCACGCAATAGCGGCACATGGATCGCGTAGAGAGGATAGGAGATCACACCAAGGTAGCGCGCCGATCCTAGCCATGGACCGGAAATCCGGGCTCGGGCGGCGAAGGCGACCAGGGCCGGCAGCACCACCACAACCTTGATGATGTCGCGCGCGGCGAAACCGCCCCACCGCGGAAACCAGCGGAACAGGCAGACGACCAGGGTCAGGGCGATCAAGGGATGGGGTAGGGGCGGCGGTGACCACCCCCGGGCCTGGAGCTGGAAGATCAACACACCCATGAAGAACCCGAACATCACCCGGGGCGGTCCCCCCCAGAGATTGGTTCGCGACCAGCCGGCGTCCAGACTGCCGTAGTTCAGGCCAGTGACGACCAAGGCCCCGGCGGACAGCGTGACAATGGCGACCAGGACTGGGATCGTCAGCCAGCGCGAAACCACGGCGTGGAGGCCGTTGACCGCCAATTCCCAGAACAGCGACCACTGCGGGCCGTTGAGCGGAAACAGCTCTCCGCCATGCACGGCGGGTCCAGACAGTACCGGCAGGAGCAGGAACTGGGCGGTGAGCCCGAGGTCGAGCGCCTCGCCCGCCCAGGCCGACATCGCCAGGCCGACCACGGCCCCGCCCAGAATGGCCGGATAGAGCCGGGCCAGCCGCAGCCCTATGTAAGCCCGCCAGCCCAGCCCGTCGGCCAGTCGCTGTTCATAGGCCTGGGCTATGATGAAGCCGCTGAGAATGAAAAAGAAATCGACGGCCGCCCCGGCCGCCTGCAGATGCAGATTTATGCCGCTGAGGTTCTCGAAATGGCTGCCCACGACCGCCAGGGCGGCGACGCCGCGCAGGCCGTCGAGGGTGGGGAGGTGGTTCTTCACCACGCCTCCCTAGCTGAGTTCTCTGGCGCGACGTCCGGGAATGTGGAATTTGCCGCCCTGCATGAGCAACGAACCCTTCTTCAGCCGCGACGGCGACCGCTTCATTCCCAACCCCATCAGCCGGGGTCCCTGGGACCAGACCTCCCTGCACGGCCGGGTGGTTGTCGGCCTATTGGGCGCCGAGATCGAGCGGCGGCATGGCGATCCGGACTACATGCCGGCGCGCCTGACGGTCGATATGTACCGCCTACCGGACCTCTCCCCGGCGGAGGTTGTCACCCGCGTGGTGCGCGATGGTCGACGCATCAAGGTGATCGACGCGGAGTTCATCAGCGCCGGAAAATCCATGGCCCGCGCCACCTGCCAGCTGCTGCGACGGACCCGAAATCCCGAGGGAACGGTTTGGTCGCCACCTGGCTGGGACGCTCCCGCTCCCGCCGATATCGATCCGCCGACCGACCCCCGAAGCAGCCTGGGCGGCATGTGGGAAATTCGCCCGATTTCCGGGGCCATGGGCACGCTCGGACCGCGCCGTCTGTGGATGAGGGAGGTGCGCGAACTCGTCGGTGGCGACCCTTTGACCGCATTCGCCCAGGTCGCCGTGGGCTGCGACTTCGCCAGCCCTTTCGCTAACGCCGGCGACAAGGGCCTCGCCTATATCAACAGCGACGTGACGCTGTATCTCCACCGCCTGCCGGCCACCGGCTGGGTCGGTTACGAGGTGGTCAACCATCAGGCCACCGACGGAGTCGCCATCGGCGAATGTGTGCTGCATGACGAAAGCGGACCCATCGGCACGGCCACCGTGACGGCGTTGGCCCAGACCCGAGGCATGACGGCGTAGGTTCCGCCGAATTTAGCTCTGCCGTGAGAGCAGTCCCCGGCCGACGACGTTGGCCTGAATTTCGGCGGCGCCTTCGAAGATGTTGAGGATGCGGGCGTCGCAGAGAATACGGCTCATTTCATATTCAAGCGCGTAGCCGTTGCCGCCGTGGATCTGCACCCCGGCGTCGGCGTTGCTCCAGGCCACCCGCGCGGCCAGCAGCTTGGCCATCCCCGCTTCGATGTCGCAGCGGTCGCCGGCGTCCTTGGTCCGGGCCGCAAAGTAGGTCAGCTCCCGGGCGATCACCGTCTCCACCGCCATCATAGCGATCTTGTCGGAGGTGCGGGGGAAGGCGATCAGCGGCTTTCCGAACTGACGCCGCCCCAGCGCATAGGCCAGGGCGAGATCAAGCGCCTTGCGGGCCACGCCGATGGCCCGAGCGGCGGTCTGGATACGGGCCCCCTCGAATGTGGCCATCAGCTGGCGAAAGCCCGCGCCCTGCGCGCCGCCCAGCAACCCCTCGGGCGCCACCGGGAAGTCGTCGAAGGCCAGGACATATTCCTTCATGCCGCGATAGCCGAGCACGCCGATCTCACTGCCTGACAGACCCTCGTCGGGAAAGGCGTCGGCCGGCGTTCCGCGGGTCTTGGCGGCCAGGAACAGCGACAGTCCCCCATGGCCGGGGGTTTCGGCGTCGCTGCGCGCCAACACCGTCATCAGGTCGCTGCGCGCGGCGTGGGTGATCCAGGTCTTTGACCCCGTGATCCGCCAGGCGCCGTCTTCGCCTAGCCGCGCTCGGGTCTTCAGCGTCGCGAGGTCGGAGCCGACGTCCGGTTCGGTGAAGACGGCGGTGGGCAACACCGCGCCCGATGCGATGGCCGGCAGCCAATGTGCCTTCTGCTCGGCGGTCCCGTTGGCCCCGATCAGCTCCCCGGCGATTTCCGACCGGGTGCCCAGCGACCCGGCGCAGATCCAACCCCGGCTGAGCTCTTCGGAGACCACGCACATGGCCAGCTTGCCCAAGCCCAGGCCGCCATATTCAGGCGGAATACAGACGCCGAAAACCCCAAGCGCCGCCATCTCCGCGACGATCTCGTCGGGGATCAGCATGTCGGCCAGGTGCCAGCCGTGCGCTCCTGGCGCCACGCGCTCGTCGGAGAAGCGGCGGAATTGATCGCGGATCATGTCCAGGGTCTCGTCGCCCAGTCCCTCGTCGGCCCGCCAGCCTCCGGCCAGCAGTCCCGCCAGGGCGGCGCGGGTGGCCGGCGTGTTTCCCGAATCGACAAAGCCGATCACCGCTGGGTCGGCGGCCAGGGCTCTCGCCGCCGCGCTCGCGCCCAGATCGCCGGGCCGGGCGATCTCGTTCTGGCTCATCGGTAGGCCGCCCAGCATCTGCGCCAGATACTCCCCGAAGCCGATTTCCACGATCAGGCTTTCGCCCGCGCCGAGCCGCCCGGCGTCGTCCAACCGCCGCGCCCAGTTCAGCAACTGAGCCAGACCCTCCACCACCGTCGCGGTCCAGGCGAAGCCATGTACCGCCCGCTGCTCGCGCTCGATCAGGGCGGCGTCCGACTTGCCATTCCGGGATACGGAGTTCAGCACCGCCGCGCGCGCCGAGGTCAGATATGTCCGGACCGCAAGCAGCGCCCGGTCGGCGCGGGCGACCATGTTCTCGGCGGCGGCGTGTTCCATCAGTGTCATCGGTCGGCCTCAGGTCTCGAATTCGGCCCGGGCGGTCATCGAGACCGCCCCATCGCATCGGATCGCCCGGACCTCGCCCGCTTCGGGGCCTGGAGCCAGATAGATCGGCTGGCCGGCGAGCAACGGCGCGGTCGCGCGAAATTCAAAGCGCCGGACTGGCTTGCCAGCCCTCGCCTGGGCCAGGGCGTAAAGCTTCGCGGCCGTGAACGGGCCGTGCACCACGAGACCCGGATAACCTTCCTCACCCGTGGCGTAGGGCGCGTCGTAGTGGATCCGGTGCGAATTGAAGGTGACCGCCGAAAAGCGGAACAGGTCGGTCGGCCCCGGCGTCCAGACCTCGGCGTCGCCATGCGGTGGCTGATCGATGGACGTGATCGGCGCCACCGGCTCGCCCAGGCCGCGATAGACGATGGTCTGGTGCTCGGTCAGGCGCTCCAGCCCATCCTGGGCGATCCGCCGGTCCACTTCGACAAAAACCAGGTCGCCGGTCTTGCCCGTCCGGTGTCTGACGTCGGTGACGGTCAGGGTCAGTTCGGCCTCCGTGTCCAGGATCAGAGGTTCCGAAAAGGTCATGGTCGCGGCGGCGAACATCCGCCTGGGCAGGCGCACTGGCGGCAGCAGGCCGCCGCGCTTGGGGTGTCCGTCCGGACCAATCGATTCGGGGCCTACGGTCTCCAGGAAATAGGCCCAATGGGCCAGCGGCGGCGCTTGGCGCTCCACGTCCATGCCGGCGCCCTGGGCGGCGGCGAAGCGGCGTAGACTCTCCACGTCCAAGCGCTGGCGGCGGATATCCTGGCGGCCGATGTGGCCACGCCAGGCCTCGATCTCGCCAGGGTCTATCGGCCGTGTGTCGGTCTCGGTCATTCCTGATCCTTACGCTCCCGCCACCAGTCCGTCGTCACGCAGCCGGGCGATTTCCTTCGCCGACAGCCCGAGCACTTCACTCAGAACCTCGTCCGTGTCCCGGCCCAGCGCCGGCGCGGCGGTTGCCGTTCGCCGGGTGTCCGCCGGCAGAGTGGCCGCCGCTCCCGGTGTCAGATAGCGCCGGCCGCTGGGATGGTCGACCTCGGTCAGCAACGGGTTGGCGGCGTTGAAATAAGGATCGGTCTCCACCGCCTGTTTCAGGCCCTGGTAGGGTCCCCAGGTGACGCCCCTGATTTCGAAAGCAGCGGTCAGGTCTTCCGCGACCCGGACCGCGAAGGCCGCCTCGAACAGAGGGTTCAGCCGGGCGCGATGGATGAAGCGAGCGCCCTCGTCGCGCGCGAAGCCCACCCCGAGTTCCGCCTCCAGGGCGCCGATCGCAGCCTCCAGCCCAAGCGCACCAACCAGACCCGTCCACTGCCGGGGCGTGATCGCCACCACCATCAGGCGCCGCCCGTCGGCCGTGACGAAGTCTCGCCCGAAGGCCCCGTAGAGATCGTTACCCGTCCGTGGCCGGTCCTGGCCACTGGTCGTCACTTCGCCGATCTGGCCCAGATGGCCCAGGCTGGCGATGGCGAGGTCGGACAGTGGGATGCGCACCTCCCGGCCCTGGCCGGTGGCCCGGCGCGCGCGCTCGGCCGACACCAGGGTGAAGGCGGCATAGGCCCCGGCCAGCAGGTCCCAGGCCGGCAGCACATGGTTGACCGGCGCCGCGCCGTCGGCCGGGCCGGTCATCATCGGCACGCCGATCGCGCTGTTGACGGTGTAGTCCACCGCGGGGCGCCCGTCCGGCCAGCCCATCACCCGCACGCAGATCAGGTCGACGCGCCGCGCGCGCAGGCGTTCGTAGGAAAGGAAACCCTCGACCGGGAAATTGGTCACGAACAGGCCGGCGTCGTTGCCAGGCGCCGTCGCGATCCGCGCCGCCAGCTCGCGGCCCTCGGGGCGGGAAAGATCCAGCGCCACCGATTTCTTGGCCTTGTTCAGCCCTTCCCAATAGAGGCTGGCCCCGTCGCCGGGCGACAGCGGCCAGCGACGATAGTCCGGTCCGCCGCCGATCTGATCAATGCGGATCACCTCCGCGCCCATCTGCGCCAGATGCAGACCGCAGGACGGCCCGGCGATGAACGCCGCCGCCTCCACCACCCGCATGCCGGTCAGAAGATCATACATCAGCGCCATCCCGTCCCTGACCCCGCCCGGTTGAGAGGGGCTCTGGGCCGTGCCATTAAGTCGCCAATCAGGCTCCCAACTCGAAGGGAGACTTAATACAGAGCGTTGAGGAGGAACACATGGCGACCGTGCTTATCACCGGAGCGAACCGGGGCATCGGCCTGGAACTGGCGCGAGCTTATGCCGAGGCGGGCGACCGCGTCTTCGCTTTTTGCCGCGCGCCGGACGATGCGGACAAGCTGACGGCCTTGGCCAAGTCCACCGGCGGCGCGCTTACCGTGCACGCGATGGATGTCGCCGACGGCGCTTCGATCGCGGCGGCGGCGGCGGCGGTGGGCGGCGCGCCGATCGATATCCTGATCAACAACGCCGGGGTATCGGGCGGCACGGCCCAGACCCTGGACAAGATGGATTTCGACGTCTGGATCGACGCCCTGAAGATCATGACCATCGGCCCGTTCCGGGTGGTCCAGGCTTTCCTCGCCAATCTCAAGGCCGCGCCGGCGGCCAAGGTGATGACCGTAACCAGCCAGCTGGGCGCCTCGACCTGGCCCTACGGTGGCAGCTACGCCTATTCCAGCGCCAAGGGCGGGGTGAACCGGGTCATGCAGGCCATGGCCGCGGACCTGAAGGGTCAGAATATCGCCGTCTCCCTGATCCACCCGGGGTGGGTCAAGACCGACATGGGCGGCGCCGGGGCCGATATCACACCAGAGGAGAGTGCCTCGGGTATTCGCTCTGTGATTGCCGGCCTGACGATGGAAAACACCGGCAAGTTCTATAAATGGAACGGCGAAATCCACCCCTGGTGAGGACGTTTTTAGAGGGTCACGACCCAGGCGATCATCAGGAAAAAGGCCGCCACGGCGATACTGGCATGGCTGGCCAGGGCAATGTTGGCGGTCTGGCGCGATTGCCGGCCGATCATCACCGCCGTCACCCCCGACAGCAGGGCCAGGCCGACAAAGGCGGCCGAGAGGATACCGAACAACGGCGCCCTGGCGTGTCCGTTGACCCCACCATGCAGCACGATCACCATCGGTTCCAGGCTGGCCGCTCCCAGCAGGAAGTGCACGCCGATGATCGTGGGCTTGTTGCGCACCCGGCGCAGATAGTTCAGCCCCAGATAGAGCCCAAAGCCCACTGTCGCGGTGATCAGGATGACAATCGGGATCGCGATCATGCCGGAGAAAACCTCGCCGGATTGAGGATTTTGGATTCCTGAGTGGCGATCATCCCGACCACCCTCGGAATATAGGCAAGCCAAATGGGGTCGGCGAAAAGCGCCGCGCGACGCTTCGAGCGCTCCTCGAAACTGTCATAGCCCCACAGATGCACGACTTGATTCACGTCCCCTATTTCGGTGGAATAGTACCCCATCAGTTTGCCCAGGATGCGGGTCTGGGTGGCAAGTCCCTCGGCCTCGTAGAGGGCCAGATAGGGGCCGACCTTGCCCGCAAACAGGGTGTAGGTGCGCATCTCGACGATCATGGGATTTCTCCGCGGATTGCGCCCTGTTGTGTCGAAGGCGCTGTTGGGGTCAGGTTAGCCCATGATCGCCACGGTAGGGGATCAAAAACGCGCCGAAGCCGAGGGGAGCCTTCATGCTCAGGACCATCCAGCTGGGACGCAACAGTGGCTTGGGCGTGTCGCGCCTGTGCCTGGGCACGATGAACTTCGGCGAGCCAGGACGCGGCCACCAGGGCGACTGGACCCTGGGCATCGACGACGCCCGTCCGCTGTTCAAGGCGGCGATCGACCGGGGCCTCTACTATTTCGATTGCGCCGACATCTATGGGGTCGGCGCCAGCGAGATCGTGGTGGGCGCCCTGCTACGCGAACTGCTGCCCCGCGATCAGTATGTGCTGGCCACCAAGATCGCCATGCCGATGGGGCGCAACCGCAATCAGGGCGGCCTGTCGCGCAAGCATGTGATGGAGGGCGTTGACGCCTGTCTGAAACGCCTCGGCCACGACTACATCGACCATCTGGTCATCCACCGTCACCCGCAAGGGGTGCCCGGCTACGAGACCACCCCGATCGAAGAGACGATGGAGGCGCTGCACGATGTGGTGAAGGCCGGCAAGGTCCTCTACCTGGGCGCGTCGTCGATGTTCGCCTGGCAGTTCGCCGAGCTGCAGCTGACCGCCAGAATGAACCGCTGGACGCCGTTCGTCTCGATGCAGAATCACTACAACCTCGTCTACCGCGAGGAAGAGCGCGAGATGCTGCCTTATTGTGAGAACAGTGGCGTCGCCGTGACCCCCTGGTCGCCTCTGGCGCGGGGCATATTGGCCGGCGCCTATCAGGGCGGCTTCGGTGGCGGGTCCACGGCTCGGTCCCAAGGTCGTGACCGGATGCGCACCGAAAGCCTCTACCAGGGCGAGGCGGTGTTCGACATCGCCGCCCGGGTGATAGAAACCGCCGACAAATACGGCAAAACTCCCGCCCAGATCGCCTTGGCCTGGCTGCTATCGAAACCCGCCGTCACCGCCCCGATCGTCGGGGTCTCGCGGGTCGAGCAGCTCGACCAACTTGTCGCCGCGACCGAGATCACGCTTGAGCCCGCGGACGTGGCCTATCTGGAGGAACTCTACCGCCCGGTGGTCAACCTGTTGTCGATAGGGTCGAGTTGATAGTTCGCATGGGGTCCCGTGGGCTGATCGCTCGGAACGGGCTTGCGCCCGGCGGAGACTTGGCGTTTCACGATCCGGACGAAGTGTTGCAAACCTAACCGTGAACCGGTTCCCGCCCAAGAGGAAGATCCATGTCCGAAGCCTACATCATTGACGCCGTCCGCACCCCGCGCGGTATCGGCAAGCCCGGCAAGGGCGCCCTGTCCCACCTGCATCCGCAACATCTGGGCGCCACCGTGCTGCGCGCCTTGAAAGAGCGCAATAATCTCAACACCGGCGACATCGACGATGTTATCTTCTCGACCAGCACCCAGAAGGGCAAGCAGGGCGGCGATCTGGGCCGGATGTCCGCCTTGGCGGCGGGCTTTGATATCACCGCCAGCGGCGTGACTCTCGACCGCTTCTGCGGCGGCGGCATCACCGCGGTCAATCTGGCCGCGGCCCAGGTCATGTCCGGCATGGAAGATCTGGTCATCGCCGGGGGCGTGGAAATGATGTCCTACACCACCACGATCGGCGCCGAGGAAGCCGCCGCCGGCCTCAAGCCGTTGGGCATGGGCTCGGGCAACAAGGCTCTGCAAAAGATGCATCCGCAGTCTCACCAGGGCGTGTGCGGTGACGCGATAGCGGCGATGGAAGGCATCACGCGTGAGGCGGTGGATGCGCTTGGGCTGGAAAGTCAGCGCCGCGCCGACGTCGCCATCCGCGAGGACCGCTTCGCCAAGAGCCTGATCACGGTCTATAACGAAGACGGTTCGGTCGCTCTCGACCACGAGGAATTCCCGCGGCCCCAGACCACCGCCGAGGGCCTCGCCGGCCTCAAGGCCTCGTTTGATTTGATCGCCGACATGTCGGTCTTCGCCGACGGCACGACCTTTCGCCAAGCCATCAACCAACGCTACCCCGATGTGAAGTGGACCGGCGTTCACCACGCCGGCAACTCTTCGGGCGTGGTAGACGGCGCGGCGGCGATTCTGCTGAGCTCCAAGGCCTATGCCGATAAGCATGGCCTCAAGCCCCGCGCGCGCATTGTCGCCACCGCCAATATTGGCGACTGCCCGACCCTGATGCTCAACGCCCCTGTGCCGGCGGCGCGCAAGGTTCTGGCCAGGGCCGGGCTCACGGTCGACGATATCGATCTCTGGGAGATCAACGAAGCCTTCGCGGTCGTGGCCGAGAAGTTCCAGCGCGACCTCAAGCTTGATCGTGACAAGGTCAATGTGAACGGCGGCGCCTGCGCGCTCGGCCATCCGATCGGCGCCACCGGTTCGATGCTGATCGGCACGGTGCTCGACGAACTTGAACGCCGCGGCCTGAGGCGTGGCCTTGTCACCATGTGCGCCGCCGGCGGCATGGCCCCGGCGATCATCATCGAACGTATTTGACTAAAGCCGCGCCACCGCCGCCCATTGAGGGCGGCGGTGGGTAACTTGCTCAGCGGCAGGTGACGTTGTTTCGATCGATCTGCTGGCCGATCAAGGCGCCGCCCCCGGCGCCGAGAACCGTGCCCAGGGCCTCCGACCCGCCGGGCGCCAGGGCGTTGCCCAGAACACCGCCCGCCAGGGCGCCGACGATCAGGCCCGTCGTGCCGTTGGAGCGCCGGCAATAGTAGCGGCCGTCCTGCCCGCGATAGATGCGCTCATTGTCCGCCATGCGCCTTTCGCCGGCGCGCGGATCGTCGCGATAGTACCGGCCAGCGTCGTAGCCGCCGTAGGCGGGGTCGGGCCGGTTGTAGTCGTAGCCCGCATAACGCGGACCCTTATCACCGTAGGTCGAGCAGCCCGAGACCAGAGCGGCCATCGCAAGCGCCGGAATAACAAAACGTATAGACATGGTTAAATCTCCGAAAAGTATCATCAAACGCTCGCATCCAACATTGGTTGCATGGTCTCGCGAGTGAGCACCGATGAGTCATGAAGACTCCGGCTTCGCCCCTGAATTCTGCTAATTCGACGAGGCAATCGTCGCCATGGAGCCCCGGTTGGTCGGGCGTGTCTCGATCACCCCAGAAGGTCCCGTTTGCGCCGGCGAGCCTCGGATGAGCGGAAAGGGCCTATATGCCCTGACTGCGTGGTTTCGTTATTTTTTTCCCGAGTTGTATCCAAGTAATAGGGTCACCGGCGAATGCGTCCAATCCGGTGGACCGCGACCGCCTCACTTTCTAGTCGGCCTGTATTTCTATGTTTTCGCCATCAAAAATATCCATAAAATTTGAATTAATACCCAATTTATCGGTCGATCAGCACGTCGTAGCCTCCATTGGGTCGAGGTCGGCGATATAGGGTGGCGACTCGAGGCGGGCCAAACAATCATCGCGCCCCTGGCTGGGCCACGCGACGGTGCGATAACGATTCGAAACATGCAGTTGAAGCGCCCAAGCGGCCTAACGGCCCGCGTAATTCTTTATTTTGTAACAATCGTTCACAATACAAAAATTGCCCCAACTGTAAAATTACGGTATTTAGTCTCTCTCATGAATACTGGATATCGCGCTTCGGCGACGTCTGGCCGTCACGGGGAACTCAAATGACAAATAATGTGAAATACACACTCGCCACCGCCGCGATGCTTTCCGCTTTGCTTGCGGCCTCGGCCGTGTCCGCGAGCGTCATCATCAAGATGGTCGATGTCGGCTCTGGTCCGTCGGCGGTCGTGCCGCTCTCGGTGAGCACGAATACGGATACCTATGATTTTGAATTCGACGTCACCAACCCTGCTACTCAAATCGAATTCATCGCCGACAAAAGCGGCCCCTATCCGGTCATGCAGTTCCAACTGTATTCCGGCGCGCCGGGCAGTGGCGAATTCCTGGGTCAATCGACCTACACGCCGGGGGCCACTCTGAATTTCGGCGCCGGCGCCGGTTCCTACTATGTCGAGGTCACGCCCGCCGGGATCGGCGTTGGCGGCGGTATCCCGTCGGGGGTTCCGGAACCCTCCGCCTGGGCCATGATGCTGGTCGGCTTCGGCGGCCTGGGCGTGGCGATGCGTTCGCGTCGTAAGATGGCCCCCATTCGTATCGCCGCCTGAACCCTGGCTTAAGCCAGATCGGGGTCAAGCTCGGCCGGAGGTCCAATCAAAGCCTACATCGCCGCTTGCGGGGGTGGACGATCGCCGACTAATTGGGAGTCGAAAAAAGAGGCCGAGGATCGGCCCGCGACCAATTGAGGGAGTTAGGCGATGACCCAGACCCAGAACGCCGCGGGCGCCGCGCCGACGCACTATGACGCCGTGGTGGTGGGCGGCGGTTTTGCGGGCCTCTATAGCCTGCACAAACTGCGCGGCCAGGGCCTCAAGGTTCGGGCCTACGAGGCCGGAGATGGGGTCGGCGGCACCTGGTTCTGGAACCGCTATCCCGGCGCACGCGTGGATATCCAAAGCCTGGAATATTCCTATCAGTTCGACGAGGATCTTCAGCAGCAATGGGCGTGGAGCGAGCGCTATGCGCCGCAGTCGGAACTGTTGGACTACGCCAACCACGTGGCCGACCGCTTCAACCTCTGGCCCGACATCCAGCTCAACACTCGGGTCACCGCCGCCCGTCTCGATGAGGCAGCGGGCGTGTGGCGGGTGGCCACCAGCGCCGGCGACGCGGTGACCGCCGACAATCTCGTCATGGCCACCGGTTGCCTGTCTTCGACCAATATGCCCAGTTTCGAGGGCTTGGACAGCTTCAAGGGCCGCACCTTTCATACCGGCCGCTGGCCCAAGACGCCGGTGGACTTCTCCGGTCGCCGGGTCGGGGTTATCGGCACCGGCTCTTCAGCGATCCAGTCGATCCCGCTGATCGCGGCCCAGGCCGCGCATCTGATGGTGTTTCAGCGAACCGCCAACTACTCGGTCCCGGCTCACAATGGCCCGATCCCCGAGGCGGTGGTGCGCGACGTCAAGGGCCGATACGCCGACTATCGCGCCGCCAACAACGCCACCGCGCTCGGCGCGGACTGGGGCTACCGCACCGACACGGCGATGGAACATACCCATGAAGAGCGCGTCGCCGAATACGAACGGCGCTGGGCCAGGGGCGGCCTGAGTTTCTACGGGTCCTTCGTCGATCTGCTGACCGATCCGGTGGCCAACAACACCGCCGCTGAGTTCATCCGCGGCAAGATCCGCCAGATCGTCAAGGACCCGGCCGTGGCCGAAAGGCTGTGCCCCACCGCCGCCCTGGCCTGTAAGCGAATCTGCGTCGATACCGGCTATTACGATACCTTCAACCGGCCCAACGTCACCCTGGTGGATATTCGCGCCGCGCCGATCGTGGCCGTCACACCCGATGGCCTGCGCACCGCCGACGCCGAATACGCCCTGGATGATCTGGTTTTCGCCACCGGCTTTGACGCCATGACCGGCACGCTGATGCGCATGGACATACAGGGCGTCGGCGGCGTGGCCCTGAAGGACGCCTGGGCCGAGGGACCGAAGAACTATCTGGGCCTCTGTGTCGCCGGATTTCCCAATCTATTCATCATCGCCGGCCCTGGCAGCCCCTCGGTGCTGACCAACATGCTGCCGTCGATCGAGCAGCATGTGAACTGGATCGCCCAGACCATCGCCGACCTGCGCGAACGGGGGCTGAAACGTATCGAGGCCAAAGTCGACGCACAGGAAGCCTGGGTCGCACACGTCAACGAGACCGCCGCGCCCACCATCCTGCCAACCTGCAACAGCTGGTATCTGGGCGCGAATATCCCCGGCAAGCCGCGGGTGTTCATGCCCTACCTCGGCTTCGCTCCCTATGTCGCCAAATGCGACGAGGTGGTGGCCAATGGCTACGAGGGGTTCGAGCTGGCCTGAAGTCCGAGAGGCCGCCGCCTACCCGTCCTTGGCGAGCTTCACGATATAGGCCCGGATCGATTCGGCCTGTTCGGGCGTCAGGAACTTGCTGAAGCTGACCATGCCGTTGGACTTCAGCGCTCCGTCCAGGACGACGGCCTTGAACGCCTCGTTGGAGGTGATCATCGGCGAGGCCTGAAGGTTGGGCAGGTAGTGGCCGGAGGCGTTGGCGCTGTGGCAGACCGCGCAGTTCTGATGAAACAGCAGCTTGCCCGCCCCGGCGTCGCCGGTTGTGGTCACGGCCGCGAGGTCGAGCTTGGGGGCCGGCGTCCTGGGGAAGGCCGGGGCGGTGTCCGTGCCACCGATCTTGAACACCAGCAGGCGGCCGGGCAGGCGCGGCCGGTCGGGCAGGGCCCAGTGAGCGGCCAGGGGCGCCGCGCCGCCGTAGCCGGCCATAACCGCCACATATTGCGCGCCGTCGATCGAATAGGTGGACGCAGCGGCAATCACACCGTTGCCCACGTCGTAGGTCCAGACTTCCTTGCCGGTTTTGGAATCGTAGGCCGCGAACTGACCCTCGGCGTCGCCCTGGAACACCAGGCCTCCGGCCGTGGCCAGGACGCCGGCATTCCAGAAGTGTGGATGCTGGATGGTCCAGCGGGCCTCCTGTTTGACCGGGTCCCACGCGATCAGTTCGCCGCGCAGCAGCGACTTCATCGCATTCTGTTGGGCCTTGTCGTCGGGCAGAGCCCACAGCGCCATGTCCAGGCCCAGATTCCAACCGCCCTCTCGATTGACGAACTTTGGGTCGTTGCCATAGGCGAAGACTGCCTCCATCGCCGGAATGAACACGAGACCCTGCGATGGGTCATAGGCCATGGGCTGCCAGTTGTGCCCACCGTAGGGCGCGGGCGAAACCAGCGCCGGCTTTTCGCGGAAGCGCGCCTCGGCGTTCTCGATCGGCCGACCGGTCTTCAGGTCGACGCCGGTGGCCCAGGTGGTCGTCACATAGTTCTTGGCGCTGATCAGTTCTCCGGTCACCCGGTCGAGCAAATAGAAAAAGCCGTTCTTCGACGCCTGCATCACCACCTTGCGCGGGCGGCCGGCGATGGTCAGGTCGGCCAGCATCAGGTGCTGGTCGGCGTCATAGTCCCAGTTGTCGTCGGGGGTGGGTTGATAGTGCCAGACATATTTGCCGGTGTCGGCGTTGACCGCGATGATCGACGACAGGAACAGATTGTCCGACTTGCCGTCCGAACGGTTGACCGCCGACCAGGGCGAGCCGTTGCCGGCGCCGAAATAGATCAGATTGCTGTCCGGATCATAGGTGATGGTGTCCCATACGGTGCCCCCGCCGCCCGACGCCGGAATCCCCCCGCCCCAGGTCGCCCGCGCCTTTTGCGCCAGCACCGGGTCGGAGACCGCGCCGTCGGCCTTTCCGGCCGGATTGGGCGTGGTGTAGAACCGCCACGCCAGCTTGCCGGTCTGGGCGTCATAGGCCGACAGATAGCCGCGCACGCCATATTCCGCGCCGCCATTGCCGATCAGCACCCGTCCCTTGATCAATCTGGGCGCGCCGGTGATGGTGTAGGGCTTGGATTGATCGACGGTGACCGTACTCCAGACCACCTTGCCGGTCTTCTGGTCGAGCGCGATCAACCGACCGTCCAGGGCGCCGACATAGACCTTGCCGTCCCAGACCGCGACGCCGCGGTTGACTACGTCGCAGCAGGCCGAGAAGCCCCGCTGGCGGTCGACCTTCGGGTCATATTCCCAGATCAGCTTGCCGGTTTTGGCGTCGAACGCATAGACCTTCGACCAGGCGGTGGTGGTGTAGAGCACCCCGTCGATCATCAGGGGCGTCGCCTCCTGGCCGCGGTCGGTGTCGAAGTCATGGTGCCAGGCCAGGCCGAGCTTCGGCGCGGTCTGGGTGTTGACCTGTGTCAGCGGGCTGAACCGCTGGTCGGCATAGGTTCGCCCGGTCAACAGCCAGTTCTGATTGTCGGATCCGGCCGCCAGCAGCCGTTGGCCATCGACATGGCCTCCGCCGCTATCCCAGGCCGCCAGCCCGAGACACGCGGCCACAAGGCCCGCTCCCGCCAAAAGCTTCACGTACGGTCTCTTCACCCTGTGGTTCCTCCGCGACGGTGGGGCCGATCCTGGACCGCCAGCCTGATTCCGAACGCCGCTATTTCTTACACTGAGACGCGGATTTCAAATAGGCGACAATCCGCCGGATGTCCTCGTCGGGAAGGGCGCCGCCGAACGCCACCATGCGCGTGCCGGATACGCCGTGGGTAATGGTATGGAAAACCTCGTCATCAGACTCGCCATGCAGCCAGTCGCAGTCGAACAGATTGGGCGCGTCGCCATTGGCGGCGTTGATCCTATGGCAATAGGCGCCGCAGGTGCCGATGAAGATCGACCTGCCGCGGGCGATGTCGCTGGGCGCGTCAAACCGGGGGGTGGCCGCCGTGGCCGGCGTGACTATCGATGCGCCGGTCTGCGCCGTGGCGCCCGACGCGCCAACAAGCCAAGCCGCCGCCAGCGCGGCCGCGAGGAACAATCGCTTTGGCTTCATGGCAGGTCCTGAATTCATCCTGGCTCAGCCAGAGCCCGGCGCGCCGTCATTTGTCCAGCGAGAACACGAAGATCTGCCCGCCCTCGGGCAGTATCGATCCGGCGCCGGCGAATCCGTCAATGCTGGCCCAGCCGCCCGATGGGATGGCGACATAGGGTTTGCCGTCGATTTCATAGACGATCGGCTGGCCGCGCGCCGCCCCGCCCATGCGGAACGACCATAGTTTGTCGCCGGTAGCCTGGTCGAAGGCCAGGGCTTCGCCGCGCATATTGGCCGTGAACAGCACGCCGCCGGCGGTGGTCACCACGCCCGACATCATCGGCTTGGCGTCGCGATAGCGCCACTTGACCTTGCCGGTCTTCACGTCGATGGCCGACAGCAGGCCATAGGACTTGTTTTTATTGGCGTCGGTGGTGTCGGGCATGCCGCCCATGAAGGGGATGCCCTTCACATAGGTGACAATGCCCTTCTGGTAGGTCTGGCAGGCCTCGATCGACGGGGCGTAGACCAGACCCGTCACGGGATCATAGGCGCCCGACCACGAGCCGTTCATGCCGCCCAGATTGGACGGACAGACTCGTTTTGTAGCGCTGTCTTGCGGCAGGGCGTCGGGATCGACCATCGGCCGGCCCTTGTCGTCGACGCCCTTGGCCCAGTTGAGCTGCTCGACATACTGGCTAGCGCGCAGGAATTTTCCCGTCACACGGTCGAGCAGATAGAAATAGCCGTTGCGGTTGGGCTGGGCGATCGCCTTCACGGGCTTGCCGCCAAATTCGGTGTCGATCAGGAACAGCTGGGTATTGCCGTCGAAATCCCAGACATCGTGCGGCGTGAACTGGAAATACCATTTCATCTTGCCGGTCTTGGGATCGAGCGCCAGCACCGAGTCCGAATAGAGATTGTCGCCGGCGCGGGTGTCGCCGTTCCAGTCAGGAGAGGGGTTGCCCACCGTCCAGAACAGGGTGTCGGTCTCGGCGTCATAGGCGCCTGTGGTCCAGGCCGGGGCGCCGCCGGATTTCCAGGAGTCTCCGGCCCAGCTCTTCAGAACAGCGGCGTCCTGGCCGGGAACCGTGTGGACCCGCCACACCTGTTTGCCGGTCTTCAGGTCATAGGCGTCGAGGAAGCCGCCCGCGCCGAATTCCCCGCCCGCAATGCCGGTATAAACCAGGTTGCCGATAATCAGCGGCGCGGAGGTGGCCGAATAGCCGTCCTTGTAATCGGCCAGCACCACGTTCCAGGCGACCTTGCCGGTCATCCGGTCGAAGGCGATCAGGTGCGCGTCCAAGGTGGCCATGAACACCAGGTCGCCGCCGATGGCGACCCCGCGATTGGCCGGGCCGCAGCACAGGCGCAGGTCGTCGGGCAGCTTGACGTCATAGCGCCACAGGAACGCGCCGGTCTTGGCGTCAAGCGCCATCAGCCGGTTGTACGAGGTGGTGATATACATCACCCCGCCATAGACGACGGGTGACGCCTCGAACTGCCCGGTGGTGCCGGTCGGCGCCGCCCAGGCGACGTGAAGGCTCTTCACTGTCGCCGCGTTCAGGCTCTTCACCGGGCTGTTGCGGAAATTCCGATAGCCGCCGCCATAGAGCAGCCATTGGCTGGGGTCGGCGGGGCTTTTGGCCAGCAGGTCCTGGGTTACCGGCCCGGCGCTCGCGCCCACCGGGGGATTAGCGTACCAGGCGGTGGGAGGCGGTGGCAAGGGAATCTCGGCGCTATTGGTGCCGGCGGCGGGAGGATCGGCGGCCTGGGCCAAACCGGCCGTCGCGACCAGCGCGACCAAAGCGAGCACGGCGGTCGACGCGCGCGCGAACCTGCTACCGATCATCTTTCTCCCCATCTTCAATCTCGTCAGCCCAGGGCCGATCTTTGCGCCGGGCGGTATGGCCCATGGCGAGCCAATCCTAGCGAGCGGAACGACCAAGTCCAGCGGCGATGGAACGGCGTCAATCGATCAAAGACTTAACTTCACCGGCCGGGAGAGGCTAGAATCGGCCAGCTTGGCGCCGGTGATGAGCGCCAAGCTTATGGGAATCATGTGCACCTATCAGCGGACGCCACATTGCCTCGGCGACTCCCGCCAGCATCTCTAGTGCGCCACGCCCAACTTCGCCTATCGAGGTCCACCCTTCAAACTTGGTGGTCACAGCCTTGCCGCGGCCGGGATGCAAAATTTCTTCCGCCCACTCAGGCAAGCTTTCCAGGTCGATCCAGGCTTCGGCCAGGCCCAGCCACTCAGCGCGGTCATCGGGCGACCGGCTCTCGGCAGCTTGGTTGAGAGAGAAATTGGCCCACTTCCGGCACTCCTCCGCCGCGGAAGACGGACGCTCACGTTGGGGAAGGTGTCTGTGCATGGTTGTCGAACGCGCGCCGGCGGTTTGCGTTGCGGCCCCCTTGTTTTTCGAGGTGGTTGCGGCTGTTATTTCAGAGAAAATTGGCGCGCTCGGAGCGATTCGAACGCCCGACCCCCAGATTCGTAGTCTGGTGCTCTATCCAGCTGAGCTACGAGCGCGCAGCGCCTGTTCGGCGAAGGCGCGGAACCTAGTCGGGACGGTCTGGGATTTCAAGGCCCCCGCGCCCCTTTCTCGCCCGCTGTCACATAGTCCTTCAGCCCGACAACCAGGTGGTCGAACATCAGGCGCATGCGCCGGTCGGTCTTCAGGTCCTCGTGCATCACCACCCAAACCTCAAGATCGAAGCTGAACTGGCCCTCCAGCAACGGGACCAGATTCGGGTCGCGGGCGGCGATCTGGCGCTGGCACGGACAGACGCCATAGCCGGCGCGCAGCATGGCCAATTGGGCGACCTCGTTGTCGGTGTGCAGGGCGAACAGGTCGCGGGTCACCTCGATGTCGATCTGGTCAACGATCCGGGCCAGGGGCTGGTTGCGGTCGAAGCCGATCAGCGTGTGGCCTCGCAATTCCTCCAGGGTGCGTGGTTCGCCGTGCTTCTGCAGATACGACCGGTGAGCATAGAAGATCAGGTCGATCACACCGATCTTCCGCGCGAACAGGGCTTCCTGCGTCGGCCGGGCCATGCGCACGGCGATGTCCGCGTCGCGGTGCAGCAGGTCTTCCAGTCGGTTGGAGGCCGCGAGTTCCAAGGTCACCTGGGGCCAGGTTTCCCTGAAGTCGGTCAGGATCGGGGGAAGAATCTCGATCGCGGCGACCTCGCTGGCCGTCAGGCGGATCACTCCGCGCACCTCGTCGGCATCACCGCTGGCGGTGCGCAGCAGCGTTTCGGCGGCGACCGCCATGGCCCGGGCGTGGGGCTCCAGCGCCTGGGCCGCGCGGGTCGGTCGAAATCCCCCGGGCGAGCGGGTAAACAGCGGCCCGCCGCC
This sequence comes from Caulobacterales bacterium, assembly GCA_038227865.1. Classification (GTDB taxonomy): domain Bacteria; phylum Pseudomonadota; class Alphaproteobacteria; order Caulobacterales; family Caulobacteraceae; genus Acaudatibacter. Next base: position 368,623 of record JBBRPO010000001.1, read on the forward strand.
CAGGGTGGCTTCCAGGGCCTCGATGTGGCGCCCTACCGTGGGCTGGGCGATGTTCAGGGTGCGGGCCGCGCCCGACAGGCTGCCGGCGTCCATAACCGCCAGGAACGATCGCCAGAGATCCCAGTCCGGTGCGCCTGCCATGCGTCGATGTATAGCTAACCTGCAGTCTTGGACAATTTCGAATGGTCGGGGCGGGGCCTAACTCTGCCTTGTCACAACGGAGACACCCCATGACCCAGATCGCTCTCGTTATCGGCGCCACCGGCTCGTTCGGCGGCCACGCGACTGCGGCCCTGATCCGCCACGGCTGGCGCGTCCGCGCCCTGGCCCGCGATCCGGCCGCCGCCCGGGCCAAGGCCGGTCCCCGCATGCCGATCGAATGGGTGAAGGGTGACGCCATGCTCGCCGCCGATGTGATCGCCGCCGCGCGGGGGGCCGACGTGATCGTCCACAGTGCCAATCCCCCTGGCTACAAAAACTGGCGGGGTCTGGCGATCCCGATGCTGGCCGCCTCGATCGCCGCGGCCAAGGCTCATGGCGCCCGCATCGTCCTGCCCGGTAACGTCTATAACTATGCGCCGGAGTCCGGAGCCCAAATCGCTGAAGCCGCGCTTCAGGCCCCGGTTACCCGCAAGGGGCGGGTGCGGGTGGAGATGGAGCAGATGCTGGAGGCCGCTGTCCCGGACGGCGTGAAGACCCTTGTGCTGCGCGCCGGCGACTTCTTTGGTCCCGCCGCGCCCAACAGCAGCCTGATGTGGCTGACCAGCCGCCGGGGCGGGCGGGTCCGCTCGGTGTCCGCGCCGGGGCCTGTCGATATCGGCCACGCCTTCGCCTATCTGCCCGACATGGCCGAAACCATGGCCCGGCTTCTCGACCGCGAGGCTGACCTGGCCGATTTCGAGACCTTCCACTTCGCCGGCCACTGGCTGGCGCGCGGCGACGAGATGGCGGGGTCCATCAGGCGGATCACCGGCGACGCGGCCGTACCTCTGAAGCCCTTTCCCTATCCGCTGATCTATGCGCTCTCGCCCTTCGTCGAGATGTTCCGCGAATTGTTGGAAATGCGCTATCTGTGGCGCCGGCCGATCGGGCTGGACGACACCAAGCTCCGCGACTTCCTGGGCGAGGTTCCCTCCACGCCCTTCGACGCGGCGATGCGGGAAACCTTGTCCGACATGGGGTGTTTGCCGGAGGCGCGCGCCACGAGCGGCAGGCTGGCGGTGGACGCGGAGCTTCGTCGCGCTTAGATGCGGCCCATGTTCGGCAAAACCCTCTACGACAAGATCTGGGACGCGCACCATGTCTCTCGCGACGCCAATGGCGAGACCATTCTCTACATCGATCTGCACCTTATCCATGAGGTGACGACGCCCCAGGCCTTCGCGGGCTTGCGGGCGGCCCACCGGCCCGTACGGCGACCCGATCGCACCCTGGCCGTCGCCGACCACAACATTCCCACCGAGGGCCAGGCGCTCGGCGTCGCGGCCGTCACCGATCTGGAGGCCCGCGCCCAGCTCCAGGCGCTGGAGCGCAATGTCGCCGACTTCGGTATCGAGTTCTTCGCGATGGGCGATCCGCGCAACGGCATCGTCCACGTCGTCGGCCCCGAACAGGGCCGCACCCAACCGGGCATGACCATCGTCTGCGGCGACAGCCACACCTCCACCCACGGCGCCTTTGGGTCCCTGGCCCAGGGCATCGGCACCTCGGAGGTCGAGCATGTGCTGGCCACCCAGACCCTGCGCCAGATGAAGTCGAAGAACATGCGCGTGACCTTTACCGGGGCGCCCGCCGCGGGTGTCGGCGCCAAGGACTACGCCCTGGCCCTGATCGGCAAGATCGGCACCAGCGGCGGCACTGGCTATGTGATCGAATACGCCGGCGAGGCGGTCAGCGCGCTTTCCATGGAAGGGCGGATGACCCTGTGCAATCTGACCATCGAGGCCGGCGCCAGGGCGGGATTGGTCGCGCCGGACGAGGCCACCTACGCCTATCTGATGGGCCGGCCGTCGGCCCCCAAGGGCGGCGCCTGGGAAATGGCCCTCAGCCATTGGAAGACGTTCATCTCCGATCCCGACGCAAGATTCGACTCGGAGATCGCCATCGACGTCGCCACCCTGGCGCCTACCGTCACCTGGGGAACCAGCCCGCAGGACGTGGTGGACATCGAGGGGCGGGTTCCCGATCCGGCCGATTTCGAGGACGAACGGGCCGAGGCCATCCGCCGCGCCCTCGACTATATGGGCCTAGAGCCGGGCCAGAGGATCGACGAGGCGCGTATCGACCGGGTGTTCATCGGCTCCTGCACCAACAGCCGCATTGAGGATCTGCGCGCCGCCGCCGCGATCGCCAAGGACCGCAAGGTCGCCGGGCATGTCCGCGCCATGGTGGTGCCGGGCTCCGGCCTGGTGAAGGATCAGGCCGAGGAAGAAGGCCTGGACCTGATCTTCCGCGAGGCGGGCTTCGACTGGCGCGAGCCCGGCTGTTCGATGTGCCTGGGCATGAACCCCGATCGGCTGGCGCCGGGCGAACGCTGCGCGTCGACCTCCAACCGCAACTTCGAGGGCCGCCAGGGCCGGGGTGGCCGCACCCACCTGATGAGCCCGGCCATGGCGGCGGCGGCGGCGATCGCCGGCCACATCGTCGATGTCCGGACCCTGGCGTGACGACGTGATCACCGGCCTGGACCATATCGGCCTGGCCGTGGCCGATCCGGATGCGTGCGCGCTCGCCTACGAAATCCTGCTCGGCGCGCCGCCCACCAAAGGCGCGACGCGACGCTTCCAGTTGGCCAACATGGCCCTGGAGATCGGACCGGGCGACGGCGATCCGGTGTTCGGCCTCGGCCTCGCGGCGCCGGAACTGTCCGAGACCCGCCGCATGCTCGAGCGTCGCGGCGTCTCGGCCGACGGGTCGATCCTGTCCCGGTCCGCCACACATGGCGTGGCGATTGTTCTGGTTGCGGCCCGTCCGCCCACGCCGCCGCCGGCTCGTCCGGACGCGCCCCACGGCCTGGACCACGTGGTCATCCATACCCCTGACCCGGAGCGCGCCGTGGCCCTCTACGGCGGCCGTTTCGGGCTGGACCTCAGGCTCGACCGGGCCAATCCCCAATGGGGCTCGCGACTGTTGTTCTTCCGCTGTGGCGGCGCGGTGATCGAGATCAGCGCCGACCTGAAGGCCCCGGTCGGCGATGGCCCTGATCGCATAACCGGTCTGGCTTGGCGCGTGGCCGACCCCGTCGCCGCACAAGCCCGCCTGGCCGCCGCCGGCCTTGACGTTTCCCCCGTTCGCCCAGGCCGCAAGCCCGGCACCCAGGTGTTCACCGTCCGCGCCGGCATGCCCGGCGCCCCGGCCTTGATGCTGGGCGGGGCGGAGGGGTGAGACTCCACATCGCAGCTGAATTGTCGGATATCTGACCCATGACCCCCTTCACCCGCCTGGACGCCAAGGCCGCGCCGCTTGATGTCGCCAACATCGACACCGACCAGATCATCCCCAAGCAGTTCCTCAAGACCGTGGACCTGGAGGGTCTCGCGCGGGGGCTGTTCTACGACATGCGCTTCGACCCCGAGGGCGCCGCCAAGAGCGGCTTCGTCCTCGATGATCCGGCCTTCGCCAGGGCCGGGGTGCTGATCGCCGGAGACAATTTCGGCTGCGGGTCCAGCCGCGAGCACGCGCCCTGGGCTCTGCTGGACTTCGGCATCCGCTGCGTGATCTCCAGCAGCTTCGCCGACATCTTCTACAACAACTGTTTTCAGAACGGCCTGCTGCCGATCACCCTGCCGCGCGAACAGGTTAGGGCCCTGATGGGCGAAGCCAAGGGCGGCAATCACGTGTTTTCGGTGGATCTGGAAGCCCAGACCGTGACCGCTCCGTCGGGCGAGGTTTTCGCCTTCGACATCGATCCGGGCCGCAGGGAGAAGATGCTAAAGGGCCTCGACGCCATTGGCGAGACCCTGCAGGCGGCGGCCGAAATCGCCGACTATGAGACGCGCCGGTCCATGGACCAGCCCTGGCTGGAGCTAGAGCCAGATACCTCTGGCTCTAGAGGATTAATGTCAGCGCCTGATTCAGCCTTCCTCCGGAAGCCATCAGGCGCCGCCGCGTGACCCTGATCATTGCCGGCACGGTTCGTGTGCCTCCGGAGAATGTCGAGGCTTTCCGGCCGCATATGAAGGCGATGATGGCCGCCAGCCAGGCCGAGGACGGCTGCGGCGCCTATGGCTACGCCGAGGACGTGGGTGAGCCCGGCCTGATGCACATTTTCGAGGTCTGGCGTGACCAGGCCGCCCTGGAGGCTCACTTCAAGACCGATCACATGACCGTCTGGCGCGCCGCCTGGCCGAGTTTCGGGGTTTCCGACCGGCGTCTGACGGCCTACGAGATCGTCTCTCAACGCCCGCTCTGATCAAGAATATAGGCCATGCCCACTCTGCTTCTGCTGCCCGGCGATGGGATCGGTCCCGAAGTCACCACCCAGGCTCGCCGGGTGGCCGAACGGGTCATGCCCGAACTGACTATCGAGACCCGCCCGTTCGGCGGTATCAGCTATGACACCCTGGGAACACCGCTCGACGACGAAACCCTGGCGCTCGCCAAATCCTCCGACGCGGTGCTGATGGGCGCGGTGGGTGGTCCGCAATGGGCCGGCGCCCCTCGCCATCTACGCCCGGAGGCCGGGTTGCTGGGGCTGCGCACCGGCATGGGCGTGTTCGCCAATCTGCGCCCAGCCCTGTGTTTCCCGGCCCTCGCCGACGCCTCGACGCTCAAGCGCGAGGTGATCGAGGGCCTGGACATCATGATCGTAAGGGAACTCACCGGCGGCGTCTATTTCGGCCAGCCGCGTGGAATCGAGGTGCTGCCCGACCTTCAGCGCCGGGGGGTCGACACCCAAGTTTATACGACGTCCGAGATCGAGCGGGTGTCGCGCGTGGCCTTCGAACTGGCTCGCGGCCGGAGCAACAAGGTGACCTCCTGCGAGAAGTCCAATGTGATGGAAACCGGCCTGCTTTGGCGGGAGGTCGTCACCGCCTTGCATCACCGCGAATTCCCGGACGTGATCCTGGAGCACATGCTGGCGGACAACGCCGCCATGCAGCTGGTCAAGAACCCGCGGCAGTTCGACGTCATCCTCACCGACAATCTGTTCGGCGACATCCTCTCCGATGAAGCGGCCCAGCTGACCGGGTCGCTGGGCATGCTTCCGTCGGCGGCCATCGGTGTCGCGGGATCGCCCGGCCTCTATGAGCCGATCCACGGTTCGGCGCCCGACATCGCCGGGAAGGGTGTCGCCAATCCCCTGGCCGCGATATTGTCATTCGCCATGGCGCTACGCTGGTCCCTGGCCCGCCCCGATCTCGCCGACAAAGTCACTTCCGCCGTCGACGCCGCTCTGGCGTCGGGCGCTCGCACGCGTGACCTTGGCGGAACCCTGGGTTCGATCGAAATGGGCGACGCCGTCCTGGCGCGGCTTTGAATCAGGCGGTCTCTCAGCAGAGCCGGCGCCCGACCATCCGCTCGAGTATCCGCGCGGGCGCCGCCTGTGGATCGGCCATGGCCTCCAGTGGCACGTAGAAGGTCTGTTCAAGACAGAACCGGCCGCTGATCGCCGCATGGACAGTGCTGTCCGTGTAGACGGCCCAGCTCGTCCCGGCCGGGAAAGCTATCTCGCGACGCGGAGCTTCGCGCTGATAGCGGGCATCCAGCTTCGATGTGTCGTGCAGACCCAACATCAACGTGTCATAAGGTGTGCGTGTGGCACGCGTGACGCCAAGGCGACTCAGCAACCACGCCTCGCCCGGCCATGGCGCCCGTAGCTGATCCACCCACCGCTGGGCGTGGGCTTGGAAAGGCTCACCCACCCGCCAGATCCTTGGTTCGCCTACTGGATTGATGTTGGTGAAAACCCGCAGGATTCGCCGGCCCCCGGTAGGTTGAGAAGCAAAGGCGTCCACGTGCAACCGTCGGTCGTCTCTGCGCGGACTCTCTGAACCCTCGGCCACCTCGCGGGTTCGCAGGCTGGTCCGGCCGGGCTCCAACCAGGATGCGTATCGGGTCGCCTTGGCCTGAATCAAACTTTCGGCCCAGGCCCGGTAGCGCGCCATCAGCGCCGCCAGACGACCCTGGGCGGCCGGGTCCCGCGCGGCGCCCCGCACGCCGCCCCTCCCGCCGCCATTGGGACCAAGGCTGATGTTCTTGGCCCGGCCGTCGGAAAATCGAGGCGAGACCAAGTCGGTCTCATCGGTTGTCAGCGCGAAGGGCTGGCCGGGCAGGACGATCAGGCCCTCGCGCTCCAGAGTCAGGGCGAATTTATCGGTCATGGGGGCCGCGACAATCATCAAACCTGTCCATACCCCCGTGGCGTGGATCGCGAAACGCGGCCATGGTGAGCCGAGGCAAAAAGGGAGCGCCGCGGGTGCCCATCACCAGCAATCACACATCGGTCGAGGCTCTCAACCAGGCGAACGAGGGCAAGCTGCCCGGCCATCTGGGTCTGGTGATCATCACCGTGGAGCCCGGCCGGTTGGTTGGCCGGTTCGCGGTCAGGCCCGATCTGGTCGCCCACACCGGTTTTCTACTGGCCGGAACCGTGCTCTCGATAGCCGACATCCTTTGCGCCTACGGAGTTTCCACCGTCTGGCCAGCCGGCGCGAGCGGCTTCACCACCGCCGAGGTGAAGTGCAATTTCATCGGCACCCTGACCGAAGGCGCGGTCGTGGTTTCGGCCACCATGCTGCACGGTGGGCGCACCACCCAGATCTGGGACGCGGCGGTGGAGGACGAGGCCACGGGCCGATTGATGGCCGTGTTCCGCTGCACCCAGATCATTCTCTACCCGAGAGCCTGACAGCCGCCTGATGTCCGACCACCTGGTCCATGAAGCGGTCGGCCCCTCGCTGACTGGCCGTCAGGCGGCGGCGACCCTGGCGGTGGGCGTCAACAGCCTATTGGTGCTGGGCATATTGCCGGGCTTGCTGGGAGCGCTGGCGGACGAACATCGGCTTACCGCCTCCGGCATCGGCCTGACCGCAACGACCGAAGCCCTGTGTATGGGCCTTTCCACCGGCGCCATGGGCCTGATCCGCCGGCCTGATCGCGTGCGTTTGATCGCCGTGGCCGCGTCTCTGGGCCTGGCCGCCATCGATCTGGTCTCCACAAGCGCCGCCGACCTGTCGCTGATGGCTGTGCGCGGCGTCGCCGGGGCGGTGGAAGGCGTGTTGCTTTGGATCACCGTCTCGATGATCGCCCGAACGGTGACGCCGGAGCGCTGGGCCGGCGCCTTCTTTACAACCCAGACCCTGGCCCAGCTTTTGCTGGCCATCGCCCTGGCCGCACTCATCATTCCCAGGTTCGGGGCCAACGGCGCCTTCGCGGCCCTGGCTGTGTCGAGCCTGCTGGGCGTGGTCCCGGCCCTACTGTCGCCCCAGGGCTTCGCCCCCCTGCCCACGGGACCCGGCGAGAGCGAGGCTCCGCCCCCCCGAGGCTGGATCGCGTTGGCGGCTACCCTGGTGTTCGTCTCGGCCGCGGGGGCGGTGGGGGTCTATCTGCAACCCCTGGCCCAGGAGGCTGGACTGGATGCCGGCGTGGCCCGGACAGCCCTATGGACATCGCTTGCCGCGCAGGTGGCCGGCGGCGCGTTGGCGACGTTGCTGGCCGGACGTGTGCGCTATTTCACGGTCTTCATCATGACTTCGACGGTCTATCTGGCGGTGTGGGCGGTTTTCGGGGGCCATCCCGGCGCCTGGCTGTTCATCGGCGCCAACGCCCTGGCCGGTCTGTTCGGTCTGTTTCTAGGACCGTTCCTGGTGCCCTTCACCATCGACGCCGACCCCAGCCGCCGCGCCGCGATGCAGAGTGGCGCTGCGCAACTTATGGGCGGTGCGCTGGGTCCCTTGCTGGCGTCCCAGGTGGTCGGCGAGCGCGATGTACACGGCGTGTTGTGGCTCGGCGCCGGCCTGATGCTGACCGGCCTGATGGTCGTGGCCGGGTTGCGTTTCACGAAAACCCTCGCCGCGCCGCAAACCTAGTTGGCAATTTACAAACCGTGAAATTGGGCGAAGGGTCGGAGCCTCGAACCTACTCGGGATCCCCACCGCCGGTTTTTTCACGCTCTTCCCGTTCCTTCAGTTCCTTCTTGATCAGGGCCTTTTCCGCCGCCTTGGCGGCTTTCACCCGCTCGCGGTCCAGGCGTTCGAACTGGTAATTGGGTTTGCGCGGCATACGGCATCGTCCTCGGGCATAAGGGGCTCAGGCCCAGTCAATCGCCCATCCCAAGCGATTTGGCCAGTCTTGAAGGCCCAAAGCCCGTTCGCGGCCCGCGACAGCCCGCCGGTGGCTGCCGGGATCGTCCTCAGTTCGGTCGGAACTTCTTGGGAATCGCCGCGACTTCCTCCGGCGTCAGCTTGGTCAGTTTCGCCGGGAACAAGGGCGCGCGAAACCCGCCCGTGTCGGACACTGAAAGCTGCAGATCAAGCGCGGTGCAAATGCTGCTGGAGCCGCGCACCTCCGAGATCAGCCGGGCGTCTGGCCAGTTCAGCTGGGAAGATTCCGCAGCCAGATCCAGGCGATAGACGTCGTGCAGATTGACACCCAGATAAATTACCTTGGGGCTCGGCGACTTCCATCCATCCCATTGGGTGACATAGAAACAAGGCGTCCTCGCCTGCGTCTCTGACGCCGCCAGGGCCGCCCCAGCCGGAATGGAAAGCACCGCGGTCGCCAAGGCCCCGGCGACAATGCGGCCAAGAGAGCCAGATTTGATATGACGTTTCATGTCATCCTCACGTTCGGCGTCCCCTGAGTAGAGATGGGGGTGGCTCCAGGTCTTGTCAAATCACGAACGCCGCGAGGCCTCACCCGCGACCCTGGCGGTCGCCCAACAGGGCGTTGGCCAGCCAACTGACCAGACTGATGATCACCGCGGTCAGGATCGCCGGCCAAAGACCCTCAATCCGCACGTCGTGGATGAACACCGTCACCAGCCAGACCGTCAGGCCATTCACCACGAAGATGAACAGCCCTAGAGTCACGATGGTCAGGGGCAGGGTCAGGATCAACAGGATCGGACGGATCAGGGCGTTGAACAGCCCCAATAGAAGCCCAGCCAACACCAAGCCGGTGAGACCATGGACATGCACGCCGTGCAACGTGTGGGACGCGATCCAGAAACCCAGGGCCGCGGCCAGGATGCGCAGCAGGAAATTCATCGCGTCAGTCCTCACCCTTGAGCGGGTGTCCCGACCTTAGGCCAAGGATCGCTGGCGACAAAGCCAAGATGGGTCCCGATCAATTTGACTTGACGTCAACGTAAGCGATGTTGACGTTTGCGTAAGGCTTGGCTAGCTTGGCTTTGCTCAGGGGTCCCCGAAGAGGCCTTGTCCACCAATCCTAGGGAGACCCGCCATGGGAATCGAACTTCGCCGTCCGGAACGCACATTCACCATCCGCCAGCTTTGTCTTGAATTCAAATGCACGCCACGCGCGCTGCGGTTTTATGAGGACAAGGGGCTGTTGGCGCCCGCCCGTCAGGGCCTGAACCGGGTTTATTCCTATAAGGATCGCGCGCGATTGCAGCTGATCCTGCGCGGCAAGCGCGTCGGCCTGTCCCTGGCCGAAATCCGCGAGATCCTGATGCTTTACGGCAAGGAAGACGGCGGCGCGGCTCAGAACCTCAAGGCCCTGCGCAAATTCCGCGAACGCATCGTCGTCTTTGAACAACAGCGCGAGGACATCGACCACGCCATCGCTGAACTGCGTGAAGCCTGCTCACGGATGGAGGACCACCTGTCCAAGGTCCGCCCCGACCTGCTGGACGGCGAACCCGCGCCGAAGGGCCGCGCCGCCGCTGGCCGCCTCGACCACGCGCTCGCCAAACACGCCTGACCAAGCCTGTCTGACCAAACACACTTGAGAACCCGCCATTGACCTATCAGCCGCCGGTTCGCGATCAGCTTTTCCTGCTGCGCGACGTTCTCGCCATCGAGCAATACGCCAATCTGCCGGGCTTCGCCGACGCCACCTATGACACTGTCGAACAAATCCTCGACGAGGCGGCGAAGTTCAACGCCGAGGTGCTGGCCCCGCTCAACGCCATCGGCGACAAGGCCGGCTGCGTCTGGCGACAGGACAATACCGTCACCACGCCCGAGGGCTTCAAGGCTGCCTATAGGGCTCTGGTCGAAGGCGGCTGGCCGGCCTTGGGCGCCGACCCGGCCTGGGGCGGGCAGGGGCTGCCGGCGGTGGTCAATCTGGCGGTCAGCGAGATGAGTTCCTCGGCCAACATGGCGTTTTCCATGTATCCCGGGCTCACCCACGGCGCCTATTCGGCCATCCTCAATGGCGGCACGGAGCAACAGAAGGCGCTTTATCTGCCCAAGCTGGTCTCGGGACAGTGGGGCGGCACCATGAACCTGACCGAGCCGCATTGCGGCACCGACCTTGGCCTGTTGCGAACCAAAGCGGTCCCGGTCGGCGATGGAACCTACCGCATCACCGGTCAGAAGATCTGGATCAGCGGCGGCGAGCACGACCTGGCCGAGAATATCGTCCATCTGGTCCTGGCCCGGATCGAGGGAGCCCCGGCCGGCACTCGCGGCATCAGCCTGTTCATCGTGCCGAAGTTCATTCCCGACGCCGACGGCAATCCCGGCGCGCGCAACCGGGCCTACTGCGTCGGCCTCGAAGAGAAGATGGGCATCCACGGCAACGCCACCTGCGTGATGTCGCACGAAGAGGCGACCGGCTGGCTGATCGGCGAAGAGAACCGCGGCCTTGCCGTAATGTTCGTGATGATGAACGAGGCCCGCCTCGGGGTCGGCCTCCAGGGCTTGGCCCAGGGCGAAGCCGCCTATCAGGCCGCCGCCGCCTTCGCCAAGGACCGTCTGCAAGGCCGCGCCCTGACCGGTCCGCAGAACCCCGGCGGCCCGGCCGATCCGATCCTGGCGCATCCGGACGTGCGCCGCATGTTGCTCGATTCCCGGGCGATACTGGAGGCGGGCCGGGCGTTCCTGTTCTGGACCGCGCTATGCGGCGACCTCGCCCACGGCCACCCCGACGAGGCCCACCGCCAGCGGTGCGACGACTACATGGGCCTGATGACTCCGGTGCTGAAAGGCTATCTCACCGACCGGGGCTTCAACATCTGTTCGGACGCCATGCAGGTACATGGCGGTTCCGGCTTCACCGAACATTTCCCAGTCAGCCAGTATCTGCGCGATTGCCGCATCACCCTGATTTATGAAGGGACCAACGGCGTCCAGGCCCTGGATCTCGTTGGCCGTAAGCTCGCCGCCAAGGGCGGACGCGCGGTCATGACTTTCTTCGCTGAGGTCGACGCCTTCGTGGCTGCCCAGGGCCAAACCTCCGATCCGGCGCTTGAACCCTTCGTCGAGGCGCTGGCCGGCGCCAAGGCCTGGCTCCAGGATGGGACGATGTGGCTGATGCAGAACGGCCTGACCAACCCCGACAACGCCGCCGCCGCCTCGACCGACTACATGCATCTGTTCGGCCTGACCGGCCTTGCCTACATGTGGGCGCTGATGGCCAAGGCGGCGCTGGCCCGGATCACCGGCGGCGACACCGACCCGTTCTACGCCAACAAACTGCTGGTCGGGCGCCACTTCATCGAGCGCATCCTACCCATCGCCGGCGCCCATCTGACCAAACTCAAGAGCGGCTCGGAAACGCTCATGACCTTTCCCGCGGAGGCTTTCTGAATTCCCATGCCGGTTCTCGACGTCGAACGCCCGCCTTTCCTCGCCGAGGAAGACCTGAACATCTTTGAATCCGCGGTCGGCAAGTTCTTCGACGAACACGCCACGCCTGAAGACACCGCCCGCTGGCGCGAAAACGGCATCGTCGACCGCGAGATGTGGACCAAGGCGGGAGAGGCGGGCCTGTTGGGCCTCTCGCTGCCCGAGGAATACGGCGGCGCCGGCGGCGACTATCGCCACGAGGTGATCCTGATGGAACAGATGGCCGCCAAGGCGGTCGATGGCTTCGGGGCCTCGCTGCACAACTCCATCGTCGCCCCCTACATCCTCAACTACGGGACCGAGGCGCAGCGCCGCCGCTGGCTGCCCGGCATCTGCACCGGCCAATATGTCACCGCCATCGCCATGACCGAGCCGGGCGCCGGCTCCGACCTTCAGGGAATCAAGACCACCGCCAAGAAGGACGGCGACGCCTATCTGCTCAACGGCCAGAAGACCTTCATCACCAATGGCCAGACCGCCAATCTGATCTGCGTGGTGGCCAAGACCGACGTCACCCAGCGCGCGCGGGGCGTGTCGCTGATCTTCGTCGAGACCGATGGGGCGGCGGGCTTTGAGCGCGGCCGCAACCTGGCCAAGCTGGGTCAGGAGGCGGCCGACACCTCCGAACTGTTCTTCAACGACGTGCGCGTTCCGGCCGAAAATGTGCTGGGCGGCGACGAGGGCCAGGGCTTCTTCCAGCTGATGAACCAGCTGCCGCAGGAGCGCCTGAATATCGCCATCCAGGGCGTCGGCGCCATCGAGCGGGCGCTGGAGCTGACCATCGACTACGTCAAACAGCGCGGCGCCTTCGGCAAGAAGCTGATCGACTTCCAGAATACCCAGTTCAAGCTGGCCGAATGCAAGACCGAGGCGACGGTGGCCAAGGTGTTCGTCTATTGGCTGATCGGCCAGCACCTGGAGGGCAAGCTCGACGCCGCCAAGGCCTCGATGGCCAAATACTGGGTCACCGACCTGGAGAACAAGATCATCGACGAATGCCTGCAGCTGTTCGGCGGCTGGGGTTACATGGACGAATACCCGATCTCGCGGATGTATCGCGACAGCCGCGTCCAGCGCATCTATGGCGGCTCCAACGAGGTGATGAAGGTGCTGATCTCGAGGACGCTCTGACCGTGAGCGTCCACCATGCCTCCGTGGACTGGACTCTCGGCGACGGCGATTTCGCCAGGGGCCGATATAGCCGCCTGCACACCATTGGCTTCGAGGGTGGGCTCAACCTGCCGGGCTCCGCCTCTCCGGCGGTGGTCCCGGCGCCCTGGTCCAGCGCCGACGCCGTGGACCCCGAGGCGCTGTTCACCGCCGCCTTAAGCGCCTGCCATATGCTGACCTTCCTGGACCTCGCCCGTCTGGCCGGGTTCATGATCACCGCCTATCGGGACGAAGCCGAGGGAACCCTTACTCGTGTCGCGCGCGGCAAGATGGCCGTGACCAGGGTGATCCTGCGCCCGGAGATCACCTGGGCGGGCGAGAAGCACCCCACCGAAACCGAGCTCGCCGACTTGCACCACCGAGCCCACGAAACCTGCTTCATCGCCAATTCCGTCACAACCGAGGTGGTGGTGGAGGGGGTTGCATCCCCGTCGACTACGACAGCGCCTCCAGCTCCGCTCGCTGTTTTCGGGTGAGCTTGGCGCACACCAGTTCGTAGGAATGGGCGGCCAGGCGTTCGATCTCCTCGGCCGGCACGTCGGCGTCGAGGCTCACGCTGATCCAGTGGCGGCGGTCCAGGTGGTAGCGGTGGCCGACGCCGGCATATTGCTCACGCAGGATTTCCGCCAGATGCGGGTCGCATTTCAGGCTGACAGCTTCGACACCCTTGATCGACAGGATGGCGAACATCTTGCCCATGACCTTGTAGATCGTCGCGCCGGGCGCGGAGGCGGGATCCGCCATAGCCCCGGGCTTGGCCCCAAGGCTGGCCTGCACGGCGGCGGTTCGTGGATTGAGGCTCAAATCGCCATGGGCCATCGGTTCGTCCCTTAACGCTCGGCGTCGATCGCCCGGAAACCGTGGGTCATCTCGTCCAGCTTGGCCTTCAGGTCTACGGGCAGGGGGCCGGCGTCGCCTGCCGCCAGGCTTTCGGCTAGCTGTTCGGGTTTGCTGGCGCCGATGATCGGGGCGGTGATGGCGCCGTTCGATAGCACCCACCGCACCGCCATTGTGGCAAGGCTCATCCCCGCCTCGGCCGCGACGGCGCGCAGGGCTTCGATGGTCTCGAACTCCCGCTCATGCCAATAGCGGGTCTGATAGAAGCCTCCGGCCCGGCCAAGGGTGAAGCGCGAGCCCTCGGGCGGTGAGGCGTCGCCCTTGTGCTTGCCGGTCAGCAGGCCGCCAGCCAGTGGATTATAGGGGATCACCGCCACCCCCTCTTCCTGACACAGCGGCAGCAGGTCGCGTTCGAAGGCGCGGAACAGCAGATTGTAGCGTGGTTGCACACTATCGATGCGCGCCAGGTTCTTCAGTTCGCCGCGCCCCAGCGCCCGTGCCACGCGGTGCGCCATCCAGTTCGAGACGCCGATATATCGCGTCTTGCCTGACCGAACGATGCTGTCGAGCGCCTCCAGCGCTTCGTCGATCGGCGTGGCCGGATCGAAGCCGTGCAGCTGATAGAGATCGACATAGTCGGTCCCCAGGCGGGTCAGCGATGCGTCGATCGCCTCGACGATGTGCTTGCGGCTCATACCCTGGTCCCAAGGGCGGGGCCCCATCTGGCCAAAGCATTTGGTCGCCAGAATGAAGTCGTGGCGTCTGCCCTTCAGCCAGCTCCCGACGATCTCCTCAGTCCGCCCCACCGTCTTACCGTCGCCGCCCAGTGGATAGACGTCGGCGGTGTCGATGAAATCGACCCCGCCTTCAGCCGAGGCGTCCATGATCGCATGGCTCAGCGCCTCGTCGCATTGCAGCCCGAAGGTCATCGTGCCGAGGCACAGGCGCGAGACGCGAAGGCCGGTGCGGCCGAATTGAACGTGTTTCATAGACGATATTTTACGGACATAGTCGGCATGGCGCCAGCCAGCTGATCGCCCTCGCCTCCAGGTCCGCGGCGTCTTTCAGCTCGCATTCCCAGACGGTCTCGACGCGCCAGCCGGCTTCGGCCAGGGCCTGGCGCGTGGCGAGGTCGCGGGTCCGGTTGCGCGCGACCTTGGCCACCCAATAGTCCCGGTTGGCCTTGGGAATCCGCGCGCCCCGGGCGCAGTCGTGGCCGTGCCAGAAACAGCCATGGACGAAGATCACCAGCCGGCGGCTCGCCAGCACGATGTCGGGCTTGCCGGGCAGATCCTTACGGTTCAGCCGATAGCGCCCGCCCAGTCGCCAGATCAGCCGGCGCACCGCCAGTTCGGGTCCCGTCCCCACCGCCTTCACCCGCCGCATCACCGCCGAGCGTTTCTCGGGAGGGTAGACGTCGGTCATGGGTCGCGGTGATTAGCCAAGGCCATCGAACAGCGCGGTCGATAGATAGCGTTCGGCGAAGCTGGGGATGATGGTGACGATGATCTTGCCCTCCATACCCGGGCGCATGGCCACATCGAAAGCGGCGGTCAGGGCGGCCCCGGAAGAGATGCCCACGGGGATGCCTTCCTCGCGCGCGGTCCGGCGGGCCATGTCCAGGCTGTCCTCGTTGGAGACCTGGATGATCTCGTCGATCACGCCCCGGTCGAGGATCGCCGGCACGAAGCCGGCGCCGATGCCCTGGATCTTATGCGGCCCAGGCTTGCCGCCGGACAGCACCGGCGAGGCCGTCGGTTCCACCGCCACCATGCGCAGCGAGGGCTTACGCCCCTTCAGCGCCTGGCCGACGCCGGTGATCGTGCCGGCGGTGCCGACGCCGCTGACAACCACGTCCACGCCGCCGCCCGTATCGTTCCAGATCTCCTCGGCCGTGGAGACCCGGTGAATGGCCGGGTTGGCGAGGTTCTCGAACTGTTGGGGCATCACCGACCCGGGAATCTCGTTCAAAATTTCCCGCGCTCGGGCCACCGCCCCGCTCATGCCTCGCTCGGCCGGCGTCAGCTCCAGCTTGGCGCCCAGGATCAGCAGCATCTTGCGCCGTTCGATCGACATGCTCTCGGGCATCACCAGGATCAGCTTCAGACCCTTGGCCGCCGCCACGAACGCCAGCGCGATGCCGGTGTTGCCGCTGGTCGGCTCGACGATGGTCGCGCCGGGCTTCAACAGGCCCTGCTGTTCGAGGGATTCGATCATCGCCAGGCCGATCCGATCCTTGACCGAGGCCATCGGGTTGAAGAATTCCAGCTTGGCCAGAACCTCGCCGCGCGGCTTCAGGGCGGCGGTCAGCCGAGGCAGCCGCACCAGGGGCGTATTGCCGATGGTGTCGAGTATTGAGTCATAGACAAGCCCGCGTCCCGCGCGGGCGTGTCGGCTGGCGTCATAGGGCGCGGCGATATCCATTGGGCGTTTCTCTGGGGCTTGTGTGGTTGGCGCCGAACCATAGGCTCGCCGCCATGTTTTGAAAGCGCGGGAAATCTAAAGTCGAACGCAGCCTTTTTCGAAGCCGCTTGCATCCAAGCCGGGGTTCGGCGGCGACCAGTGTGTAGAGGATGGCTCATCCGTCCGGGTTTTGGAGCGCGCTCATGTGGTTCTGGTCGTTCTGGTGGCTGATCTTCCCCGTGATGTTCTTCGCCACGGGGGCCCTGCAGATGTGGCTGCGCTATAAACGTCACAAGGATACCCTGGACCTGATGAAAATCTACGCCGCGCAGGGCAAGGACCCGGCTGAGATCGCCCGCATCCTGGGTGTCAATGCGCAGGCCCAGCCCGGCGCGCCGCCCTTCGCGGGGGGTCCAAGCGGCGCCACCGGGCCCGCCGCCGACTGGGGTTGGCCCTATGGCCACTGGCGCGGGTTCTACGGCGGGCGTGGACCCTGGGGCCGGTGGGGGCCTTACCGCGAATGGCGCCGGTTCACGATCTTCGCCTGCCTGGCGGTCGGATTCGGCCTGGCGAACCGCTATTCGGGCTATTCCGGTTTTGACGGCGCCGATCACGCCTTTTCCCTGGTGGCGATCATCATGAGCGTCCTGGCGGCGGGCTCCCTGATCATGGCCGTCGTCTCCACCGTGATCGCGATCAATACGAGCAAGAATGGCGGGTGAGTCCTGACCCGGCCGCCTTCGCCCGACTGGTGGCCGAGCACCAGCAGGCGGTGCGTGGCTTCCTGCGCCGGCTGGGCGGCGGCCATGCCGACGCCGACGATCTGGCTCAGGAGACGTTCATCACCGCCTGGGAGCGCATCGGCGCCATGCGAGAGACCGATAGCCCGCGCGCCTGGCTCTGCGGGGTGGCTTACCGCAAGTGGATGACCCGCCGCCGCGCCGAAGGTCGACGCCAGCGTCGCGAAACCGACGCCTGGCGCGAGGCGGTTGGGTCGGCGCCGGCGTCGCCGGATGCGCGGCTCGACGCGACGACCTTGCTGGGGTCCCTACCTCCCGAACAGAGGGCGGCGGTGGTCCTCTGCCTTGCTGTCGGTCTTTCTCACCAGGAGGCCGCCGGCGCCTTGGGCTTGCCCCTGGGCACGGTGAAGTCGCATGTTGCGCGCGGGCGCGCGAAACTGCTCGCATTGCTGGAAGACCCCGATGACCGATCCTGACACCAGGCTTGCCGCCCTGTGGGCCGAGGACGCGCCGCCGGAGCGCGATCCCGTGTTCGTCGTTGCGGTGATGGAACGCGCCGCGCGGCGGCGAATGGCGTTCGAGGTGGCGGGTCTGTTCCCCGGCGCCTTGGCCGCGACGGCCCTGCTCTGGGCCGCCGGCCCGTTGGTCATGCGCGGCGCGCGCGTGGTTCTGCCGATCCTGGCCTCGCCGGCCCTGGCGGTTACGGCCGGAGGATTGACCCTGGCGGCCACCCTGTGGCTGTGGCTCGGCGATCGCTGGGAAGTCTTCTGGGATGGAAACGAGGGCGACGCCATTCAAGCTTGACTTCGACCGGCCGAGGGGCGGCAAATGGCAAGAGAACGCGATTCACGGAGACGGTCATGCAGAGCGCCTACGATCTGGTGATCCGTGGAGGATCGATTGTCGATGGCTCCGGCGGCGCGCCCTATGATGGCGATGTCGCGGTTAAGGACGGCCTGATCGTCGCGGTCGGCCGGTTTTCCGGCGCCGGCGCCGAGGAGATCGACGCGCGCGGCCAGATCGTCACCCCGGGCTTCGTCGACGTCCACACCCACTATGACGGCCAGGCCACCTGGGACGGGCGCATGCAGCCGTCGTCCTGGCACGGCGTCACCACGGTGATCATGGGCAATTGCGGGGTCGGTTTCGCACCCTGCAAGCCCGAGGATCACGACCGCCTGGTCCAACTGATGGAGGGCGTCGAGGACATACCCTTCCCGGTGCTAACGGCTGGCCTGCCCTGGACCTGGCGCCACTATCCCGAATATCTCGACACTCTGGCCGCGAGGTCGTTCGACGTCGATATCGGCAGCCAGCTCCCGCATGCCGCCCTGCGGGTGTTTGTGATGGGCCAGCGCGGCGCCGACCGGGAGCCCGCGACACCCGATGACATGGCCATGATGTCGCAACTGGCTCGTGAGGCGATGGAGGCCGGCGCCCTGGGGTTCGGCACGTCGCGCACGCTGAACCACCGCGCCAGCGACGGCTCGCCGATCGCCACCCTGACCGCCAGCGAGGAAGAACTCACCAGCATCGCGACGGGCATGGCCGCCGCCGGACGCGGCGTTCTGCAGGTGGTCTCCGACTTCACCGACCCGGTCGCCGAATTCGCCATGCTCCGGCGGATCGTCGAGCGCTCGGGACGGCCCCTGGCGTTCACCTTGGCGCAGGGACCCGGCTCGCCCCACGGCTACAAAAGACTGCTCACCGCGTTGGAAGCGGCGGTCGCCGACGGTCTGCCGATGAAGGCGCAGGTCGCGGCTCGGCCGGTGGGCGTCCTGCTTGGCCTCGAACTCACCGTCAATCCGTTCACCCAGTTCGGGCCCTACCGCGAGATCGCCACCCTGCCACTGCCGGAGCGCGTCACCCGCCTCTCCGATCCCGATTTCCGGGTCCGGCTGTTTGCCGCCGCGCCGGAGGGCGGCGCCCGCGGCCTGATGGGCGTGTGGTCGAAGATGCACCTGATGAGCGGCGAGCCCGACTATGAACCCACGCCCGACTCCACCGTGGAGGCCCACGCCGCCGCCATGGGTCGCTCGCCCGAGGAAGTCGCCCTCGATCACATGCTGACCAATGGCGGGCGGGGCATGCTCTATGTACCGTTCCTCAACTACGCCGAAGGCTCGCTGGACGCGGTGCATGAGATGATCGTCCACCCCGACACCGTGCCCGGGCTATCGGACGGCGGCGCCCACGTTGGCATGATCTGCGACGGCAGCTTCCCCACCTCGATGATCACCCACTGGACCCGCGATCGCACGCGCGGGCCGAAAATCCCGCTTCAGGCGGTGATCCGGATGCAGACCCAGGACACCGCCCGGTCGGTTGGGCTCAACGACCGCGGCCTGATCGCGCCCGGCTATCGGGCCGATCTGAATGTCATCGACTATCAGGGTCTGACCCTGCACGCGCCACAGGTCGCTTACGATTTGCCGGCCGGCGGGCGGCGGCTGATCCAGAAGGCCAGCGGCTACATCGCCACCATCGTCGCCGGCCAGATTACCTATCGAGGCGGCGAACCCACCGGCGCCCTGCCGGGCCGGCTGCTGCGCGGCGCACAGGCGGCGCCCATGGCGATGGCGGCCGAATAGAGAGATAGCTTGACCGGCGTCCGGCTGCGCCGCGGGATTGAGGTGAGACCATGACCACGCTCGAAAACCGGCCGAACACCGCGCTGCTCGTCATCGATGTCCAGAACGGCGTCGTCGAGAAGGCTCACGAGCGCGATGCGGTCGTCGCCAACATTGCCGGCCTGGTGGAGAAGGCGCGGCGGGAAGGGGTCCCCGTCGTCTGGGTCCAGCACTTCAGCGAACAGCTCGCAAAGGGGACCGACAGATGGCGGATCGTCCCCGAGCTCGCTCCGGCCGACAGCGAACCGCTGATCGAAAAGAGCTATGGCGACGCTTTTGAGGACACGACTCTAGAGAGCGTATTGTGGGACCGCGGCATCGGGCGGCTTGTCGTCGTCGGCGCGCAGACCGACGCGTGCATCCGCTCGACGCTCCATGGCGCGTTCGCCAGGGGGTATGATGCGACCCTGGTCGCCGACGCCCACACGACGGACGATATGTCGGCATGGGGCGCGCCGCCGCCGGCCCAGGTGATCACCCACACCAATCGCTACTGGGCCTACCAGACGGCGCCCGGGCGGACCGCCGGAACCGTCAAGTCCAAGGCTGTCGACTTCGGCGCCACGGAGTAGCGCAACCAGCCGGGCGCCTAACGCCTCTCTACCCACGGCGTAAATCGAACCCTGATCATCCAGAAGACCAGCAGCCCCACCGGCACGAACTGAGGGATGAAGAACGCGGGCGGTACATCGAACGGACCCGGCAGCAGCCGGGGAAGCCCATTGGTGAAGGCCGAACCCGCGGCCAGCGTCAGGCCGACGCACATCCGCCAAAGATGCCGCGCGATCCGCGGCGCGCCCGAAACGCCCCTGTTCAGAACCAGCTTCGCATCCCCGGCCGCCGCGACGGCCAGCACCGCGGTGAAGCTGTAGACCGCGATCAGCACCGGGCCTTTGAACGGGACGGCGCTCTCGAAGAACGGCGTCATCCCGGTCGCCAGCTGAAACGACAGAATGGCGAACGGCGCGCAGAGCACGACCCCAACCAGCAGGGCGATCCATTCCGCATAGCCGATCGCGCCGTCCCGCCGCCGAACGGTAAGCCACGCCGTCGCCACCAGATAGAAGGCGAAGGCGCCGATGAACACATTCACCAACTGGCCGGGAACGACGAAGGCCAGCAGGATGGCGAACGTCGCCATCACCAGCAAGCAGCCGAAGAACACGTTTCCGGATACACGGTGAAGCAGCTCACCCTTGCGCGCAATCACGGCGACTGAACCGGAGATCAGGCCCAGCGTGCCGCCGCCGATGTGAAACGCAAATGCGAGCCACAGCGCGCCATGAAGCCAGGGGCCTTGGATGTGGTCAGCCAGCATGAGCGATCCAGACTTTGGCGCTAGAAAGTGTTATGCTTACATAGCACACCATATCACTAAATGACAAAGAATTTCTCTATGAATATTTAAGATTAAATTGATTGGACCGATCCGCACCGACACGCTACGCCATCTGGCCAAGCGCAAGCCACAGAACAGGATTGGACGGAAAAATGGACGCCGAAAGCAAATGCCCGGTGATGCACGACGGGGATAAAAACGCCGTCGTCCTGGAAATGTCGAACCAGCTCTGGTGGCCCGACCAGTTGAATCTGAAGGTTCTCCATCAGAACACCCCCGCGTCCGATCCGATGGGCGGGACGTTCGACTATGCGGAAGAATTCAAAAGTCTCGACCTTGGCGCCCTGCGCAAGGACGTCTACGCCTTGATGACGACGTCGCAGGACTGGTGGCCGGCCGACTACGGCCACTATGGGCCGTTCTTCATTCGGATGGCATGGCACAGCGCCGGCACCTATCGCATCGGCGATGGTCGCGGCGGCGCGTCCTCGGGCACGCAACGTTTCGCGCCGCTCAACAGCTGGCCGGACAACGCCAACCTCGACAAGGCGCGCCGGCTGCTGTGGCCGATCAAGCAGAAATACGGCCGGAAGATCTCCTGGGCCGACCTGATGGTCCTGGCCGGCAACTGCGCCCTGGAATCGATGGGATTCAAGACCTTCGGGTTCGCCGGCGGCCGCGCCGACGTCTGGGAACCGGAAGAGGATATCAGCTGGGGCCCAGAGAACACCTGGCTCGGCGACAACCGCTACAGCGGCGACCGGGAACTCGCGCATCCTCTCGGCGCCGTTCAGATGGGCCTGATCTACGTCAACCCGGAGGGGCCGAACGGCACGCCCGATCCGCTTGGTTCGGCCAGGGACATCCGCGAGACCTTCGCCCGCATGGCGATGAATGACGAGGAAACTGTCGCCCTGATCGCCGGCGGACACACCTTCGGCAAATGCCATGGCGCCGCCGATCCCAATCAGTACGTCGGCCCCGAACCCGAGGGCGCCGGCATCGAGGAACAAGGGCTGGGCTGGAAGAACAGCCTGGGCGATGGCGCGGGTGTCAACACCATCACCAGCGGATTGGAAGGGGCGTGGACCACCACCCCTGTGACCTGGGATAACAACTACTTCGACAACCTGTTCGGCTGTGAGTGGGAGCTTACCAAGAGCCCGGCCGGCGCCCACCAGTGGACGCCCAAGGACCCGGCCGCGGCGGGCTTAGCGCCCGACGCCCACGATCCGTCGAAGCGGCACGCGCCGATGATGCTGACGACCGACCTCGCCCTGAAGATGGACCCGAACTATGCGCCGATCTCGAAGCGCTTCCATGAGGACCCGGCGGCGTTCGCGGACGCCTTCGCCAAGGCCTGGTTCAAGCTGACCCACCGCGACATGGGTCCCATCGCGCGATATCTCGGCCCGCTGGTCCCCGCCGAACCGCAGCTTTGGCAGGACCCGGTTCCCGCCGTCGACCATGAACTGATCGGCGAGCAGGACATCGCCGCCCTGAAGGACAGGATCCTGGCGTCGGGACTTTCGGTCTCCCAGCTGGTCTCGGCCGCCTGGGCGTCAGCGGCGACGTTCCGCGGTTCCGACAAGCGCGGCGGCGCCAACGGCGCGCGTCTTCGCCTCGCGCCGCAGAAGGATTGGGAGGTCAATCAGCCGGCCCAATTGGCGACGGTGCTGCGGACGCTCGAGGCGATCCAGCGGGATTTCAACGGTTCGCGGTCCGACGGTAAAAAGGTCTCGCTGGCCGACCTGATCGTCCTTGGCGGCGGCGCGGCCGTTGAAAAAGCCGCGAGCAACGCCGGGCACGATGTCCAGGTCGCTTTTTCGCCCGGGAGAACGGACGCGTCGCAGGATCAGACCGACGTCCACTCGTTCGCCGTGCTCGAACCGACCGCGGACGGGTTCCGCAACTATCTGCGGGACGGCGGCCGGATACCGGCGGAGAAGCTTCTGGTCGATAGGGCGCAGTTGATGACGCTGACCGCGCCCGAAATGACGGTGCTCGTCGGCGGCCTGCGCGCCTTGAACGCCAACGCCGGGCAATCGGAAGTGGGCGTGTTCACAAAGCGGGCCGGGACGCTGACCAACGACTTCTTCGTCAACCTGCTCGATATGAGCACCACGTGGAAGGCGTCCGCTACATCCGAAGGTGTGTTTGAGGGCCGCGATCGAGCGACGGGCGAACACAAGTGGACCGGTTCCAGCGTTGACCTCGTGTTCGGTTCGAACTCGCAGCTACGAGCCATCGCGGAAGTCTACGGGTGTGACGATGCACAACCGGCCTTCGTGCGCGACTTCGTCGCCGCCTGGGTCAAGGTGATGAACCTCGATCGCTTCGACCTAGCCTAAACCGGGCGGAACTTTCTCCTCTCTCGCTTGGCGGCGGGGGAGGAGGCGTTACTTCCGGGCTTTGCGCGCGGCGTATTTGGCGTCGCGCTTGGCCTTCTGTTCGGATTTGGTCAGAGCCTTGCGCTCCTTGCGCTCGCCGCGCTTGGCTTCCAGTTCGGCCAGGGCCTTGGCCTCGGCATCCTGGCGCGCGGTTTCCTTGGCGTCGGCGCGCGCTTGACGCACCGCTTCCAATTCGCGGGCCTTGATCTCCTCGCGGCTCTCGAACACCTCGGCGACGATCGTGGGTTTGGGCTTGAGTTTTGCCAGCAGCGCCTTCTTGGCGTCTTGCTGCGCCGTGAGACGTTCGGCGAATCCAGTTTTCAACGGGTCTTTCATGGGTCTTTCAAGTTAGCGGCCGGCGCTCGGTGGCTCCGGTCTGAAGGCTGAGGCGAGCTCTGCAGTGTGAATCCGGCGCGCAAGGACGGCAAGCAGCGAACTCGCCCCTGTCGTTTGGCTCCAGCGGGCTTGTCAAACCCCAGATTGCCGCGCGAAGCAATATGGCGACGCTCGCCTCGCGTGTTTAAATGCGCCTCGAAGGCTGGGGTTGCAACGCCCGGACTATTCTCCGAACCCCTCTCCGGGCTCTATCGGCGCCATCCGGATCAGGCGGCTGTCGGCCACCCCGGCGGTGCGGTGCTTCACATGGTCGCGGTAGGCCGGATCGGTCACCATTTCCAGGAACGCTCCCGCGCTGGGGTATTCGGCGATGAACGCCAGGTCCCAGCATTCGTCGGTCGGGCCGGTCAGCGTCGCCTCCGGCCGACCCACCCAGACCTGTTTGCCGCCCACCCGGGCGAACACCTCGGCGCTGGTCCGCCCATAGGCGCGATAGGCGTCTTGGCCCGTCATCCCCTTGCCATGGTTGGCATGGCCCTCCGGATAGTCGGCCATCGGCCGCAGGCGGATCAGGTTCAGCATGTGGATCGGCTGGTCCCGCGGCAGCGCCTTGAAGGCGTCGAACTGCGGCCGGGTCGGGTCGATCGACCCCATGTTGTCACTCATCGGCGTTCCTCCAGAACGCTTTCAACCACGATCCGAGCGCTTACGAAACCACTAACGCCCCGTGCAGGCTGACGGGCAGGGCGACTTCGGCGCGCCAGCTGCACAGCGGGCCGTTGGCGACGTGCAGCGCGTCGAACACATGCAGCTCGGTCGCCTTGGCCGCCAGATTGACGCTCGGCGCCAGCAGCCAGCCGTCCAGCTCGCCGCGCGCGCCTAGCCGCGGCACATACACCGCCTCCTCGACCATGTGCGCCTGGCCGAAATTGAAACTGTCCGAGGCGCCGGTCTTCCAGTTGTGGGTCGCCAGGCCGTGGAACAACGGCCCGCCGCCATCGGCGGTGGCGTGGATGGTGTGGGCGCGTGGCCAACCGGCCAGCTGTGGGTCGACGCGCGGAAACTCCGCCACCACCTCGGTGCGCTCCATCTTGGCCTGGCCGTCGGGAGACAGGGTGATCAGGCTGAGCACGGGCGGCGGCGTTGGCGTCCACTCGCCCTTCAGCACCTCGCGCGCGCCGCGCGTGGCGAAGCTGGGGTCGGTGCTGACGCAGGCGTCGAAGCGTATCGTACCGCCGGGCTCTGCCCATGCGGCGCCATAGTGAAAGGCGAAGAATGCCGGCAGCTCATAGATCCGCCGCGACCCCAGGTCGGCTTTGTCGATCACCAGGATCCGCGTGCCTTCCTTCGGTCGCCAGGTGAAGCCGTCGATATAGGGCAGGGTGGCGGTGTCCTGGATCAGCGGCTGGAGAATGACGACCAGGTGGCGCTGAGTGGCCGTGAAATCATGCACATAGCTGGCGGTGGGCAGATCGATCACGTCGGCGGAAATCAGCGCGCCGTCGGTCGCCAGCCGCCAGACCACGGCCTTGTCGCCCATCACCCCCAGATTCCAGATGTCGCCGTTCGGTTCCCGGTGCGGATGAGCCAGGAACGGCATATGGGCCAGGTCGGGGCGCAGGGTTTTCATGCCCTTGGTCGACAGATCGCCCGCGTCCATCACTGTCGGCGACCCGGCCTCCCACAGCGCCCACAGCTCGGAGCCTCCAGACCCGCTCAGGATGGGCATGACCGAGATATTGGCGGCGTTGGTGTCGTCGTTCGTGCCCACCCGCACGCCCGACCGCGCCCTGGTGCCGAAGCCCGGCGTCACCACCGCGCTGGCGGCGATGTCGGCGCGGCGCTTGGGCGTGTCGATGAACCGCGCCGCCAGGGTCGCCTCGCCGCCCTTGATCCGGAACGCCCGCATCAGGCCGTCGCCGTCGAACCAGTGACCCACCGACCCGCCCGGCCGGCGGAACTTGCCCGGGCCATTGCGATACAGGCTGCCGGCCAGGCCGGCCGGCGCGGTTCCCGACACCAGCCGCATGGGCGCCGGCGCCACATCGGCGTCGAGGTCGGCGAAGGCCAGGCCCCAGTCGACGCCCATTGCCGCGCCGACCGCCAGCTGGCTGGCCGCCTGGGCGATTTCGGGGGTCAGCAGCGCGCCGATCGCAAGGCCGGACATCTGGCGCAGAAGTAGACGACGGTTCATGGGATTTGCTCCGTGGAGGGTATGAGGTTGGGCCTAATCGATGTCGATGGTTTGGCGGTTGTCGCCGTCCTTGATCTCGAAGGCCGCCGCCTCCCATGTCGGCGGGCCCATGCCGCCGTGGGCGTCGTTGGAAAAGGCGTAGGGCTCGGTGGGGATGCCGAACGGATTGGTGTTCAGCTTGCCGTCGCCGTTTAGGTCGTGAAACGCGCGCACAGCATAGGTCCCGGGTTTCAGGTCCTGGAAGGTGATGGTGGCCGTCGCGCCGGTGACATCCAGCCGCGATTGCGCGACCGGCGCCGCCTTGCCGCCATAGGCTTCGGAACTGCCCACCAGGGCCAGCATCACCGCGCCCGATGGTGTCTTGACGCCCTGGAAGGTGATGGTCAGCGCCGCGGCGTTGGCAAAGGGCGCCGCCCCCAGGGCCGATGCGGCCGCCAAAGCCAGGATCAGCGGCCACGCGGCGGTTGACTTGAAGGGGCGCCGTGGCCGAAGCGATAGTCGATCGGGTAAAGGTGTCATCGAGGAGCCTGTTGCGTTGAAGGTGGATCGGATGGCGGCTCAGTATGCGAACCCCTGAGGCTACGCATCTTCCAAGACGTGGTTGGCTGATGCGGTTTCGCGATGTGACACGCCGCGCGTCTGGCGCTTCGCCAACCGACAGGCGTTTCGACGTCTGGCGCCAGGGCGCGGTGGTTCTGGCCAGCGGGCTGTTCATGACCCTGGTCGGCCCGTTCGGCACGGGGGGCGCGCCGTTCTGGATCAGCCTGGCCTATTGGATCGGCCTGATGACGGCGGGAACCGTCCTGGCCAATATCATTGTCCGGGTGGCGGTGCGGCTCGACCTGTTCGAGCGCCGGCCCTGGCTCTGGGCCCTGCTGGTCGCCTTGGTGATGACGCCGCCCCAGACCGTGTTGGTTTGGGCGGCGTCGGGCCTGACCTTCATGCACACTTTGAACCCGGCTCTATTGCCTGGCTATGGTCCGCCGGTGCTGTTGATCACCCTGGCCATGCTGGCCATAACCGTGCTGACCCAGCGCGTGCCGCTCCAGACCCACGCCGCTCCGGGCGCTCCGGCCAACACCTCGCCGGCGGCCGCGTTCCTCGACCGGCTGCCGCCGAAACTGCGCGGCGGCGACCTGCACGCGGTCCAGGCCGAGGATCACTATCTGCGCCTGCACACCAGCCGCGGCCAGGACATTATTCTGATGCGCCTGGCCGACGCTCTGAGCGAACTCCAGGGCCTGGAGGGCGCCCAGGTTCACCGCTCGTGGTGGGTGGCCAGGGACGCGGTGGTCAGCGCCGAGCGCGGCAACGGCCGCGCCAGCCTGACCCTGAAAACCGGCGCCGTCGCCCCGGTCAGCCGCACCTACGCCCAGGCGCTGAGGGCGGCAGGGTGGTATTGATGGGTGCGTGGCCGGAGCGCGGGCGTCCCCGCCCGCAACCTTTCTCCATGCCGACCCGGCGCCACGCGGTTGCGTGATGATTGACCGCAACCAGTTCAAGACGCCATATGAATGCGAACAAAGCCGCGATGCCGGAACGGACGAAAGGTGCCGCTCGAATGAAACAGTCCTACTTCGTCGCCGCCATCTGGGATGCGGAAGCATCGGTATGGTGCTCGGAGTCCAATATACCCGGCTTGGTGATTGAGGCCGATACGCTCGCCGAATTTGAGCAACTGATGAATGAGCTGGCCCCGGAAATGCTGGCCGCGAATGAGAACATTCACAATCAACGTGTTCAGGTCGAATTTCGAGTCAAAGACTCGCGCGAATTCGCGATTGCTTAAATTTTCCTTTCAATACCAAGCTGCCTTAAAACTGCGTTGGCCGTGTGACGGCTCTTGGATCGAGGAACCGTCACTGTTCGGTTGTTGATCGGGCTTCGCCATTTCTCGTGACTGCCCTTGCCGCCCTCGATGCGCCAGCACCCAGCCCCCCGCATGATGGCGACGATCTCATCATAGAAGTCCTTCGGCATTCCCGTCAGCGCCTCGCTCACGGGCTTCCCGCCGCCCCGGCTCACAGCCCGATTCTTCTAGGCGGTAGAACTGAATAGCATGATATGCTGATCCTCCCCCTTCCTCAGCTCCATGGCCCACTATCAGCCCCAGGCGGCGCTTCACGTAATAGACCACCGCCTCGCGGCAGGTCACGGTCAGCCGCCATCAAGTCACATGCGGTGGTTACCACCCCGTTGCACGTCCGTTCACCTAAAGCGCATATTGCATGCATGGAACAGCCATCCGCCAAATCAACCGCCCCCCGAAAGCAGATACCGCATTCCCCCAAGGTGGTGGTTCGAGGCGTCGAAATTCCGCGCCCAGCCGTTCCTCCCATTACGCCGCTCTGGCGTATCGAGCGCGCTGTGAAGATCGCGGTGCAGCAATACGCCGATCAACTCGCGATGCGTAATAATCCGGACCGCGCAGATTCCGTCTCCATCAGCAGTCCGTTCGATTCAGATGAAACGCCGCCCCGCCAGCCGATCATTACTGGATGACATTGTCGGCGGCAGATCCGGCGCGAAGGGGCGACGTTGCGCTTGTTCTCGGCCGCGACCATCGGGCCGTTTCGATCCACGCCCCCGCGAAGGAGGTGACGCTTCGTGCCACGCTCTGGCTCCGCCTGGGCCACGATTTCTGAACTGCTATCCTCATCACCGCCAGGCCCGCGCCGGTGAAGGCGTTGCGGCTGGACCACGATTTCTGAACTGCTATCCTATCGGCCGGATTCACGACCGGCAGCGGCGGGTTGCGGCTGGACCACGATTTCTGAACTGCTATCCTAGCCCTTGCCCAACGGCGAGCGCTGTATGAGTTGCGGCTGGACCACGATTTCTGAACTGCTATCCTCTGGACGCCGAGGCCGTCGCCGCTGGTATCGTTGCGGCTGGACCACGATTTCTGAACTGCTATCCTAGCCATCTTCATCAGGGCGTCGTGGGCGTCGTTGCGGCTGGACCACGATTTCTGAACTGCTATCCTCGGCTGGACGCCTACCGCTGTAGCGGACACGTTGCGGCTGGACCACGATTTCTGAACTGCTATCCTGCCGAGAATCTTCAGTTCCTCGCCCGGGTAGTTGCGGCTGGACCACGATTTCTGAACTGCTATCCTGCCCGGCCGGTCGCGTGGGCCGCGCCTGGGTTGCGGCTGGACCACGATTTCTGAACTGCTATCCTGACCACCAGCGGCTGTAGCAGGCCGTGGCTGTTGCGGCTGGACCACGATTTCTGAACTGCTATCCTTTGAACAGTCAGGCTGCCGCGGCGGCGGCGGTTGCGGCTGGACCACGATTTCTGAACTGCTATCCTGCCGGGCCGGACTGATCGCCATGCTAGATCGTTGCGGCTGGACCACGATTTCTGAACTGCTATCCTACGGAACGGCGCTTGGTGGCGCTTGCCGGCGTTGCGGCTGGACCACGATTTCTGAACTGCTATCCTCGTGTATGACCCAAGCTCGTTCACGTTGCAGTTGCGGCTGGACCACGATTTCTGAACTGCTATCCTCGCCGCGCCGACCGCGACCGCCCCGACATCGTTGCGGCTGGACCACGATTTCTGAACTGCTATCCTCTCCGCATGGGCTCCGCAAGGCCGCGTCGCGTTGCGGCTGGACCACGATTTCTGAACTGCTATCCTCGCTATGGCCGTCCAGGCCTGCTGCTTAGTGTTGCGGCTGGACCACGATTTCTGAACTGCTATCCTACCGGCATCCGCGAGGATCGGCTTTGATTGGTTGCGGCTGGACCACGATTTCTGAACTGCTATCCTCGCGTCTATCGCTTCGTCGCCCTGGCGCTGTTGCGGCTGGACCACGATTTCTGAACTGCTATCCTCGACGGTGGGTGGAAGCGGTGCGTGTTTACGTTGCGGCTGGACCACGATTTCTGAACTGCTATCCTCCGATCTACAATAGTGTAGATTGACCTTGCGTTGCGGCTGGACCACGATTTCTGAACTGCTATCCTGTAGTTTCATCATAAGTCCAACCTTTCATTGTTGCGGCTGGACCACGATTTCTGAACTGCTATCCTGATGTCACCACGCTGTTCGCGGCGGCCGGAGTTGCGGCTGGACCACGATTTCTGAACTGCTATCCTATGGGCGGTCGTATGCAGCACCGCGCCGGCGTTGCGGCTGGACCACGATTTCTGAACTGCTATCCTCTGGCTCCGCAAAGATCATATTCCAATCAAGTTGCGGCTGGACCACGATTTCTGAACTGCTATCCTACGAAGGTCACGCTCATTCAGGAGGTTCAAGTTGCGGCTGGACCACGATTTCTGAACTGCTATCCTACGGCGAGGCAATCTCCAACAACGCTAGGAGTTGCGGCTGGACCACGATTTCTGAACTGCTATCCTGTGCGGGATCCGATGGTTGACCGCCTCGAGGTTGCGGCTGGACCACGATTTCTGAACTGCTATCCTGGGCAAGGAGGACGGTCGCCACCGCGCCGTGTTGCGGCTGGACCACGATTTCTGAACTGCTATCCTGGAGCGCTTGATCATCTCGACCGGCCAGTCGTTGCGGCTGGACCACGATTTCTGAACTGCTATCCTGCAGCAGTTCATCGGCATGGCCTACACCGTGTTGCGGCTGGACCACGATTTCTGAACTGCTATCCTGCCGCGACGTGTTGCCATGAGACGTTGCGGTTGCGGCTGGACCACGATTTCTGAACTGCTATCCTGGAAATTCCCACGTAGTTTCAATGGCTTGGGTTGCGGCTGGACCACGATTTCTGAACTGCTATCCTGTTCGACGCAGTCGTTACCGACCCGCCTTAGTTGCGGCTGGACCACGATTTCTGAACTGCTATCCTTGCCGATCCGAGTGTTGTCCGCCGCGCGCTGTTGCGGCTGGACCACGATTTCTGAACTGCTATCCTTTGAGCTGCCGCTCGTAGTCGAC
>JBBRPO010000002.1:0-185990 GCA_038227865.1 Caulobacterales bacterium
CCATCATCGACACCACCAAAATCGCCGCATGACACACTTCCATGACAGCATTTTTTCCTGGGCATGCCCAGGAACACAGACAGAACGAAGCGGACAGATCACGAGCTACAAAAACCGGACATCTTTACCAGCTAGCGACAATGTTGATGTCAGGTGGGCACGATCTGGAAAGTCTCTCAGAGCGATGAAGGCGGCGCCGTGGCCCCAACTTTCGAAATGTAGATGACACCAGGAAGCCCTTCGAAATGGGCGTCGCATGTCACAAGATCCACGCCGTGGTCGCGGGCCGTCGCATAGATGACGGCGTCGACTGTCGGCAGCTTGTGTTGGCGACAGAACTCGGCGGCCATCACGGCGGTTTTGGTGTCAAGGGGTGTCACTTGGCAGGTCTGGGTGAAGGCCAGAACCCGGTCGGCCATGTCCTCCCCTCGCTCGCGGACAAACCACTTGACGAGTTCGAGCTGGACCATCGTCGGCACAAGCCACTCATTGCGGGACGGTATTTGGGGAGCGACGGCGATGCCAGTGGGCGAGTCCATCAGCCACTCGATCCAGGCGGAGGTATCGACAAGGCGCATCAGTATCGATCGTCGCGGTCTCGATAGTTTTCCGGATTTGCGCCGCGTGCGATGCCGACGAGTTCATCCACCTCTGGAACGGGAACGAGCATCACGCCGGCGCCCTTGTGAATGAAAGCGAACCTTTGCCCAGCTTTCCAGTGACGCGCATCGCGGACGACCTTGGGTATGGAGATCTGGAATTTCGACGAGAGCGTCGCGGTGTCGGACATTGTCGGATCCAAACATGATCGATCGAGGTTCGGTAAGAACATAAGCCGCGCGCGGATGGATGGGAAGCCTTTCCTACCGCCCCGCCTCGTAGTTGGGGATCGGCGAGAGCCGTCGCTCCGCCGTCCACACCTCCCAGCCTTTGCGGGCAAGCCTGATTTCAGCATCACCGTCCATGGGCGCCACGTGAAACGTGATGCATAAAATTGTAATAATATTCCGATTTGATGCCGACAAAATTACAATATTCCGAGCAACCAAATTATATTCTTGCGTTTCGCTTTTGATCGTTTGGGACTACCGTCTCTCCAGATTGGCTATATTGAGAGATTTTCATGCATCAATTTATACCTTACGCTGCAATTGCGTTGCTTCTAAGTGCGTGCGTCTCCGAAGGTCCAGCGAATCGTTATTTCCCACTGACATCACAAAAGGAGCTGTTCTCCGCATCACATTGGAAGATACTCGCGGCTCAGACAGCATCCGAACTGCGTGGAGCGCTACCGCCAGGCTCGCAAGCGATATGGTTGCAGGACGACGACGAGAGTCTATTTTCCAGTGGGTTCAACGAGTTTCTGGCTGACGAACTGGTTCACCACGGCATCTATGTAAGTCGAGATCACGGGGCCAGGGTGATCAAGGTTAAAGTTGAAGTCGTTCAGCACAGAAGCGGCCCGCCGACCGATCCCCTGAAATTTACATTTCTCGGTGGGGTTGCCGGCCTGGGTGTTTGGTTTGAAAGATCAGCACCGCTCACCATGGCCACTGATGCGATCCCCCCGGTGGCGGTGGCTGCTGGCGCCCTGCTGGACGCAAAGCGGGCCTACATGCCATCAGCAACTAGCACTGAGGTGATTGTCTCCACCGCGATATTCGAAGGCGGCTATCAGACGGGCGGGAAAAGCGACGTCTTCTATGTCCAGACACGAAATGCTGGGGAATACAGGCCATCGGGCAGTCGTACAATCTCGGTAGTTGGATTTTAGGGGCGCCAAAGATGTCATTGATCGAAACCGTCCGCCGCACCTCTCTGCTCGTCGCGGCTTCCGCTATCCTCCTCTCTGGATGCGCCTCTCTATCGCCTCAACCCGCTGGCAGCAGCATGGTCGACTTCAACTATGCGGGAGCAGACGCCATCGCCGCGCAGGTTGGGCGAGGCTCCAGCGAACTGGGCTCCGTACTTATAGCCAGCCTGGTAAATGTAGATAGATTGGACTCGTCATCAACGTTTGGCCGAATCTCGGCTGACGAAGTCGGCTCACGGCTCGCACAACGCGGTTTTCAAGTTTTGGAAGCGCGTATGCGCAGCACTTTCGTTGTGCAACCAAGCGGCCAGTTTATGCTTTCCGATGAACTGAAAATCATCGCTAAACAACAAAAAGCTTCGAGCGTTTTAGTCGGAACTTACGCTGATTCTGGCTCCCACGTTCTCGTGAGCCTGAAACTGGTCAGAGTCGCCGACAGCCTTATTATCGGATCCAGTGACTATATAGTTCCTTTGGACATATCGACGCACAATCAGCTGTTCAGCGAGAAAGATATTTCGCTTGGCGCCAGCGGATCGTAGCTGGTTCGGCGCTGGGCGCAGTCGTTGATCTTCTGGGTCGATCAGGCCTTGCCGTCGGACGAGGCGATCCCCGCCGCCCGGACGATGTCGCAATAGCCTTCGGGATTCGCGTCTTCAGCAATGCCCATGAGCTCGGCAACTTTCGGTACGAGCGCGAGCGCAACCGCCGCCCCGGTTGGAATGTCCATCAGCGCGGCGGCGGTAAGTTTTTCGGCGGCCCACTGGTTCAGGCTCATTCCGGACAGCTCGGCCGCCAAGGCGGCGTTGGCGTGGGCTTCGGGACTGATACGGAACATCACATTGCCGGAGTAGGGCCTCTGGGGCGCCTTGCCCAGCTTGGCGCAGGTGGCGAGATAGTCATCGACAGCTTCGCGAAAAGCCAACTTCAACTCGGCCACATTGTCGGCATGAAAGCCCACGCCGTCGCGGATGCCGGCGATACGGCCAAAGAAGATGGCGTCCTCGTCGTCGTATTCGATACGGGCCGAATAGCCATTGTAGATCATGGTGTTCATGGTCTCACTCCAAGCCTGATCAGATAGTCGCGCGCGGCGCGCGCCTGGTATCGTTTCGCCTGCTTGGCCGGGTGCGGCCGGTGGAAGATCTCCGTCTCGCCGGCGCGGTCGAAACGGACACGAGAGCCGGCGCCTTCGATGACCGCGCACCCCACGGACTTCAGGAGCGATTCAATATCCGCCCAGGCGATCGTCCCGGAAACCGGTTCGGTGAACACCGCCCTGAGCGTCTTCGAGTGCTTGCTGTTCACGCATGCAATATGGATGCATAACCAACGCGATGCAAGCGGAAATCGCTTGCTTTGGACCGGTTCACGACCTGGGAATTGGCGGACCTGAGGCTTTCCCTACCGTCCCGCCTCGTAGTTGAGGATCGGCGACAGCCACCGCTCGGCCGTCTTCGCATCCCAACCCTTGCGCGCCGCATAGTCGGCGACCTGGTCGCGTTCGATCTTGCCGACGCCGAAATAGTGGGCCTCAGGGTGGGCGAGGTAGAGGCCCGAGACCGATGAGGCCGGGCTCATCGCGAAGCTTTCGGTGAGTTCGATGCCGGTGGCCGCCGTTGCATCCAGCAGGCGGAAAAGGGTCTGCTTTTCCGTATGGTCGGGCTGGGCCGGGTAGCCGGGGGCCGGGCGGATGCCCTGGTATTGCTCGGCGAGCAAAGCGTCAATATCAAATTGCTCAGTCTGAGCATAACCCCACATTTCGGCGCGCACCTTGTGGTGCAGGGCCTCGGCGAAGGCTTCGGCCAGGCGGTCGGCCAGGGCGGCGGCGAGGATGGCGTTGTAGTCGTCGCCGGCCGCCTTGAACCGGGCGGCGATCTGGGCCTCGCCATGGCCGGCGGTGACCGCGAAGCCGCCTATGTAATCCGGCCCGGTGGGGGCGATGAAATCGGCCAGGGCCGCGTGGCCCCTGCCCTCGCCCTTCTGCATCTGCTGTCGCAGGGTGTGCAGGCGGGCGCGTTCGGTGGTGCGGGTCTCGTCGGACCAGATCACGATGTCGTCGCCATCGGAATTGGCGGGCCATAGGCCGACCACGCCCCTGGCCTGGAACCAGCGCTCGTCGATGATCTGTTTCAGCATCACCTGGGCGTCGGCGAACAGGTCGCGCGCCGCCTCGCCAACTACGTCGTCCTCCAGGATGGCCGGATAGCGGCCGGTCAGTTCCCAGGCCGAGAAGAATGGCGTCCAGTCGATGTAGCGGGCCAAATCGGCGAGGTCCCAGCTGTCGAACACCCGTGTGCCGATTAGGCTGGGGCGCGGCGCCTGCCAGGCCTGCCAATCCAGGGCGATGCGATTGGCGCGGGCGGCCGGCAGGGGCGTGCGGACCTTGGCCTCCTGGGCGCGGCTGAACTGTTCGCGGATGCGGACATATTCCTCGCGCGTGGCGGCCTCGACCTTGTGCTTTTCGGTGGCCGACAGCAGACCCGACACGACGCCAACGGCGCGGCTGGCGTCGAGCACATAGGTGGTCGAACCGGCGCAATAGGCCGGCTCGATCTTCACGGCGGTGTGGGTACGGCTGGTGGTGGCGCCGCCGATCAGCAGCGGAATGGAGAAGCCGCGGCGCTGCATCTCGCCGGCCACGAACACCATTTCGTCGAGCGACGGGGTAATCAGGCCCGACAGGCCAACGATATCGACCTGATGCTTGACCGCCTCATCGAGAATCCGGTCAGCCGGGACCATCACGCCCAGGTCGATCACCTCATAGTTATTGCACTGGAGTACGACGCCGACGATGTTCTTGCCGATATCGTGCACATCGCCCTTGACCGTGGCCATCAGCACGCGCCCGGCCATCTGGCGGGGCTTGCCCTCCAGTTCGGCTTCCATGAACGGCAGCAGCCAGGCCACGGCCTGTTTCATCACGCGAGCCGACTTGACCACCTGGGGCAGAAACATCTTGCCGGCCCCGAACAGGTCGCCGACCACGTTCATGCCGTCCATCAACGGACCCTCGATCACGTCGAGCGGCCGGCCGAGCGTGGTTCGAGCTTCATCTGTATCGGCGTCGATATGTTCGGTGATGCCGTGGACCAGGGCGTGGCTCAGGCGCTCGCCGACCGTACCCTGGCGCCATCGCAGATCGACCACGCGCTCGACGGCCTTGCCGCCCTTGTAGTTCGGGGCGATCTCTACCAGCCGCTCGGTGGCGCCGGGCTGTCTGCGGTTGAGGATGACGTCTTCCACCGCCTCGCGCAGCACCGGATCGATGTCGTCATACACCGGCAGGTCGCCGGCGTTGACGATGCCCATGTCCATGCCCGCGGCGATGGCGTGATAGAGAAACACACTGTGCATCGCCCGGCGCACCGGCTCATTGCCCCGGAAGCTGAACGACACATTGGAGACGCCGCCCGAGACCCGGGCGTGGGGCAGTTGCTGCTTGATGGCGCGGGTGGCCTCGATGAAATCGACGCCGTAGTTGTCGTGCTCCTCGATGCCGGTGGCGATGGCGAAGATATTGGGGTCGAAGATGATGTCTTCGGGCGGGAAGCCGACCCTGGTGGTCAGCAGCGTATAGGCACGCTCGCAGATTTCCACCTTGCGCGCGCGGGTGTCGGCCTGGCCCTGTTCGTCGAAGGCCATGACCACGACGGCGGCGCCATAGCGCAGACATTTGACCGCCTGTTCGAGGAACTTGGCCTCACCTTCCTTCATCGAGATCGAATTGACGATCGCCTTGCCCTGGACGCACTTCAGCCCGGCCTCGATCACCTCCCACTTGGAGCTGTCGATCATGATCGGCACCCGGGCGATATCGGGCTCTGCGGCGATCAGATTGAGGAACATGGTCATGGCGTGGACGCTGTCGAGCAGGCCCTCGTCCATATTGACGTCAATGATCTGCGCGCCGGCCTCGACCTGATCACGGGCGACGGTCAGGGCTGCCGTATAGTCGCCGTTGGAGACAAGCTTGCGGAAGCGGGCGGAGCCGGTGACATTGGTCCGCTCGCCGATATTCACAAAAGTGGGGATCATGCGAGTTCGAAAGCTTCCAGGCCCGAAAGGCGCATGGCGGGTGGGCGCTCGGGCTGTTGGCGGGGGCGCTTGCCGGAGACCGCGCGGGCTATGGCGGCGATGTGCTGGGGGGTGGTGCCGCAGCAGCCGCCGAGGATATTGACCAGGCCGCTTTTCGCCCATTCCTGGAGATGCGCCGCGGTATCCTCCGGTTCTTCGTCATATTGGCCAAACGCGTTGGGCAGGCCGGCGTTGGGATAGGCCGCCACCAGGGTTCCGGCGAGGCGCGATAGCTCGGCGACGTGGGGGCGCATCAGGTCGGCGCCCAGCGCGCAGTTGAACCCCACCGCGAACGGCCGGGCGTGGCGGATCGAGTTCCAGAACGCCTCGACCGTCTGGCCGGACAGGGTGCGGCCGGATCGATCGGTGATGGTGCCGGAGATCCAGATCGGCAGCGGCTCCAGACCCTCGTCCTCCAGATCCATCAGCGCTTTGATGGCGGCCTTGGCGTTGAGGGTGTCGAACACCGTCTCCACCAGGAACAGGTCCACTCCGCCCTGGTGCAGGGCGCGGGCCTGCTGGCGATAGGCGTCATAGACCGCCTCATAGGTGACCTGGCGGGCGCCCGGATCGTTGACGTCCGACGACATCGACAAGGTTCGGCTCAACGGGCCGATCGCGCCGGCCACGAAGCGGGGCTTGGCCGGATTGGCGGCGGTCCAGCGGTCGGCCGATTCTCGGGCCAGGGCGGCGGCGGCCAGATTGAGATCGACCACCGCGCCTTCCAGGCCATAGTCCGACTGGCTGAGGGAGGTGGCGTTGAAGGTATTGGTCTCGGCGATGTCGGCGCCGGCCTCGAAATAGGCGTCGTGCAGCTCGGTGACGATGTCGGGCCGGGTCAGGCACAACAGGTCGTTATCGCCCTTCAGGGCCATGGGGTGATCGGCGAAGCGCCGGCCCCGGAAATCTTCCTCCGACAGGCCCCGGCGCTGGATCATCACGCCCCAGGAGCCGTCGAGCACCAGGATGCGCTCGCGGGCCGCGACCCTGAGGGCTTCAATGCGTTTTAAGCGTTCGGCGTTCATTTATAGTCCTCGCGAACCCCGAGCACGCGGCAGATGGCATAGACCAGATCGGCGCGGTTGAGGGTGTAGAAATGGAAGTCGTCGAAGCCTTCCTCCTCCAGGCGGGCGCACATTTCGGCGGCCACCGAGCAGGCGATCAGCCGGCGGGTGTCGGGATCCTTGTCCAGCCCATCGAACAGATTGCCAAGCCAGTCGGGCAAGGCGATGCCGCAGGCCAGCGACATCTTCGTCAGACCCTTGAAGTTGCTGACCGGCATGATCCCCGGCAGAACGGGGATGGTCACGCCGGCCTTGCGCACCTTTTCCACGAACCGCAGGAAGCCATCGATGTCGAAGAAGAAATTGGTGATGGCGCGGGTGGCGCCGGCGTCGATCTTGGCCTTGAGAACATCGATGTCATGGGCCACGGACGGGCTTTCGGGGTGGACCTGCGGATAGACGCCGACAGAGACCGAGAACGCCCCGACCGCCGCTATGGCGCCGGTAAGCTCGGTGGCGTTAGCGTAACCGTCCGCCCTGGGCTGGTAGGCGCCGCCGATCTGGCCGGGCGGGTCGCCGCGCAGGGCGACGATGTGGCGGATGCCGGCGTGCCAGTAGTCCTGGATCACCGCATCGACCTCGGCGCGGCTGGCGTCGACGCAGGTAAGGTGCGCGGCCGGCCTCAGCGTGGTCTCGCGTAGCATGCGCAGGACGGTGCGGTGCGTGCGCTCGCGCGTGGAACCGCCGGCCCCATAGGTGACCGAGACGAATTCCGGAGACAGGGGCTCGAGGCGGCGGATGGCCAGCCAAAGGCTCTCCTCGGCCTCGGGTGTCTTTGGCGGCGAGAACTCGAAGGAAATCCGGGGCGGGCGACGTCCGGGACGACCGGCGCGGGCCACCGGACCGAGGGCGTTGGTATGAAGGGTCATGCGATCAGCCGAACGCGGGCCGCGCCGCGCGTCGCTCCCCAGAGTTTCACGGTCAGGCCGCCGGGCGCGGCGGGCGGCAAGGCGCGGACCTCGACGGTATCGAGCCCGGCGGCGCCGAGCCAGCGCTCCATCTCCGAATCGGAGAATCCCAGGCGCCGGTGACGGTGTTCGGCGCGCAGGAATTCGAGGTCGTGCGGGGCGAAGTCGACGATCAGCAGCCGCCCGCCCGGCGCCACCAGGCGCGCGGCCTCGCTGGCCGCCGCCGCCGGGTCGGCCAGATAGTGCAGGACCTGATGGACGATCACCAGATCCGCACAGCCATCCGCCAGGTGGGTCCTGAGAATATCACCATGGCGAAGCTCGCAGGCGCGCAGGCCCGCGGCCACCACCTGGGCGCGGGCGATGTTGAGCATCTGGCGGGAGAGATCCAGGCCGATCGACGCCTTGGCCTTGGATCCCAGCAAGGTGAGCATCCGCCCGGTGCCGGAGCCGAGGTCCACCAGTCGTTCGAATGGCCCCTCCCCCGCCGCGTCGAGGATGGCCGCCTCGACGGCGGCCTCGGCCGTGTGCAGGACACGCATCTCGTCCCAGCGCTCGGCGTTGTCGGCGAAATAGGCCGACGCCTGGCCGGCCCTTTCCTCACCGACCCCGGCCAGGCGCTCGGCGTCCAGTTCCAGGGTGGCGTCATCGGGGTTGATCAGGGCGAGGGTCTGATCGGTCAGGGCGCGGGCCGGGGGCGCGCCGGAAAGGCGGTAGAACACCCAGGCGCCGTCCGGGAAGCGCTCGACCAGCCCCGCTTCGGCCAGCAGCTTCAGGTGACGGGAAACGCGCGGTTGGCTCTGGCCGAGCACGCGGCACAGTTCCAGCACCGCCAATTCCTCTCGTGCGAGCAGGGCAAGGATGCGCAGCCGCGTCGGCTCCGCGGCCGCGCGCAACATCCCCACCGCCTGATCGGAGGTCAAAGCCATCGAGATATAAGGATATCTTTATATCAAAATGTCAAGCCGGACGAGACCCCAGAACCCGGGCGGCTCGAAGCGTCAGCCGCCCGGGGCTATGTACACTTCGACCGTCTCGCTGAAGAGCGGGGCGAAGCCGGAGTTGGAGGTCACGCCGACGCTGATATGATCGTAGGCGGTGTAGGGATTGTCGCCGCCCGGGACGGCGCTGGGATCATAGGTGATCACCACCGTGCACGTCCCGCCGGGCGCCACCGGGGCAAGCTTCGAGCAGGTCGCCGATTTGACCGTCATCTTGGCGTAGGACGAGGTGGGCGTGAACTTGTTGATCGCCAACGGCAGGTCGCCGACGTTCTGCAGGATGAGGCTGATATCGAACTTCGCCTGATCGGACCGGAACACGTAACCACCGCCGGGGGTTAGCCAGCTGTACTGGGCGCTCGGGTGATTGACGAAGCCGCCGCCGACCGCCGTGTCGGTCCCGGCCGTGTCACCCTTGCCGTCATTGGCATAGATCGTCAGGCCTCCGACCGAGGAGATCGGAGCCGGCGCCGGCGGTTCGCCCGGTAAGACCGACAGCAGGTTCCCCTTAAGGTCCCAGGTGCATTTCTGATAATAATGAGTGGTGTAGGAGCGCGGGTCGCGGCCCGAGCCGCTGGTTACGGTATCGAAACTACAGTCACCGGCCACCTTGCCGCTCGCGAACGCGAAGCCGGCGATCCTGACAGCGCGCGCGTTGGACGGCAGCCCGAACTGCAGCTTGAACTCATAGGCAGAAGCCGAACCCGCGATGAATAGCCCCGCCAGCAACGCCCCAGCCGGCACCGCTAAAGTCATCGCGCGTTTCATCTGTCTATTCCCAACGCCATACGGCTTGAAGACTCGACGACACGAACCGAGTAGGGACGCAAGCCTTTCGCGCACCGGCTAGCGAGCCTTGCGGCCGTCCCCCTCTTGCTCATCCCAGTCGCCGCCGTCGCGACCATCGAAGGGCGGCATCAGGGCGATCAGAGCGAAGATGGCGCCGACCACATAGATCATCGCCACCGCCTCGCTCAGGCTCGGCCCAGGCGAGCTCGCCGATTCACGATCCGACAGCTGTTCGGGCGACGGGGTCCAGCCCACCGGCATGGCGCCGGTGGTTCCGCAACGGATCGTGGATCCGGCGCCGTCGAGGCAGGTCGGGGCCGCCAGGGTGACCGGGGCGGCCAACAGCGCGCCCACCACCGCCGCGACGGCCAGGATCGATCGGCGCACGCGGCGGCCTCAGCTCAAGGTCAGTCCCTCGAGGCCGCCATCGGCCCGCCAGGCCTCCAGCTTCTCGAAGAACTTCAGCGGCCCGGCGCCGTACATGTCGGAGAAGAAGCCGCCGCGCGCGCCGACCTTGCCCTCGTTGTTGTAATAGCCGGGTGTGCACTCGCGATAGAACCGCTCGCCCAGGCGCGCGAGGCCATGCACCTCGTCGACATAGGCCTGCTCGGCCGCGGCGGTGGGCTCCAGGGTCTGGGCGCCCCGAGCCTTGGCCTGGGTGATCATGTGGGTGACATGGGTCGCCTGTTCGTTCAGCGCCTGCGGCACGCTGATGGTGATGGCCGTCTGGGTGAAGCCCAGGAAGAAGCAGTTGGGGAAGCCGTGGGTGGTCAGGCCGTGCAGGGTGCGCAGGCCGTCCGCCCAGTGCTCCGACAAAGTGACTCCGCCGCGGCCGACAATGTCGTAGCCCGCTCGGCGGGTATAGGCCGTTCCGACCTCGAAGCCGGTGGCGAAGATCAGGCAGTCGAGCTCGTATTCCCGGCCGTTGGCCACCACGCCGCGCTGGGTCAACGCCTCCACGCCGTGGCCCTGGGTGTCGACCAGGGTGACGTTGGGCCGGTTGTAGGTCTGCAGATATTCGTCGTGGAAACAGGGGCGCTTGCAGAACTGGCGGTACCAGGGCTTGAGCAGCGCGGCGGTCGCCGGGTCGTTGACGATGGTGTCCACCCGGGCGCGGACCTGATTCATCTTCTTGTAGTCGGCGTACATCATCAGTTCAGCCCGTTCGGAACCGCTGAGCCGGCGGCCGAGCTTGCTGGCCGCCGCCTTGGCGGCGGAGCCGGTCAGGTTGCGGAAGATGTCGGTCCAGCCATCATGGACCAGGTCTTCGTCCTGATCGCCGCCCGCCACCAGAATGTTAAAGTTTTGCTGGCGGCGCTTCTGCCAGCCGGGTTCCAGGGACGCGGCCCAGGCCGGGTCGGTCTCGGCGTTGTTGCGTACATCCACCGACGATGGCGTACGCTGGAACACATACAGTTGCTTGGCGCTCTCACCCAGGTGCGGGATACACTGCACCGCCGTGGCGCCGGTGCCGATGATGCCGACCCGCTTGTCCTTGAGGCCGGTCAGGCCGCCGTAGCTGTCACCGCCCGTATAG
Source organism: Caulobacterales bacterium (assembly GCA_038227865.1). GTDB lineage: Bacteria > Pseudomonadota > Alphaproteobacteria > Caulobacterales > Caulobacteraceae > Acaudatibacter. The sequence goes on from JBBRPO010000002.1 coordinate 11,193, forward strand.
CGATAGTCCCAGCGGCTGGTGTGGAAGGTATAGCCCTTGAAGTCGTTGATGCCGGGAATGCCGGGCAGTTTCGGCCGGCTGAGCGGGCCATTGGCCATGGCGACATACTGCGCCTTGAAGCGGTCGCCCCGATCGGTGCTGACGATCCAGCGGGCGTCGGCCTCGTCCCAGCGCAGTTCGGTGACGCCGGTCTGCATCAGGGCCAGATCGTAGAGACCGAAGTGGCGGGCGATGTTGCGACTGTGCTCGAGGATTTCGGGCGCGAAGCTGTATTTGTGCTTGGGCATGTAGCCGAGCTCTTCCAGCAACGGCAGGTAGCAATAGGATTCGACGTCGCACATCGCCCCGGGATAGCGGTTCCAGTACCAGGTGCCGCCGAAATCGCCGGCGCTCTCGACCACGCGGATTCGCTCGACCCCAGCCTCGCGCAACCGCGCGCCCATCAACAGGCCCCCGAAACCGCCGCCGATCACGGCGACCTCGACTTCGTCGAACACTGGCTCGCGGGTGAAGCCCGGATCGACATAGGGATCGTCGATATAGTGGGAGAACTCGGCCTTGACCTCGACATACTGGGCCGAACCGTCGGGGCGAAGGCGGCGATCCCGTTCGGCGAGATATCTGGCGTGCAGCGCGTCGGGATCGAAATCGATCTCGCCGACGATCTCGGCGACGTCAGGCGTGATGGGCATGGCGCGTTGTTTCCTTAGCGAGTATTTTTTTGACTTTACGGGCCTGGACGCGCGGAACAAGTGGAAGATGAATCACTGAGATGGGGGAACGCTTGCGCGGGTTGATTTTGGGTTTGGTGTCGGCGGGCGTGCTCAGCCTGGGCTCGGCCGGGGCGGCGGCGGTCGATGACGCGGCGCGGTGGAACGCCGAGGCGGCCGATGTGACGATTGCCCGCGACGACTGGGGCATCGCCCACATTCACGGCAAGACCGACGCGCAAGCGGTGTTCGGGATGATCTACGCCCAGGCCGAAGACGACTTCAATCGCGTGGAGACCAACTATCTGACCTCGCTGGGCCGAACCGCCGAGGCCGAGGGCGAAGGCAAGATCTATCAGGATCTGCGCCAGCGGCTGTTCATCGACCCGGAGGATCTGAAGGCCCGCTATGCGACCAGCCCTGCCTGGCTCAAGAGCCTGATGGACGCCTGGGCCGATGGTCTTAACTATTATCTGGCGACGCACCCCAAGGTCAGTCCGAAGGTGATCACCCATTTCGAACCCTGGATGACCCTGAGCTTCTCCGAGGGCAGCATCGGCGGCGACATCGAGCGGGTAAACCTGACCGAACTCGAGGCGTTCTATGGCCACAGGCCGACCCTCCACGCCCGGATCGACAACAGTTTCAAGGAACCCACCGGTTCCAACGGCATCGCCATAGCCCCGGCCAATACCGTGGACGGCCACGCCCTGCTGCTGATCAACCCGCACACCAGCTTCTTCTTCCGCAGCGAGTTGCAGATGACCAGCGACGAGGGGCTGAACGCCTACGGCGCTTCAACCTGGGGCCAGTTCTTCATCTACCAGGGCTTCAACGCCCACGCCGGCTGGATGCACACCTCCAGCGGGATCGACAATATCGACGAGTTCGCCGAGACCATCGTCCGCCGCGGCGGCAAGCTGTTCTATCGCTACGGCGCCAAGCTGCGCCCGGTGCGGGTCTCGACCATCACGCTGGCTTACCGGGCCAAGGATGGCGCCACGGGGTCGCGCGCCTTCACGGTCTATCACACCCACCACGGCCCGGTGATCCGCGCCGCCGGCGACAAATGGATCAGCATCGGCCTGCTCAATTCGCCGACCGATGCGCTCAAGCAGTCATTCCTGCGCACCAAGGCGCGTGACTACGACAGCTTCCTGCAAGTGGCGGCCCTGAAGGCCAATTCCAGCAACAACACGCTGTTCGCCGACGACAAGGGCGAGATCGCCTATCTGCACCCGCAATTCGTGCCGATCCGCGACGATAGGTTCGACTACACAAAACCCGTGGACGGCGCCGATCCGGCCACCGACTGGAAGGGTCTGCACGCACTGAACACCCTGCCCAGTGTCGCCAACCCCAAAATCGGCTGGGCGTTCAACACCAACGACTGGCCCTATTCGGCCGCCGGTCCGGACAGCCCCAAGCCGGCCGACTATCCGAAATACATGGACACCGCCGGCGAGAACCCCAGAGGCGAGCACGCATTGCGGGTGCTTCAGGGACGGCATGATTTCACCCCCTTCGCCCTGATGGCCAGCGCCTATGACTCCTATCTGCCGGCCTTCGGACATCTGATCCCAGCGCTGACCGCCGCCTATGACGCCTTGGCCGCGGACGATCCGCTGCGGGCCAAGCTGGCCGATCAAGTTGCGTCGTTGCGGGTGTGGGACGCCCACTGGGCGGCCAATTCCGCCCAGACCTCGCTGGCGGTGTTCTGGGGAGAAAACCTGTGGGCCAAGGCCTCCGCCGACCCCGACGAGGAGCGCATCTCCACGGTGCAGCGGATGATCGACCATACCACCGCGGCCCAGAAGCTCGGCGCCCTAAGCGAGGCGTCGGATCGGCTGACCGCCGATTTCGGCGCGTGGCGGACACCGTGGGGCGAGATCAACCGCTTCCAACGCCTGACCGATGACATCGCGCCGACCTTCACGGACGCCGGCGCCAGCACGCCGGTGGCGTTCACCTCGTCGCAGTGGGGCTCGCTGGCCTCGTTCGGGTCCAGGCGCTATCCGGGCACGAAGCGATATTACGGGACCAACGGCAACAGCTTCGTCGCCGTGGTCGAGTTCGGGCCGAAGGTCCGCGCCTGGGCGGTGACGGCCGGCGGCGAGAGCGGCGATCCGGCCAGCCCTCACTTCAACGACGAAGCCACTCGCTATGCCCAGGGCAATCTACGCGAGGTGTATTTCTACCCCGAGCAACTGGCCCCGCACACCGAACGCACCTATCGGCCGGGGCAATAAGCTCCCGGAAGGCTAGCTTGATTTCGGGGCCAGACGTGACAGATTGAAAGCTCCGGTTCCTGATTGGCCTTCGTCATGAGGATCGCCCCCTTGAGACACAGCGCGGAAGACCCGACGCGACCGTCGGTGGCGGAAGAAGCGGCGAGCGGAAATGTAAACGCTCTTTGGGAGGCCTTCGGACGTGGCGACGCCAACGCCCAGGCCCGGCTTTTGAGCGCCTACTACGAAGAGTTCCGGTCCGTCGCCCGGCGGGTGCTGCGAGACGACGGCGGTCGCCTGGCGCTGCAACCGACCGACCTGGCCCATGAGGCGGCGATCCGCATCCTCAAACTTGACCGCATCGACTGGCGGGACCGCACCCATTTCATGGCTCTGTCGGCGCGGGTCATGCGCCAGACCCTGCTTGACGAGGTCAGGCGGTTCAAAGCCAGCAAGCGCCAGCAGCCCGAAGTGCTGACGCAATGGCCGGCCGCCGGCGCTCGCAAGCCTCTGCCCCTCGACCTGCTCGACGAGGCTCTGGAACAGCTGTTCCGGATCGACGCCGACCGCGCCCGGGTGGTGGAATTGCGCTTCTTCGCCGGACTGACCCTGGCGGAGATCGCCCACGCGCTCGAGGTTTCGGAAAGCACCATCGTTCGTCGTTGGCGCGGCGCGCGGGCCTGGTTGCTGCGGGCGGTGGTCGAGCCAGCCTAGGAATGGATTGGGCCTGACTATGGACGCGGCCCGCGAACGGCGCGCCATGGACGCCTTCGACGCGGTGGCCGGCGAACCCGAAGACGTCCGCGAGGCGCGATTGGCGGTGATGCTGGCCGACGACCCCGCCTTGATCGAGTCCGTGCGCGCGCTGCTGGCGGCCGAGGACGACGCCGATCTGTTCCCGACCCGCGCGCCCGAGCCGACTGGCGCCGGCTTCGAAGCCCCGCCGCCCGAACAGGTGGGGGCCTATCGTCTGGGCGATCTGATCGGTCGCGGGGGCATGGGTCTGGTCTATCGCGGGGAAAGGGTCGCCGGCGGTTTCGAACAGACCGTGGCGATCAAGCTGATCCGCGGCGGACTGTTCACCGCCTCGGCCGCCGAACAGTTCGCCAGCGAGCGCCAGATCCTGGCCCGGCTGCATCATCCGCACATCACCCAGCTCTACGACGGCGGCCAGACGGCGGACGGCCAATCCTACATCGTCATGGAACTGATCCACGGCGCCCAGATGCTCGAGCATGCCGAGTCCGTCGGGCTGGGCCTGCGCGGCCGGCTGAACCTGATGTCCGATATCTGCGGCGCCATCGACTATGCGCATGGTCAGGGCGTCGTTCACGCCGATATCAAGCCCAGCAACATCATCGTCGACCCTCGGCACGGGGTGAAGCTGCTGGATTTCGGCATTTCCGGCCTGATCGGCCAGCACAACGCATCCTCCAGCCAGCGGGCCGCGACGCCGATGTTCGCCAGCCCGCAACAGACGGCCCACGCCCCGGCCTCCAAGGCCGACGATATCCACGCCCTGGGCGTTCTGCTGGATGTCCTGGCCGCCGACCAAGCCGGCTTCGACGGCGAACTGGCGGCCATCGTGACAAAGGCCCGGGCGCCCGAACCCGCCGATCGCTATGCCTCGGCCGGCGATCTGGCGGCGGACATCGAGCGCTGGCGCCGGCTGGAGCCGGTGCCGGCCTTGCCCGCCCGCCGCCTGCGAAGCCTGGTTTTTTTCTGGCGCCGCAACCGCCTGGCCGTGTCGTTGTGGGGCGCCGCCACGCTGTCGCTGCTGGCCGCCGCGGCCATCATGACCGCCCTCTACGTTCAGGCGGAAGCGGCGCGGCGGCAAGCCGATCAGCGCTTCCAACAGGTCAGGTCGCTGTCAAGTTATATGCTCAGCGATCTCACCGACGCGCTGGAAAGGTTTCCCGGGGTCGGCGGCGTCCGCAACGAATTGGCCCGCCGCGGCCGAACCTATCTGGAGGGGTTGAGCCAGGCGCCAGGGGCGCCCCTGGACGTTCGCCTGGAAGTCGCCGACGGCTATTTGAAGACCGGCTCCATCCTCGCCGGGATGGGAAAGGAAAACGCCGCCGATCCCAGCGCCGGAAAGATCGACCTGGCCAAGGCCGAGGCCGGGTTGCGGGATCTGATGGCGCGGACCCATGGGCGCGACGACATCGCCCTGTCGCTGGCCGGCGTGCTGGTGTCGCGCGCGTCCATAGCCTCGCGGGCAGACAATCAGCCTGGCCTCGCATCGTCTCTGTATGCCGAGGCCGGCGAACTGTCCCGCCGCGTCGTCGAACACGATCCGCGTTCCGCCAAAGCCCGGCTGACACGCATAGACTGCCTGTTGGGTCAGGCTCATCTGCTGAGTTTTCAGGGGCGCTACCCAGAGGTGCTGACCAAGGTCGTCGCCGCCCTGGCCGAAATCCGCGCCGTGCCGGCCGGCGCCGACCGCAACCTCGTGGCGCTGGACACCGGCCGGGCGCTGAACGAACGGGGAGACGCCCTCTATTGGCCCGGCGATCACGCCGGCGCGCTGCGATCCTATCTGGACGCCGCGCGGGTGCTGGACCCGGCGTCGAGCCCGACGCCCGATGTTCGCGTTTTCGATCAATTCGCGTTCACGACCTTCAATATCGCCGCCGTGCTCGACGACCTGGGACGCAAGCGCGAGGGCCTGGCCTGGATCGACCGCGGCGCCGTTGTCGCCGACCAGATGCGGGTGTTCGAAGACACCCCCCACGCGTGGCGGACCGTCAATATCGTCCATATGCAGCGCGCCGTCGCCTTGGCCGGGATGGGGCGCACCGACGAGGCGATCACCGAAGCCAAGACAAACGTCGCGCTTCGGCGCACGATCGCGGCGCGCTCGCCGCACGACATGCTGGCGGTTCGCGCCGTTCCCGTGGGCCTGCGGATACTCGGAGACCTGTATGCGCAGGCCCACGATCAAGCAGCGGCCTGCGCGACCTATGTCGAAACCCGCGCCCTGTGGGACCGGCTTTCCCGACAAGGCGGCAGCCTGCCCACGGACACCTCTAGCGAAATTCCATTTCTCGACCGACAATTGGCCAAGTGCCGTCAATGAGCAGGAGCAGGGCCAAATGGCCGACATGGACAAGGCGGTCGCGACATTCGAGCGGAACCTCGAGGCCCAGACCGGCAAATCGGTCGCCGGCTGGGTCGCGCTGGTCTCCAGCCAGGGCCTGGCCAGGCACGGCCAGATGCTGGCGTGGCTGAAGGCCGAGCATGGACTGTCGCACGGCCACGCCAATCACGTGGCCAAGCGCGCGCTGGAAGCCACGGCGCCACGGTCCGACGACGACCCGGTCGCGCATTTGTTCGAAGGCGACAAGTCGGCGCTTCGCGATCTGCACGACCGCCTGGCCGACGAGATCACCCGGCTTGGGCCGGACGTGGAGTTCGCGCCGAAGAAGGCCAATATCAGCGTCCGGCGGGCCAAACAGTTCGCCCTGATTCAGCCGAGCACCAAAACCCGCCTTGATCTGGGGCTGATCCTGAAAGGCGTCGAACCCGAGGGACGGCTGGAAGCGTCGGGAAGCTTCAACGCGATGTTCACCCACCGGGTGAAACTGGCCGCGACCGGCGACATCGACACCGAGCTGCTCGGCTGGCTGAAGCAGGCCTACGGCGCGGCGGGCTGAGCGTCAGTCCGCGACCGGATTGACCAGCGGCTCGCCGGCGAAAAAACGGCGCAGATTCTCGCGGGTCAGGGCGACCATCTTGGGGACGGCGGCCGAGGTGGCGCCGGCGGTGTGGGGGGTGAGCACGGTGTTGGGAACGTCGGCCCAGCGCTCGGGCGGCGTCGGTTCCTGGGCGTAGACATCCAGGGCCGCGGCGCCGAGCCGTCCGGTCTTCAGGGCCGAGATCAGCGCGTCTTCATCGACAACCTGGCCGCGCGAGACATTGACCAGCAGCCCTTCGGCGCCGACCGCGTCGATGATGTCCGCCGAGATCAAGCCCCGACTTTCCGCCGTCGCGCGGCAGGCGACCACGACGATATCGCTGACCGCCGCCAGGGCCTTCAGACTGGCCGCGCGAGGCCAGGGGGAGTCGGGCTTGTCCCGTGGCCCCCACCACGAAACCGTCAGCCCAAACGCCTCGCACCGGCGGGCGACGGCGACACCGATGTCGCCCAGGCCGACGATCCCCACCCGGCGGCCGGTCAGGGTCGGGCTCGACATCTTCTCATGCGGTTTCCAGCCCCCCGCGCGCAGCATCCGGTCGCCGGCCGCAATCTTGCGCCAGGACGCCAGGATCAGGCCCATCGCATGGTCGGCGGCGTCCTCATGATTGACCCCCGGCGAATGGCTGACCTGGAGCCCGCGCGTTCGCGCCCACGTCAGATCGACGCCGTCATAGCCGGCGGTGAAACAGGCGATCAGGCCCAGCTTCGGCAGCGCTTCGGCCAGGACCTTGTCGACCGGAAACTCCCCGGCCACCACCAGCGCGCGGATGACGTCGACCGCCTCGATCGGCGGGCCTTCCCAGAACCGCCAGACCGTGAAATCCGGCTCCAGGATCGGGCCGAGAAACCCCAGGTGCGGCTGGACGATCAGCAGGGCGGGCTTGGAATTGGGCATGGCGGTCAGCCTTGGCTGTTCCGGAACATCAAGATGAACCGCACCTGGGCGACCACGGCCAACGCCAGGAAGACGACGAAAGCCGGGAGACCCCAGGGCAGATGCAGGGCGAAATAAACGACGAGACCGGCAATCGCCGCGGCGGCCAGCACGCCTTGGGTGACCATCAGGCCGGCGAAACGCCGGCGCAGCCGCTGAACCTCGGGCGGCGCGGCGGGCATATCCATCTTCGGGGCGTTCATGGCGGTTACCCTTCGCTGATCCCAATCTAAGGCGCCGCGTGGCGGGCGCAAAGCGGGCGATGACCGCCGACACCGCCTGGAGAGTCTTGCCGAGTTTCTATTATACGTATAATAACACCACATGGTGCGGAAACTGACCATCACCGTCGATGAAGATGTCTATCTCGGCCTGCGGACACGCGTCGGGCCGCGGCGAATCAGTCGTTTCCTTAACGATCTGGCTAAACCCCTGGTGGTCGAGGACTCCCTGCTGACCGGCTACCGCGAAATGGCCGCCGACCGCGAGCGCGAGGCTGAGGCCCAAGACTGGTCCGAAGCGACGATCGGGGACCTTGCCCTGGATGGCGACTGAGTTTCCCAGGCGGGGCGAAGTGTGGTGGGTCGCCTTCGACCCGTCGGTCGGTGGCGAGATCCGCAAGACGCGCCCGGCGATCATCATCAGCAACAACGCCGCCAACGAGGCGCTGAACCATGTTCAGGTCGTCCCGCTGACCTCGAACGTCGATCGCGCCTTCCCGGGCGAGGCGCTCATCGAGGTGGCCGGACAGTCGCGCAAAGCCATGGGCGATCAGGTCGCCACCGTCTCGAAACTACGCCTGCGCGACCGCCTCGGCCGCGCCTCCGCCACCGACATGGCCGCCGTGGACCGCGCCGTGAGGACCCAGCTGGGCCTCTGAGAGCTCACCCGGAGCCGGCGCCCCGCGCCGGCTGATGGACCGGAGGGCGCCCATAGCCAAGCCTTGCAACGTCCACAATACTCCGCGGCATGAGGACAATCGTAAGGAATTGACCATGCCCAAGACGATGACCTTGAACGTCCGGGTCAGCGGCGCGCTCGGTGAATTCGTCGCCGCCAATGTCGGCGAGGACGGCGCCTATGAGAACGTGAGCGAATATGTGCGCGACCTGATCCGACGTGACCGGGCGCGAACGGAGCGCGAGACCTTCGACCGGCTAAAGGCGGAGCTGACTCAGGCTTTCGCCGCGCCCGACAGCAGTTACCACACCCTCACCGCGGGCGACGTGATCAGGCGCAACACCCGGCGCAACCCGGCGTGACATCATTTCGGATTCAGGACGGCGCCATGGGCATAGTGACCGTGCTGCACGCGCGGATGCACCAGCTGGACCGGTTCCGGGAGGATTTCCCGAGGTGACTTCCGACTCAGTCCGACAGTCCGCGAAGCGCCCGGCGCTCGAGCAGCGCCTTTGGCAGCGTGGCGTTCGCGCGCTCCCGGATCAATGCCGTGACCTGCCCCATATCGTCGCCGCTGCCGTGACCCGAAAACAGCCTGTGCATCCGCTCGGAGATCTCGGCGTCGAGACGGGCCACTTCGGAAAGTGGAGGAAGCTGAAGCGCTGAATCCGCCATCATTGACCTTTCAAAGTCTCAAGAAGGTTAGACACCTCAAGCACGATTGCAAGAGTCCCCGCGCAAACTCTCAACGGTTCGACCGTGTCGAAACCCGCGCGTTCCGCCTGCAACGCACGCGGCCAGAACCGCCCGGCCTCATCGCTGGTCGCCACAAGCACACCGAATAAGGGCCGTCGACCGAGTCGGATGGGGACCGAAGCGATCGAGCGATAGACCATTGCGTCATCGGGTTTGCCGCCCTGTTCGGTCGGCATCTCGAACATATCCCGGTATTCGGCCTTCATGGAGTCGTCTGCTACGGCTTCGCGCCCGCTGATGAACACCTTCCCGACATGTCCCGCGCCCGGAGCGATGTCGCGATGGGGCGCGTCACCTTCGGCGCGGGTCGGACGCGAACAGGCGGCGCAGGTCAGCACGCCTCGCCCCTCGTCATGAAGATAGATCGCGAAATTCCATCGCTCGTCCGCCATGTCGAAAAGCGTGGTTTTCTGGCTGGCGAGAATGTCCAGCACCCGCTCCAGCCTAGCCCTGCGGGCGACACCATCCCCGGGCCCGCCGAGCAGGACCTCCTCGGCGGCTTCACGCAAAGCCGTCGCGACCGCCACGAGTCGGGCCTGGCGAAAGACCAGGTCCTCGGCCTGATCTCTTTCCGAGCGAACCTTCGCGCTCTGCAATCGATCGACGTGCGCCGCCTCGATGGCCTCGGCCGCGTCAGCGAGGGCGGCGCTCTGGTCACGATCCAGCAGCAACAAAGCCACGCCCCCAATGAATACGAAGGCCACGCCGAGCCAACCGAGGATGCCCTGCCAAGGAACTTCACCGGCCTTCGCGACAGGAAGCAGCTTTGCAGCGCCCGATAGGGCGCCGCCACCAAAGACCAGGATGATCTTGACCCCGATCGAGACCCCGCGAACCCACCGCGCGGTGGCCGCCACGCGCTTTGCGATTCGCGATAGGAGGTCAGGCTTAGCCATTTGAAATCCCCCACCCCCAATCATGCCATTTGACGATGATCAGTTAGGCCGCTGTCTACAACCTGCCGGCCATACTACCGTGATCCTGAATGCGACTATCAAATCAGAATTCTTTTCGTTTTGCAATTGTCATGGTCAATTTTCGAGACAACCATCCCCGCCGCTACCTCCCGCACCCACATCTCCCCACACTCTGCTACTCTCCTCCCGTGCCCCCAACCGAACCCGACCTGTTCACCATCCACGAAGCCGGCGTCACCTGGCTCGCGGCGGGCTATGAGGCCGTCGACCCGGACCGCATGTGGTCGCCCCTCGAAGACCTCATCCCCACCGGCGCGGGCAAGCTCGCCCTGGATATCGGCGCCGGTTCGGGGCGGGACGCGGCATGGCTGGCGGCGCGGGGGCTGGAGGTGGTGGCCGCCGAGCCGTCAGCGGCCATGCGCCGCGCGGGCGAGAGCCTGTATCCGGCGCCGCGTTGGGTGGACGACCGCCTGCCGGACCTGACCGCCGTCCACCGCCTGGGTCTCGCCTTCGACCTGATCCTGCTCAGCGCGGTGTGGATGCACATCGCCCCGCCCCATCGTCCCCGCGCGTTCCGCAAGATGATCACCCTGTTGAAGCCGGGCGGCGTGCTGATCATGACCCTGCGCGAAGGTCCCGATGACATGGACCGCGTCATGCATCCGGTCTCGCTGGGTGAGATCGAGGCCCTGGCCCGCGACCACGGATTGACAGTCGTCCGCCAGTTCCAGGAGGCCGATCGCCTCGGCCGGCCTGGCGTGCTCTGGACATCGCTCTGCCTGCGTCTGCCCGACGACGGCAACGCCAGCCTGCCGCTCATTCGCGGCGTAATACTCAACGACAACAAATCCTCGACCTACAAGCTGGCGCTGCTGCGCGCCGTCGCTCGCATCGCCGACTCCGCGCCCGCCGTCGCGACAGCGTCCGCGGGCGAGGATGACCGCGTGCTGCTGCCCCTGGGTCTGGTGGCCCTGAATTGGATCCGCGCCTATCTACCGCTGACCGCGGCGGGCCTGCCCCAGGCGCCGGGCAACACCGGCCCCGATCGGCTGGGCTTCGCCAAGAGCGGCTATCGCGCTCTGGCCGATCTCGGCGTCGTCGCCCAGGAATTGCGCGTCGGCGCGACGTTCACCGGCGACCGGGCGCAGGCCTTGATCAGGGCGCTCGGCGAGGCGCGCAACACCATCGTGACAATGCCGGTTCACTTCACCACCTACCCCAACTCGGCGGCCACCGTGTTCACCACAACCGGGCGAACCCAGCGGGTGACAGGCGCGCTGCGCCTCACGCCGGAGGTGCTGAGCAGTTGGGGACAGCTTTCAATGCCCGGCCCCCTCTGGCGGACCATGCAGCGCCTGGGCGCGTGGATCGAACCGATGCTCACCGCCGAATGGGCTCGCCTGATGCGGGACTATGCACGAAAGATGGGCCGGCCAATCGCGCCCGGCGAACCCGACCAGGCCCTGACCTGGCTGGACCCGGCGCGGGACACCGCCTTGGCGCGCCAGGTGGCCGCCGGCCTGGAGGCAGCGGGCGCTCCGATCCGATGCGTGTGGTCGGGCCGCCCTCTGCGCTTGTCCGACCTCGATATCGACCACGCTCTGCCGTGGTCCGCCTGGCCCTGCGGGGATCTCTGGAACCTGATGCCGGCGACTCGCGCCATCAACCAGCATCAGAAGCGCGACCGCCTGCCATCCGCGACCGCCCTAGCCGGTGCGCGCGGAGACATTTTGGCGTGGTGGGATCAGGCCTGGAGCACAAACCCGGTGCTGAGCGCTCAGTTCGAGGCCGAGGCCCGGGCGGCGCTGCCGATCGAACGCGCGGTCGATGGCCCGGCGGTATTCAGCGGGCTGGAGTGGCGGCGGCTTAGAGTGGGGTTGGATCAACAAGTGCCGGAGTGGGGTGGTTGGCGGACGCTGCCCGATCGCGGCTCCGCCGTCGAACCCTAATGAACAGCGTTCGCATAGACCTCGCGATGATAGGCCAGGAATGCTGGATGCGGCCAAAGGCGTCGATCCGTTGGCAGGTGCAGGCCGTCATCCTCCGGTCGGAACAAACCGACAAGTTCGCGTGGCACGCGGTTGTGTGACACGAGCAGGCGATAGTCCTCACCAATTGAAATCAGATGACGATCAAAGAGCCAATGCACCGTTGCTGATAATGCGAGTCCGTTCTGGACCACATCTGGGCCATTGGCCTCGACGGGTTTGATGTGCGCGGCTTGGACTTCGGCACGGCCCCCGCCGTTAATGATCCTCAAACCGGTGACCGCGCATCGATCATCATATGCTCGGCAAACGTTTAGTCGGAAGTTGGCGTCGCGGACTTTTCTGTTCACCAACATCTGTTCGATTTGACGGTCCACATCAAATGCGAAACCGGGTTGATTGATCGGCGGGAGGTCGGCGCTTGGATAGTCGAGGCCAAGGCGGATCGCGTTCTCCGGCGCGAGAGTCTCACTCAGCCCCGCCATCACGATCTCGTCGAAGTCTTCGTTCAGGATTGGGCGCATCGACTTGCCCTGTAGGGCCTGACCCATACGCCTGGGGTCAGCGATGGCTCGCAACGCGGTCTCTGCGTAGCGCCCGGCGACGACGAATGGCCTGGGCGTCGGCAAGTCGAGATAATGGTCGACATATGCGTACCAATGCTTCGCGCGCTCAGAATCCCGCTCGACACTGATGACTCTGGCGGTGGCCACATACGCGCGGCGCCCTCCATTTCGTCGAGTCTCGCGAAAGACGACCCAATCACCGACAGCTTCTCGAGTAATACTCAAATAGTTGCTATCGGCCCCAAAATGATACCGGCGCGAAATCTCATCATCATAGACTGAGTCAATTTTGACGCCGAAGACAGCTTTCACTCGCCAACGCTCCCGTAAGCAATAAAAGTAAAGCTTAGAGCCACCCGAACCGGGAAGCGAGTGTTCGAGCCCCGTTCGGTCGCTCACAGAATGCGGAACTGCTGATTGCCCTGCTCAGCATCCCAGCGAACGTCGCTCAGGCGTCGGTGCGGCCGCCACAGGCGCGCTCGGTCCGCTCTTCGTTGGCCCACGCCGGCATTGTCACCCCCACGGCGGCGCAAAGCTGCTGGCCGGCATGCTCCGGTGCCTCGGATGCCCGGAGATAACGCCTTCACCGTCCTTGATATGCTCACGTCAGAGATCGGCGCCGCATCGAGCGCTGCTTCAGGGCGTGGCGGGCGATAGGGTGGCCGCCTTTGGTGATCTCGCACTACGCCACTGGCGGCGCGCGCTGACATATCTTGCCTTCGTCGGGTCCAAGCCCTACATCACTTGGGTCACTCACCTGCGGCGTGCCGTGGGCTCAAAGGCCGCTCCCACTTCGGCGGGGGCGGCCTTTTGCACATCCAGGAGCCGAGTTCGTGCGCGCGCGCGTCTACATCGACGGATTCAATCTCTACTATCGCGCCTTGAAGGGGACCTCACACAAGTGGCTCGATATCGCCGCGCTCAGCGACGCGGTCATGCCGAAGGACTGCCAGGTCGAGGCGGTCAACTATTACGCGGCCAGAGTTTCCGGCCGGGTCGATCCAGGCGCGCCGGCCCGGCAACACGCTTATCTGCGGGCGATTGCGACCTTGCCGCGAGTTTCCATCACCTACGGAAACTTCCTGGTGTCGAAGAAGTGGTCCGGCCTCGTGCAGCCGCCGACGTTCCGACCCATTTTCCTTCCTCCCCCAGGCGTCGAGCTCGACGTCGTCTACGTCTACAAAACCGAGGAGAAGGGCTCCGACGTTAATCTTGGAGTTCACCTCGTCCGCGATGCGGCGAAGGGCCTATTCGACGTCGCCGGCGTGCTTACTAACGATACGGATCTCTGCGAGCCCGTACGGATCGTGACCGCAGAGTTTGGACTTCCTGTTTACCTACTTTCCCCGACCGCAAAGCCCGCGACATCGCTTCAGCGCTATGCGACAGGGGTTCGCCACATCCAAGCCTACGTCGGTCCGTGCCAGCTTCCCGATCCCGTTGTTGACGCTACTGGTAGGCACATCGCCAAGCCCGCGAGTTGGTAGACACGACCCGGCGACACTTCCCCGTCTATTGACTTTCAAGTTGCATTATGCAACTATTTGCCTGATGTCGAAATACGCTGCCCTTGCCCCGCCACCTCACGGCGCTCTCCCTGGGAGCGACGGCGCCAACGCGATTGACTCCTCCATCCTCGCGCCCCGGCGGAGCGCCATGGGAAAAAATTCCAGGAAAACACAAATATTACAATTACTTGTGTCGTCATTGATGCCTGATAGAGCGCCGAATACCTCCCTAAAGGCTCCCAACCCGCGCCCTCGCAGATCCCCTAAAGCGCCCCGCCAGCGCCCAAAATCGCCCCACGATCTCCCCGTCGCCTCCCCGAGCGCTCCCTCCCAACGCCCGAGCTTCTGGAACCCGCTCGCCTTCGAAATCAACGGTGTTTAACGATGAGGACCGGCTCGAACCGCCCCTACCGCCCGAACTTCTGGAACTTGATGCGCTTGGGGATCAGGCTGTCGGCGCCCAGGCGGCGCTTCTTGTCTTCCTCATAGGCCTCGAAGTTGCCCTCGAACCATTCCACGTGGCTGTCGCCCTCGAACGCCAGGATGTGGGTGCACAGGCGGTCGAGGAACCAGCGGTCGTGGCTGATCACCACCGCGCATCCGGCGAACTGCTCCAGCGCGTCTTCCAGGTTCTGCAAGGTCTCGATGTCCAGGTCGTTGGTCGGTTCGTCGAGCAATATGACGTTGCCGCCGGTGGTCAGGGTCTTGGCCAGGTGAACGCGGTTGCGCTCGCCGCCCGACAACAGGCCGACCTTTTTCTGCTGGTCGCCGCCCTTGAAATTGAACGAGCCGACATAGGCGCGGCTGACGATCTCGCGATTGCCCACCTTGATCACATCGAGACCGCCGGAGATCGCCTTCCACACCGTGTCGCCGGGCTCGAGGTCGTCGCGGCTCTGGTCGACATAGGCCAGCTTGACGGTCTCGCCCAGGCGGATGGTCCCCTGGTCGGGTTTCTCCTGGCCGGTGATCAGCTTGAACAGCGTCGATTTGCCGGCCCCGTTGGGTCCGATCACCCCGACGATGCCGTTGGGCGGCAACTTGAAGGTCAGGTCCTTGAACAGGACCTTGTCGCCATATTCCTTTTCCAGGCCGGTGACCTCGATCACCACATTGCCCAGCCGCGGTCCGGGCAGGATCTGGATGGTGGCGAACGACTGTTTCTCGCGCTCCTGCTGATTGACCATCTCGTCGTAGGCGGCCAGCCGCGCCTTGGACTTGGCCTGGCGGGCCTTGGCGCTGGAGCGCACCCATTCCAGTTCGCGGGCCATGGCCCGCTGGCGGGCCTCGCTCTCAGAGCTCTCCTGGCGGACGCGTTTTTCCTTCTGTTCCAGCCAGCCGGAATAGTTGCCCTCATAGGGCACGCCCTTGCCGCGATCGAGCTCCAGCGTCCACTTGGTGACCTGGTCGAGGAAATAGCGGTCGTGGGTGACCAGGATCACGCAGCCGGGAAAGTTTTCCAGGTGATGCTGCAGCCAGGCCACCGACTCGGCGTCGAGGTGGTTGGTCGGTTCGTCCAGCAACAGCATGTCGGGCTTCGACAGCAGCAGCCGCGCCAGCGCGACACGGCGGCGCTCACCGCCCGACAGCTTGTCCACCGGCGAGTCGTCGGGTGGGCAGCGCAGGGCGCCCATGGCCATCTCAATCTTGGAGTCGATGTCCCACAGGTCGCCGGCGTCCAGCTTCTCCTGAAGGGCGGTCATCTCCTCCATCAGCTCGTCGGTGTATTCCTCGCCCATCTTGGCTGCGACGGCGTTGAACTGGTCAAAAACATGCTTCTCGTCGCACCAGGCGATGACGTTGCCCCAGACGTCCAGGCTGGGGTCGAGGTGCGGCTCCTGTTCCAGATAGCCCATCTTGGTGCCATCCAGCGCCCGGGCCTCGCCGTTGAACTCCTTGTCGATCCCCGCCATGATCTTCAGCAGGGTCGATTTGCCGGAGCCGTTGACCCCGACCACGCCGATTTTTGCGTCCGGGTAAAAAGACAGCCAGATGTTCTCGAACACCTTCTTGCCGCCGGGGTAGGTCTTGGAGAGACCCTGCATCTGGAAAATATATTGTGCGGCCATGGGCGGGGAGATAGCGGCGGGGTCCGCTCTTGCCAAGTCGGCGCGGGTCATGAAGGTTGGAACATGCAGAAAACAGGTTGGCGGTTCCTGGCGATCGTCGTAGCGGCGGGACTGATTTGGCAGCCCGCCGCCCGGGCGGCGGACGCGGGTGAAAGCTTGTCCACGATAGAACGCCTCAGGGGAATGTTGTGGGCAGGTCGTACGAGCTCGGCCCAGCTGGTGTCGCGGTTCGAGGCGACCATCGCCCGCAACGATGCGACCTACCGCGCGGTGATCGCCCTCAGCCCCCGGGCGGGGGATGCGGCGCGGGCGCTGGACGCTGCCCGGCGGCCCGGTGAGCGAGGGCTGGCGCTGGACGGCATCCCGATCCTGCTGAAAGACAACATCGAGGCCGATGACGGCCTGGCCACCACCGCCGGCTCCCTGGCGCTGAAGGACAACGTCACCGGCCACGACGCGCCGCTGGTGACGCGGTTGCGCGCGGCGGGCGCGGTGATCCTGGGCAAGACCAATCTGTCGGAGTGGGCCAATTTCCGCTCCACCGACTCGCTGAGCGGCTGGAGCGGCGTAGGCGGCCAGACCCGCAACGCCCGCGATCCGCTACGCAACCCGTGCGGGTCGAGCGCGGGCAGCGCCGTGGCGGTGGCGGCGGGCTTCGCGGCGGCCGCCATCGGCACCGAAACCGACGGCTCGATCACCTGCCCGGCCTCGGTCAATGGCGTTGTCGGCCTCAAACCGACGGTTGGGCTGGTCTCCAGCGCCCGCATCGTGCCGATCAGCCATACCCAGGACACGGCGGGGCCGATCACCCTGACGGTGCGCGACGCGGCGATCCTGCTGACCGCCATGGCCGACGCCCCCAGGACCGACTACGCGGCGCGGCTGGACGCCGGCGCCCTGCGCGGGGCGCGGATCGGGGTGATGCGGTTCACCGCCGGTTTCCACACCGGAACCGATGTGGTGTTCGAGGCGGCGCTGACCCGGATGCGCGCGGCCGGCGCCACCTTGGTGGAGATCAAGGACGGCCCGGACAAGAAGGCGCTGGGAACGGCCGAGGAAAAGGTGCTGCTGACCGAGTTCAAGGTCGATGTTGAGGCTTATCTGGCCAGCACCTCGCCGGCCCAGGTCAAGACCCGCACCCTGGCCGACCTGATCGCCTTCAACAAGGATCACGCCGCCGAGGAGATGAGCCTG
Organism: Caulobacterales bacterium; assembly: GCA_038227865.1. Taxonomy (GTDB): domain Bacteria; phylum Pseudomonadota; class Alphaproteobacteria; order Caulobacterales; family Caulobacteraceae; genus Acaudatibacter. The sequence goes on from JBBRPO010000002.1 coordinate 28,663, forward strand.
TTCGGCCAGGAGTTGTTCGAGACCTCGGCCAAGACCACAGGCCTGACCGACCCGGAATACCTGGCCGCCCTGGCCACCGCCAAACGCATGGCCGGCCCTGAGGGCATCGACCGGATGCTGGCCCAGAACGGCGTCGTGGCGCTGGTCGGTCCGACGCTCGGCCCGGCCTGCCTGATCGACCCGGTGCTGAAGGACCAGTTCGTGGGCGGCAGCACTGGCACGATGGCGGCGGTGGCCGGCTATCCGCACCTGACGGTGCCGATGGGCGAGGTCGGCGGCCTGCCGGTCGGTCTGTCGTTCATCGGCCCAGCGTGGTCGGAGGCCACCCTGCTCAATCTCGGCTACGCGTTCGAACAAGGCGCGCGATGAGTATTCCGCTGCCCGGAGCCCTTGTGCTGTTCTCCGGCGGCCAGGACTCCACGGTCTGTCTGGCCTGGGCGCTGGCGCGTTTTCCCCACGTCGAGACGGTGGGCTTCGACTATGGCCAGCGGCACGCGGTCGAGCTCGAGGCCAGGGTGGCGGTGCGCGAGGCCATGACCGACGCCTTTCCGCATTGGGCGCCGCGCCTGGGCCAGGACTGGACCCTGGACATTCACGCCTTCGGCGCCATCGGCGACACCGCCTTGACCCAGGACCGGGCCATCGAGATGACCGATCGCGGCCTGCCCTCGACCTATGTGCCGGGCCGCAACCTGGTGTTCCTGACCTACGCCGCCGCCATCGCCGACCGGCGCGGACTGGCGTCGCTGGTCGGCGGTATGTGCGAGACCGATTACTCCGGCTATCCCGACTGCCGGCGCGCCACCCTGGACGCCATGGAAAGCGCGCTGAACCTGGGCATGGAGCGCGATTTCGTGATCCTGACGCCGCTGATGACCCGGACCAAGGCCCAGACCTGGGCGGCGGCCAAGCACCTGGGCGGCGAGGCGCTGGTCGATATCATCATCGACCACAGCCACACCTGTTACCTGGGCGTGCGCGAGGCTCGACACGATTGGGGCTTTGGCTGCGGAACCTGCCCGGCCTGCGACCTGCGCGCCAGGGGCTGGCGCGAATGGGTGGCGCTGGGACGCCCAGCGTCCGCGCCGTGACCTATTCCGTCAAGGAGCTCTTCCTCACCCTGCAGGGCGAAGGCGGCCAGGCGGGCCGGGCGGCGGTGTTCTGCCGGTTCGCCGGCTGCAACCTGTGGTCGGGGCGCGAGGCCGACAGGGCGGGCGCGGTTTGCACGTTCTGCGACACCGATTTCGTCGGCGTCGACGGAACCGGTGGCGGTAAGTTCTCCACGGCGGCTGATCTCGCGATGGCCGTGGACGCGGCGTGGACCGGTTCGCCCGACCACCGGCTGGTGGTCTGCACCGGAGGCGAGCCCTTGCTGCAGCTCGATCCGCCACTGATCGACGCCCTGCACCGGGCCGGCTTCGAGATCGCCATCGAGACCAACGGAACCCTGGCCGCGCCGCCGGGGATCGACTGGATCTGCGTCAGCCCCAAGGCCCAGGCGCCGGTGGTCCAGACCCGCGGGCAAGAGCTGAAGCTGGTCTATCCGCAGGTGGGGGTCGATCCCGCCCGGTTCGAGGCCCTGGCGTTCGAGCGGTTCTTCCTGCAGCCGATGGACGGCCCCGACCGCGCCGCCACCACCGATGCGGCCGTCGCCTACTGCCTCAGCCATCCCAAGTGGCGCCTCAGCGTCCAGACTCACAAATATCTGGGTTTGCCTTAAAAGGCGCGCCCATGACCTCTCAGCCGTTTGAAACCACCCCGATCTTCGAGATCACCAAGGCCGCCACCTTCGACGCCGCCCATCGCCTGCCCGGCGGCCCGGCGGAGGGCCCCTATACCCGCCTGCACGGCCACTCGTTCCGCGTGGAAGCCAGCGTTCGCGGCCCGGCCGCGCCGCCGGTGGGTTGGGTGACGGACCTCGCCGGCCTCGATACGGCCCTGAAAGCCATCGCCGCCGAGCTTGATCACTCGCTGCTCAACGACCACGCCGGCCTGGAAAGCCCGACCCTGGAAGCGCTGTGCCTGGTGTTCGCCGCGCGGTTGAAGCCGGCCTTTCCCGGGCTGTGCCGGGTGGAAGTCTCGCGCCCGACGGTGGGCGAGCGCTGCGCGCTAGCGGTGGATTGAACCGGAAGAAACGCCACATGGTAGCGACCCAGGACGGGGGAGTCCTGGGCCGCGATAGCGCCGTTTCAGGAACGGTGCGGGCTTAGGCGTGCTTGGGCGCGAACATCGTGCACCAGCCGGTGGCCGCGATCGGGCCGGCGATGATCTTGCACAGATTGGTCCCACCCGGACCCTTTCCGGCCAGGAAATAGTTGCACTTGCTGCACTGGGCGGCGCCCTTGGGCGTTTCCTGATAGTGCACGTTGGTCTTGGGCATGGTGCCGGCGGCGTTGGCGACGCCCGAGGCGGCCAGCAGCGGCAGGCTGGTCAGGGCGGCGGCGCCGATCAGGATGGTGCGGCGGGTGGTGGGCAGAGAGTCTTGCGGCATTGCTGTTTCCTTGCGTGGTTTCGGGCGCCAAACGCGCTGGTGACCACCCGATAATCCCGATTGCCTATACCGGAGATGAACGGTTTGTCGACTGGAGTGCGACAAAGAATAAAACCCCTAAATGCGAATGAGTTTCATCTGCATTGACTGAATAGCAGAGGGTTCACCCGCGCCACGGCTCGACGTTGCTGACGCCCGATCTTCAGCGCCGCCCGTCGCGCCGAAGGCCCATCTGGCCGCGATGCCGCAGGAAAGCGTCGGCCAGGACGCAGGCGGTCATGGCCTCGACCACCGGCACGGCGCGGATGCCGACGCAGGGATCGTGCCGGCCCTTGGTGCGCAGCTCGATCTCCTCGCCCGCCTCGTTGATCGACCGGCGGGGGGTGAGGATCGAGGAGGTGGGTTTGAAGGCGACGCGGGCGACGACGCTCTGACCAGTGGAGATACCGCCCAGCACGCCGCCGGCGTTGTTGGCCAGAAAGAATGGACCGTCATTGCCCATCCGCATCTCATCGGCGTTCTCTTCGCCGGTCAGGGCGGCGGCGGCGAATCCCGCGCCGATCTCCACCCCCTTGGCGGCATTGATCGACATCAGGGCGCCGGCCAGTTCAGCGTCGAGCTTGCCATAGATCGGCGCGCCCCAGCCCGCCGGGACACCGACCGCCTCGACCTCGACGACCGCGCCGGTGGAGGATCCAGCCTTTCGGATGATCTCCAGATGGTCTTCCCAGACCCCGACCATGGCCGCGTCGGGAGACCAGAACGGGTTCTGGTGGGTCTGGTCCCAGTCCCAGCGGTCGCGGCTGACGGCGTGAGGACCGATCTGGACCAGGGCGGCGCGAACCGTGACACCTTCCAGAACCTTACGGGCGATGGCGCCGGCGGCCACCCGGGCGGCGGTCTCCCGGGCCGACTGCCGCCCGCCACCGCGATAGTCGCGCACGCCGTATTTGGCGAAATAGGCGTAGTCCGCATGGCCGGGGCGAAAGGCGGTGGCGATCTCGGAATAGTCACGCGACCGCTGATCGACATTCTCGATCATCAGCGAGATCGGTGTGCCGGTGGTCACCTGGCCATTGGTGCGGTCGTCCTCGAACACGCCCGACAGGATGCGCACGGCGTCCGGCTCCTGGCGCTGGGTGACGAACTTGCCTTGCCCCGGCCGGCGCTGGTCGAGCCACACCTGGATATCTTCCGTCGTCAGCGGAATGCCGGGAGGGCAGCCGTCCACCACGCAGCCCAGAGCCGGCCCATGACTCTCGCCCCAGGTGGTGACGCGAAAAAGATGCCCGAAAGTGTTGTGCGACATGGTCGGGTTCTAAAGGCGAAAGCGGCCGGATGGAAATGGGTGGCGCGGCGGCGTGACCACCCATGGAGCGACGCACCCGGTTCCCCTATATCTCGCCTATGACCGACACCACCCTGATCCCCCCTTCCCCGGCCGAGGACGAGTATGTCCGCTCGGTTCAGAACGCCGGGCCGCTGGCGCTGTTGCCCGAGGGCGACCCGTTCGGGATCTTCCAGGCCTGGCTGAAGGAGGCGGGCAAGTCAGAGCCCAACGACCCGCACGCCATGACGCTGGCCACGGTCGACGCCGACGGGATGCCCGACGCGCGGATGGTGCTTCTTAAGGGTGTCGACGACCGGGGCTTCGTGTTCTTTACCAACACCCTGAGCGCCAAGGGCCGGGCCCTGGCCGCCAACCCCCGCTGCGCGCTGATGTTCCACTGGAAGTCACTGCGCCGGGCGGTTCGAATCCGCGGCGAGGTCGAGTGGGTGACCGATGCCGAGGCCGACGCCTATTTCGCCACCCGGGCGCGCTCGGCGCAGATCGGGGCCTGGGCCTCGGAACAGTCGCAGCCCTTGCCGGACCGCTTCGCCCTGGAAAAGCGGGTCGCGACCATCGGCCTGAAGTTCGGCCTGGGCGCCGTGCCCCGACCGCCGCACTGGTCGGGCTACCGCGTTCTGCCGTCAAGCATGGAGTTCTGGCGCGATCGGCCGTTTCGCCTGCATGAGCGCCTGAAGTTCCATCATGTGGGCGAGGGCTGGACGACCGAGCGCCTCTATCCCTAAGAGTCTGACAACAGTCTTGTGCCGGGGAGACGCGCGATGTTGGGATTGATGCAGGATTGGCCGCTGACCGTGGACAAGATCCTCGATCACGCCGCCGAATGGCACGCCGGGCGCGAGGTCGTGACCCGCTCGGTGGAAGGCCCGATCGTCCGCGCCACCTATGGCGAGATACGCGACCGGGCCAAGCGGCTCTCCAACGCCCTGCTGGAGTTCGGCGTCCAGCCCGGCGACCGGGTGGCGACCCTTGCCTGGAACTCCGCGCGTCACATCGAGGCCTGGTACGCGATCATGGGGATCGGGGCCGTGTGCCACACCCTCAACCCGCGACTGTTCGCCGACCAGCTCTGCTACATCATCAACCACGCCCAGGATCGGATCATCTTCACCGACCTGACCTTCCTGCCGTTTCTGATCGAGAACCGCGCGCGAATGCCGACGGTCGAGCGGTTCATCGTCCTCACCGACGACGACCACATCAAGGATGTCGCTCTTGAAGGCGTGCTCGCCAGCGAAACCCTGATCGCGCGCAACAGCAGTGATTGTGTCTGGGGCGGTTTCAGCGAGCAGTCCGCCTGCGGCCTTTGCTACACCTCCGGCACCACCGGCAATCCCAAGGGCGTGCTCTATTCGCACCGCTCGAACTTCCTGCACACCCTGGTGACCTTGCAAACCGACGTGATGGGCCTGTCGGTCAAGGACACCGTTCTGGCTGTGGTGCCGATGTTCCACGCCAACGCCTGGGGCCTGACGTTCTCCTGTCCCGCGGTGGGCGCCAAACTTATCATGCCTGGCGCCAAGATGGACGGCGCCTCGATCCACGAGCTGCTGGAGACCGAGAAGGTCACGTTCTCGGCCGCCGTGCCGACGGTCTGGCAGATGCTGCTGGCCCACATGCGCGAGACCAAGGCGACCCTGACCACGCTGAAACGCGTGGTGATCGGCGGCTCGGCCGTGCCCGAGGCGATCCTGCGCGCTTTTCACGACGACTACGGTGTTGATGTGGTCCATGCCTGGGGGATGACCGAAACCTCGCCGCTGGGCACGCTTTCGACCCCGACGCCGGAGGTGGCGGCCCTCTCGTTCGACGAGCAGATTCCCTATAAGCTCAAACAGGGCCGCCCGCCGGTCGGGGTGCAGCTGAAACTGACCAGCGACGACGGCGCGGCCAAACCACGGGACGGGACCAGCTTCGGCCGGCTGAGCATCCGCGGGCCGTTCATCGCCGGGGCCTATTTCAAGGGCGACGGGGGCAATATCCTCGACCAGGAGGGGTTCTTCGACACCGGCGATGTCGCCACCATCGACCAGGCCGGCTACATGCAGATCACCGACCGGGCCAAGGACGTGATCAAGTCCGGCGGCGAGTGGATCAGCTCCATAGAGATCGAGAACATCGCGGCGGGCCACCCCAAGGCCCTGTTGGCGGCTGTGATCGGGGTCGCCCATCCGAAGTGGGATGAACGACCCCTGCTGCTGGTTCGGCTGAAGGACGGCGAGACCGCCGAGCCCGGCGAGTTCCTGCGCTATCTGGATGGCAAGATCGCCAAATGGTGGATGCCCGACGATGTGGTGTTCGTCGACGACATCCCCCTGGGAGCCACCGGCAAGATCGACAAGAAACTGATCCGCCAGAGGTTCGAGGGCTATCGGCTGCCGACCGCCGCGGCGAAGGCGGGTTAGCGCGCCAGGCGATATTGGCTGTTCAGGCCCGGAGCGCCATCGGTGACGACCCGGCCGGTCTTCACCAGTTCGATCATCTGGGCCAGCACCGAGTGGGCGGCCGGAACATGCAGGCGCGGATCGACCGCCGCGTAGATGGTCGGCACCATGGCCTTGATGGTGACATCGCCGGCCGCCAGGCGCTCGACGATCTGGCGTTCCCGATCGTGACGGTGGGCGATATAGGCGTCGATGAACGGGGCCGGATCGGTGATCGGCGGCCCGTGAGTCGGCCAGATGGTGTCGAAGCCCCGCCCCTGGATCAGCGCCAGGCTGCGCAGATAATCGCCCATGTCACCGTCGGGCGGCGTGATCACCGTGGTCGACCAGCCCATGATGTGATCGCCGGCGAACAAGGCGTTTTCCTCGGCCAGGGCATAGCAGATGTGGTTGGAGGTATGGCCGGGCGTGTGGATGGCCTCGAGGGTCCAGCCGGGTCCGGAAAACACCTCACCACCAGCGCCGGTGACCGGCACATCCGGGACGAACTGGTCGTAGCCGGCCTCCAGCTTGACCTCGTCTTCCACCAGGGGCGTCGCCACGGCCCGGCCCCAGACCTTCGCGCCGGTGGCCGCCGACAGAGGCCGCGCCAGAGGCGAGTGATCGAGGTGATGGTGGGTGATCAGGATGTGACTGACCGTTTCGCCCGGCAGGGCGGCCAGGATCGCCGCCAGATGCTCGCCGATATCCGGACCCGGATCGATCACCGCCACCTCGCCGTGGCCGACGATATAGGTGCCCGTGCCCAGGAATGTGAACGGCCCGGGGTTTCGGGCCGTGACCCGCCGGATCAGCGGTGACACCTGGTCGCAGCGGCCGTAGTCGATATCGATCTCGCGAACATAGGGGATCATTGAGATACCTCAGCCCAGGACCGGAGCAAGATCATAGCCCGCCTCGGCTCCCAGGCGGATAAGCTCATCGGTGTCCCGCGCACCCTGCTGGCCCATGGCCCACGCGCAGATCGAGCGTGTGCCCGAGCGGCAAAAGGCCAGGACTTTGCCGGTCGATGCATCCACTGCGTCGCGAACCGCCGTCACCTGGGCGGGACCCGGCCGGCCCGTCACTGGAGCATACAGATAATCCAGGCCAGCCGCGCGCGCGGCGGCCTCCACCTGCGCGCTGGTCGGCTGGCCCGGCTGTTCGCCGTCCGGGCGATTGTTGATGATCAGGGTGAACCCCGCCGCCGCCGCCGTCGGTATATCCGCCAAGGCGATCTGGGGACTGACCGAGAAGCGGTCGGTCACGGTGCGAAAATCGGTCATGAGTAGCCTTGTCGATGCGAAGGCCGGCGGCCCACCGAACCATCATTGGCGGACGGGACCGGTTGCGCAAGGATGGATACGCGGCCCCTGCCTCAGGCCTTCTTCTGCCTCAGGCCTTCTTTGGCGGCATGGGAATGAACGAACTGGTGCGCTGGACGTAGGCCTCGTAGTCGGGGCGCTTGCGTCTCATCCGCCCTTCCACCGTCGGTACGCCGCTCCAGCGGGTCAGCAACACGGTGATCAGGATCGGGCCCGCCATCGACCACAGCCCCATGCCGGCGTCGGCGGCGACCAGCCACAGGCCCCACCAGACGCAGGCGTCGCCGAAATAGTTGGGGTGTCGGGTGTAGCGCCACAGACCTGTCTGGAGCACCTTGCCGGCGTTGGCGGTGTTGGCCTTGAACGCCACCAGCTGAAAATCGCCAATGCTTTCAAACAGAATTCCGACCACCGCCAGGGCGGCGCCCGCGAGGGCCACGGGACCCAGCCGAGGGGGAAACAGCAGACCTCGATCGACCATCTGGCCCAACTGAACCGGCAGGCTGACGATGAACTGGAGCGGCAGCTGCAGGGCGAAAACCAGCAGCAGGGAGGACTTCGCGTACCCCCAGCCGCGCTCCTTCTGAGCCAGGGCCATCATCGTCGTGTAGCGACGGTCAGGCCCGTGCTTGCGCCAGCGCCACAGCAGATAGAAGCCCAGCCGCAGGCCCCAAGCGGAGCACAAGGCCGTCAGCACCACCGCGTGACTTCCGGCATGGCCGACGAACAGGAACGTCGCCCAGGCGGTGACCACCATCCCCAGCGCCCACCAGCTGTCGATAAAGCTAGGGTCCTTGGTGACCAGATTGATCAGCCACAGCACGGTGAACAGGACCACTGAAATGGCCAGGTTTTGACCCAGCAAGTGAACAAATTGCATCATCTGGGCGCATTCCTATGCAGACTCGGGCCTATGCGAATTCGAGCGTCATCGGCCAGTCGAGATCGTAGCGGCGGCGAGCATCTTCGCCATGCCCCGCTCCAGCGCCTTGGGATCCCGGGCGAGGGAGGCCCGGACCTCGATAGCCATCGGGTCGGTGTCCAGCTCGTCAATGCCGCGCCTGATGGCGTTGAGGCCGGCCGCGGCTATGTCGGCCGGCCTTTCCTTTCGGCCGGCCACGTGGGCGGCCATCCGCGTATCCACCGATCCGACGATCAAGGCGGTGACCTGAGTGTTCTGGGCGGCCAGTTCGGCGCGGATGCAGGTGGTCGCGGCCCGGCCGGCGAATTTCGAGGGGCTGTAGCCGCCCATGGCCGGAACGGCCACCAGGCCGCCCGAGGACAACACATTGACGATCGCCCCGCCGCCGTTGCGGGCCAGGATCGGGGCGAAGGCGCGGGCCAGGCCGACGGGGCCGAAATAGTTGACCTCCATCTCGGCCCGGGCGGCGTCCAGGGTCTCCGCGCCGATCAGACGCTGGTTGAGGAAGGCGCCGGCGTTGTTAATCAGGATCGAGACGTCGCCGCAGGCCGCCGCGGCGGCGGTGATCTGATCGGGCCGGGTCACATCCAGCCGGATCGGGAAGGCGCGGCCGGGCGCCTCGGCGGCCAGATAAGCGGCTTCATCGGGGTCGCGGGCGCCGATCCAGACCTTGCGGGCGCCGGCGGCCAGCAGCGCCCGGACAAAAGCCTCGCCGATACCGCGGTTGCCCCCGGTGACCAGCGCGACGCTGTCTTCGATCTTCATGGGTCAGATCGCCTCGCGGTCAGCGAGTTCCTTGACCCAGGCGCTGGCCGGCGCGCCGCCCTTCTGGGCTTCCATCACCCCGACATCCACGTAGTCGCGCCAGCCGATGATCAGGTCGCCTTCAAACCGGAAGACACCGGCATAGGGGGCGAGCACCACCGCGCCGTCAGTGGCGTCGTAGTCCTCGACGCCCTCGACGAACAGCCGGTCGCCGGACTCGGCATGGTCGAACAGGCGCCAGCGGATCTGTGTCATCTGGGGCCTGAAGTTCTCCATGAACTTGCGGGCCTTGGCCTTGCCCTTGGCGGGCGGCGCCACGGCGGCGGCGAAATGCCAGACGACATCATCGTGCATGTGCGCGAGCACGCCATCGATGTCGCCAGCCTTCCAGGCGGCCATCACGCTCTTCAGAACCGCCAGCTTGGCGCTCATCGGCCGATCACCAGACTGACGGTGGTGGTGGTCGAGCCGCCGATGTTCAGGATCTGGACGGTGCGGGCCCCCTCGACCTGGTAGTCGCCGGCCTTGCCGGTCACCTGTTTCGCCGCGTCCAGCGCCATGCGCACACCAGTGGCGCCGACCGGATGGCCGCCGCCGATCAATCCGCCGGAGGGATTGATCGGCAGTCGCCCGCCCATGGCGATCGACCCGTCCTCGATCGCCTTCCAGGCCTCGCCCGGAGCGGTCAGACCCAGGTGCTCGATGGCCATATATTCGGTGGTGGTGAAGCAATCGTGGGTCTCGACGGCATCGATCTGTTCCACCGCCGCGATGCCCGCCCGCGCCCGGGCGTCTTCCACCGCCCGATGAACCTGTGGAAACACATAGGGCTGATCCTGGCTGGCGTTGATCTTGCGCTCATAGCTGATCGGCGCGGAACGGTGCCCCCAACCCTGGATCCGGGCGAGGCTGTTCAATGGTTTGCCGCGGCGAGCCGCGTAGTCGGCGGCCCAGGCGTCTGAGGCCAGGAAAACCACCGCCGCCCCGTCGGTGACCTGGCCGCAGTCGTTCTTGCGGATCATGCCCTCGACCACCGGATTAGCAGTGTCATCGGCGGTGAAACTGTCCGGACCGAAGGCCCAGCCGCGGGTCTGGGCGTTGGGATTGCGCTTGCCGTTGGCGAAATTGATCCGGGCGATTTCCATCAGGTGCTGGTATTTCAGCCCGTAACGGCGGTCGTATTCCTCGCCCAGATCGGAGAAAGCCCGGGGCCAGAGGTAAGTGGCGTCCTGGAACTCATGACCGGCCCACGCAGCGGAACCCAGATTGCGTGCGGCCTGGGCGCCCGAAACGTTACGCATCATCTCAAGGCCAACCACGCAGGCGGTGTCGTAGCGCCCCGCCTCGATCTCGGCGCTGGCCGCCAGGATGGCGACACTGCCCGAGGCGCAGGCCGCCTCGTGCCGGGCCGTCGGCATGCCGTCGAAATCGGGATGCACGAGGCCGAAGAAGCCGCCGAGCAGCCCCTGGCCGGCGAACAGTTCGCCGACGAAATTGCCCACGTGGCCGCATTGGATATCGCGAGGCTCAAGATCGACGGCCGCCAGCCCCTCGCCCACCACCTCGGCGAAGGCGCCGGCGAAATCCAGCCCCTCCCGCGCCCAGTTGCGCGAAAAATCGCTCTGCCAGCCGCCCAATATGTAGACCACGCCCGCGTCCTCCTCGACATCGTCTCAGACCCAGACCAAACACTGAAAACGCCGGCTTGTCAGTATCAACCTGCCCGCCGAGCCCGTGCGAACCTGTAGACGCGGGGATGAGGTCGGGGATCGAAAGGATCCTACCGTGCGTTGGGGTTCCGGAGTCCGAGAAGGCGCAACGTCAGGAACACCGATGAGCGAGACCCCCGACGGACGTTCAGACGCGAAAACGGGCGACGAAAAGCAGCCCAATCGGCCAAAGCTTCTGGAAATACTGGGACCCGGCCTGATCACCGGCGCGTCGGACGACGATCCCAGCGGCATCGCCACCTATTCCCAGGCCGGGGCTCAGTTCGGTTTCGATCTCGGATGGACGCTGCTGTTCAGCTGGCCGCTGATGTGCGCGATCCAGGAGATCAGCGCCCGCATCGGCCGGGTGACCGGTCGAGGAATCGCCGGGAACCTGAAACAGCACTATCCCATCAGCCTCGTCTACGCCCTGGTCGCCCTGCTGGCGGTGGCGAACACCATCAATCTTGGCGCCGACCTGGGGGCCATGGCCGCCGCTCTAAATCTGGTGATCGGCGGGCCGGAGCTGGTCTATGTCGCGGCGTTCGCGGTGGTCTCGGCGCTGCTGGAGATTTTCGTTCGCTACTCTCGCTACGTGTCGGTGCTCAAATGGCTGACCCTGTCGCTGTTCACCTATGTCGGCGTGGCGTTCGTGGTGCACATGCCGTGGGCGACGGTGGGCTACCACCTGGTCGTTCCGCAAATCTCATTTAAGCCCGGTTATCTGACGGTGGTGGTGGCGATCCTGGGCACCACCATCAGCCCGTATCTGTTCTTCTGGCAGGCCGAGGAGGAAGTCGAGGAGGTCAAGGAGCGCGCCGACGCCAAACCGCTCAAGCGCGCTCCCGAACAGGCCAAGAGCGAGTTCGGGCGTATTCGGATAGACACCTATGTCGGCATGGGCCTGTCGAATCTGGTGGCGCTTTTCATCATGATGACGACGGCCGCAACCCTGCATGCTCACAACATCACCAATATCGAAACATCTTCCCAGGCCGCCACCGCGTTGCGACCGATCGCCGGCGATCTCGCGTTTTTCGTCTTCGCGCTGGGTATCATCGGCACCGGACTTCTGGCCCTTCCGGTCCTGGCCGGGTCTGCTTCCTATGCGATCGGTGAAGCCCTCGGCTGGCATGTGGGGCTGTCAAGGAAGCCTGGTCGGGCAAAAGCCTTCTATGGCGCCATCGCCGTGGCCGGGTTGGTCGGGGGCTTGCTGAACTTCATCCACATCGACCCGGTCAAGGCGCTGTTCTGGAGCGCGGTGATCAACGGCGTGGCGGCCGTACCGATCATGGTGATGATCATGTTGCTGTCGAGTAACCGCAAAGTCATGGGCGCCTTCAAGATTCACACCTTCCTGAAAATCGTCGGATGGATCGCCACCGGGGTGATGGCGGTGGCGGCCGTGGGCATGTTCGCGACCATGGGAGCGTGAGATGCGGTGGTGGGCGCTGATCACGATGCTGGCCCTCGCCTCCCCACTCGCGGCCGAGACAATCACCGACCCCACCGCGCCACTGCCGGCGGCCAAGCCGGCCAAGCCCGACCAGCAACCCTCCCCCTTCACCTTGACCGCGGCCTACACCGCCGACGCCCTGGACAATCTGATTGGAGGCGTGAGCCGGGGGGCGAACTATGTCGATCTCCTCAGGCTCTCGGCCGCCTACGACGGGGCGGGGGCGGGTCATGATGGGCTGACGGCGCTGTTAAGCGTTGAACACTTCAACGGGTCGAATTTCACCGGCGATCGAATTGGCGGCATTCAAGCCGCGAGCGGCGGCGAGGCCCAACCTAGCGCGCTACGGCTGGACGAGGCCTGGATCCAAAAGGAACTTTGGGGCGGCGCCGGCGCCATAAAGGCCGGTCTGATCAACATCAACACCACGTTCGACGTGCAGGAGACGGCGGCGCTGTTCCTGAACGGCTCGCACGGTCTAGGACCCGATCTGGGCGACACCGGTCTCAATGGTCCCTCGGACTATCCCAATACCGCGCTGGCGATAGCGAGTGTCTATCGGCCGGCGCCGGGCTGGACCGCGCAGCTGGGTCTGTTCGACGGCGTGGCCGGCGATCCCAATCACCGCCGACGCTTTGTCGCCGTGCAATTGTCCGCCGACAAGGGCGCATTGATCATCGCGCAGCTCGAAAAACGGTTCGGCGATACCGCCCGTGTCGAGGCCGGCGCCTGGACATACACCGCTAGCTTCCCTTCCCTTGGCCGACCAGACGTGAATGGCGTCCCCCGGCGCGTGGGTGGAAACCTAGGGGTTTACGGCCTCGTCGAAGGCAAGCTCCTGGCCAGACCGGGCAACGACGACGGCGGCCTGAACGGCTGGCTGCGGGTGGGGTTCGCCAATGGCGATATCAACCGTGCCGAGAATTATCTTGGCATTGGTGTGGTCTACACCGGCGCGATTCGCGGACGGGACAAAGACGAGCTGGGCGTCGCCATCGCTCGCGTCGGGCTGGGCGCGGGCGAGCGCCGCGCCGGGGCGCTTCAGGGCCTTGACATCGACGGCTCGGAGACCGCCTTCGAAGCCACCTATCGCTTCGCGTTCAAGGACTGGCTGAACATCCAGCCCGACGTCCAGTACATCGTTAATCCCGGTGGTAACCGACGGCTTGGAAACGCTCTGGTTGTCGGCTTTCGAGTCGCATTCACCGCGTCGCGATAGCCGGACCGCGCCGCTCAGGGCGTGACCGCCGGCGCCACGGGCACGGCGATGACCGCCTTCGACTCCGCGGCGACGGGGCAAGCTTTACCGCGCTCGAAACAGGCGCGCAGCGTTTCACCATCCGCGATCGTCCAGTTGACCCTGGCCGCATACCGCGAGCAGGCCTGATCGGCGCGGCGATAAATCACCGGGACGACGGCGTGGGCGACCTCGATGACTTCTCCGCCGGGGCCAACGTGTTCCACACGTACGCGAGAGGGTGACAGAAGGGTGGTTCGGGCTCGCCGACATACTCGCCCAGCCACCTCGAACCCACCTTGAATCTTGTAGGCCCCCGGCCGGCTCAAGCTGAAGTAGGAGGAGCCCGAGGCTTGTGAGCCGATCGCCACCGATGAACCGGAAGTTGCGCAAGCCGAAAGACAGAGAAGCAATACAGAAATCTGGCCGGCCGGCGACGTCCGACGCCTGATCGTGTTCCGCATCCGCAATTCCTCGATGAGCCCCGATACAGCTCCCAAGACCCAAACGCATTGAACGGATTTTGGTGGCGAAACCAAACCGCGTCGTTCAGGTGCTGCCTACTTTCGCGGCGCGATGATGTCATCCAGGCGGTCGGGGATCGCCGCGTCTCGAACGAGATGAGGGTAGCGCGGGCCGCCGTGGTAGTCGACCTTGACCACCTTGAACCGGTCGGCGGTCTTGACGATCAACTCCATCGGCGTGGTCGTGGTCTTCGACGCCTTGACCGCGTCGGCCAGCACATCGTCGTCATAGGGCAGGCCATTGACCGCCATCAGCTGGACGCCGGCGGTAAGGCCCGCCTTTGACGCTGGGCCATCCCAGTCGAGGCGATCCAGCATGCCATCCTTGTCGATGGTGAACCCAAGCGAGAATGCATAGCTTTTAAACTTGCCTCCGGTCTCGGCCGACTTCAGCACGACGTTGGGGGTGTTGTCATAGACTAGGCGATAGCCCGATCGCTTCAGACCATCGAATGGCGGACCGACGTCCACCGCGTCGAGACGGGTTCGCAGGAACGCCGCCCAGTCAAGCGGCTGAACGGCGTTCAGCGCCGCGACCACATCATCGAAACCGTAGGTGACCGGGGTGTAAGAGCCGTCATCGACGCCAAAGAAGGCCCGGGCAAAATCATCCAGGGACTACTTTCCACCCGAGCGCTCGCGGATCAGGGTGTCGGCGTCGAGCCAGATCAGCGCCCCTTCGTCGTAGTAGTCCTCGAACCTCTGCCAGCTGCGCCAGGATTGAGGGCGGCGTGGATTGATGATCTCGTCGCTGGTGGTGTCCCGCAACGGCCGCCAGCGCCGGCCCGGAACCCGGTCGAACTTGGCCAGGATCAGCGCCAGGTATTCACGCTCCTGCGCGAGGGTGCGCAGACCGGAGCGGCCCGACAGCACCTCGCCCCAATATTCCGTCTGGCCCTCATAGACCCACAGCAGGCTGTCGCGCATCGGCACGTCATAGCTTGGCGTCCAAAGATCGGCGGGCCGGCGGAACTTGCCGTTCCAGGAGTGGGTGAACTCGTGCGGCAGCAGGCCAACGTCATCCAGCGCCTTGTCATTGTCGGTGAAATAGCCGGCTCCCACGCCGTCCTCGCTGGAACGGTGATGTTCCAGGCCCTGTTGCTGGGTCAGGTCGCTGATCGACAGCAGGAAATCATAGTGATCGAAGTGATGCGAGCCGAACAGCTTCAAGGCCTGTTGAACCAGGGCCTTGTGCGCGGCCAGTTGTTCCGGCTTGACCACCAGTTCGCTTGCCTTGTCCGCGAAGACGTTCAGCCGCACCGGCGCGCCGCCGGCCGATCCGAGATCGAACCTCGCCACATTGACGCCCGCGTAGACCGGGCTGTCGATCAGGATTTCCAGAGGGATAGTCTTGAACCTGGTCGTCGCGCCGTCGACGCCGTCGGTCTCCAGGGCGGTGGCGAAATTCCAGCCCGTCGGTAGGGTCAGACTAGCATGCACCGGAATCTGGCGGGCGAAGTAGCCGGCCGGATACAGCGCCAACGCGTTCCATTCCAGGGTGGCGATGGTGCTGGAGATTTCGGTTGGACCGAACTTCTCGCCCACCGGAGACAGATATTGGAATTCGACGTCAAGGCTCGAAACCCCGGCCGGAACCGGCACGTGGAAGGCGAACACGTTCACCGCGTCGCGGGTCCAGGCCAGACGCTGGCCTGCGGCCCGAATCACCAGCCCCGCGAAACGATCGATCGCTCCCTCGGGCGCGTGGGTTCCGGGCAGCCATTGCGGATAAAGCAACACCAGATCGCCGGCGGTCGTCACCGGGACGGTCTCGCGGATCCTGACCAGGCGATGATCGGTGTCGCCGGCGTCAACGGCCAAGGCGATGATACCCGGATAGGGGATGTCGCGCGGTTCGATCACGGCAGGGCTCGCCGGCGCCGGCGTGGGTCCCGGGCTGGCCCGGGCGACGCCGGCGCCAAGCGCCGCGGCGACGGATAAAACCAAGAAAAACTTCAAAAAATGGCTCCTAAATTGCCAAATACTGGGTTTTTTCGACCTCGTCGCGTCATGGCGACAGAAATGTAACACCCACGACGATAAAGGCCGAGCGCCGCAATCCGCCCCTTGACCGCCAATGCCAATCTAAACAATTCTTAATCTAGCGGTCGAGATAGAGAACCAAGTTCGCCCTCGGCGGCGCCGGTAACCAGTACGAAAGTGTGGAGTGGTCCTGTGCTGAACAGTTCGTCGCGTTGGCGTTTTCTGGCTTCAACCACCCTGGCGGGGTCCCTTCTGGCTTTGGCGTGCCCCGCCGTGGCGGCGGCGGACGCGGGCGCCGCAGCGGCCCCCGCCCCGGATGAGATCGTGGTCACCGGCTCGGTGTTGCGGCACAAGCTTGATGACACCGCCGCACCAGTTACGGTTGTCACCGCTGAGGATCTGATCACCCGCGGAATCGATACCGTTCAACAGGGCATTCAGTCACTGTCGGCCAACGGCGCAGGCTCTCTGCCCAATTCCTTTACCGCCAATGGCGCATTTGCCGCCGGTGCGTCTTCGGTGTCCCTGCGCGGTTTGAGCAGCAATTCCACCTTGACGCTGTTTGACGGCCTGCGGTTGACCTACTACCCCCTGGCCGATGACGGCACGCGCAATTTCGTCGACCTGAACACCATCCCCGACGTGATTGTCGATCGGATCGAGACGCTGAAGGACGGCGCGTCATCGACCTATGGCGCTGACGCGGTCGCCGGCGTGGTCAATGTGATCACCAAGAAGACCTATCAAGGCCTCACCCTCAAGGTCGAAGGGGGTACCACCCAAGAGGGCGGCGGCGGCAATTTCAATGTTCAGGCTCTGGTCGGACACGGCGACCTGCACTCCGATGGCTACAATGTCTATCTCGGGGTCGAATACGAACACGACTCGCAATTGCTGAATAACGATCGCGGTTATCCCTTTAATACTGAAGACAATAGCCGGACTTGCGGCCCTAGCACGGTGACGCCGGGAACCACGACTTGCCGATCAAACAACGCGATCAATGGATTGCAGTTCGACGGCTCGTTTCAAGGCGTCGGCGCCTCCACCGTGGCGACGGTCCGCCCCTATGATCCAGTAGCGGGCCAATTTGTCGGTGACTACCAACTCGTGAACCCGGCGGCGGGCTGCCGCGGCCTGACATCCATCACGGTTACCCCCGACCAGGCGGCCGCGGGCGGAGCCAGCGGCATCGACAACGGTCCCGTTAAGCTTTGCCAACTGGATCGCATCCTTAACTACGGCGTGATTTCTCCGGATGATAAGCGCTTCAGCCTTTCCTTCCGCGGCACCAAAACTCTCGGGGCTAACGCCGAGGCCTATCTCGCCCTTAATTTCTATCGCAATGACGTCTATGCGGGATCGACGCCGTCAAGCATTCGGCAGCAGGCGACGCCCGGCGCTTTGGGACTTCCCCCCTACTTGACGGCGGGAACCCCCGGGCTGCTCTTGCCGGTCTATATCTGCGCCAGCGGCGTCAATTGTAGCGCCGCCAACGGAACGCTCAATCCCAACAATCCGTTCGCCGCGATGGGTCAAGAGGCCAAGATTGTCTATCGGTTTGGAGACATACCAAGTAGCAATGAACAGATCTCATCGACCTACCGCGCCGCCGGTGGCGTCAAGGGCACTTTCAATTTTCAGGGGGAATGGAATTATAATGTCGAAGGCACGTTTTCGGAAAGCAGATTAAGCAACAAAGCCAAGGGCGACCTTTACATAGCGCACCTTTTGTCGGCGGTTGCCGATGGATCCTACAATTTCGCGGATCCGGCCGCCAACAGCCAAACGGTAAGGAATTTTATTTCGCCCGAAAACGACCAATACTCCAATTCCAAATTGGGCCAGGTGCAGGGAACCCTCACACGGGACCTGTTCACCTTGCCAGGCGGACCGTTGCAATTGGGTTTGGTCGCCGCCTTTCGCTATGAGTCGATTTATAACCCGACCGCCAACACCGACGCGAACGGGCCGACGCAACGCTATTTCACCATCAACCCGTTTGGCGCGATCGGTGATCGGACCACCGAAGCCCTGGCCTTTGAATTGGACGCGCCGGTCTTCCGGCAGCTCGATCTGAGTGTGAGCGGTCGCTATGACTGGTATTCGACAGGGGTCAGCGCCTTTTCACCCAAAGTCGGCGCTCGCTTCCAACCGATCAGACAGGTCACGTTGCGCTCGACCTATTCGGAGGGCTTCCGTATTCCCAGCTTCGCGGAAGCCAACTCGTTTCCCACCACCGGGTTCGTGACCGCCAACGCTCCGGCCGCGTTTCTGGCCGCCCACGGTAACGACGGTTATGGGCAGGCCTACAGCCTGGGTCAGACCACGCTGGCCAACCCGAACCTCAAACCGGAAACTTCGCGCAATTTCACCGTCGGTATCGTGGTCGATCCGATACCGCAAATCAGCCTGTCGTTCGATTACTATCATATCGAGAAGAAACAGGTGATTGCGGCCGACACCAGTTGCCTGCAGCCGGCGCTCGACGCTTATTTCAACGGAACCGCCGCACCGCCAGGGGGCTGTAAAATCATCCCCGGCATTCCCGATCCCAACGCTCCCAACGCCCTGACGTTGCCCGGGTTCGTCGATCTGACGTTCGCCAACCTCAATTCGCAATTGACCGAGGGCTACGATTTCGGCGCCATCGGCAGGTTCAACCTGCCCTACGGCGTTAAATACACCACGTCGTTGGATGGTAACTATACGATCCGGCTCGATCTGACGGCCGCTGATCCCAATAATCCGGGCAAGACCATAACCCAGCACTATGCCGGCACGATCGGCCCCTACAACGCCGTTTCGGCGTCCGGCACGCCCAAGCTTCGCCTGAACTGGCAGAACACCATTTCCAAGGGTCCCCTTACAATTTCGGCCACCGTCTACTACACCGACGGCTATGAGTTGAAGGCCGACGATATCGACACGGACGCGCAATCCACCTGCTTCAACAGCTCCATCAACACCACCTATCAAGACGGCACGATTGTCCAATGCAAGGTCAAGGCGTTTTGGGATGTCGATGCTCACGCCAGCTATGACGTCAACAAGCACATTCAGCTCTATCTGGACGTGATGAACCTGTTTGACAGCGCCCCGCCCTATGACCCAACGACCTATGGCGGCAACAACTACAACCCCGCATGGGCCAACGCCGGGATCTACGGCCGCGCCTTCAAGGTCGGCGCCAGGGTCAATTTCTAACCGGTTCCCCGTAAAATATTAGAGCGCCACGCGAGCTTAGCTGTCGCGGTGGACCCGGATGGCTGACTGACCGTTTATGTTCATGAAGAAACTTCCCAAGGCCGCGCGGCGGATCGCCGCCGCCTCCCCGGCCTTGGGGTCGCGCTTGAGTTCCTGATCGTCAATCTGCCGCCAGACCGCGCCATCCTCGAGGTGGATGACCCACTGTCCGCGCGGCAAACGGCTTACGCTGGCGATCTTCGCGGTCAGCCGATCGGCCTCCTCGGGCTTTTCCCCCCGATCGAACAGCGTGAACGACGGAAGGGTCAGGCCGAAGCTCTGCCTGCGCACCGTCCGCCTCTGTTCCTTGTCGAGCGTCAGAAGGTCGCCCTTGACCTCGGCCTGTCCCATGGCGGCGACGGCCGTGTCGTAACAGGCGAGACGGGCGGAATTTTCCGCAATTGCGTGGCAATCAAGCACGGCCTTTACCTGAGCGGCGGGTCCCTGGGTGGCTGCCCCCGCTCCCGCTCCATCAACCGCAAGTCCAAGCACCGCCACAGAAAAAATCCATCTCAGGCGCCGCTGGTGGTTGGTCGTCATCTGGGTGTTCTCCGAGGTGGCGAGGTCAATTAGAACCCCAGGGTAGCTCCCCGCGCAATCTGTGACCGGAAAGTGACAGGTCCGGGCGGATCGAATTACGGATGCGTAATGAATGTTGACCCGTTGCGCGGCCGGTCCATAACTGCCTCAACCGGGGGGACCCTCGCTCGGGATCAATTCACGCACACGGCTCGCCGCCCCTGATCGGGATGGCGGCGACGCCTGTTGGAGGACCACAACTTGAATCTTGCAACCACACGGGCCAGGCTTCTGGCGTCGTCGATGATAACCGGCTTCGCCTTGATCGTCGGAACGGCGGCGATGGCCGCGGACGAAGCGCCCCAGGAACTGGTCGTTACCGGCTCGCGCATCCCTTCGCCGAATCTGACCAGCATCAGTCCGGTGACGGCGGTCACCGACACCGAACTAAAATTTGAAGGCACGACCAACGTCGAGACCCTGTTGAATGAACTGCCGCAGGTGTTTGCCGACTACGGCGCCGATGTGTCGAACGGCGCCACGGGTACCGCCACCGTCAACCTGCGCGGCCTGGGTAACAGCCGCACCCTGGTGCTGGTCGACGGTCGGCGCCTGATGCCAGGCGACCCGTCGGTCCCCGCCGCCGACCTCAACAACATCCCCGCGGCGCTAGTGAAACGGGTCGATATCGTCACGGGGGGCGCTTCGGCGGTCTACGGTTCCGACGCCCTGGCCGGCGTGGTCAACTTCGTCCTGAATCGCGACTTTGAAGGTATCCGGGTCGATAGCCAATATTCGTTCGACACGCACGACAACAACAATTCGGCCGCCCAGACGCTCCTCCAGAACGCCAATCAGAAAGTCCCCACCGGGGGCATCATCGACGGCAAGACCTATGATGCGACCGTGATCATCGGGGCCAATGCACCGGACAAAAAGGGTAACGTGACAGCCTATGTCGGCTATCACCATTCCGACGCGGTTACCCAGGACCATCGGGATTTCTCGGCCTGCAGCCTGTCATCGATCTCCACGACCACCAGCAGCGTCTATGACACCCACGTCTGTCAGGGTTCCAGCAATTCGGCTTTCGGCCGCTTTCGGCCACTGTCGGGCACCAACGCCGGCCGGTCATTTTCCGACAACCCGGACGGCAGCCAGTCTTTCGTAAGATACACCGGGGCTCTGTCCTTCAATTTCGCGCCCTATAACTACTTCCAGCGGGACGACGAGCGTTACACCGCCGGCTACTTCGCTCACTATGAGCTGACGCCAAACGTAGAAGCTTACAGCGACTTCCTATTCGCCGATGACCACACCCTGGCGCAGATCGCGCCGAGCGGCTTGTTCCAGGGCCATACTTATAACATCAACTGCAACAACCCGCTGATCAACACTACCAACGCTGGATACCTCGGCCAAACCCAGCTGCAATCCATCTGCGGCGTCAATGCCGGAACGGCGACCCAAGTGCCGCTGCTGATCGGATATCGTTTCGGCGGGGCCGGCGTGAACGCACCGCGGATCGACGACATCCGCCACACCAGCTACAAGATCGATCTCGGCTTCAAGGGCGATATCGGGGCCGGTTGGTCCTATGACGTCTATGGCCAGTTCGGTACGGCGATCTACGCCGAAAACTATCTCAATGACGTCTCCATCAGTCGTGTCCAGAACGCTCTGCTGGTGGACCCTACAACCGGCAGATGTATCAATGACGTCGCCAACTGCGTGCCGCTGAATTTGTTCAGCATCACCGGCGTAACCCAACAGGCCTTCAACTACATCAAGGCGCCGGCCTTCAAGGAAGGGCACACCACCGAACAGGTGGTCAGCGGCAGTCTGGTTGGCGATCTTGGCCGCTATGGCGCCAAGAGCCCGTTCGCCCACGACGGCGTAGGTGTCGCCTTCGGCGCGGAATATCGCAAGGAGGCGTCGGTTCTCGCCACCGACCTGGAAAACTCCTCGGGCGACCTGTCGGGCAGCGGCGGCGCCACCGCCCCGGCCAACGGCTCATTCGATGTGAAGGAAGTTTTCGGCGAATTGCGCATCCCATTGATTCAGGATCTGCCGTTTGTGAAATCCTTGCAGCTGGAAACCGGCTATCGGTTCTCCAGCTACAGCTCCGTCGGCAGCACACATAGTTACAAGGTCGGCGGCGAATATTCGCCATTCGATGACCTTCGTATCCGCGCCAGCTACAACCGCGCCACCCGGGCGCCAAATGTCGTCGAACTTGCCACACCACTGTCGCCCGGTCTGTTTGGCGGACAGGATCCATGCTCGGGCGGCGGAGCCGGGCGCCCGTCGCTCGCGGCCTGCCAAGCTACGAACAGCACCGAATCGGCCGCCCAGTTCGCGGCGCAATATGCGGCCGGCTCGATACCGGCCTGCCCTTCGGCGCAGTGCAGCAATAGATATGGCCACGACCCCTTGACTGTCCTGAAGCCCGAAGTCTCCGACACCTATTCGGTGGGTTTCGTGTATCAACCCGGGTGGCTGCCGTCCTTCAACCTGTCGATTGACTATTTCGACATCAAGGTGAACGGCTTCCTTAATCCGGGCTTCGGCGGTTCGGCGGTCGAACTGAGCCAGTGCGTTCAGACGCAGTCGCCAATTTTCTGCACTCAAATTCATCGCGACCCGCTGACCGGGGCCCTGTTCGGGGACCAGGGCTTTGTTGTCGCCGCAACGGTGAATACAGGCTTCCTGAAAACCGACGGTCTCGATTTCGAGTCGAACTACAAGTTCAGCTTCAAGAACATCGGGCATGACGATTGGGGTTCTGTCTATTTCAATTTTGTAGGAACCTATACCGATCACTTGACCACACAGCCAGCCCCGGGCGTCGGAACCTATGATTGCGCCGGACTCTATGGCGTCAAATGCGGCACCCCCACACCGCATTTCCGCTCAAAATTGCGGGCGACCTGGAATACCCCGTGGCCGCTGAGCATATCCGCTCAATGGCGCTTCATCGGGCCGGTAGCCTTCGACGGCAACACCAATAACACGTTCCTGACGATCGCCCCGGCGATCGACACGATCGACGCCCACATCAGATCGCAAAGCTATTTCGATCTGTCGGCCAACTATAAGATCAAGGATCGCTACACCATCCGCGTAGGCATCAACAACCTGCTGGACAAAGACCCGCCTGTCGTCGACTCAAGCAATGTTGGGGTTTCCTCACCGCCCTTCGGCAACGGTAATACATTCCCGCAGGTCTATGACACCCTGGGCCGTCAAATCTACATTGGCGTCACCGCTGATTTCTAAAGCTCTGTTCGGGAAAGCACTGATGTGAGAAAGTTTTGGGGCGGCGGATCAAAAATCCGCCGCCCTTTTTTCTTGTTCGCTGGTCGAGCGCCGCGCGGGCGCCGCGCCGTCAGTCGATGGCGTAGCCGAACCGACGCACCCACGGCTCCAGAATGGTTCTCGCCTGCCGCATCTGCTCGGCATAGGCGCGCCACTGGCCCACCCCGGAATCGTTGAGCCCGCGCGCCACTTGCGGCGCGCTTGGCGTGCGGATAACCCGCCCCCGGGCGGTCTCGACAAAATCCCGCATCCTCGGGCTCCAGTCGATGGCGAGGTGGGCGCAGATCGCCTGGGTCTCGGTGTCGAAGTCGGCGATCAGATCCTCGTTGCGACAGTATCGCAGCGACAGATCCATCTTGTCGGCAAAGGCGTCGGTCAAGGCCAGGACGCCGTCGTAGAGCAGGGCCGCGCGTTCGATGTCGGTATATTCGTACATGAGCGGATTGACCTGAAAGAGCAGGCGAAAGCAGCTCAACACCACATCGCGTGGGTCACGGATCGCGAACAGGATGCGCGCTTCCGGAAATAGTTTGGCGATATAGGGCAGCCACAGGGAACTCAGCGGCATCTTATCGACAAACACCTTGCCGGCCGGATCGACGCCAAAGCCGCGCACCGTTCGCCAGTAGTCGGCGCGGCGACGCAAAGCCTCTTCGGCGGTGATATCCGCCAGACGATCGACACCGGCATCGTCGTGCAGGAAAGTCCATGCGGTGTCTTCGATCGTCCGGCGTTCCTCGAGAGCGCAGGCATCTGGGTGGCTGGCGAGAACCTGTTCAAGAAGCGTCGTGCCCGAGCGGTGCATCCCCATCAGGAAGACGTGCCGGACAGGTTCCTCCGGCGAAAGCGGCCCGGTCGGTTTACCAAGCGGGGAATATTTCCAGGGTTCCACCGGCGCGGCGCGGAAATAGCGGATCATCCGCTCGGTATAGGCGACGCCAGTCTCTACATCGGGTCGGTCGAACTGCGGACGATAGGTGACCCGCACGAGACGGTTGGCATACGCGTAGGCCTCCCAGGCCGCGGGCCAGTCCTTGCGGTCGGCCAGGATATCGCCCAGCAGCTTGCGGACGCTGGCCTCGTGGAGAGGCGCGAGCCCGCCACGAGCGAGAAGATCGCGGATACGTTTCTCCGCCTCGTCGTCACGGCCTTCATGGTGCTCAAGCATCGCCAAGGTGTGAACCGCCGACGTCTGAGCCGGGTTCAGGGCGAGGGCGCGGTTCGCGAAACCTCGCGCTTCCTCATACGATTTATCCTTGAAGGCGATCGCCGACAGACTGCCCAGGGGTTCTGGAAAGTCAGGGGCCAGGACGATCGCCTGTTCGAGGTGGTGGCGCGCGCGGTAGGCGTCCGCCGCCACTCCGAAGGCCAGGCCCAGGCCATGATGGGCGGGAGCGAGGCGCGGATCCAGCGCCAGGGCGCCCTGGAACGCCTCGACGGCTTCACGGGTTCGCCCCTGTTGGGAAAGGGACTGCCCCATGGCATTGAGAATCAGCGGGTCATAGGGGTCCATGGCCCTGGCGCGGGTAAGAAGGTCCAGAGACTCTATGAAGCGGCTAGCCTGTTCATGGCCATAAGCAGCCAGGTTAAGGAGCAGCGGCGTTTCGTGACCGGAGGCTATCGCCTGGGCGGCCAGACTCACGGCCAAGTTGGTGTCATCCGCATCCAGGGCGGCGTTGACGGCGTCGAGATTATCCTGGAGCGGCAAGGAGGGTTCACACCTTTCGGAAGTGCGCCCGAATCTATAGTCAACTCTGGGTCCGGCGCTAAAATGAGCGATGGACCATACCGCCCGCCGCAAACTTCGTCTAACCCAAAGCCCGTTTTGTCGCGACCCAAAGGTTGGTCTTAAAGGTTGGTCGTCATGAGCCTATCACCGCTCAGAGCCACATTACCGCCGCCCATGGAGCAGCTTCAGCGCGCCAGCGATTTGATGCGCGCCGGCCAACGGCGGGAGGCGATCGAGACCCTCCGCGCGCTGGTCGCCGGCAGCCCCACCCTGACCCAGGCCCATCGTCTGATGGGCGTGGCCTTGATGGAAACCGGCGACACTATGGGCGCCGAACGCGCCTTCCGCACCGCGCTCGCGCTTGAACCCGGTATGACGCCGGCCCTGATTGGGCTTTCCGAGTTGCTGGGCCAGACCGACCGCGCCCCGGAGGGCGTGGCTTTGTTGAAACCGCATGTTCGCGACACGACCACCGACCTTGTGCTGCTTAGCGCCTTCGGCGCGGCTCTCCAGGTGGCCGGGCAGTTCGAAGAGTCCGTGGCGGTGTTCGATCGAGCGGCCAAGGCATGGCCGGCGAGCGCCGTGGCCGAGCACAATCTGGCGGGCGCCTTGAGCGACCTGCAAAACTTCACCGACAGCGAAGCGGCGGCGCGACGGGCCTTCGCCAAGGGTATCGACGCCCCGGAGAGCTGGCTCGTTCTGGCGCAGGCCCTCGGCGGTCAAGGCAGGATCGATGAGGCCCGCGGCGCCTATCTGGAAGCCCTCAATCGACGCCCCGACTATTCCGGGGCCATGGGCGCCCTGGCGCGGTTGATCTGGATGGAAACAGGCGACGCGCTGTCCGCTCTGGAAGTTTTCGAGCGGCCCGCCGACGCGGTCAGGCAGAATCCTTGGATACTGTCGGAGAAGGCCAAGCTGCTGGAGACCATGGGCGACAGGCCGGCGGCCTATGACGCCCTGCGCGCGGCTCTGGCCATCGTCGATGACGCGTTACTGCACCAGTACGCCACCCAGATCGCCGCCAATATCGACCCTGATCGCGCCAGATTTCACGCCGAACGCGCCTTCGCCCTGAAGCCGGACAACTACGGCGTAATCGCGGCCCTATGTCAGGCGAACCTGGCGGTCGGCCGCCCCGATGTCGCCGACGGTCTCGCCGCCCAGCTCTGTCAAAAAAATCCCCTGGACCAGTATGCGCTCGCCCTGCAGGCCACCGCATGGCGCATGCTCGGCGATGCGCGCCACGCGCAACTCTACGATTACGATGCGTTCGTCAGCCGATCGACCATCGATACGCCAAACGGATGGAGCAGCCTCGATGCCTATCTGGGCGATCTAGGCGCCGCCCTTGGCGGCCTGCATACAGATAAAGCCCATCCCGTCGGCCAATCCCTGCGCTACGGTACGCAGACACGTCTTGATCTCACCCTATCGCAAGACCCGGTCATCAAGGCGTTCTTCGAGGCCATCGACGGCCCGATCAGGCGCCATATCGCCGGGCTGGGAACGGGCTCCGACCCTCTGCGCGCGCGAAGGCGGGCGAACTACGCGTTCAATGGCGCCTGGTCGGTCCGGCTACGGAGCAGCGGCTTTCACGTCAACCACGTCCACCCCAAGGGCTGGCTGTCGTCGGCATGCCATATCGCCCTGCCAAAGGCCGTCGACCATGACCAGGAAGGATGGCTCAGCTTTGGCGAGCCCGGAATTCCCACCGAGCCCAGACTGGCGGCCGAACACTTCGTCAAGCCCGCCCCTGGTGTTCTGGTCCTGTTTCCCTCTTACATGTGGCATGGCACGTCGCCCTTCACCGACGACGCCGCGCGCCTGACCATCGCCTTCGACGTGGTACCGGCCTAGTTTTCAGAGTCCTCTGCGGGTCTCGAAGACGTTGCGCGCGCTCATCATGGCGCTGATCAGGGCGCGTTCGGCGGCGCTCAGGAAAGGGTTCCAGATGTCAAAGATCAGAATGATCCGGGTGTCTTCGGCGTCGTTCCAGGCTTCGTGTTCAATGGTGTCGTCGAAAACCCAGGCCTGACCCATCCGCCATGGCCGCGTCTCGGCGCCCACCCGAAAGCGTGCGGGTCCAGGCAGCACCAGGGGCAGGTGAACGATCAGACGGGTGTTGGCCGAGCCTGTATGGGGCGGAATCGACGTGCGCCCTTGCAGAGCCGAAAACATAGCCGTGGGCGCATAGGACGGCTGATGGGCGATGGGCAGGGTGTCCAGCAAAGCGGCGGTGCGAGGACAGAGCGCGCAGGCGTCATTGAGGCGAACCCCGTCGCGCCACAGAAAGAACGTGCTCCACAGCCGTGAATGGTTGAGCGTCTCCCACTGATTGACGGGAACACCCGGCGGGAAGTCGATGTAGGGAACGAAATCTCCAGGCTTGGCCGAGCGCGCGATGGCAAGCTCTTCCTGGATCATCGGTGTCGACGCCTCCAGGTCCTTCAACCACGGGAATAGATCGCGGTCATGGAAGGGGATGGCCGGAAGGCGCGGATAGTGAAACAGCAGCGGCTGTTGAGGAAATGGCTTGGAGACACCCGCCAGGATATCGAGCGACTCGTCAAACCGGCCCAACGACTCGTCGGCGAACGTGGCGCGCAGATCAGCGAGGCTATCTCGAAGATGGCGCGCCAGCGACTCGCCCTTCGCCTTGACGATCTCCGCGGCCTTCGCCACCTGCGTTTGCAAGCTGGCGGGGAGCTGGTGGGTGGGCGGGGCCACCGCGAGGGCGTTCCTATAGACCGTGGCGGCCTCCACTGGACGCCCGAGCCGTTCCAGCAACGCGCCGACAGACAATAGCGCCAGGAAGTTCGCGGGCTCGCGCGCCAGAATCTGTTCGAGCGTCTGGAGGGCTTGCTCCGGGCGATTCAGCATCCGCTGGGCCAGAACCCGATCCAGAAGCGCCGCGATGGTCAATTCCTCGGGTCTGGCCGAAGCCAGCAGCGCCTCGGCCGTCTGCCAGTCGCGACGCTGGATAGCCGCCCGCGCGTTTAGCAGTCGCTCAGACATGGTCGCGCCTCTAAGGAACCAGCCTCGGCGCCAGCACCGTGGCGCCCTGGCTCCGCAGCCGCGCGTCGGAAACCTGGCCCGCCAAGGCGCGGGCCGAGGGTTCGGCCCCCAGATCCACCACAGTCGACAAGACCCTCGCCGCCGCCGTCGACAGGCCGAACATGCGCTTGACCGCGTCCAGCGGCGAAGTGTCAGCGTCGAAGGATTTCAGCCGGGCCTCACCGGCGACGCCGCCAAGCTGCTTGGCGACGATGACCGCGTCATGGAAATCGCCGATCTGATCGACCAGACCCAGGGTCTGGGCCTGGGCGCCGGTCCAGACACGACCCTTGGCGATTTCGCGCACTCGCGCCACCGGCAATCGGCGCCCCTGGGCCACCCGGGCGACGAAGCCGTCATAGATCCCATCCATCCAGGTGGAAAACGCCGTGCGCTGGGTCGCGGTCATCGGCGCGGCGGTGGAAAAGGCGTCAGCCCAATCTCCGCCGACCTTGAGGCCCCGCATGTCGACCCCGAACTTTCCGAGCGCTTCGCCAATGGCGAACTTGCCGCCGAACACGCCGATCGAGCCGGTCAGGGTGGTCGGCTCGGCGACGATGCGCGAAGCCTGGGAGGCAATCCAATAGCCGCCAGAGGCGGCATAGGTTCCCATGCTGACCACCACCGGTTTGCCCGCCGCCTTGGCCGCCCGAACCGCCGCGAGAATCTGTTCGGAGGCGGTGTCCGACCCACCGGGCGAGGAGATCCGGAACACGATGGCCTTGACGTCCGAATCGTCGATCGCCGCCTGAAAGGCTTTTTCCACGTCGTCCGACCGGATGGTCGAGCCGCCGCTGAACGGGCCGGAACCCGATCCGCCCTGGCCTGTCATGATGTCGCCCTCGACCGATATCACCGCGATGGTCGAGCCTGCGCCGCCGCTCGCGGGTGTACGGCCGGCCTGGGCGGCGTAGTCATCGAGCGTCACCAGCTTGGCCCCATCGCCCGCCTTGGCCAGTATCGCCTTCTCCGCCGCCTTGACCTCTCCCACATGGTCGATCAGGCCGTTGGCCTGGGCCAGTTCCGCCGTATAGGGGCCGGCCTCGACCAGACCCTTGATCTGAGCCAGGGGGCGGCCGCGATCGGCCGCCACATCGGCCAGCACAACCCCATAGACAGAGCCCATCCAGGACAGCTCAGCCTCGCGATGGGCCGGGGTATAGTCGCTGTAGAGATAGGGATTGACGGCGTTCTTGAATTCATAGCGCTGCTGGTAATCGGGCTTGACGCCGTGACGATCGAAGAAGCCCTTGAAGAAGATATCTTCTCGGGAAAGACCGGTCGCCTGGAAACTCGAAGCAGGCTGCATCCAGACATCACCCGACGCGGCCGCCAGTTCATAGGTGGATAGCACCATGGCGTCGGCGTAGAGGCCTTGGCCGTGGGCCAGTATGGGCTTGCCGGCGGCCCGAAAGCGTTTGAACGCCAGGCGAAGCTCATCAGCGGCGGCCGGGGGCAGCCCACCTTCGGGAAGGCGCACCAGCAGGCCCTTGATATGACTGTCGTGCTCGGCGGCGGTCAGCGTCTCTTCGATGCCCAGCACCGAGCCGGTCTTGCCTGACAGGCTGGCGAAGGGGCCGTGCGGTCCTTGATCGGTTAGGCCGCCGCGCAGGTCCAGCATCAGGACGCTGTGATCGCCCACCGGCGTCGGCCGGGCCGCCGCCGCGGCCCAGGTCAGCAGCAGGATCGGCACGCCGATGAAAAACAGGGCGAGACCGATGAAGACACCGGCGATGGTGGTCAGGAAATGTTTCATGGATGGCCCTGTCTATTGACGGGCCTACACCGTCGCCATCGGGGCTGTCGAGGGGCTCCAGCCAGGCGGGAATTTGGTCGGAGTGGCAGGATTCGAACCTGCGACCCCCGCGTCCCGAACGCGGTGCTCTACCAGACTGAGCCACACTCCGATTTAGGAGGGAGGTCTATAGAGATCGGGCGCCGCCGTTGCAACACCGGCCATCCCACGCTATCTGACCGGGCTCGCGCCGGGCGGCGACGCCGCGCCGGCTCGTTGGGGAATGGTGTAATGGTAACACAGCGGTTTTTGGTACCGTCGTTCTAGGTTCGAGTCCTAGTTCCCCAGCCAAGCGCGTCGATTCGCGACAGATCGTCATCCAGCGTGTGGGCTACGCCGGCTCAACTAGCCAGATTAACAATCGCGGAGATTGCGTTCAAACAGCGTTCATCCGGCCAAGTCTATTGATGGCGCGTAGGCCATTCGCGGCCTGACAGTTCAAACGAGGAAAGCTGAAATGCAACGATCCGTCTCAATCGTGCTGGGGGCGCTGACGGCCGTCACCATGCTCGTCGGCCCCGTTCTGGCGCAACCCTATGGCGGACCGCCGCAAGACCGGCGCGCCCCGCATTATGACCAGGGCCACGGCTATGGCGTTCAGCCGGGCGGCTGGGAAATCAACCGCCGGATGCGGTGGCTGCAAGGCCGGATCAGCCGTGGTCGCGCCGACGGCTCACTGGATCGCCGCGAGTTCCAGCGCGTGGAGGTGGAATTGAACCGCATCAGGCACGACGACGATGCCGCGCGCGCCGCCAATCGCGGCCGCATGCCCCCCGCCGTCCGCGCCGATCTGGAAGCCCGTCTCGATCGGCTCAGCGATCAGATCCATTGGCTGCGCAACAACGCCGAACACCGTCCTTGGTAGCAGGGCGCCCCGCCTGGGTTCGCGCCCAGGCGTGGGCGATCTACCGCGCCGCCACTTCATCGTAGAACCGCGCCAGGTCGGCCTTCATCGACTTCAGGGCCTCGGTGTTCAGATAGACCATGTGACCGGACGGATAGTAGGCTAACCGAACATTGCCCTTGAGGGCCGGGTCCAACTGCATATGGCCAAGGTCATATTCGGTGCCGAAGAACGGCGTCGCGAAGTCGTACAGGCCGTTGAGGGAATAGAGCAGCAGATGCGGATTCTGGCGCATGGCCGCCGACAGGTCGAGCGCCACATCGGCCGGCGTGTTGTCACCCTCGCCCCGCCCACCCGGCGCGCGGTGCTTGAAGTCCCACTGCAGGCCGGCTGAATAGAAGGTCGGCCGGTAGCTCAGATCGCTGGTGAACCCCAGGTCGTCGGTCAGATAGTGATGAAAGGCCGAGACGAAGGCGCCGGTGATGCCGGTGTCCGAAGCGTCGAACTCCGGCGTCTCGCCCGCCGCATCGACATCCGAGCCGGTGAAACGCGCGTCATATCGGCCGATGGTCAGACGCTGATCACGCAACAGCTCCTTTCGAAAGCGCCCCGGCGTGACCCGCAGGTCGGCTTCGAGAATGAAACCAGCGGACAGGCCCGTATAGGTCGCCAGTTTCTGGGCGATCGCCTCGCGCTCGGCCGGATCGATATCCTGGCCCTTGGCCAGGGCCAGGGCGTAGGGGCCGCGCGAGAAGTCGCGAACCTCACGCAGAAAGGCCGGCAGATCGGCCGGCGGGCTGGTGAGCCGGCTGTGATAGGCCGCCGCCGCCGCGTAGCTGGGGAGGTAGTTGATCAATTCCTGATCGAACCCGGGATCGCGCCGGCCATAGTTCAGGATCGACGACAGCAGAATCACGCCGTTGAGCTGGACGCCATCCTGCTGCAGCCGGTAGGCGAGGCCGGCCGAGCGGGTGGTGCCGTAGGACTCGCCGAAAATCATCTTCGGTGAATTCCACCGGTCATAGATGGTCAGATAGCGTTCGATCCCCCGGGCGAAAGCATCGATATCCGGATCGGTGCCCCAGAACGCCGCCAGCTTGGTGTCGCCCAGCGGCCGCGAAAATCCGGCCCCTGGAGCGTCGAGGAAAACCAGATCCGACTTGTCGAGCAGGCTGTCGGAATTGGCCACCAGGGTGAAGGGAGGCCCCCGGGTCGGCTTGGGGCTGTCGGTGGCCACCCGCATCGGACCGAGCGAGCCCATATGCAGCCAAAGCGTCGAGGAACCAGGGCCGCCATTATAGAGGAATGTCACCGGCCGGGCGGCGCCCTGACCGCCGTCGGCCGTATAGGCCACATAGAACATTGACAGGGTCGGCTTGCCCTCATCATTACGGACCGTCAATGTTCCGGCCGTGGCGGTGTAGGCGATGGATCGCCCGCCGATCACGGCTTGGTGGCGGGTGACCTTTCGAATCTCGATGATCGGCGCGGTGGCGACCTCGGCGTCCGAGAGCTTGTGGCAGCGGGCGCGGTCGGCGCGCATATCCGCGCTCCGGGCGCCGTCGGCCGAAGGTGGAAGGTCGCAGGCGGGATCGGGACGGCCAACTTCCGGCGGAGTGGGCGCCGCGAGGCCGGGTGGGGCCTCGCCGGTAGCCGGCTGTGTCCGGCTCCCGGCCGGTTGCCCATAGACCGCGCCTCCGGCGATCATAAAAAGGCCGACCGTAAAAATCCTCAAGCCACGCATGGTCATTCCCCGAGAGTCAGGCCGCCCGTCGAAGGCGCCGACGCGCCGCCGCCGTTCAGGGCCTTTTGCATCATCACGATATCGACCCATCGGCCGTGTTTGAAGCCGACGGCCCGCAGCACCCCGCCCGGCTCGAAACCCAGGGACCGGTGCAGGCTGATCGAACCGGCGTTGCCGCTATCGCCGATGACAGCGATGAGCTGGCGCAGGCCAAGCGCCGCGCTCCGGTCGATCACGCCCTGAAGCAGCGCCTTGCCGACCCCTCGCCCGAGCACCTGAGCAGCGACATAGACGCTATCCTCGGCCGCGTAGCGATAGGCGGCGCGCAGGCGGAACGGGCTGGCATAGGCGAAACCGATTACCCGGTCGGTCTCCGCCACCAGATAGGGCAGGCCCCGCGAGCGAACACCCGCCAACCGCGACGCCATCTCGTCGGACGAGGGCGGAGTCTCTTCAAAGGTGCCGAGACCATGCAGCACATGGTGACCATAGATGGCGGCGAGGATGGGCGCGTCGGCTTGTATGGCGTCTCGCAGGATCACAGGGCCGCCTCGCCTTCCACCGCCCAGACCGCGAAGGCGTAGTCCATGGCGACCTCCTTGAGGTGATCGAACCGCCCGGATGCGCCGCCGTGCCCCGCCTCCATATTGGTGACCAGCAGGATCGGCCGCGCGCTGGTGGTGTGGTCGCGGAGCCTGGCGACCCACTTTTCCGGTTCCCACCAGGTGACGCGAGGGTCCGAAAGCCCCGCCCTGGCCAGGATCGCCGGATAGGGCCTCGCTGCTATATTGTCATACGGGCTGTAGCTGGCGATGTAGTCATAGGCCTCGGGGTCTTCCAAAGGGTTGCCCCACTCGGGCCATTCCGGCGGAGTCAACGGCAAGGTCGTGTCGCTCATGGTGTTCAGAACATCCACGAACGGCACCGCGGCGATAATCCCGCCCCAAAGCTCGGGCCGCATATTGACCACGGCCCCAACCAGCATGCCTCCGGCCGAGCCGCCATAGGCGACGATCCGGCCCGGAGCGCCGTAACCCTCGGCCACGAGATGGTCGGCGCAGGCGATGAAGTCGGTAAAGCTGTTCTTTTTCTTGAACTTCCGGCCATCCAGGAACCAGCCCCAACCCTTGTCCGCGCCTCCGCGCACGTGAGCGCTGGCCCACACCCACCCCCGATCGACCAGGCTGAGCGCCTGGGTGGAAAATGTCGCGGTGTTGGGGTGCCCGTAGGCGCCGTAGCCATAGAGCATCAGCGGCGCGGAGCCGTCGAGGGTTGTTCCTCGTTTCATCAGGACCGTGATCGGCACGGTCTCGCCGTCCGGCGCCGGCGCCCAGAGGCGTCGCACCTCATAGTCGGCGGGATCATGGCCGGAGGGCACCGACTGGGTCTTGCGGAGAGTCCGCTGGCGGGTGGCCATGTCGTAATCGAACCACTGGCGCGGCGTGGTTGGCGATTGATAGACGAACCGGGTCAGGGTGGTGTCGTACTCGTGGCCACCGCTGAGATTGAGGGCGTAGGCGTCTTCATCGAAATCGATGACATGTTCCGATCCGTCCCGCGCCACCACCACCAGCCTATCGCAGGCGTTTTCCCGCTCGAGCCGGACCAGATGGTCTTTGAACGGCGCCATGCCGCCGATCAGGACGCCTGGTCTATGGGCGATCCACTCGCGCCAGGTCGCCCTGGCCGGGATTAACGCTTCCGAGATCATGAGCTTAAAATCCACGGCGCCGCCGGTGTTGGTGCGGATCAGCCAGCGATCGCCCCAATGATCCAGGTCGTAGCGCACGCCGGCCTGGCGCGCCTCGGCGATGACCGGCGGCGCGGTGGGATCGGCGGCAGGGATCAGCCAGTCCTCGCTAGTTTCCTGGTTCTGGATACCGATCAGAATATGGCTGTCATCGGCGGTGACATCGACGCCCAGGAACATGCCCTCGTCGATCTCCTCATAGACCAGCACGTCATCGCCGCCGCGCGCCGGCCGGCGGAAGACCTTGGCGGGCCTGGCGTTTTCGTTCCGCCAGACCCAGAACAGCCACTGGGAGTCAGGTGAAAACACGAAGGAGCCCGAAGCGCTTTCAGGTCCGCCCTTCAACACTGCACCTGTAGTCAGATCGCGCAGCAAGATGCGGTGATATTCCGAGCCCTGATCGTCGGCCGCCCAGGCATAGAGGGTCTGATCAGGTGAATGGGACGCGGCGTCCACGGCGTAGAAAGCCTTGCCAGTCGCTTCGACCTCTTCGTCAAGCAAGACCTGTTCGGCGCCATCCTGGCCTCGCGGGCGTCTGACGTGGCGGGGATGTTGGGCGCCGACCGCATAGCGACTGAAGTAGTCAAAGGGTCCGTCGGGCGTCGGAACCGAACTGTCATCCTCCTTGAGGCGCCCCTTCATCTCCTCGAACAGCCGCGCCTGAAGTGGCTCCGTCGGGGCCAGCAACGCCTTGGAATAGAGATTCTCGGCTTCGAGGTGGCCGCGGATATCCTGGCTGACCATCGCGGGGTCGCGCAGCACAGCCTGCCAGTTGTCGTCCTTCATCCAGGCGTAGTTGTCGATACGAACGCGGCCCAGCTGTTCGATGCGCCGAGGGACCTTGCGGGGGCGTGGGGGAATCTGATCGGCCATGCCGATGTTTTGCGTCGCCGCGCGGGTTGAGGCAATGGCCTCAGACGACCCGGTCGGCGGCGCGCCGCGCCTAGAGCAAACCTCCCTAAACCGGAATCGGTTTAGGGAGGTTTGCTCTAGATTCAAACATTCAGAGCGCCACATCCGCGAAAACCAGTTCCCACTTTTCGCGTGGCGCTCTGGGTCAGGCAGCCCGGGAAGTGGCCTCGACCGCCGGCGCGGGAAGCGAAATTTCAAAGCGCGCGCCGGGGCCGGGATGGGTCACCAGGTAGCCCTGAACCTGGGCCACAAGGGACTGGACCAGGCTCATCCCAAGGCTGCCGGGGCGCATAGCCGACGCGTCCGGAAGTCCGGCGCCATGATCGGCGACCCGCAGAACGAGCGCGTCACCGACGCGACCGAACCAGACCGAAATGACCCCGCGTTGGGGCATCGGATAGGCATATTTGACCGCGTTGGTGACCAGTTCGTTCACGACCATGCCAAGTGGAACCGCGGTGTCGATGGGCATGACCGCGGACTCGGCCTCCACCGCGATGGCGATCCGTCCGTCGTCGACGAGGGTCCGCGCCAAGCTGGCGCACAGATCTCGCAGATAGGCGCCGAAGTCGACCTCGTTCCGGCGTGACCCGCGGTAGAGCGCCGTGTGAACCTCGGCGATGCCCTGCACGCGGGCGGCGGCCTTGTGAAGCTCGTCACGAAGCGTCGGCTGGGCGCCGCGCGCCTGGAGGTTGAGAAAACTGGCGACAAGCGCCAAATTGTTCATGATCCGATGGTTCAATTCACTGAACAATTCACCCTGATAGGCTTCGGATCTTTTTTGGTCGGTGATGTCTATGTAGATCAATGCTAGACGGTCGTCCGTGACAGGATTTATGCGAATTTCGTACCAGTGGGCATTTTGTGCAAAATAGTGCTCCAATTTCAGAGGATGTTTATTTCGCAACGCGCGATCGCATAGCGACAGCCACTCGGTCCATTCACCCGGCGTCTGGCTAAGCCGTTTGCCGACGGCCTCCGGTCCTAAACCCAATATAAGCTGAAGCGCCGGATTGATTTCGAGGATTGCATAGTCAATCAACAGGCCCGGTTCATCACGGATTGTTTCGCACAGCACAAAACCCTCCGACATGGTCTCGAAGAGGATGTTATAATTCAGGTTCTGATCTATAATAGCCTTGCGGCTCTGCTCCAGCCGCCGGACCACCGAGCGCATGTAGGCCCCGACGGCGACCACGCCGCTGACCATGCCAACGAACAGAAACAGGTCGAGGCCTGCCGCGAGGTCCGGCCCGGCGGAACCGTGGACAGGTTGCAGGAATATGTACCACCCGGTCACTACGGCGGCCGCGCCCATCACTGCGCCGGCCCGCCATCCGCCCACGAACGAGATCACGATCAGCCCAGGGAAATAAAGCGCGAAAGGCCCAGGGAAATAGAGCGCGAAGGGTAGAATTCCGGGCATGATAAACCCCAAGGTCCACCGAAGCACGGTCGCGCCAGCCGCTACGACGACGCCAGCCACCAACTGACTGCTTGGGCGATCCAATCGTTCTCCACCCATGAGCGACAGCAAACCCGTCCCCGCGCGGGTGTGCTTGGTCTGCAACACAGGCACGCAAGTTTCTCCTTCTGAGTTGAAATTTAACGAAAGAGATTAAAATTGCGTAGGAGAGAAAATCACTTATGTTGAAACTACACCTCTGAAGTCACATGTCGAGAGGCTGTGACAAGTCATCAATAGACTGTTGATTTGGATTTGAAATTTATCGCGATTTGCTTCGTCGCGGTTTAGCGCCACGCATAGTTGAAGCTGGCGCTGATACGGGGCGCCTTTGCCGCATTGGCCAGCACCTCATGACGCAGCCAGCTTTCCCACATGTAGATCGACCCCGGGGCTGGATCGAGGCGGACGAAGGCGCGCGCGCTTTCCGGCGCGTCCGCCAACCGGGGCGGAGCGGCCATCATATGAGCCAGTCGTGGGTCCTCCAGCCGCAGCGCGCCGGCGCCAGGCGGCGTGACCACATAGACCGTGCCCGAGATCACGCTGTGGGGATGGATATGACCGGAGTGGGCCGCGCCTGGGCGCAGGACACTGACCCACAGGTTGTCAAGGACCAGTCGGCCACGCGCGCCGAGATCGAAAGCGAGATTCTTGGCGAATGCCGCCGCGTGCCTGTCCAGGCGCCGCTTAAGATCACCGAACACCGTGGCCCGCGTGGGCAGATCGTTCAAGGACGCGTAGGAGGTGTAGCCGCCATAGCCATGGGTCTTGCACCAGGCCCTACCCGCCCGATCCTCAGTCGCCAGCATCAGGCAGGCCGCTTCCAACTCGGCGTTGAACGCCTGGAAGTCTCGCGCCTCGGCCAGCGAGGCTTCATAGAGCTTGGTGACAAAAAGTTCGCGGATCGAGGACATTGACAACCGATGATCGAGGCCTTCTGCCACTGTGGCGCCGTAAGGCTGGCCGTCAATCAGGCGCCCGCCTGGGTAAAGGACTGCAACTGTTCGATCTGTCGGCGCCTGGGAGTCCTGTGGGCCTATTTTGAACCCCACGCCGTCGAGGTGACGGGAGAGGATGCGACGACAGCCTACATGTGGGGCGACCGGTTGATCGCCTTTCGACACTGCGGGCGATGCGGATGCGCCACCCATTGGCGAGGCCTTGATCCGGCCATTCAGAGGATGGGTGTAAACGCTCGCCTTTTCGACCCGGACGTCACCTCGCGGCTCAGGGTGAGACGGTTCGACGGCGCCGCGACCTGGACGTTCTTCGACGAGACTCAAGATTTATGATCAACGGTCAGGAATGGCCTCGCCATCCGGCCATCAAGCTTGATACTCTGGAAGAAGGGCCTCTCGTTCGCCCAAGGAGGTAATTTGTCTCAAGTCGATTTCATCGCGCCCGATAGCGCCGAAAAAGCCTCTCAAGCGCTTCTCGCCACCGGCGCACGACCGTTGAGTGGCGGAACCGACCTTCTGGTTCAACTGCGCGCGGGGCGGCTGCCGCCCGGCATGATCGTGGATCTGAAACGCATCCCAGGCGCGATCGGCATCCGGCAGGAAGGCGGAGGCTTCATCATCGGAGCGGCGACGCCCGGCGTGGCCCTCAGCGAGCACCGGGTCCTGAGCCTGGCTTGGCCGGGCGTCGTGGAGGCAGTCAATCTGATCGGGTCGACCCAGATCCAGGGGCGGGCATCCATGGCCGGGAACCTCTGCAACGCATCGCCCGCCGCCGACAGTGTGCCGGCCCTGGTGGCGGCGCGGGCGACATGCCTGATCGTCGGCGCGGGCGGCAGACGTATGGCGCCGGTCGAATCCATCGCGGTTGGTCCAGGGCGCACGTCGCTTGCCCTGGGAGAGTTCGTGCTGGAAATTCATCTGCCGGCGCGGCCGGCGCGGTCGGGCGACGCCTATCTGCGGTTCATTCCCAGGACCGAAATGGATATCGCGGTGGTCGGCGCCGCCGTGAACCTGACCTTGGACGACGCGGGGGTGGTGTCGGACGCCTATGTGGCTTTGGGCGCTGTCGCCCCGACCGTGCTTCTGGTCCCGGAGGCCGCCGCGGCGCTGATCGGGTCCAGACTTGACGAGGCGGCCCTGGACCGGCTCGACGCGGCGGCGCGCGCGGCCTGCCATCCGATCAGCGACAAGCGTGGCACCATCGAATTCCGCACCAAGATCGCGGGCGTTTTGGCTAGGCGAGCGGCGGTGATCGCCCATGGCCGCGCGGAGAACAGAACATGAGCAAGCGACAACACATCTCGGCCGTGGTGAACGGCGATCCCGTCGAGTTCCTCAGCGCGCCTGGAACCACCCTGCTCGACGCTCTGCGCGACGAACTTGGCCTGACCGGCTCCAAGGAGGGCTGTGGGTCCGGCGACTGCGGCGCGTGCAGCGTCATCCTGGACGGGCGCCTGGTCTGTTCCTGCCTGGTGCTGGCCGTCGAGGCCGAGGGCCGCCGTGTCGAGACCATCGAGGGCTTGGCCGACGGCGGGACGCTGCACCCGCTGCAACAGAAGTTCCTGGAGCATGCCGCCTTGCAGTGCGGGTTCTGCACGCCCGGCATTCTAGTCGCGGCCAAGGCCCTGCTCGACGCCAACCCCGACCCAACCGAGAGCGAGGCGCGCTATTGGTTGGCGGGCAACCTGTGCCGCTGCACGGGCTATGATAAAATCATTCGGGCCGTGATGGATGCGGCGGCTGAACTTCGGCAAGTGAGGGTCTGATGAGTGACGTACTTGAGCGGCCAGAATCGGCGATTCGTGTCGCCGCGCCCCTGGATGACGGTCATCTGAAGGTCGTCGGAACCCGGCCGATCCGACCGGACGGCGCCGAGAAGGTCACCGGAAAGGCGCTCTATGGCGCCGACTTGGCCATGCCCGGCATGCTGGTGGGCAAGATCAAGCGCAGCCCTCATGCTCACGCCCGGATTGTCTCGATCGACACGCGCAAGGCCCGGGCGCTGGCCGGCGTGAAGGCCATCGTCACCGCCGCCGATTTTCCCGATCTGGCGTCCGAGGAATACGAAGCCGGCGAGAGCGCGTCGAACCTGCGTGACCTCTCGCTCAACGTGATGGCCCGCCACAAAGCCTTGTACGATGGTCATGCCGTGGCCGCCGTCGCGGCGACATCCTCGGACATCGCCGATGAGGCGCTGGCTTTGATCGTGGTGGAATATGAAGCCCTGCCTCATGTGATCGATGTCGAAGCCGCCATGGCCGATGGCGCACCGGTGCTGCACGCTCATCTGTTCACCGAGGGCCTCGCCGCCCGGCCGGACAAACCGTCCAATATCGCCAAACGCAACGAACTCACGCGCGGCGACCTCGCCGCCGGCTTCGCGGGCGCCGAGGTGATCATCGAAGGTCGCTACACCACGGCCGCCGTCCATCAGGGCTATATCGAACCCCACGCTTGCGTGGCCAACTTCGGCGCCGACGGTCAGTGCCAGGTCTGGAGCTCCAGCCAGGGCCAGTTCATGATCCGCACCTATTGCGCCAAGGTCCTGGACCTTGAGGCCTCCGACATCCGCGTCACCCCCGCCGAGATTGGCGGCGGATTCGGCGGGAAGACGACGGTCTATCTGGAACCTGTCGCGTTGGCCCTGTCGCGCCAATGCGGCGCGCCGGTAAAGATGGTAATGACGCGCGATGAGGTGTTCCGCGCCACCGGCCCGACCTCCGGCGCGGTGATTGAAGTCAAGCTCGGCGCCATGGCCGACGGGACGATCGTCGCCGCCGATGTGGTCCTGAAATACCAGGCCGGGGCCTTCCCGGGCTCGCCAGTCGGCGCCGGGTCGATGACCGCCCTCGCCTGCTACGACGTGCCTAACTTCTCGATCGTCGGTTATGACGTGGTGACCAACACCCCCAAGGTGGCGGCCTATCGCGCGCCCGGAGCGCCGATCTCGGCTTTCGGCGTCGAGAGCGCCGTGGACGACCTGGCCCTGAAGCTGGGCATGGATCCCATCGCCCTGCGTGAGAAGAACGCCGTGCGCGATGGAACCAAGGCGTCCTACGGACCCACCTTCCGCAATATCGGTTACGTCGAGACCCTTCAGGCCATCCGCGAACACCCCCACTACAGCGCTCCGCTCGGCCCCAATCAGGGACGGGGCCTGGCCGTGGGCTTCTGGTTCAACGTTGGCGGCGAATCCACCGCGGCGGTCAATATCGGCGAAGACGGCTCCGCGGTTGTGATCAGCGGCAACC
The DNA here is from genome assembly GCA_038227865.1 of Caulobacterales bacterium. GTDB lineage: Bacteria > Pseudomonadota > Alphaproteobacteria > Caulobacterales > Caulobacteraceae > Acaudatibacter. The sequence goes on from JBBRPO010000002.1 coordinate 69,432, forward strand.
CCGACATCGGCGGCTCGCGCGCCTCGATGGCCATGATGGCCGCCGAGGTTCTGGGTCTGCCGGTGGAAAAGGTCCGCCCCATAGTCGCCGACACCGCTTCGATCGGCTTTTCGATGCTGACTGGCGGTAGCCGCACCACCTTCGCGACGGGCATGGCGGTAACCCAGGCCGCCCAGAAGATCGTCGAGGACCTGAAGCGCCGCGCGGCCCTGCTGATGGATGTCTCCGTCGATCAGGTGGACTATGTAAACGGCGTGGCGGTCTGCCTTGACGCCTCCAAGGGCAAGGCGGACCTGACGATCGCCGAACTGGCGGCCAAAGCGGCTCAGACCGGCGGCCCGATCGGCGCCCAGGTTTCTCTGAACGCCCAGGGCGCGGGACCGGGTTTCGGCGTCCATCTCTGCGACGTCGAGGTTGATCCGGAGACCGGTCACGTGACCGTGCTGCGCTATACCGCCGCCCAGGACGTCGGCAAGGCGATCCATCCGGCCTATGTCGAGGGCCAGATTCAAGGCGGCGTCGCCCAGGGTGTAGGCTGGGCGCTGAACGAGGAATATGTCTTCGACCGTACCGGTCACATGGAGAACGCGGGGTTCCTCGACTATCGCGTCCCGGTGGCTTCCGACCTGCCGATGATCGACGCGATCATGGTGGAGGTGGCCAATCCTCGCCATCCGTTCGGGGCCAAGGGCGTCGGCGAGGTGCCTATCGTGCCGCCGCTGGCGGCTGTGGCCAACGCGGTGCGCGGCGCGATAGGCAAGCGCATGACCGATCTGCCCCTGTCGCCGCCGAAGATCCGCGCGGCCGTCGACGCGGGCTAATGCCACGGGTTGTCGCGGCCTGCTCTTCCTGTCGCGCCTTCACCGGGGATCTCACGGAGTTCGAGGTCGAGGGCGATACGGTCAGAAGGGTGATCGCGGCGCTCGACCGGCTCTATCCCGGCTTTGGCGAGCATATTGAGCGCCGTATGGCCATCGCCATCGATGGCGAGATTCATCAGGATGCGCTGTTCGAGCCGGTGGGCTCGGAGAGCGAAATCTATCTGATTCCCAAGATCGGCGGCGGCTGACCGACGCCCAGTGGACCACGCCGACCATGAGCAATCGCCGTCAGCTGCCAGGTTAGGAACACCACTCATGATTGATCGAATGGCCCGCGTGAGGCGGGGTTTCGTCGCGGGGCTGCTTGCCGGCCTGACGGCATCATCGGCCCTTGCGGCGCCCCCGGTTGACCCCGAGGGGGCCGTTGTCCAGGAACTGGTGGTCACCGCCAAGATCAGGGGTCCGGCCTGGTGGCGGGTGTCCAGCTCGACATCGACGGTCTATATTCTGGGATCTCCAGGGGCGCTGCCGAAGGGCCTGAAATGGGACTCGTCGGCGACCGCGCGTCATCTGGACGGCGCCAATGAACTGATCGGCCCACCCAGGGTGAGCGTTGGCCTTGGGGACATCTTCACCCTTATCAACATCCGTCGGCACTTCCGCTCGAAGGCGCCCATGGAGAATTCGTTGCAACCAGCCCTGCGGGCGCGGTTTTTGACCGACCGGGCGAAGTTGACCAGCGATCCACGCGCTTATTCCAGCTGGACACCGCTGGCGGCGGGCCTGCTCATGGTCGCGGACTTTCGTAAGCAGGCCAAGCTCGACCTATCCGAACCTCAAGCGACCATCGATCGGCTCGCCCGAAACAAGGGCGTGAAGATCGTGCCGGCGGGAATATACAAGGCCGTGCCGGTGTTCCGGGCGGCCGAGACGGGCCTGGCGATTTCAGGACCGGCCTGCATGGCGGATGCTCTCGACGAGGTGGAAGCGGGCAGCGAGCGCATCAGGGCTGCCGGGGAAGGCTGGGCGCGCGGTGATGTAGGGGCGGCGCTCTCGGCCCAGCGCGGCTATGAGAAATGCGTCAATAGCCTACCCGAAGGCGCGGACGTCATCACCCGGTCCATGAACGACTCCACCGCGACGATCATCCAGGCGCTCGGCAAGCCCGGCCACAGCGTAGCGGTTGTGAACCTGCGCACCTTGCTCGCCCAGAACGGCGTATTGCAGCGCCTCAAGGCTCAAGGCTTCAAGGTCGTGACTCCCGACCAGTAGCACTCACGCCGGAATCCGCACCGGCAGGGTCTCATAGCCCTTGACGAAGCTTGATCTGACCCGCCGGGGTTCGCCCATCACCTCAACGAAATCCCAACGCTTGAGAATCTCCTCCCAGACGATGCGCAACTGCATTTCCGCAAGGCGGTTGCCGACGCAGCGATGGATACCGAAACCGAACGACAAATGCTGCCGGGGCCGCTCGCGGTCGATGATGAAGGCGCCGGGGTTTTCGATCGCGGTCTCGTCGCGGTTGCCGGAGACATACCACATGATCACCTTGTCGCCCTTGCGGATGGTCTTGCCACCCAGCTCGTAGTCGGCGGTGGCGGTGCGGCGCATATGGGCCAGCGGCGTCTGATAGCGGATGATCTCCGGCACCATGTTGGGGATGACGTCGGGATTGTCGCGCAGCTTCTGGTACTGGTCCGGGTTCTGGTTGAGGAACAACAGGCCGCCGGTCAGGGAATTGCGGGTGGTGTCGTTGCCGCCGACGATCAGCAGGATGATGTTGCCCAGATATTCGTCGGGGGTCATGTTCCGCGTGGCGTCGCTGTGCGCCATCATCGAGATCAGGTCGACGCCGGGCTCGGCATTGACGCGCTCGTTCCACAACCCCAGGAAGACGTTCAGACACTCCATCAGCTCCGCCTGGCGCTCGTCCTCGGTCTCCACCAGGCCACCCTTCATAGGCATGCTGGTGGCCACGTCCGACCAGCGGGTCAGCCGGCGACGCTGTTCGAAGGGAAAGTCGAACAGGGTGGCGAGCATCTGGGTGGTCAGTTCGATCGACACGCGGTCCACCCAGTCGAAGGTCTCCCCAAGGGGCAGCCGGTCGAGGATGTCGGCCGCGCGCTCGCGGATAATCGGCTCCATCTTGGCCAGGTTGTGCGGCGCGACGATCGGACTGACGGCCTTGCGCTGGGCGTCGTGCTTGGGCGGGTCCATGGCGATGAAGCTCGGCCGCCTAAGATCGGGACGCGCATCGCGGATGGTGATGCCGCCGAGCGCCGCCTCTGAGGAGAACACCGCGTGGTTGGTGTCCACCGCCATGATGTCGTTGTATTTGGTGATCGACCAATAGGGGCCGAACTCGCTGTCGCGGCACCAGTGCACCGGCTCCTCGGCGCGCAGCCGCTCGAACCACGGCCAGTGGCTGTCGGTCTGGAACAGCACCGGATCGCCGACATTGAAATCGGCCAGAGGTGTCGACCAGGCCAGATCACGCGCCGCCTTCAGGCGCTCTTCGGCGACGATGGGAGTGGAGCCGTCCGCCATTTTCAAACCATCCCTGTTCTTGCCACCGACGCCCTAAGCCGGAATCCGCACCGGCAGGGTCTCGTAACCCTTGACGAAGTTAGACCGTAGTCGGCGCGGCTCGTCCATGATTTCGATTTGGGGGAAGCGCTTCAGAATTTCCTCCCAGACGATGCGCAACTGCATTTCCGCCAGGCGATTGCCCACGCATCGATGAACACCGAATCCGAAGGCGACGTGCTGGCGCGGCCGGGGCCGGTCGATGATGAAGGCGTCCGGGTTGTCGATCACCGTATGGTCGCGATTGCCGGAGACATACCACATCACCACCTTGTCGCCCTTGCGGATGGTCTTGCCGCCGATCTGATGATCGGCCAGGGCGGTGCGGCGCATGTGGGCCACGGGGCTCTGCCAGCGGATGATTTCGGGAACGGCGTTTTCCAGCAGAGCCGGGGTGTCACGCAGCTTTCGATAGGCGCCCGGCGTCTCGTTCATGGCCAACAGAGCGCCGGTGATCGAATGACGGGTGGTGTCGCTGCCGGCCACGATCAGCAGAATGAGGTTTCCCACATAGGCATAGGGGTCCTCGCCGGCCGTGGCCGGATCGTTGGCCAGCATGGAGATCAGATCGTTCCCGGCGCCCGCGCCCCGGCGCGCGTTCCACAGTTGGATGAAGCGGGTGATGGTGGCGAACAGTTCGGCCTGCCGCTCGCCCTCGGTCGCCACCAGTCCGTCGGGTCCCGGCGAGCTGAGAATCAGGTCGGAAGCCCGGGGCAGCAGACGGCGATGCTCGAAGGGGAAGTCGAACAGGGTGGCCAGCATCTGGCTGGTCAGCTCCACGGACACCCGGTCGACGAAGTCGAAGGTTTCGCCGACCGGCAGCTCGTCGAGGATTCTGGCGGCCCGCTCGCGGATCAGCGGGGCCATGCCTATCATGCTGGCCGTGGAGAACATCGGCGAGACGACCTTGCGCTCGGTGTCGTGATGGGGCGGGTCGAGACCGATGAAGCTGGTCGTGCGGTTCGGTTCCGGCGAATCGACGATGGCGATGCCGCCCCGTTCGGAGCTGGACGAGAACACCTGATGATTGCCGTCCACCGCGATGATGTCGTTGAACCTGGTGACCGACCAATAGGGGCCGAACTCGCTGCTTTCGCACCAGTGGACCGGATCCTCGTTTCGCAGACGCTCGAACCAGGGCCAGTGGGTGTCGCTGGTGAACAGGCTGACGTCGGCGACCTGAAATTCTTCAAGCGGGGTGGCGTAGGCCATGGCTTTCGCCGCCGCCAAACGCTCATTTCGAGCCACATCAACCGCGCCGTCGGCCATGGCCGTGTCTCCGCCCTAGTTTGATGTCACAATAGCGGCCGGATAGAAGGGCGAAAGGTCGAATACGCGACTAGCCCCGTTCCGACCCCCTGAACTGGATCTCCATGCCCTTTCCATCGATGAACCCCGCCTTGGCGCGCGCCCTGACCGAACAGGGCTATGAGGAGCCAACGCCGGTTCAGGCAGCTGTTCTGGAAAAGTCCGCCGCCGACCGCGATCTGCTTGTCTCCGCCCAGACGGGGTCGGGCAAGACGGTGGCCTATGGCCTGGCCATGGCCTCAACCATTCTCGGCGAGGCCGAGCGACTGCCGCCGGCCGGCGCGCCCCAGGCCCTGACGATCGCCCCGACCCGCGAACTGGCCTTGCAGGTCGCGCGTGAACTGGCCTGGCTCTACGGCCGCGCGGGCGCTCGGGTCGAGACCTGTGTCGGCGGGATGGATTCCCGGCGCGAGCAGCGCGCCCTGGCGGCCGGCGCGCAGATCGTGGTCGGCACCCCGGGGCGCCTGCGCGATCACCTGGAGCGTGGTCACCTCGACCTCGGCGCCCTCGAGGTCGTGGTGCTGGACGAGGCCGACGAGATGCTCGATCTCGGCTTCAAGGAGGACCTGGAATTCATCCTCGAGGCGATGCCCGCCGAGCGGCGCACCCTGCTGTTCTCGGCTACGATCGCCCGGGATATCGCCGCCCTCGCCCATTCCTATCAAAAGGCGGCGGTGCGCATCGACACGGTGCGATCGAACGAACCGCACGGCGATATCGAGTATCGCGCCATCCGCGTGGCCCCTAACGAGATCGAGCTGGCGGTGGTCAATGTGCTGCGCTTTTTCGAGGCGCAGGGAACCCTGGTGTTCTGCGCCACCCGCGAAGCGGTTCGCCACCTCCACGCAGCTCTGCGCGAGCGCGGCTTCGACGCCGTGGCCCTGTCGGGCGAGATGAGCCAGCGCGAGCGCACCGACGCGCTTCAGGCTCTCCGCGACGGTCGCGCCCGGGTATGCGTGGCGACCGACGTGGCGGCTCGGGGTCTCGACCTGCCGGACCTGGGTCTGGTGATTCATGCCGACCTGCCGGCCAATCGGCAGGGCTTATTGCATCGTAGCGGCCGCACGGGTCGGGCGGGCCGCAAGGGTGTCTCGGTGCTGCTGGCCCCCTATACGCGCCGCCGACGGGTTGAGCAGCTTCTCGCCTCGGCGGGCGTCGACGCCACTTGGAGCGGGCCACCCAGCGCGGAAGAGATTCGCGCCGGCGACCAGGCCCGGCTGCTGGCCGATCCGATCCTGACCGAGACCGCCAACGACGAAGACCTGACCCTCGGGCGGTTGTTGCTCGAAAAATCCACGCCGGAGGTGATCGCCGCCGCCCTGATCCGCCTGCACCGGGCCAAGCTGCCGGCGCCCGAAGATCTGTTCGATCCGGGCGAGCGCGGCGGCGGGGGAACCGGTCGCGATCGCGAACGCGGCCCCGATCGCGGTGGCCGCCGTGACGACCGGGCCAGAGGCGAAGGGATTGGCGACGATCGTCCGAGGCCCGAACGCGCGCCGCGCGAATCCTATGCGCGGTCCGACACCGATGGCGTTTGGTTCCGCATGGCGGTGGGCCGCAACAGCAACGCCGATCCAAAATGGCTGCTGCCGATGATCTGCCGTCGCGGCCACGTGACCAAGAAGGACATCGGCCAGATCCGCATCTTCGACCGAGAAACCAAGTTCGAGATCACACGCGAGGCCGTCGATCGCTTCAAGGCCGCCGTGGCCTCAGCCCCGGGCGAACCGATTCGGATCGAGGCGGCGGGCGCGCCAGGGTCGAAGGTTCACGCCGACGCGGCTCCCGCGTCTCCGCGCGATAGCGGGCAGGACCAAACCTTCGTCCGCCGCCCCAAGAGCCCGCCGCGCAAAGGTCCGCCGCCGAAGAAGAAATCGAACGACGGTCGGCGGTAGGGGATAAAATCCGACACGTCTTGCCGACCACAGGACCCTTCGAAGGTCTCATTTCGGTGGTGAGCGGAATTTGACGTCGTGCTCTGATGGGTTAGCGTGACGGCATGTTGAAGATGCTCATCTTCGTGGCCTATGCCGTGATCGTGTCAGGCTGCTCCGATGAACGCGCGAACACGGTCGTTGCAAGCAGGGACGCACCAGACGGTCGCCATAGCGCGGTTCTGTTCGACCGGGATTGTGGAGCGACGACAGGCTTTTCAACCCAACTGTCCGTCCTCAGGGACGGAGAGAAGCCGACCGGAAACGCAAATGCTTTTGTAGCTGATACAGACCACGGCCAAGCGAGGGCAGGCGGATGGGGCGGTCCCTGGACCGACGTAACGTGGCTCTCAAAAGATCGTTTGCTCGTCAGATATGCGACGAACTCCCGCGTCTTTACCCGCATCGGGAACGTCGCGGGCGTTCGGATCACCTATCAAAAAGATTTGCGCTGACTCCCGCTTTTGGGCGATTCTCGCCGATATCTTGCGACTCAGAACCGGACCTTCGACCGATAGCCTGGCTAACGGACCGCCGGGAATCAGGCGGCGGATTTTGACTAACGGGAACCGCCGTCGCTCCCGCGCACGGTCCGGCTATCGACGCCAGGGCGACCGTGGCGCTCAGCCGACCAGCTTCGCCGTGAAGGTGACACCAAGCGCTTTGGCGACGCCCATGACTGTCGTCAGACGAGGATCGCCCTCCTCGCTCAGGGATTTGTAGAGCGCTTCGCGGGTAACCCCCGCGTCCCGCGCCACATCGGTCATCCCGCGCGCAGGGGCAATTAAGCCCAAGGCCTGCCAGTTTCCCAGATGTTGGTCAGCTTGACCAAGACGGCGCGAACGATCATATGAACCCGCAGACCGAAGGAGCCGTGATGTCCCTCATTGTCAGCCTGTATGATGCGAAGACGAAGCTCTCCGCTCTGGTGGACCGGGCGGCGGCGGGCGAGGAGATCGTCATCACCAAGAACGGGGTTCCCCAGGCAAAGATCGTGCCGTTGCCGACACTGGGCGGGGAACGCGTGCCCGCGGGCGCCTTGGGGGTAAGCTATATCAGCGACGATTTCGACGCCCCCGATGCTGCGATAGAAGCTCTGTTCAATGGGGCTTGAGATGGGCGCCTGAGAACCGACGGCGGCCATGGACATCTTGCTCGACACGCATGTTTTCCTGTGGTGGGACGCGCGCTCCCCACGTTTGAGCGAGGCGGCCAAGCGCGCCATTGCCGCCCCGACCAACCGAATTTACGTCAGCGCCGCCTCGATCTGGGAGATCGCGATCAAAAGACGGCTCGGCAAGCTAGCCTTCACCGGCTCGCCGTTAAGCGCGATCCGCGCCAACAGCTTCGTGGAGATCCCGGCGTCAGGCGCCGATTGCGAAGCCGCGGGAGATATGGATTGGGCTCACGCGGACCCATTCGACCGACTGATCATCGCCCAGGCGCGCGGTCGGGGCATGACCCTGGTGACAGCCGACTCCGCAATGCAGAGTTTCCTGGGCGTCGCGGTGATTGCCGGAGGTTGAGGTCTGGAGGCTACTGTCGAGACGTCTCCAAGTCCCTACCCCACCCGCTCGAACCCGTCCGCGGTCCAGGCGTCGCTGCCGACGCCGTGGTGGACGAAAAACAGGCCGGCTGGGTCGTATTTGGCCTTGACGCCGGTCAGGCGGGGATAGTTTTCGCCCCAATAGGCGTGTTTCCAATCGGCGTTGAAATAGCTGCTTTCCGAAAGATAGGAGCCGGCGGTGGGAGCGATCTGGCGCAGGGTGTTGGCCGACGCGCCGACGCGCTCGGCGCTCCTGTGCGCGAAGGCGAGATCGGGCTTGATGCCGACCAGATCCATGTAGGCCGGCAGGCCGCCGGTGGCGATGATCGCCAGGGCGAAGGCGGTCAGGCAATCCGGGCTGATCGCCGTGTCGCGCGCGGCGGCGATGACATCGGGCGGCGCGCCCGCCAGACCCTTGTTCAGATGCAGGTCCACCGCGAAATGCCGGCTGGCGGCGACCAGGGTTTCGGCCAGCCGGTCGCGCGCCGCCGGCGCCAGAAGCGCGGCCGGCAGCCAGATCGAATCATAGGCGTGCATGAAGGCGCTGACCTGACCCTGGTCGCCCGACCACCAGGCCTGAGTGTCCGGCGACCCGGGACGGGTGTCATAGCGCATGCTGTCGGACCCGCGCTTGCGCCGGGCCGCCGCGTCCCACCAGCCCCGCGCCGGGGCCGCGCCGATATCCATAGCCTCGACAATGCTGAAATCGCCCGGCGATGCGCGCACCCAGTCGATGAACTCACGCCAGATCGCCACCGACTCGCCCTCGCCCAGCCCCTGGCTGACCATCGAGATATTGAGAACGTTCTCCGGCCGGATCGAGATCTGCTCTCCCCAGTGGGCGTTGAACAGGCTGTCCGAATAGAAAGCCAGGAACCGGGAGACCAGACGCAGGTAGGCCGCGTCGGAGGACGCCTTGATGTGTCCACTGGCCCAGCCGAAAGTCGCCGGCAGGTCGTGGGTGCGCAGGGTGACCCGGGTGATCACGCCTAGGCTTCCCCCGCCCCCGCCCTTGAGGGCCCAGAACAGATCGGCGTTGTGATGGGCGTTGACGGTACGGATGGCGCCGTCGGCGGTAACCACCTCCGCCTCCAGCAGATGCGCCGACGATGTGCCGAAGCGCTTGGAAAAAGACCCGAAGCCGCCGCTCTGGATATGGCCGGCGACGCCCACGGTGGTGCAGCCGCCGCCCTGAACATAGCGGCCGGCCTTGGTGGTCACGGGGTCATAGAGATCCATCCACACCGCCCCCGCCCCCGCGGTGACCGCCGGAACCGGCGCCTGGGAGGCGGGCGCGCCCTTTGGCGTGAAGGCGTCATGAACCGTGACATCGCGCATCTGCCGGGTCCAGATCAGCAGCGAGTCCGGAGCGTTGGAGGTTCCAAGGTAACTGTGCCCGCCGCCCTTCACCACCAGACGCAGGTTGTGGCGGCGCGCGAAGTCCACCGCCGCGGCGACATCGGCCGCCGAATGTGCCGCGACGGCATAGGCGCTGGGGGCGGGGGTCCAGGCGTCCAGATAGCCGGAAACCTGGGTTCCCGACGGCTGGTCGCCGATAAAGTAGGGGTTCTGGAGCGACTTGAGGAGAGCCCGGCAATCGGCGCTTTTGGCGTCGGCCTGGCAGGCTTCCAGCAGCGGCGCCGGTTTGATCAGATTACCGCCGACGCGAACCTTCAGCCCGGCCCACTGGTCCGTCGAAGGCCAAACAGGGTCGCCCGGCCTGACGCGGCGCGCCCCGACCGCCGCGCCCATCGCACCAGACGTCGCGCCGGCCAGGAACGGCAAGCCGGCGGTGATTCCCAGGAGTTGACGTCTACGCATCGGTCGCCTCCAAAACCACCTTCCCCACGGATGGGAAGGACGGACCCGGCTTTCCTAACCGCCGTAGATCACCGACATCGTCTCGGCGACACAGGCGGGACGGGCCTCGCCCTCGATTTCGATCGTGCATTCGTTCTTGATCTGCAGGCCACCGGCCTTCGGCTCGACGCCGATCAGCTTCTGGCGCAGGCGAACGCGCTTGCCGATACGGACCATATTGGTGAACCGCACCTTGTCGGAGCCATAGTTGATGCCCCTGGTGACACCTTTCACGGGCAGCATGCCGGCCGACAGGAACGGGATCAGCGACAGGGTCAGGTAGCCATGCGCGATCGGACCGCCTATTTCCCTGTTGGCCCGCTCAACGTCGACGTGAATCCACTGGTGGTCGCCGGTGGCTTCAGCGAACTGATTGACGCGTTCCTGGGTGATCTCCACCCAGTCCGACACACCCACTTCTGTTCCCACCAGGGCCGGAAGGTCGCTCATTTCAACGGGCGCCATGGCCACATCTCCTCTTGTTCAACGGATTGTCGGAATGGAAGGGACTAGATTCCCTTGACGATCGGCGCCTCGGCCTTGCCCCAATAGGCGTCGCGGATCAGGCGTTTATAGAGTTTGCCGGTGGCGTGGCGGGGCAATTCTTGCATGAAGTCGATGCGCCGGGGCGTCTTGACGTGGGAAAGGTTGGCGCGGGCGTAAGCGGACAGTTCCATAGCCAGCGCCTCGCCCATTTCGCTCCAGTCGGCGGGCTGGATCACCGCGACCACTTCCTCGCCCATTTCCTCATGAGGAGCACCGACCACAGCGACGTCGGCGACCTTGGGGTGGCCGATCAGCAGGTTTTCGATCTCCTGGGGATAGATGTTCACCCCGCCGGAGATGATCATGAAGCTCTTGCGGTCGGTGAGGAACAGATAGCCGTCCTCATCTATCCACCCCACGTCGCCCAAGGTCGTCCACCCGTTCTTGTGGCGGCTCTCGGCGGTCTTGGCGGGATCATTGTGGTATTCGAATTCGCCGCCGCCGGCGAAATAGATCGTGCCCTCAGTGCGCGCTGCGACCACGTCGCCGTTTTCGTCGCAGATCTTAAGTTCGGCGGTCAGACCGCGACCCACGGAGCCCTTCTTGTTCAGCCACTCGGTCGCGGTGATGGCGCAGAAACCATTGCCCTCGGTGCCGGCGTAGTATTCCTGAACGATGGGACCCCACCATTCGATCATCGCCTCCTTGACCGGCACCGGACAGGGCGCCGCCGCGTGGAAAACGCTCTTCAGGGACGAGTGGTCGTACTTGGCCCGCGTCTCGGCGGGCAGTTTGAGCATGCGCACGAAATGGGTCGGCACCCACTGGGCGCAGGTCACCTTATAGCGCTCGATGTAGCCAAGTGCCGCCTCGGCGTCGAAGCGCTCCATCATCACCACGGTGCCGCCCAGGGATTGCACGGCCATTGACCAGCCCAGCGGTGCGGCGTGGTAGAGCGGCGCCGGCGAGAGATACACCATGTCCGGTTCCATACCGAACAGGGCCTGGCCGATCGTCGCCAGGCCGTTGACGGCGTCGATGGGTTGGTCGCCAACCAGCGCGGCGCGTTTGACGCCCTTGGGCCGACCCGTCGTACCCGACGAATAGAGCATGGCCGAGCCGCCTGTCTCATCGTCGATCGGTGTCACCGGCATCGGCGCGCGGGCGGCCTCGAAACTGGCGTAGGGGCCTTGCGCGCCCTCGGTCATGAACAGCTTCACGCCGGGGATGAGGGGCGCGACCTCCAGGGCCACGGCGGCTACCGCCGACCCGGCGATCAGGGCCTTCGCGCCACTGTCGGAGACGATATACTCAAGTTCGCCGATGGTCAGCTTTGAGGAAATACAGGTGAACCGCAGACCCGAACGCTGGGCCGCCCACAGGATCTCATAGTACCGGGGGCTGTTTTCCATGAATATTGCGATGGCGTCGCCCGCGCCGATTCCCAGCGAACGGAACAGATGGGCGCCCTGGTTGGATCGCTCATCAAGCTGCTTATAGGTTACGGCCTCTCCAGAAGCCGGCATTATGTAGGCGGGGCGATCCGGATGGGTTTTGGCATGGTGTGAGGGGTGCATGTTCAAGCCGCCAGGGCGCCGACAGGCGCTTTTCCAAGAATCAAATCCGCCGCCTTTTCCGCGATCATGATCGTCGGGGCATTGGTGTTGCCCGAAACCAGGCGCGGCATCACCGAGGCGTCGACGACGCGAAGGCCTTCGACTCCGTGAACCCGCAGTTCCGGATCCACCACGGCCATCGGCCCGTGGCCCATCTGGCAGGTGCCGACGGGGTGGTAGATCGTCGAGCCGGCCATGCGGGCGTAGGCCAGCAACGCCTCGTCGCTGTCGAGCGCCGGCCCGGGCATCATCTCATGATCGATATAGGGCTTCAGGGCGTCCTGGCCGGCGATCCGGCGGCCCCATTTGAGCGAGGCCACCGCCACCTCCTGGTCGAGGGGATCCGATAGATAGTTGGGAACGATGCTGGGATAGATGGTGGGATCGGGCGAGACGATATTGATGTGGCCGCGACTCTCCGGTCGCACCTGACACGGTGCGATGGTCAGGCCGGGCTGGCTCTCCAGCTGCATCTTCTGTTCCGTGACCATCTTGTTGGCGTCGGAGGTGGCCGGCAAGACGTGGAACTGGATGTCAGGTCCCGCCAGGTCGGGACGAGACTTACAGAACACGGCGATGTGCGCGGCCGAAAGCGTCAGCAGCCCCTTGCGCTGGAAGACATATTTCATCGTCTCGCCGACGAAGCGGGCGCCCCTGGTGAGTTCGTTGACCGACACCACCCCGGCCTTCAGCCGCCAGGTCATGGCGATCACATAGTGATCCTGAAGATTGCCCCCCACGCCCGGCAGGTCGCTGACCACGGCGATGCCATGCTCGCTCAGCAGCCGGCCCGGACCCACGCCCGACAGCTGCAACAGCTGCGGCGAGTTGATCGCGCCGCCACAGAGGATCACCTCGCGATTGGCCCGGGCGATCTTGCGCTGGCCGCCCTGCCGGTATTCGACGCCAATCGCTCTCTTACCTTCGAAGATCACTCGCGTGGTCAGGGCGCCGGTTTCGACGATCAGGTTCGAACGGCCCATGGCCGGATGCAGATAGGCCACCGCCGACGAGCATCTCTGGCCGTTCTTCACGGTCAGCTGATAATAGCCGACACCCTCCTGTTCGGCCCCGTTGACGTCTTTGTTGCGGGGCAGGCCCGCCTCGACACAGGCCTCCACGACCGCGTCCGAAACCTCGTGGGTCTGGGTGACATCGGACACATTCAGCGGTCCGCCCACGGCGTGATGGTCGTCGGCGCCGCGCTCCTGGTTCTCGGCGCGCAAGAAATAGGGCCGCACGTCATCCCAACCCCAGCCCTCGCAGCCCAATTGACGCCAGCCGTCATAGTCGGCGTGCTGGCCTCGGATATAGAGCAGGCCGTTGATCGACGACGAGCCGCCCAGCACCTTGCCCCGCGGCCAGATATGCACCCGGCCGCCCGTGCCGGGATCGGGCTCGGTCGAATAGAGCCAATTGACCTTGGGATCCTTCAGGGTTTGGGAATAGCCCACCGGCACATGGATCATCAGATTGGACAGGAACTGGCCGGGATTGCGGGTCGGACGGTCGTCGCCGCCGGCTTCCAACAGGATCACCTTGGCCTTGCCGTCCGCCGACAGGCGATTGGCGAGCACACATCCGGCGGACCCCGCCCCGACGACGATGTAGTCAGCGGTCAGGGTTTCGGCCATTCACACTCCTCCAACGCCACCGGCGCGCGATTTTGTTGACGCCTTATGACGCCGCCGGCCCCGCGTCGTAAAGAGCGCTTGGTCTCTGTCGAAGGTTTCTGATTTAAGCACCGTCGGAAACGTTCATCCGCAAGAACCAAGAAAGCGCCCCGGATCATGGCCAACCCAACGTTTGAGACCATCCTTTATTCCGTGGAGGACGGCATCGCCACGATCACCCTCAATCGCCCCGAGAAACTCAACGCCTTCACCGGTCGGATGATGGCGGACATGATCGCCGCTTTCGACGTTACCGACGCCGATGACGCGGTGAAGGCGGTCATAGTCACCGGCTCCGGACGGGCCTTCTGCGCGGGCGCGGACCTTTCCGCCGGCGGCGCGACTTTCGACCACAGGGAAACGACCGAAGCCACCAGGCTCGAGGCCCGCGTCGGTGGGGTGCAGCGGGATGGCGGCGGTCGTTTGACCTTGCGAATCTACGATAGCCTCAAGCCGGTGATCGCCGCGGTGAACGGACCCGCCGTGGGCATCGGCGTAACCATGCAGTTGGCCATGGATTTCCGCATGGCCTCCACCACCGCCCGGTTCGGTTTCGTGTTCGCCCGCCGCGGCATCAATCCGGAGGCCGCCTCGTCCTGGTTCCTACCCAAATTGGTGGGGATCCAGACCGCCCTCGAATGGTGTTACACCGGCCGCGTGTTTCCGGCCCAGGAGGCCTTCGACAAGGGCCTGGTTCGCTCGCTCCATGCGCCGGAGGACCTGTTGGCGGATGCTCGCGCCCTGGCCCGGGAGATCATCGACAATACGGCGCCGGTCTCGATTGCGCTGACCCGCCAGATGATCTGGCGAATGGCGGGAGCGGATCACCCGATGGAGGCGCACAAGGCCGACAGCAGGGCCATCCAGGCCAGGGGCGCCTCGGCCGATGCGCGCGAGGGCGTCACCTCGTTTCTTGAGAAGCGGCCCGCCGCCTACCCCAATCGTGTGTCGACCGATTTGCCCGATATTTGGCCAAACTGGACTGACCGTAACTTCAGTTGACATCACCCATAGGCGAAGTTGATGGCGTCTTGCCGGCGATAACTGGTCAGCTATACATATTCACATCGTCACCTACTTTGGTGACTTGTTTTTGCTCGCGAATTTCCGTAGACGTTGACGCATCGATTCGTCAGTTCGATCGAGTGCGTGCGTAAAAAGAGGAAAGTGAGCGTTCATCATGAGTGATACGTCTGAAATCATCGACTTGACCGCCGAAATTGTCGCCTCCTATGTGGAGAACAATAGTCTCTCGGTGATGGAAGTCCCAGCCTTGATCCAGAGCGTGCACCGCGCGCTGACTTCAGTGGCTTCGGGCGCGGACGCCGTGGAAGCCGCGCCGAAGGAACCCGCCGTGCCGGTTCGCCGGTCGATCACGCCGGACTATCTGGTCTGCCTGGAAGACGGCCGCAAATTCAAGTCACTGAAGCGTCACCTGCGCACCAAGTATAATCTCAGCCCCGAAGATTATCGGGCAAAATGGGGTCTGGCCAAGGACTATCCCATGGTGGCGCCCAACTATGCCAAGGCCCGGTCCGACCTCGCCAAGCAAATGGGTTTAGGTCAAGGCGGTCGTCAGGCGCCCAAAGCCACCAAGCGTCGCTGAGCCTAAGCAGCCTTGCGTGGCGAACGCCACGATTGATTTTGCTTTTTTAAGCAAAATCAATGCTGCTAAGGAATGTTTGATGTAAGCAAACCTCGCGAGGTTTGCTTAGACTTCAGGCCGAGTTGAGCGCGTCCAGGCGGATGCGCTCAATCATCGAATACAAACCATTCGATCGTTGTTGCGACAAGGCCGCGTTCAGGCCAAGCCGCCCGAGCGCGGCCTTGGCGTCGAAGCCAAGGATCTCTCCCCGCGCCCGCCCTGAATATAGCCGCATCAGGATGGCGATCAGGCCGCGAACAATGTGGGCGTCCGAGTCGCCGCGGAACCGCAAAATCTCGCCCTCGTCACGCTCGGTGACCAGCCAGACCTGACTGGCGCATCCGCGCACCTTGTTCGGCTCCGTTCGCTCGGACTCGTTCAACGGGGCAAGTTCACGGCCAAGATCGATCACATAACGGTAGCGCTCTTCCCAGTCCCCGAGCAGATCGAACTCTTCCTCAAGTTCGGCCAGGGCGGACTCGATCGGGGCGGGGCGGACCTCGGAGGCGTTCATGGGCGGGCCTTAGGCCCAAATCCCCTGGACGCGCAACATCGCGGCGCGACAACCTCGCCATGAGGCCCGCGCGGCTCCATAATGTGACGGTGACGACCGACACCCGCTCCGCTCCGGCCCCCGAGGCGCTCGCTCTGCTCGGGCATGAACTGCGCACGCCGCTCAACGCCGTGATCGGCTATGCGGATGCAATGCGGCGCCAGACCTTCGGCCCCCTGCCCCCGCCCTATGACGAGCAGGCCGCGATCATCCACGGCGCGGCCCAGCACCTGCTGAGCCTGGTCAACGATATGACCGACATCGCTCGCGCCGAGGCCGGGGTCTGGTCGGGCGCGCCTGAACGGTTCGATCCACGCGTCCTGACCGATGAAGTTGTTACTCTCCTGAGCCCCAGGGCGCTGACGACCAGGGTGAGTCTGCGCATTAGCGGCCCAGATGATCGGGACGATGTTCTGGCGGACCGCCGAGCCATGACCCAGATCCTGATCAATCTGATCGACAACGCCCTGAAATTCACCGCCAAGGGCGGCGAGGTTCGCATCGACCTCGCAAGGGAAGGCGGCGACCTGCGGCTCACCGTGGCCGACACCGGCGCGGGCGACAGTGTTCCCGCGGCCCCATCGCCACCCAAGGGGATGGGTCTCGGTCTGAGGTTGGTTCGCGCGCTCTGCTCCGAACATGGGGGATCGCTTACAATCGCCGATCTGGCCGAGGGTGGCTTCATGGCCACCGTTCGGCTGGCCGTATTTCCGGAAATCTGAGCCATGCAGCTATCGAGTGATATCTGGGTCTACGCCCTGATCCGCCGGGTGGAGCTCGGGGGATCGTTCGCCACAGTCGTGCGCAAGGGCGACGCGCGGGGCGGGGCGGTGCTGGTCAAGACCATAAACCGCCGGACGGGCGAGGTCCGGCTTTGGGCCGAGGCCACCGGCCGGGAGGGGAACCCGGTATGGATGCGTCCGGTGATCAGCGAAAACGAGGCGGACCTGGACGCCTATGTCGCCCGCGCGGCGCGGATCGACCCAGACATCTGGGTTGTGGAGATCGAGGACGCCGACGGCCGACGCTTCCTGACCGAGACTGTTGAAGGCGGCTAGAACCGCGGCGCCGTTGCTGAAATTTGCCTAGCCGCGCGGCGCGGGGTATCGCCCGGCCATGTCCAACTCCCCCGCCGCCGAGGCCGCCCGCAGGCGGACCTTCGCCATCATCAGCCATCCCGACGCCGGCAAGACCACCCTGACCGAAAACCTGCTGCTGGCGGGCGGGGCGATCCGCGCGGCCGGGGCCGTGCGCGCCCGCGGCGAACAGCGCCGCACGCGGTCGGACTGGATGAAGATCGAGCGGGAGCGCGGCATCTCGGTCTCGGCCAGCGCCATGACCTTCGACCACGCCGGTCTGATGTTCAATCTGCTCGACACCCCCGGCCACGAGGACTTCTCGGAGGATACCTATCGCACGCTCACCGCCGCCGACGCGGCGATCATGGTTCTCGACGCCGCCCGGGGTATCGAGCCCCAGACTTTGAAGCTGTTCGAGGTCTGCCGACTGCGCGACATCCCGATCATCACCTTCATCAACAAGATGGACCGGGAGGCGATGGACCCCTTCGCCCTGCTCGACGAAATCGGCTCAAAGCTGGCTCTGGATCCAGCCCCCCTATATTGGCCGGCCGGATCGGGAAATCGCTTCAAGGGCATGATCGACCTGCGCCACGACGCCTTCCTGCCGTTCCACCGGGTGGCGGCGGGCGAGCAGGCAGAAAAGCCACGGCCGGTTCCCCTCTCCTCCAATGCCCTGGATTCGCTGTTGAACCCCGAGGAACAGGAGGAAGCACGCGAAGGCGCCATGCTGGTCAAGGAGGCCTCGAAACCCTTTGACCCCCAGAGCTTCCTGGAAGGCCATATGACGCCGATCCTGTTCGGCTCGGCCCTGCGTCATTTCGGCGTCGATCAGTTGCTGGAGGGCCTTGGCGTCTATGCCCCGCCCCCAAAGCTGGTGGCCGCCCGCCGGAGCGGCGAGGAAACCCATATCGCTCCCGGCGACGAGGAGGTGTCGGGCTTCGTCTTCAAGATCCAGGCCAATATGGATCCCAATCACCGCGATCGGATCGCTTTCGTGCGCCTGACCAGCGGGCGATTCACCCGGGGCATGAAACTCAAGGTCCAGAACACCGGCCGCCAGATGAGCGTCAACGCCCCCATTCTGTTCTTCGCCTCCGACCGGGAACTCGCCGAGGAAGCCTTCGCCGGGGATGTGATCGGTATCCCCAATCATGGCGTGCTGCGGGTGGGTGACAGCCTATCCCAGACCGGCTTGCTGCGCTTCGCCGGGTTGCCGAATTTCGCCCCGGAGATCCTGCGGCGTGTGCGGGTGACCGACCCACTGAAAGCCAAACATCTGAAAAAGGCCTTGGAAGGCCTCGCCGAGGAAGGCGTGACCCAGCTGTTCCGCCCCACGCTGGGCTCGGACTTCGTGGTCGGCGCCGTGGGTCAGCTGCAGTTCGAGGTGATGGCCGACCGGCTGGGCGGCGAATACGCCCTGGATGTGGTGTTCGAGCCGGCGCCCTATTCAGAAGCCCGGTGGCTGTCGGGCGCCAAAGCCGACATCGAGGATTTCGCCGGCAAGCACCGCACCGCCATGGCCGTCGATATCGACGGCCAGCCGGTGTTTCTGGCCAAATCGGCCTGGGAAATCGGCTATCTGTCAGAGCGCTTTCCGAAAGTCGGTTTCGAGCGGACCAGGGAGCGAGGCTAGGTGCCGGTGGACGAAGGCGTCTACGGCGCACCGCCGCCCGAGCTGGCCGCCGTGTCGCCGGGCGCGATCCAGGTTTCGCCACTGATCCCGGACGCGGGGTCGATCGAGGGTCTCGGCGACGAATCCCTGTCTCGCTTCGTCATTCTCGCTCCGCCGGGGACGCTTGAACGTCGCTACGCGTTGGCCCACGGCCTGCGCGCGTTGCGGGTCGGCGGCGAACTGGTCGCCCTGGCCCCAAAAACCAAAGGCGGCTCGCGCCTGGCCAAGGAACTGGCCGCCTTCCACACAACCCCACGTAAGGACGCCCGTCGCCACCATCGCATCTGTCGACTGGAACGCCCGGCCTGCCCGGTCGGACTGGAGGCCGCCATCGCCGCCGGCGCGCCGCGGCGCATTCCGGGCCTGGACCTCTGGTCGCAGCCCGGCGTGTTCAGCTGGGATCGACTGGACCCGGGCACGGCCTTGCTGTTGGGCCACGCGGACGGTTTTGCTGGGCGCGGCGCGGACCTGGGTTGCGGGATCGGCGTATTGGGCCGGCGCGTGCTGGAGAGCGCCTCGGTCAACGAACTGATCTGCGCCGACATCGACCAGCGAGCCATCGACGCGGCGCGGCGCAATATCGCCGACCCGCGCGCGAGGTTCGCGCACCGCGACATTCGCCTTGGCGATCCGGAACTGGCCAGCCTGGACTTCGTGATCATGAATCCACCATTCCACGAAGCTGGAAACGAAGATCGCGGCCTCGGCCTGGCCTTCATCTCGGCGGCGGCCAACATGCTGCGCAAGGGCGGCGTCTGCCGCTTGGTGGCCAACATCGCCCTGCCCTACGAAGGCCGCCTCAACGCCGCGTTCGCCAAGGTGAACATCCTGGCCCAGGCCCAAGGCTACAAGGTCTACGAGGCCGTCAAATGAAGCCCCCCACGATGCGCCTGGACCGCCTGCTGGCCAATCTCGGCTATGGGTCGCGGCGGGAGGTGGGCCAGATGGTGGCGGCGGGGTTGATCGTTCTGGATGGCGCCCGCCTGAAGGATGCCGCCGAAAGGCTGCCGCTCACTCCGGACCTTCCCGAACGAATGCACGTCGGCGGCGCGCCCGTCGATCCACCGCCGCCGCTGACCCTGATTCTCCACAAGCCTCTGGGCGTGGTCTGCTCCCACAAGGAGCCCGGACGCAGCATCTATGAGCTGTTGCCCCAGCGCTGGCGACGGCGTGAGCCCACCCTCTCCACGATTGGCCGGTTGGATGTCGACACCACGGGCCTGTTGTTGATCACCGACGATGGGGCGCTGCTGCACAAGGTGATCTCGCCCCGAAACCACGTCACCAAGCGCTATTTGGCTACACTCGACCGCCCGCTCCGAGGCGACGAGGGTGCGGTCTTCGCTGCCGGCGACCTCGTTCTGGAGGGGGAAACCGCCGCCCTCGCGTCGGCGATGCTCGAACCGTTGGGTCCGACTATGGCCTACCTCACCATCACCGAAGGCCGCTACCATCAGGTGCGGCGCATGTTCGCGGCGGTGGGCAATCACGTCACGAGTCTGCATCGCGACCGGATCGGCGGTCTGGACCTCCCGGCCGACCTGGAGCCGGGCGCGTGGCGAGTGGCGGGCGAGACTGAGCGGACGGCCGTCTTAGCCGGCGACTGAGACGGCGCTGCCGAGATCCTTGTTACCGGCGAGAGGCGGTCATGGTGCGACAAAAGGGCACAAATCAATATCGCATTTAAACCTCAATTACGATTCAACCCATGCTAGAAGCGGTATGCGGGGGGTTCGATCCCTAACGATAACAATCATTAACAAGGATCAACATGAAGATTATTCTTACTGTCGGCGTCGCGGTAGCGGCCCTGACCATCGGGGCCTCGGCCCACGCCACCCAATTCGTCGTCAACGGCGACTTCACCACCCTCACCAACGGCGTCGGCCAGATCGACAACTCCACGGTCGCCAACGGCTGGACGTCCGGCGACGCCTACAATTTCGTCATGACCGACGGGAACGTCGGTTCGAGCGGTGACTACGGCGCCCTGTCGTTGTGGACGCAGACCAGCGCCGGCAACGGCTGGGATGGCCTCGCCGCCCACGGCGGGAACTTCGTGGCCATGGACGGCGCTTTCCGCACCGGCCCGGTTTCTCAGACGATCACCGGCCTTACGATCGGCAAGACCTATACCCTTAGCTACAGCTACGCGTTCGGTCAGCAGAATGGCTTCGACGGCGAGACCACCCAGCACCTGACCACGACGCTGGGCAACGACTATTCGTCGGTCACCACCGACTACGTCAATCCCAACCATGGGTTCAGCGGCTGGACCGACGTGACCACCACGATCAAGGCCACGACGACGTCCGAGACCCTGTCGTTCCTCGCCTACGGCAACATTCCGGTGCCGCCATTCGCCCTGGTCAGTAACGTCTCCCTGACCGGCGCCGTGCCCGAGCCGGCCACCTGGGCGATGATGATCGTCGGCCTCGGCGGCCTGGGCGCCATCGCCCGCCGTCGCCGGTCGGCTTCGGTCGCCACGGCCTGAATTCCGCGGTTTTCATTTGGGATCGGGGGCGGGAGCAATCCCGCCCCCTTTTCTTTGCGCGGTCGATGGCGTTCAAAGCGGCTTGGAGACAGACCATGGAATCGTTTTTCGCCGCTCACCAACACCTGCTGGCCTACGGCGTACAGTTTGCCCGCTCCGGCCTTTCCCTGGCTTTGCTGGTGGTGATCTTTGTCCCTCTCGAGCATTTTTTCGCGGTCCGCCAGGCCCGCGTATTCGAGAAGGGCTGGGCGACGAACCTGGCCTGGTATTTCGTCAACGGCTTTGCAGCTGTAGCGCTGCTCGGTCCGCCGACCGCGCTCATTGTCTGGGCCGTTCACGCGGTGGTTGCTCCGGCGGTGACGGACGCGGCCGCCGCCTTGCCGCTCTGGGCGCGTATGGCGCTGGCCATGGTGGTTGGTGAGGTCGGCTTCTACTGGGGACATCGCTGGAGCCACCAGATCCCGTTGCTGTGGCGCTTCCACGCGGTGCATCACAGCGCCACGCATGTCACCTTCTTGGTCAACAACCGAGCGCATCCGATCGACATGGTGTTCACACGGCTATGCGGCTTGGTGTTGCTCTACGCCACCGGTCTAGCTTCGCCGGTCGGACCGCACCCCACCCTGATCCCAGCGTTGGTGCTGTTCGTCGGGTCGCTGTGGAGTTTCTTCATCCACGCTAACGTCAAGTGGCGGCTTGGCCCGATGGAGGAGGTGATCGCCACGCCGGCCTTTCACCACTGGCACCACACCTATGAGGACCACAAGGACCGTAATTTCGCCGCGATGCTCCCATTCGTGGACCGCCTGTTCGGCACCTTCTACCTACCGAGCACCTGGCCGGAACGGTACGGCACGGCCACGCCGATGCCTGAAACCCTGACGGGGCAGTTGATCGAGCCCTTCGCGGCCAGACCGCAACCGGTCACGCCGCCGCCGGAAGCCACCCACACCGCCTGATCCCGGGCGTGTGGTCATGCGGGTGACGGCCTCCCGCCGAAACCTACCGGCCCCGCCACCAGACCAGGACCCGCTTCTCCAGGGCCTGGAACAACAGATGTACCACGGCCGCCATCAGGGCCAGGGCGACGATGGCGGCGAACATCTCGGCGGTCCGCAGGCGGTTGCCCGCCTCCAGAATCCGCCATGCGAGACCCTCGGCCCCGCCGGACCCGGCCACGAATTCCGCCACCACCGCCCCGATGATCGCCAGACCCGAGGCGACCTTGGCGCCTTCGACGATAAACGGCAGAGCCGAGGGCAGCCTCAGACGCAACAGCCGTTGCCACGGCCGCGCGCCGTAGAGGTCGAATAGCCGTTCAAGATCGAGGTCCGCCGAGGTCAGGCCGCGCACCGCGCCGGAGAATATCGGAAAGAACGCCACGATGGCCGCCAGGGCGACTATGGCCCGGTCAGGATGATCCACCCCCGCCCAGATTACCACGAGAGGAGCGATGGCCACCACCGGCGTCACCTGCAGGGCCACCGCCAGGGGCCGGATGGCCCGGTCCAGTGTCCGGCTCAAGGTCACCATCAGGGCAAGGACAGCCGCGAAGACGCTGGCGGCCACGAGCGCCTCAAGAGCCATGGCCAGCGTGCGCCAAGCCGAAAGCGCCAGGATCGGTGCGTTGCGGATCAGGGCCAGGGCGATGGCGGTGGGGGCCGGGAGCAGATATTCAGGCGTATGCAGGATCGCGCAGGCGACTTGCCACCCAACCAGAATAGCCCCGATCAGAGCGAACGGCGCCAGAAATGAGAAACGGCTCACGCCGCCACGCGGGTCGCCGCCGCCAGGCGTTCGGATATGGCCTCGGCGGCGTCGCGAAACAGCGCCGTGGTCCGAAAGCCCGCCGGGCGTGGCGTGGGCGCCTCGACGCGCGTCTCGCCGGCCGAGCGGCCGGGTCCCGGTGTCATGACGATCACCCGGCCGGCCATATAGACCGCCTCCTCGACATTGTGCGTCACGAAGACGATCGCCGGACGCGCCTCGCGCCAGATCGCCAACAGGTCGTCGGCGAGGGCGCGGCGGGTGATCTCGTCGAGCGCCGCGAACGGTTCGTCCAGCAGCAGCAACCTGGGGCCGGTCACCAGCGCCCGGGCCAGGGAGGCGCGCATGGCCATGCCGCCGGAAAGCTGGGCCGGGCGGGCATCGGCGGCGGCGCCAAGACCGACCCGCGCCAGAGCCTCGACGGCCCGCGCGCGAGCCCCCGACCTGGCTATGCCGGCCAGTTCGAGCGGCAGGGCGACATTGGCGGTGGCGCTGAGCCAGGGCGCAAGCGTGGGAGACTGAAAGACCACGGAGGTCTCGCCGCGGCCGGCGGCTCGGCGCACCGTTCCCCGGGTCGGTCCCTCCAGACCGGCCAGAAGGCGAAGCGCCGTGGATTTACCGCACCCCGACGGACCGACCAGGGCGACGATCTCTCCGGCCTCCAGCGCCAGGTCGAACGGACCCAGGGCCTTGCCCCGACCAGGGTAGTCCACTTCCACCGCCGAGAGGGCGGCGACGACATCAGTCATGGAGCGCCCTTATTTCGCGGCTGGCGCGGTGAAGCCCAGGGCATAGGCCGCCTTGTAGTCCATGGTCCTGGGGAAGACCCCCTTGTCGGAAGCCATCTTGAAGAATTCGGACCAGCGCTCGTCGGTCATGGCGCCCAGCCCACCCGCCGCGGCGTCGCTGGAATCGATGATCCGATAGGTCCGCATTTTTTCGCGCGCCTGGGCCAGCACGTCGGCGGTCATCTCCGGATTGTCCTTGAGGATCAGGGCGTCGCCCGGCGCCGGGTCGCCATGCAGATAGGCCTGCCAGCCGGCGGCGGACGCCGCCACGAAGGCCTTGACCACCGCCGGATTGGCGGTCAGCAGGCGATCGGGGGCCAGAACCATGCCCGCGTATCCAGGATAGCCATCGTCAGCCAACAGGAACACCGCCGGCTTCAGATGAGCTTCCTTCTCAAGGGTGTAGGGCTCGGAGGTCAGGTAGCCTTGCTGGACAAGGCGCTTGTCGGCCAGGAATGGGGCGTTGTTGAAGGTGTATTTGCGCACCTGGTCATTGGTGAAGCCATATTTGGCCTTGAGCCACACCCAGAAGGCGGTGACCGAGGCGTCGGACAACAGAATCGGATGGCCCTTCATGTCGGCCAGGGATTTGATGCCCGCATCGGGATGGGCGATCAGCACCTGAGGGTCTTTTTGCATGAAGGCCGCCACCGCCTTCACCGGCACATGTTCGGCGGCCAGGTTCATGACGATGAAGCTGTTGGAGCCAACCCCCATCTCCACCGCGCCGGAGGCCACCAGTTGGGGCACGTTCACGCCGGGGCCGCCCGGCACGATGGTGACCTTCAGGCCGCGCTTCTCATATTCGCCGTTGGCCAGGGCTTCGTAGAAGCCGCCCTGCTCCGCCTCGGCCCGCCAGTCGGTGGCGAAACGGATGGCCGTCGGCCCGGAGCCCGCCGCCGGCCCGGCGGATTTCGAACAGGCGGAAACCAGAAGCGCCAGGGCGATTAGCGCCAGGCCCGGGGTGGCGAAGACGGAAGCTCTCACAAACAGGGTTCCCCTTGAGTCCGCCCAACCCTTAAGCCGCGCGCCCGGCCGCGCCAAGGGCGGCGCGGGGCGATCCCGACGAGATCAAGGCTTGCGGAACAGATAGACGAACTGATCGGTGTGGCCGCGAATGGCCTTGTCGAACACCAGTTTGTCCCGGGCGTCGGCAGGATTGCGCAGCACATCGCTCTCACCCACGAACACGAAGCCGGCCGCGGCCATGTCTTTCTTGACGACCGCCGCGTCGATCCGGTGGGTGGTGTTGGTCGCCGCCAGACCCGAACCATCGGGCGCGGAATGGTCGATGATGACATAGGCGCCGCCGGGTTTCAGCGCCTTGAAGACCGCCTTGTTGAAGGCGGGCACATCGGCGGGTCCCATGAAGGGGTCGTAGAGATCGTGATAGTTCTGGCGCATCCAGATCACGTCCACAGGCTTGGCGACGGCGAAACCATTGATCGGCCCGGACCGGGCCGTGAGGTTTGGATGGCCGGCCATGGGCGCGGATCCATCGGGTGGCAGAGGGTCGTTCTCGGCTTTGGCCATCTCCACCGACTGGTAGGCGATCACCGACCCCTTGGGTCCAACCACGGTGGAAAACATTCGGTCCCAGTAGGGACCGGGGAAGATGTCGACGATGCTCATCCCCGGTTTTAGGCCCATGAAGCTGATCAGTTCGGCCGGTTTGCGGGTAGCGTCCAAGGCGGTCTCGGTGGCGGGACGGGCGGCGTCGGCCACCGCGGCCGCTACACCGGCTGGCGTGTCGGCGGCCATTGCGGCGTAGGAAGCGGTGAGCCACAGACCGGCGGCGACGGCCCCGGCGATGTTTGCAAGCTTCAAAATCGTTTCTCCCAGATCGAGGTTTTCAAATCCATAGCGCGGGTCGTGTCGAAAGTCAGGGGGCGGCTGGAGGTTGATTTCCCGCGGCCATGGGCCGAAAAGCGAAATAGGGACAAACGTAAACGCATGGGCATCATGACAAAGACACTTAAAATTCTCGCTACAGGTATGGTTCTGCTTTCCGGAACGGGCGCCGCTCAGGCCGGGTGTCTCACCGGCGCCGTGGTCGGGGGCGTCGCCGGGCATGTAGCCGGGCATCACGCCCTTCTTGGCGCCGCGGCGGGCTGCGCGGTCGGCCATCACATGTCCGTGGAAAAGAAGAAGCGGTTGGCCGCCGAGCGAGCCGCCAAGGCGCAGCAACGGTCGGCGCAACAACAGGTCCAGCCGGTGGTCGCCCACTGACCAACACACTCCCGGTTCCAGCGCAACTCCGGGCTAACAGCAAGGAGGCGCTGGCGCGGCCAGTAAACTTTTGTAATCATGCGTTGGCTACAACCAAGAACGCCGGATAGGGCCGGCCTGCTCAGGAGTTACACATGCGCAACCTCATACTCGCCGCCGCGCTCGGTCTGTCACTGGCCAGCGTCGCCTACGCCGCTCCAACTGATCCGGCCAAACCGAAAGCCGCCGAGGCCAAGCCCATGTCCCCGGCTCCGGCGAAACCAACCACGGCCGCCAAGCCGATGGTCGCATCGTCGACGGCAAAGGCTCCCGCCAAGGGTGGCGGCGTCAAGGCTGCCGACCGCACGCCGATTTCCAAGGCCTGCTCGGCCCAGGCCGACACCAAGAAGTTGCACGGCAAGGAACGTGAGAAATTCCGCACCCAGTGCATGAAGGGCTGACCAAGAACCACGCCGTGCCGGGCGACCGCGCTTTGGCACGGCGATAACCTGTCTGGTCGACTTCATGTTTGGCTGACGCCGCGCGCCATGTCTTCTTTAAGAACCTCCAGCTCCAGCCAAGCCTCCTCCGTCTCGACAAGTTCGTCTCGCGCCTGATCCAGCGCCGCGGATGTCCTCGTGAATCCGGCCGGGTCACGGCGGTAGAACGCTGGGTCGTCCAGCGTTCGTTCCAGCCTCTCGATGTCGTCGGGGAGGGCCATCAGTCGCGCCTCAAGCTCGCCCAACCGCCGTTGGTCCTTAAAGCTAAGCTTAGCTGTTGGGGTTGGGGACCTCGGCGCCGAGGTCTTTGCCCGACGAACCGGCGGGGCCTCGGGCGGTTCGAGAAAGCCGGGGTTCTGGGTCAGGAAATCCTTCCACCCGCCCGGCGTCTCCACCGCGTGGCCGCGGCCATCCAAGGCAATGGTGGACGTGGCCAGGCGGTCGATGAAATCGCGGTCGTGGCTGACCAGGACCAGGGTGCCGGCATAGTCGGCCAGCATCTCCTCCAGCAGATCGAGGGTATCCATATCCAGATCATTGGTGGGCTCGTCCAGCACCAGGACATTGGACGGACGCGCGAGGGCGCGGGCCAGCAGCAGGCGGTTGCGTTCGCCGCCAGAAAGACTGGTCACCGGCTGGCGCAGCTGATCGTCGCGGAACAGGAAATCCTTGGCATAGGCGGCTACATGGCGCGGCTGCCCCTGGACCATCACCTGATCGCCGCCCAGCGGGGCCAACGCGCTCCACAAGGTCATGTCTTCGGTCAGGTCCGCCCGCGCCTGGTCCACATAGACGATGTCAAGGTTTGACCCCAGCCGCACCGACCCGGCGTCGGGCTCGATCTCGCCCAGCAGGATCTTGACCAGGGTGGTCTTGCCCGCCCCGTTCGGGCCCACGATGGCGACGCGATCGCCGCGCTGAACCCGCGTGGAGAAACCCTGGATCAGAATGCGATCGCCATAGGCCTTGGCGACACCCTTGGCCTCGAGCACCCTTTTTCCAGACGGCGCCGCGGCGGCCGAGGCCAGGGTCATTTCACCGCGCGACAGACGCAGGCTTTCCGCCTTCTCGCCACGCATGGCGATCAGACGGCGGCGGCGGCCTTCGTTACGGGCGCGGCGCGCGGTGACGCCGAAGGACAGCCAGTTCTGTTCCCGCTCGATGGCCTTGTCGAGCCGGCGGGCTTCCTCCGCCTCGGCGGCCGCATGTTTTTCCGCCCACGGTTCGAAGGCGGCGAACCCCTCATCCAGCCGGCGGATCTGGCGGCTCTCAAGCCAGAAGCAACGCTGAGTGATACGCTCAAGGAACGCCCGGTCGTGGCTGACGATCAGGATGGACGAGCGGGCTCGGCCGATCAGGGATTCAAGCCGCTCGATGGCGATAATGTCGAGGTGGTTGGTCGGCTCGTCGAGCAACAGCACGTCCGGCTGCTCGGCGAAGGCCCTGGCCAGGGACGCCCGCCGCGCTTCGCCACCAGAGAGCCCGACAGGGACGCGGCCAGGGTCAAGTCCGAAGGATTCAAGCAGGGACTCAGCCTCGTGCCCCGCCGCCCCACCCGCGGCGGCGAACTCCAACAGGCTCGCGCCCTCCAGAAGCGGTTCTTGGGCGACCAGGGTCACCCTCAACCCCGGCGAAAGCACACGATCGCCGTCGTCGGGGGCGGTCTGACCGGCCAGGATGCGCAGCAGGGTCGATTTGCCAGCCCCGTTGCGCCCGACAAGGCAGGCGCGGCCCCGAGCCTCGAGACCAAGGTCGACACCGTCGAACAGCCAGCGCGGCCCGTCGGCCAGGCGCACGTCGCGAAGGGCGAGGACAGGCGCCGCCATATCTATGATTTCACTCCCGCGCCAAGGTCGCGCGCTGACTATCTTTTCAAAGGGGTTGTGGTCTAGACGAAGCGGCCATGCCCACCCAGCCTTTTTGGCGCGCCAAGACCCTAGAAGAGATGAATCCCGCCGAGTGGGAAAGCCTCTGCGATGGTTGCGGCCTGTGCTGCCTGATTCGTTTCGAAGACGAAGACACCGGCGACATCACCCCTACTCGGGTGGCGTGCAAACTGTTCGACGGCGACAAGTGCCGGTGTTCGAACTACGGCCAGCGGCGGCGGCACGTGCCCGACTGCATCAAGCTCACCCCGCACAATATCGAAAAGCTGCCCTGGATGCCCCTCAGCTGCGCCTATCGGCGCCTGCATGAAGGCAAAGACCTGCCGAGCTGGCACCCCCTGGTCACGGGACGGGCGGACAGCGTTCATGAGGCTGGTGTTTCGGTGCGCGGCCAGACGATCAGCGAAGCGACCCTGGACGATCCCGACGACGCCCTGCAATTCGCTGCCCCGGATTGGCTGCGCGATCGGAGCTACGACTAGCCGCTAGCCAAGGGTCAGCCAGTGCCGACCGTTGCACAATTACCACAAGACACCCTTGCGTCCGTGAACCGTTCGCTTAACTGAACAGACTGTGAGGCGCGGCCCCGCGGCGCCCTCCGATACACTCGAGGACCTACGATTGGCGCAAGATCCCTATCTGGAACTGGGCGTTTCGCGGGCCGCGAGCGCCAACGATATCCGCAAGGCTTTCCACAAGCTTGCCAAGAAACACCATCCGGACGTCAACCCTGGCGACAAGGCGTCGGAGGAGAAATTCAAGCGGGCCAGCAGCGCCTTCGATCTGCTTGGCGATTCTGAGAAGCGCAAGAAATTCGACGCTGGGGAAATCGACGCCGACGGCCGCGAGGCCATGCGCGCCTACAGCCAAAGCCCGTTTGGCGAGCAGGCTGGGGGCTTTCGGTCGGCAAGCTTCGATGGCGTCGACCTCAATGATATCCTCGGCGATATGTTCGGCGGGCGCGGGCCGGGACGCGGTGGGGCCAGCGGATTCGGCTCGCGCGGCGCCGACCTGCGCGCGCGCCTGGAGGTCGACCTGGAAGAAGCCATCACCGGCGCCAAGAAGCGCGTCCCCTTCACGGATGGCAAAACCCTGGACATCATCATTCCAAAAGGGGTGGTTGAAGGTCAGACGCTTCGGCTCAAGGGCCAGGGCGCGCCGGGGCGCGCCGGGCCGGGCGACGCCTTGATCGAGATTGCGATCCGACCGCACTCCGTCTTTCGGCGCGAGGGCGATAGTCTGATCATGGACCTGCCGGTCTCCGTCCCGGACGCCGTGCTCGGCGGCAAGGTTCAGGCCGACACCCCTGACGGCCCGGTGACCCTGAATGTTCCCAAGGGGTCCAACAGCGGCGCGATCCTGCGGTTGAAGGGCCGGGGTCTTAGCGACGGTCAGGGCCGCCGGGGCGACCTGCTCGCCCGTTTGGCGATCACTCTGCCGGACGATCCCGACCCTGAGTTGGACGCTATGGCGGAAACCTGGCGCCGGGAACGTCCCTACAGCCCGCGGCGGCGGCGCTGAACTTGCTTTCTCTCCAGGTCGGTGGCTCATTCACCCGAGGTTCAGGCAGATCGGGTTAGGGCTGGCGTGTGATGCGAAACCCAACCCTTCGCGCCGGCGCCATCGCCCTGGCCGCCGCAACTCTCGTCCTCTGCGGCGGCGCGGCCGCGCAACAAAACGATGCGCGCCGGGGGCGCGATGACGCCCGTGGGGCGCCACCCCGAAACTATCAGAGATTTGATCCGCCCCCGGCTCGCGAAGGCCCTATTCGGCGCGAACCCGGTCCCGGTCCTTATGGCCCCCCTCCCGGGCCTTATGTCCCGCCTGGATACCCTTCGCCGCCCTACCGACGCCCGCCGGAGATGTCCGGGCCGGGTCAGCACAGGACCCCCCCGCTGTCAGACTTGATCGAGGGACTTAAACGTCGATCCCCGGGACGGGAACTCGACGCCGAGCGGACCTCCGTGGACGGCCGGCCCGCCTATAGAATTCTGTGGGTAACGGTTCAGGGCCGGCGAATAGATATGATCCTAGACGCCGAAACCGGCGCGGTTCTGAGCGAAAGATAGGAGCACGCCAATGCGCATCCTGCTGGTCGAGGACGATGTCGATCTCTCGCGGCAACTGAAACGCGCCCTCGCCGACGCCGGCTACGCCGTGGACCACGCGCCGGATGGCGAAGAGGCCGCGTTCCTGGGCGAGACCGAACCCTATGACGCCATCATCCTGGACCTCGGCCTGCCCAAGATCGACGGCGCCGCCGTGCTTGAAGGCTGGCGCCGCGCCGCCTTGACCACGCCAGTGCTCATCCTGACGGCGCGGGGCGCCTGGAGCGAGAAAGTCGCCAGCTTCGACGCGGGAGCCGACGATTATCTGACCAAGCCCTTCCACACCGAGGAGCTCCTCGCCCGGCTCAGGGCGCTGGTCCGCAGGTCTGCCGGCCACGCCAGCCCGAACCTGTCATGTGGGGCGTTGCGTCTGGACCCACGCGCCGCGCGCGCGTCGGTGGCGGGAGAACCCCTGCGGCTGACCTCGCTCGAGTACCGTCTTCTCCACTACATGATCATGCACCAGGAACGGGTCATCAGCCGCACCGAACTGGTCGAGCACCTCTACGATCAGGACTTCGACCGCGACTCCAACACCATCGAGGTGTTCATCGGCCGTCTGCGCAAGAAGATCGGCCCGGATAGGGTCGAAACCATCCGCGGGCTCGGCTATCGTCTGGTCCCCATCGGAGACGACGGCGTGGCGGCGTGACGCCAACCGGACCCCGCCGAAAGTCGGCCAGCCAGTCGTCGCTGGTTGGGCGGCTGGTCCTGCTGGCGGCGGTCTGGAGCCTGGCGGTTCTGGCCGTGGCGGGCGTTGCCTTGTCGCTGTTCTTCACCCAGGCCGAAGTCGCGCAGATCGACACCGAACTGTCCGAGACCCTGGACGGCCTCCTAGCCGGCACACCCGCGCACGGCAGCCTGATCACCGCGCCGGCGGCCACTGATCAGCGGTCCGGCCGGGTCTATAGCGGCTCCTATTGGCAGATCATGACGGCCGAGCCCACCGGACCCAGCCAGATGGTGCGGTCGCGGTCGCTATGGGACCGCTCCCTGCCACTGCCGAGCGATATCCGTGACGCCCTGGCGAAAACCC
Source organism: Caulobacterales bacterium (assembly GCA_038227865.1). GTDB lineage: Bacteria > Pseudomonadota > Alphaproteobacteria > Caulobacterales > Caulobacteraceae > Acaudatibacter. Next base: position 101,004 of record JBBRPO010000002.1, read on the forward strand.
CAGGGGAGATGGCTTCCTTCGAAACCAGGGGACCGCTCAATCAACCATTGCGGGTCGCCGCGATGCAGGGACGCCTGAGCGATATCGCCGCGCCGGTGATCTTCATGGCGGCCGAGGATCGCACCAGCGTGAACCGGGATATTCGCACCTTCGACACCACCATCGCTGTCGCCCTGGTGCTTTTGGGGGCCGGTCTGATCGCGGCTGTGATTCTTCAAGTGCGCGTCGGCCTCCAGCCGCTGTTCGCCCTGCGACGCGAAGTGGCCGCGGTGCGCACCGGCAAGTCGGAGCGGATCATCGGAGACTATCCCACCGAACTGCGCCCCCTGGCCGAGGAGCTCAATGCGCTGATGGCGCACACCCAGGAGGTTGTGGAACGGCAGCGCACGCACGTGGGCAAGGTTGCCCACGCCTTGAAGACACCGCTCTCGGTTTTGTTGACCGAGGCCGATCAGCAGCCGGGTCCTCTCGCTGAAGTGGTGACACGGCAGGCCCAGACCATGGGCCAGCACGTGGACCATCATCTGCGGCGGGCCCGGGCGGCGGCGCGCGCCCAGGGCCAGGGCGAGCGCACCCCCGTCGCGCCGGTCCTTGAGGACCTCAGCCGGACCCTAGGGAAGATTTTCCGGGACAAGGTCTCCAGCGTCGACTGGGAATGCCCCGACGACCTGAACTTTCTCGGCGAGCGTCAGGACCTTCTCGAAATCGCCGGTAATGTGATGGAAAACGCCTGCAAATGGTGCGCGGGCCGCGTTCGCGTCGAGGCCGAAGCCAGCGGCCCGCGCCACTTTCGCGTGGTCGTCGAGGACGACGGTCCCGGACTGCCGGCCGATCAGCGCTCGGCGGTGCTGAAGCGTGGCGCGCGGCTGGACGAGCAGACGCCCGGTTCCGGCCTTGGCCTGGCGATCGTCGATGAACTCGCCCGCGCGTATGGCGGCTCGATCACGCTCGAGGCGTCCGTCCTCGGAGGACTAAAGGCGGTTCTGCTGCTACCCCGGGCCGAAGGTTAAACGGCCATGGCCAACCCCTCGCGCCCCGGCCAGTTTCCGGCTAAATTCCGGACATGACCTTTCTGCCCCGCTCACGCACCGCTCGCCGACGCCTGATGGTCGTCGCCGGGGCCGCGCCGGTTCTACTGCTCGCCGTCGGACTGGTTCTATATGGACTGAGGGACTCGATCTCGTATTTCTATACACCCGGTCAAGCCAAGGCGGCGCACGTCCAGTCCGGCCGATCCATTCAATTGGGCGGCCTGGTGGTCAAAGGCAGCCTGGATCGAGGCGCGGGCGGAGACATCAGCTTCGTGGTCGCCGATCGGATCGCCCAATCCAAGGTGGCCTACAAGGGCGAACTGCCCGATCTGTTCCGCGAAGGACAGGGCATCGTCGCCACCGGCGCCTATGACCGTGGCGGAGTCTTCATCGCCAGCCAGGTGCTTGCAAAACATGACGAAAAATACATGCCACGTGAGGTCGCGCAGGCGCTAAAAGCGCAGGGTGAGTGGCGGGGGTCCGGCGCGCCGCCGGCCTACGCCACCGCGTCGACCGTCGGTCGTCCCTAGATTAAGGATGAATCCGGACGCCGACATCTTGGCGCCCTCAATGAGCGGTAATTTCAGGGAGCGTTACTTTCCGGGAACGTAACTTTCCGGATCGCCCGGAGCGAAGAGTAATCGGCGGGACCTCCCGCTTCAGGGCGACGATACCTACATCCATCAAACCCCGGCAAACCGATCGCCGGGAACAAGGGAATAAACCGATGGCAATCAGTAAGTCACATGTTTTTGTGGGCGCGCTCGCCGGCGCCGGAATCGCGGTGGCGGCCATGGCCGGCGCCGGCCTGCACGGAACGGCGCTCGGCGCCGATGGTTTTGGCCATCTGATCAAGGCCTCGACCGATCCGGTGGTCGCTTCCTCGCCCGGCGCGCCGCTATCGTTCGCCGACATCTTCGAAAAGGTGTCGCCCGCCGTGGTTTCGATCAAGGTGACCTCGAAGGTCGATATCAGCACCTTGCACGCCGGCCCAGGTTTTCAGGGCTTCCCGTTCGGCCTGATCCCCCGGGGACAACAAGGCGGAGAGGACGGCGATACCGACGCGCGTCACGCGCCCAAGCAGATGTCCTCCGGTTCCGGCTTCTTCATTTCGGCCGACGGCTTCATCGTCACCAACAACCACGTCATCGAGAACGCCGAAGATATCAAGGTGGTGCTCAAGGGCGGACAGGAGCTCAAGGCCGTGCTCGTCGGTCGCGACGAGGGCACCGATCTGGCCGTGATCCGTGTCGAAGGCCACAATTTTCCCTTCGTCAATTTCGAGGACCGCGCCCGGCCGCGGGTGGGCGATTGGGTCCTGGCGGTGGGCAACCCCTATGACCTGGGCGGCACCGCAACGGCCGGGATCGTTTCGGCCTATAACCGCGATATCGGTGAGAAGTTCGTCGACTACATCCAGATCGACGCCCCGATCAACCGCGGCAATTCCGGCGGACCCACCTTCGACAGCTATGGCCGCGTGATCGGCGTCAACACCGCGATCTTCTCGCCATCCGGCGGCTCGGTCGGGATCGGCTTCGATATACCGGCCGATATCGCCCAGAGAGTCACCACCGAACTGATGCAGGGCCGTAAGATCGCCCGCGGCTATATCGGCGCGACGATCCAGGATCTGAACGAAGAAATGGCCGGCTCCTGGGGCCTGAACGGCCGCAAGGGCGCCATCGTCGCCGGGCTGGTGCCTGCCGGCCCGGCCGCCCGCGCCGGCGCCATGCCAGGCGATGTGGTGGTGGCCGTCAACGGCCACGCTGTCGCCAACGGATCGGAATTGACCCGCGAAGTGGCCAAGGTTCGCGCCGGCGATACTCTGCGCCTGGATATCTTCCGCAATGGCAAGTCCAAGACCCTGGACATCCAGGCCGGCCTTCGTCCCTCGGAACAACAACTCGCCAAGAACGGTGGGGTGGATCCAGGCGATGACACCGACGCGGGTCCAGACGCCCAGCCCGCCGGCAAAAGCCAGGTGCTGGGCATGTCGCTAAGCCCGATCGATCCGCAGTCGCGCCAGCAATACAGCATCGGCGCGGCCGTCCGCGGCGTGTTGGTTCAGGCCGTAAAAGGCACGTCGGACGCCGGCGACAAGGGCCTGAAGAAGGGTGACGTGATCGTCCGGGCCGGTGACCGCGAGGTCGCCAGCGCCGGCGATGTGACCGCCGCCGTGGGGGACTGGAAGAAGGCCGGGCGGACCAGCATCCCGCTGGAGGTCACGCGCGGCGGCGTATCGCTGTTCGTGCCGATCAAGATCGAAGGCTAGATTACCGGGCGCCCGCGACCGGTTTTGACCGACGAGCGGGCGCCGGTCTGGATTTGATTGGGGGGCTAGAATGCGGCTGCTGATCGTTGAGGACGACCTGGAGGCCTCCCGGGCCATGGTCACCGGGCTGTCGGAACAGTCGCACAGCTGCGTGACGGCTCCCGATGGTTTGGCGGGCCTGGAGGCCGCGCGAGCCGGCGAGTTCGACGTGTTGATCGTCGATCGGATGATGCCGCGCATGGATGGCGTGACCATGGTCGAGACCCTGCGCAGGGACGGCGACCGCACCCCGGTGCTGTTCCTCTCCGCCCTGGGAGAAATCAGCGATCGCGTGGCCGGTCTGAACGCCGGCGGCGACGACTATCTGGTCAAACCTTACGCCTTGGCCGAACTGCTGGCGCGGGTTGAGGCCCTGGTCCGGCGGCGGGAAATGGGCTCGGTTCAGACCGTGCTGAAAGTCGGCGATCTGGAAATGGACCTGATCGCCCGGGAGGTTCGGCGGGCCGGTGTCGAGATCGACCTTCAGCCGAGGGAATTCCAGCTGCTGGAATTTCTGATGCGTCACGGCGGCCAGTCTGTGACGCGCACCATGCTGCTTGAAAAGGTCTGGGAGTATCATTTCGACCCCCAGACCAATGTCATCGATGTCCATATTTCCCGGCTGAGATCCAAGATCGACAAGGGGTTCGACCGGGCGATGCTGCAGACCGTCCGAGGCGCCGGCTACCGCCTCGAAGCCTGAGCATCCCCTGGCATGGGCCTGCCCCGCGTCTTTCGAACCACCCCGTTTCGCCTGACCCTGCTGTTTCTCGGCCTGTTCGCGGCGGCGGCGGCGGCCTTCCTGGCCTATATCTATATCGCCACGGCCGGAGAGGTGACTCTGCGCGCTGACGCCCGCGTGTCACGTGAGATGGCCGCGCTGGAAGCCATCCATCACGCCGGAGGCCTGGCCGCGCTCAACCAGGCCGTGATCGAGCGCTCTTTCGGCGACCGGCCGATGGTCTATCTGCTGATGAAGCCGGACGGCGGCAACATCAGTGGCTCGATAGGCAAATCCCCGGTCGAGAAGTTCAACGGTGAGCCCACCTGGACCACCTTCACCCTGACCAATCCCGGTCCGGACGGCGGCATGGTGCGCCAACCGGCCAGAGGACTTCAGGAGAAGCTGCCCGACAATTTCCTGCTGTTCGTTGGAGCGGACGTGGGCGAGCTGGAGTTCTATGTCAGCAAGATTCTGCGCGCGCTTTGGGGCGCCGGCGCCTTGATGATCCTGCTGGGCCTGGCTGGCGGATTGATGGTCAGCCGGGATGTCAGCCGCAACACCGCCGCCCTGACTCATGTGATCGACCGGGCCCGAGGCGGCGACCTGCACGTCAGGGCGCGGGTGCGGGGATCGGGCGATGAGTATGATGAACTGGCGATCGGGCTGAACGATATGCTCGACCGTCTGGAGCGGTCGGTCGGCGGGCTGCGCCACGCGGGCGACGCCATCGCCCACGATCTGCGCTCCCCGCTGACGCGGCTGCGAGCCCGGCTGGAAGCGGCGATGATCGACGCCGAAGCGGGCCGAACCGACGCCAAGGCCGCCCTGCATCAGGCTCTGGAAGACGCCGATGGCGTCCTGCGCACCTTCTCCGCGGTGCTGGCTATCGCGCGCCTGGAGGCGGCGGGCGACGCGCCAAGCCAGACCCTGTTCGACCCGTCCGAACTGGCGGCGTCGATCGGAGAGCTCTACGAACCGCTTTGCGAGGACAAGGGACTGGATTTCGAAATCCAGGCCTCATCGGGTCTGCGTCTGAAGGGAAATCGGGAGTTCATCGCCCAGGCCCTGGCCAATATCCTCGACAATGCGATCAAATACACCCCAGCCGGTGGCGCGATCATGGTCCGGGTCCGTCGCCGTTCCTCCGGCGATGTGGAGATTTCGGTCACCGATACGGGTCCGGGCATTCCGGCCGAAGACCGGGGCCGGGTGCTGGATCGGTTCGTGCGGCTGGAGAACAGTCGCAATCAGCCTGGCGCTGGCCTTGGCCTGTCGCTGGTGGCGGCGGTCGCGCGCGCCCACGGCGGCCATCTGGACCTGGACGAGGGACCTGGCGCCGTCGACGGCGGAGGGCCCGGTCTGAGGGTCGCCCTCGTCTTTCCATCCGTATCCTAGGTAGCGCTGACCTTGACCCGGAGACTCGTCGATCGGTTGGCGCCCTGCGGGCCGGTTGTCGATACCAAGGCCGCGGCGCGGGCGCTGGAACGGCTGGCGCCGACAGCGGAACATGGCGGCTGGATTGAAACGCTGCGCCAGTCCTGGCCGTCGCTGGCGCCCATATTCGCGGCGTCCCCCTACTTGGCCGGCCTGGCGACGCGCGTCCCGGATCGATTGCGACGGGTGCTCACCGATAGCCCCGAAGCCCGGCTGGAAGCCTTGCTCACCGCTGTCGGTGATCTGGCCGGCGCGCCCGCCGGAGAGGTCGAAGCCGGCTTGCGGATTCTGAAGGGCGAACTGCATCTGCTGACCGCGCTGGCCGATCTGGGCGGCGTTTGGGATCTGGAGGCGGTGACCGGCGCGATCAGCCGGTTCGCCGACGCGGCGGTCGAAGGCGCGATAGGCGTGGCCGCGGGTGAAGCCGTGACCGCCGGCAAACTGACCAGGCTGAACCAGGATGCGACGGGTCCAGCGCCCGGAATTTTCTGCATAGCCATGGGCAAGCACGGCGCCTTCGAGCTCAACTATTCGAGCGATATCGACATCTCGTTCTTCTACGAGCCGGACGCCCTGCCCCTCGCGCCAGGGGTGGAGCCCGCCGTCTTCGCCAGCCGCTTCGTCGACCGCGTGGCCGATGTTCTTCAGCGCCGGACGGCGGAAGGCTACGTCTTTCGCGTCGATCTGCGCCTGCGGCCCGACCCCTCGTCGACCCCCGTGGCGGTCTCGGTTCCCTCGGCGATGCACTACTATCAGACCGTGGGCCAGAACTGGGAGCGCGCCGCCTTCATCAAGGCCAGGCCCGTCGCTGGCGACCTGCCACGAGGCCGGGCGTTCCTGAAGGAGCTGGAGCCGTTCATCTGGCGGCGGAACCTGGACTTCGCGGCCATCGCCGACATCCACGCCATCAAGCGCCAGATCCACATCTGGAAGGTCGACGATCGGCTGACCGCCAAGGGCGCCGACCTGAAACTGGGACGAGGCGGCATTCGGGAGGTGGAGTTCTATGTTCAGACCCAGCAGCTGATCCTTGGCGGGCGTCAGGCCGATCTGCGCTCGCCCCGCACCCTTGACGCGCTAACCGCCCTGGCCGGCGCCGGGCGGATCAGCGCCGCGGCCGAGGCGGACATGGCCTCCGCCTATCGCACCCTGCGGCGGCTGGAGCATCGCGCCCAAATGCTGGCCGACGACCAGACCCACAGGCTGCCGGAATCCGACACCGACCGGAAACGGATCGCCGCGCTGTCGGGGTTCGAGCCCCTGCGCGGTTTCGACACCGCCGTGGGCAAGGTGCTGCGGCGCGTCAACCGGCGCTATGGCGATCTGTTCGCCGGCGAGGAGCCACTGTCCTCGCGTTTCGGCAGCCTGATCTTCACCGGCGTGGATGACGACGAAGAGACCCTGGCCACCCTCAAGCGCATGGGCTTCACCCACGGCCCGGCGGTCTCGCGGACCATTCGCCATTGGCATCACGGCCACATCGCCGCGACCCGCACCGAGCGCGGCCGGGAGGTATTTACCCGTCTCGCGCCGCGGTTGCTGGAGGCCTCGGCGGCGACGGGCGCGCCGGACACCGCCTTCGCCAGATTCGCCGACTTCTTCGCGGGCCTGAACCTCGGGGTACAGGTGCAGTCGATGTTCCTGGCTCAGCCGCGTCTGTTGGAACTGGTGGTGCGGGTGATGGCCTTCGCGCCGCAGTTCGCGCGCACCCTGGCCAAGCGCCCGGAGGCGCTCGACGCCCTGCTGGATCCGACCTTCTTCGAACCGATCGAGGCCCAGGCCGACCTGCCCGTTCGTCTGGCCGCCGCGCGGGGATTCGAAGCGGCCATGGATGAAGCCCGAAGGCTTCACGCCGAAGCCGCGTTCCGCATCGGCGTGCAGGTGCTGGGCGGCGTGGCCAGCGCCGAGGACGCGGGTCGGGCCTTCGCCGGCCTGGCGGACGGCCTGATCAGTGGGCTATCGCGCGCCGCGCTGAACGAAGTCGAACGGATCGCCGGCCCCTTCGACGGCGATGTGGCGGTGATCGCGCTGGGCAAATGCGGGTCGCGTGAAATGACCGCCAAGTCCGACCTGGACCTGATGACCCTCTACCGGCCCGCCCAACAGCATGGCGAGTCGGCGATCAAGGGCTGGAGCGCCCAGACCTTTTACGCCCGGTTCACCCAGCGCCTGGTGGCGGCTTTGTCGGCGCCCACGGCCACCGGCGAACTCTACAAGGTCGATCTGCAACTGCGGCCGTCCGGCACGGCCGGGCCGGTGGCGGTGAGCCTGGCGGCGTTCGAGTCCTACTACGCGGGCGAGGCGGAAACCTGGGAGCGGCTGGCGCTTTGCCGCGCCCGGGTGGTCTGGGCGTCGTCGCCGGCGTTCGGCGACCAGGCCGCCGACGCGATCGAGCGGATCCTGCGCCATCCCAACGACCCTTCGGCCTGTGCGCGGGACGTGCTCGACATGCGGGCGCTGATGGCCGCCGAGCGACCGCCGCACGGTTATTGGGACCTGAAGCTGGGCGAAGGCGGCATGGTCGACATGGAGTTCTGCGCCCAATATCTACAGCTGATCGGCGGCGCCGGCGGCGGCCCTTTGCGACAGAATACCGACGAGGCCCTGGATGCTCTTGGCAATGCCGAGCCGTCGCGCAAGGCGATGCTCGAAGGCGTCCGTCGCGCCTGGCGTTTGCAGCAGAACCTGTCTCAACTGCTGAAGATCGCGCTGGACGATCACGCCTCTCCGGACGACGAGCCGGCCGCCTTCAAGGCGCTGCTGGCCAAGGCCGGCGAAACCCGAAGCTTCGCAGCCCTGAAGACGCGTCTGGCGGCTTCCAGACGAGGCGCGCACGCGGCGTTCGAGGCGCTGGTCAGGCCGTAACCGCCGCCTAATCAGCTATCCCAACGCTTTGCCCACCAGTTCACCGACGTTCTTCGACAGGTTCGGCGCCGCGGCGATTCGTTCGAGCTGGGTGCGCATCAGAGCCCCCAGTTCGGGGGTATAGCGCGCCCAGGCGCTCAGCGGCTCGACCAGACGGGCGGCGATATTGGGGTTGAAGCCATCGACCATCAGGATCTGATCGGCGAGAAACCGATAGCCGGCCCCGCTGGGGTCGTGGAATTTCGCGGGGTTCATGTTGGCGAAGGCCGACACCAGGCTGCGCAATCGATTGGGCGTGCGGGCGTCGAAGGCGGGGTGGGCTGTCAGGCCCATCACCCGGCCCAAGGCTCCCTCCGAAGGGTCTCGGGCCTGGATCTGGAACCACTTGTCGATGACCAGGGGCTCGCTCTTCCACTTTTCATAGAACGCGGCCAGGGCGGTCTCGGCGTCTTCCCCGCCGAGCTGGATCAAGGCGTTCAGCCCGCCCATGGCGTCGGTCATATTGGCGGCGGCGTCGAAGTGGCCCTTGGCGCGGTCGCGGTTCAGCGGGTGGGGATCGGCGGCCAGCAGATCCAGCGCGGCGTTGCGCAGGGCGCGGCGACCGGCCGACTCGGCGTCGGGCGTGAAGGCGCCGGCGCTCTGCATTTCACCGTGAAGCCGGCGCAGGGCGGCGCCCAGATGCAGCGCCATGCGTTTGCGCAGGGCTTCCCGCGCGCCACGAAGGGCGGCGGGGTCGGCGGGCGACGACAGCACCGCCAGATCGCTCTCGCTGGGCAGCGCCAGCAGCAAAGCCTTGAACGCCGGCTCCGAAGACTGATCGTCGAGCGCGCGGCCGACCGCGTCGGCGTAGCGCTCCTCGCCAACCTCATCCGGGTGGCCCGCCGCGCGGCCGAGGATCAGGTCCCGGGCCAGGGTCTGGCCCGACTCCCAGCGGTTGAACAGATCGGGATCGCCGGCCAGCAGGGCGTAGGCGTCCCTGGTCGGGGAATCGGTGGTGAGGTTGACCGGAGCCGAAAACCCCCGCAGCGCCGAGAGGATCGGCGTCTCCTCGACACCCTCGATACGAAGGTGATGGGTGGGCGTGTCGAACACCACCACCTCGGTCTCGCGAAGCACCCGGCCCTCGTGGTCGAGCAGGCCAAAAGCCATCGGGATCGGCAAGGCGTGCTTGTTTGCCTGGCCCGGGGTCGGCGCGGTGGTCTGGGTGAAGGTCAGGTCGAGCGCCTTGGCGGTTTGGTCGTACAGCGCCGCGATCGACACGCTGGGTGTGCCGGCCTGTTCGTACCAGGCGAAGAAGCCGGTCAGGTCGCGGCCGGTGACGTCGGCGAAACAGGCGATGAACGCCTCGACGGTGGTCGCGCAGCCGTCCCAGCGCTCGAAATACAGGTCCATGCCGCGCCGGAAATCGGCCTCGCCGATCAGCAGCTTCAGCATGCGGATGACCTCCGCGCCCTTGTCGTAGATGGTCGCGGTGTAGAAGTTGTCGATCTTCTGATAGGCGCCCGGCCGCACCGGATGGGCCATCGGGCCGGCGTCCTCGGCGAATTGCCGGGCGCGCAAGTTTTTTACCTCCTTGATGCGCTGGACCGCGTGGCCGCGCTGATCGGCGGAAAAGGCCTGGTCGCGGAACACCGTCAGGCCTTCCTTGAGGCACAGCTGGAACCAGTCGCGGCAGGTGATGCGGTTGCCGGTCCAGTTGTGGAAATATTCGTGCGCCACCACCCCTTCGATCCGCTCATAGTCAAGGTCGGTGGCGGTCTCCGGATCGGCCAGCAGCAGCGACGAGTTGAAGACGTTGAGCCCCTTGTTTTCCATCGCCCCGGCGTTGAAGTCGCGCACCGCGACGATCATGAACAGGTCGAGGTCGTATTCGAGACCCCACTTTTCCTCGTCCCAGCGCATCGCGCGCTTTAGGCTGTCCATCGCATAGGCGGCGCGGGCGCTCATGCCGGGATCGACGAAGATGCGCAGCGCCACGGTCCGGCCGCTGACCGTGACGAAGCTGTCCTCCAGCACGTCAAGCTCGCCGGCCACCACCGCGAACAGATAGCAGGGCTTGGGGAACGGATCGTTCCAGACGGCGAAATGGCGGTCGCCGGGCAGATCGCCCGACTGCATCAGATTGCCGTTGGACAGCAGATGGCGGAATTCACGCGGCCCCTCCAGGCGTACGGTGAAGCGCGACATCACATCGGGCCGGTCGGCGAACCAGGTGATCTTGCGGAAACCCTCGGCCTCGCACTGGGTGCAGAACCGGCCGCCAGAGACATACAGCCCCTCGAGCGCCGTGTTGGCCTGGGGGTTGATCTCGACCTCGGTCTCCAAGGTGAAGGCGGCCGGGACGCTGGCGATGGTCAGCCATTCGTCGTCGACCGTGTAGTCGGTCGCCGCGGCCAACACCCGCCCATCGATCGCCACCGAGACCGGCTTCAGCCCCTCGCCGTTCAGTCGTAGCGGTTCGGCATGATCGCCGCCCCGTCGGATGGTCAGCCGCGCCTTAACCCGCGTGGCGGTCAGGTCCAGGGCGATGTCGAGGCTGACCTCATCGATCAGAAAGGCCGGGGGGCGATAGTCGGAGAGCCGGACCGGCTGGGGAGTGTCTGTGCGCATGACCGGACTGTAGCGGCTCCGCGAGGCGGTGGGGAGACTTGGCCTGTCGCAATGGCAACAAATGGCAACATCCTGGCAGCATCCGGGCAACGGGCGGGCCGCGGCCTGGCCGCGGATCGGCAGCCTATCGGCCGCATTCTGGCCGCGGATGGGCTGCTGGCCGGCCGCGCCACGGCAGCGAATTGGCCGCGGAACTTGCCCGGGAGAAACCATAAGCTGTTGTTTATTCACGGGAACGGTGTGACATGTCGATCGTGTTACGATCGGCGTTGCGGGAACGCATCAGGTCGCCGCGCAAGCGATCGACTTCCAGCAAAGTCAGGCGCACCTCCTTATGGGCCGCTGGCGTGGCCTCCGCCTCGGCGGCCTTGGCCACGCGCAACAGCGCCGCCATGATCGCGAACGGCCCGGCGTCGTCGAGCCCGGCCTGCTCGGCGCGCAGTTCGCCGAGCCGGTCGGCGACCTTGGGATCCTTGGCGAGGCGGCAGGCGTGGCCCCTGTCCGGCGTGAAGCCGGCGTCCTCATAGGCGTCCTCGAGCGAGGCGCCCTTGGCGCGGGCGTTGGCGAAGGCTTCGTGGCGCGGGTTTGGGAGGGTGGGCATGAGCGTTCTTTCGGTTTGCAGGCAATCAGTGGACATATGGGCTAAAAGATTACATATTGCAATCTTATTTGTGCGATTCAATCGAATCGTGCTGATTCCGACGCGATCATGCCACCCATTCCGATTTGATCTCGCCAGCCGTTCCGAGATGATGCCGCCAGGGATCGGCAGACCGGGGACCGCTTCTTCGACGCTAAGGCTTTTTCTTTTTTGGAAGGACCGATAGCGACGGAGAGGATTGCCATGCGTCGGATACGCGAGACGGCGGTGTGGTTCGAGCGTTCGGAGCTGGCGTGGCCCTTGCCGCTGGACCTAACCGACGCCGAGCTGGAGACCCCGCCTGTACGCCGGGACCGGCGCCCGGTGGGCGGTGCAGATCCACGCTACCCCGCCGGGCGACGGCAAACGCCGGCACCAGATGGGTCAATATTGAAAGCCAATAGGGTGTCAAACTTAGGGTAGTGTCCTAATTTGCCCAAACCAAAAGTGAATGGGGATGTGCGGCCACGCCCGCCCCAATGGCGACACCAAGCGATACAACACTCCCGACTAGTCCTATGAGACGGCTGCGAGCCACATCTTGTTGGGCCTCAAACTCTCCGCCAACTTCTCGCTTGTCCCAGTTCGCGGCGAATTTAAGCGCCATCCATCCGCCAACAAATGGGCCTGTCAACGACGGCGCCCAAATTACCAAGGTAGTCACTATCCCACGCTCCAGAAAGCCGACTGACCAATCGAGCAGCGCAAGCCGAGCCGATTTCGGGTCGTAGCTCTTATTTATCTGTCGCTTTAGCAGAACGACCCACTCCCGAGCCAAGAACTGGCCGCCTAATAGCGAAAATGAATATGCAGCCGTGAGTACCCAAGGGTTCATTTCGAACGATGCTCCGCCACGATAGCCGCCCTAATCGCGTCCACTGGCGACTTTATAGCCCCCATGTGTAGCACGGCAAAGAACCGGCGCCAATCACTTCCTTCGATGGGTGATGACCAGGCGTAGGCGCGAGTGGCGCGGGGGTTGTCGGCAAGGTCGAAGACGTGAACAACGCCTTCCCAGACAGGCGCGCCGTCGAAAGTCTCGCGGACGGGCACGGACTGAATGAGCGTCGCAACGCCGCCGTGCTGCGCCTCAACGACATAGATGAGATCGTCCGGATTAGCGGTCATTATGAAAACAAGTCTGCCTGCGATGTTCCAGCTTGTGCAGCTTCTGGGCGCAGAAATGCGTTAGCTAAAGCTTCACATTTTGAAAGATTTTTACAAAGGCTAGCTAAGTACTCACCATCATGGTTGGCCGATATGTAACCAGAAACCCAAATAAATACCTCATCAGTTGAGGTTTTTGCCGCAGAGATAAGGGCACCTTCATCTGCTTCATCGTGTCGTAAGGCGCGAACCCTGTAGTCGCTGAACACAAGGTGAAGGATAATCCGATTAAGGTGAACGCCGATCATGTCGGCTTTCGGAGTCTCCGTCCAACGACGCTTCTGTAATACGTCGTCAACGGCCCTCATTACCAATACTGATCGCCAAACAGCCAAGCCTGTAAGATTCTCATTGAAAATGTCGGTGTAAGGTGCGCGCCGAGTGTCCGCCCACAAAGCGCTGATCTCGCGTTTCACGGAAACGGCCATCGACACTGATCGAGCGCACGCCAAAGCTTGGGTGGCCTCCACTATGTCGCAACCCTCTCCGCCCTTAGGGTCGGCTTCTCCTTGTTTGTAGACATAGCGACGCTTGTCTAAAGCGAACTCCGTAGCGAGGCGCTGTTGAACGCCGTCCATCGCTGCAAACTCGCGGTTTCCAACGGCGTTCTGGAGATTCGCCGCCCTGGTAATTTCTTGACCGAACTCAGGCGGACATTTTTCTAAGGAGATAATGCGTACTTGGACCCATGCTTCCCTGTCACCGCCGTCGTCGTCCACAATCCCGACCGCGCCTGCTCGGCCAATAGTCCCGACCGTTTGTGCTCCATTAACAATGCTGGCGCCGTTACAGGTAAAGAGGCCGACAACGCGAGCGGGAGCCCCAATGGCGGCCTTGACGACTGAATCGCAGACGACGGTGATCCCGTTGTTAAAGTACCAGAAAGAGGCCGGAGAGATGCTCAAAGTGTTCCCTAGCGCCTCATTCACCTCAGAATTGGGGTAAAACAGCCTCAGATTTTGCGTAAACAAGGAATTTCCATGGCTTTTCCACCATTCTACTATCTCATTTATATGAACCCGGCCGTAGTATGCGAGAAATGGCTTCTCTATTTGACCATAATCATTCAACGATATCTGCAACTTAATATCTAGTGGCTTTGTCTCCGACGTTATCAGGCTATAAATGCCGCCCTGATCGAGGTGCGTAGCTTCCGAAATGACAGCAGTGTCGTTCAATTCTGCGAGAAGATCGTCGATTTTGCTGCGCACAAATGGCGCGATTTGCTGAGTGCCAGTATGAGCTGTAACTAAGTGAAATGTTATGTGTCTTTCAGAGTAGAGCGCCGCGCGTATCTCAGCCTCTTTTGACTTTACCTTTGCGTTGAATTTTTCGAAACGAGCATTGAGAAGGTCGCGAGTGCCAGCGGCTAATCCCCCCGCAGCGGCGGCATCAATGGACTTGTTCCCGTCCTGGCTCCACTTGCTCTGCACCAAGTATAGGGTGTCGTTGGGTTGGTCAAAATGCACTGCGTCTAGATAGTTGTCCTGAAATCCATCGGTCAGCGCAGCCGCAGCAACCTCGGCGGTAACTCCAGCTAGACGCTTTATGCAAAGGGCGGCCACGCCGCGCGAAAGAAAGGCCAACTTTCGATCAGCATCAGGGCGACCCACCCAATCCGTCATATCAATGAGGCCACCAAACTGGCGCTCAAGAGCGCTCGCGATCCTCGTTATAACAATGTCGCTCATAAGGCCCGCGCCACAGCCGGTGTTGAGGGGTGACTAGTCTTTGGGGATCCGCTTTCGATTGCCCCGATAAGCTCGTGATATTCTCGGATCCGCCTTTCGGCCAAATCCACGACCGCGCGCTCCCAGCCCCTGGGGGGAGGACGGTGAGCTTTTGCGCTAACATCAAGTCTTGCTTGACGAATTGCGGCTACTGATACTCCTAGATAATCGGCCAAATCCTCGTGCGCGACCCGGTCAAACAGGGCATCGGTGACTGCTTTAAAGTCCATTTTGTATGCACACACATTGACAAGCTTCGCCGGTCAATGTACATGATAGTGCATACAAACGCAATGCCGAGAAAACCAATGAACCGCCTGCCACTCGCCCGTCGCACTCAAATCATCGGCGCCCTGGTCGAAGGAAATTCGATCCGCTCCACCGAGCGAATGACCGACACCCACCGCGACACCGTCATGCGCCTCATGGTTCAGGTCGGCGAAGGCTGCGCCCAACTGATGGATGATGAGATGCGCGATCTGTCATGCAACCGCATCCAGGTCGATGAAATCTGGGCCTACGTTGGCAAGAAGCAGCGCCAGATCACACCTGCGGACGACCGCTCGCGGCTGGGCGATATGTGGACGTTGGTCGCCATCGATCCCGACACGAAGCTTGTTCCAGCCTACCGCGTGGGCAAGCGCACGCGCCCAAACGCCGTGGCGTTCATGGCCGATCTGTCCGAGCGACTAGCGAACCGGGTCCAAATCTCGTCAGATGGACTCTCGACCTATGTGGATGCCGTTGAACGGGCGTTCGGGGCCGATGTGGACTACGGGCAGGCGGTTAAATTCTACGAAGCGGAGCCCATCGGGCCGGGGCGCTACAGCCCGCCGCGCGTCGTGCGCAGCGAGCGGACTGTGATCAACGGCAACCCCGATGTGGGACATATCTCGACAAGCCTGATTGAGCGCCAGAACCTCACCATGCGTATGAGCATGCGCCGGTTCACCCGCCTGACGAACGGGTTCAGCAAGAAGGTTGAGAACATGAAGGCGGCGGTTTCGCTGCACTTCGCGCACTATAATTTCGTGCGGCTTCACCGTACGTTGCGCGTCACCCCGGCCATGGCGGCTGGCGTGAGCGACCGGCTATGGTCGCTTGAAGAGTTGGTGGACCGGGCCACCAGTTAGGGGTTTCTGATGGTTGAGGACGTGAAGACGTCGGGACTAGCATGCGACGTGTGCAAGGGCTTGGGAGAATTGCCGGTGGCGCAGGATATCATTCCTGCGCCAATGTCGCCCGCTGCAAAATTCGAGACCTGCGAGAAATGCGGCGGGACCGAGTTTCTTGCTAGCCCGTCAAATTAGGACACTACCAAACTTAGACGCCGGTTGACAGGCGAGATCACCTATCGCCTCAATCGTCGCCCACTGGATCGCGGCAAGCGCGTCAACGATCTGCTCGCCCAAGCCGAAGGGGCGGTCCCGTGCAAGGTGCTGATCGCATGAGCGACAAGAAACTAGAAAGCCCGATATACATCGATATGAACACGGACGAGGCGCTAGCGCGCTTCATCCAAACCAAGCCCGAGGTAGTCTTAGCGGCTGTGTCTCGGAAAAAAAGAACCGCCCGGCTTGAGCCGGACGGTGAGATTGTTGTTAAAAACCCCGACCGCAATCGCCAGCGGGGCTAAGCTCGCCGCTTGAGTCTTTTAGCGCGGCCAGCGTCGGGTGTGTTGCACAACGTGCTCCACGCGCCCGAAGCGGATACGAAAATAGTCCGTCACATAGACAACCATCATCGATCCCTCCTTTCCGAAGAAAAGGGGTTGAGAACGATGGCCAGAAGTGCGAACCTCGTGGTCCTGATGGGGAGCCTTTCGGTCCGCGCCTTCTGGCCGGGTTCAATTTGCCACCTCAAGATAGAGCCCGTCCTCGACAGACGGGCTCTTCCATTTCTGCTCCCCCTACTGGCGGTCTGAAGGACCGCGCTGGGCGCCGGTGTCTGCGCCGGGGAACTTAGGGTCTTGTCATCGCTTCTCCATGTCCCCGCGCCCTCGCTCACGCGGTCTGTGTCCGCCGGTATGACCCACTTTGTGGCTCACCTCAAGCTGTTGTGGCGGAATCGATCGCGGAGTGATACATTCCCGACATCAAGGCATGGGAGAACGGCATGGACAACGTTTATGAGGCGGCCCTAAAGCGCCAAGCGAAATTGCAGGATGAGATTAATATTCTCAACAAATTCATAGAGATGCACCACAAAACGCGCCAATTGCTAGGTTTGGACTCTCAGAACAAATATGGAACATCCGTGTCAGACACACCCGTGTCTGAAACCGTCAATGATCCAATCGATGGCGCGGCTGGGGGTGCGCGGAGAGAGGCGCAAGGCGCTGATGATCCCTCGGCCCGGCGTACTCGCGTCACCGGCAATCCAAAGCCAGAGACAGTTGTGGCTGCCGCCGTCGAGGTGATTCGCGCCGCCAAAAGGCCGATGAGTCGGCGGTCAATTCACAAGGCGCTTGCCGAACGCGGAGTAGTTGTCAAAGGGACCGATCCCGTGAAAGCGCTTGGCACGATCCTGTGGCGGTCGGGCAAAGATGAACTTGTCCAGATTGAGGGGCGCGGATACGGGCTCAAAGGTGTGGATTACGAGCCCAAGCCGACGCAGGAATCACTGCTTATTCAAGTGATAGCATAATTTTCGCCAGTTCTGGCGGTTCGACTACACTGCGCTCAGTCAGGTCAAGCACTTAGATAGGTCCCAAACCAATGGTGAATCCCGGAAATGGACCTTAGCGGTTTTTGAACCGTGAGAAGCCGTCCAGGAGGCGACGAGCCGCAGAGATGAAGCTACTGATTAAGCCTTTCCGGAGAGGGGACTCATCTTGATCAAACTCGGTGGAACTAGACTTCTCGGTGGGGCGCGGGTGCGCAGTCGGTGGAGCGGAAATCCCAGACTGCGAGGACCCAAGTGCGATCGGCCCTCCCACGCTCGCCGGATTCCCAGGCTGCGGCAGAAGGCTAACTGCTCTACTCGCCCCTGCGCTTGGAGCGGGCGGTGTAGGGTCGACTGAGAGTTCTTCCGACGGTCGATCGGGAACGGCTTGTGGACTGTCGGTCGACGAAGGGGTTGGCAGCGGCTGCACGAAAGGAGTCGGTGTTTCCGCGGCGATCGCCTCGATACGGGCATGGACCCTGATGCGAAGCGCAATCAGAGCATTGTTGAGTTCCGTCATATCGAGCGCTTCAATTGTTTGTAGAAGCGAGATTCAACGGTTAGCAGCAGCGACTTAAACATCGATTTCTGCGTCGGCCCAGTTTGATCGCCGATGGTTACGAAGAATCGGCAGTCGTGGGCCTTCTCATAGGAGAGCAGCGATTCGGTGAGAGCTAGAAAACTCGGCGGCGCCTTGGGTCCGGCGAACAGCGTCGGTGGGATCACGAGTTCGCGACGGTCGGCAAGACGGTCGGGCGGCGTCGTGTCGCGCACTCGCACCTGCCCGTCGCTGAGTAGATCGATGTCGAACAGAAACTCGATCTTCCCGGCCTCCGTAACCCAACAAGGCGGATAGTCTCCCCCCTTTCCTACCGAGGCCAACTCGTGCCGATAGCGAGCAATCTGGCCACGATAATCGGCGGCTTGGCGGTTCCCTTTTTCGCTTGCCTGAAACGCTTTTTGGGCGTCGGCGCTACTCAGGCCTGCGGCCTTCGCCGCTTCAATGGTGGCCACCGCCTGAGGAACAAGGTTGTATGTCTGATGCGTGTCCTCGTTGGGTAGGTGCTGACGAACCGCCGCCTCAAGCCGCGCGCCCAGGGCAGCGAAGTCCCTCACCGTCTTCTGTGAGTCGGCCGAGCCCCCCACCGCCTTTGCCAGCTGATTCTGTTCTTCGAGCACCTGCTCGCGCCTTTGCAAGTCGGCTGTCTCCCTAGCCGCAGCCTGCTCTGCTTCGCGGGCGTTAACTAGTTCCTGAAAAAACTGGTCAGTCGGCTGATTTGCCACCATAGCACCCAGCACTTCCACCTTTGCTTGAGAAAGCCTTAGTTTCTCTTCAAGCGCAGCTGCTTGTCGACGGCTAGAGAGTATCTCAGCCTCCTTCTTCAGTAAAATTCCACCCAGGGCCAGAAGGAGCGCGAAAAGTATCAATAGCATTAGCTCAGCGACTGTTAGGCCGAGGATAAGTCCACGCTGATATTGCGCCCGCTGGCGCCCCAGATCGCCCCTCATGCTGCCCTATCAAGGCGCGTGATGATCCAACCGGCGAGTTCGGCTAACTCCCGGCGCACTTGGCCTATGGACGCATTCGATGAGGAGAATTCCTCATTCAGCGCCGCCATCGTCGCGGCGACCTTTGAGGCGCTCCCTTCTACAACTGCAGCCGCTGCAGAAGCCGTTCCTTCAAATTGGTGGGTAACTCCTTCAAAGCGACCACTCAATGCCGTTAGGGCAATCTCCACCTCGCGTAGAGGACTAACCATTGAGGCAAGCGCGCCGGCCACCCGCGCGAGCTCGGTGCCCGATAGCTCCAACCTATCGACTGCCTCGGCCAAGGACGTGATCGCCTTAGTACCTTCTGTGAGGCGTCTGCGTTGCGTTTGCAGGTCCTGCGCGAGCCCGGCAATGGCCTCCGAAAGGACGGTTAGCCCTGGGTTGAGCGCCTCCAAAACGATGTCAGGAGAGAACGATATGCCCTCGATGCGTTGCGATAGTTTGGACAGGACCCTGTTCACGACCTCAAGCTCGTTGACCATGGTTCTCACGCTTGCACTTACAGCCTCGTTGTCACGCTGGTGGGCCGCGACGATAAGGCTTGAGACATCTCTAAACCGACCTAGGCTCTCGGTGAGTCCATCAGTCGCCTGCCGCCGCAAGTCCTGCATCGTTTCGTCGAGAGCCTGACGCGTTCCTTCGGTAAAAGTCTGAAGCTGTGCGACAGCCCGATCGAGTTCGGCTCGCATCTCCCGCACCGTTACCGTCAATGCCTCCTTCGCTTCGAATTCCAGGTCCTCCGGATCCTCGCGAAATTGACTGAGGAACACCCTCAGCATCAGGCCAAAAATAGTAGTGAAAATCGCTATCCCGAAGTTCCGAAGGATCGACTGGGCAGCTAGGTCGCTCGTCGCGAAGCGAAAGAGCGCCAACCCCAGGCTGGTCAACGTGAATAAAAGACCGAGATAGTAGGTATTATCGGCCGCCTGATCGGGCCTAAGCTTTAAGGCTTTAATCTGCACTGCTGCCACCGCGTAGGCGAGCATAGTAAAGACACAGCCGCCCACAGCGAACATCTTATCCAAGCCCGCAAGCTCGAAAGATATGATTATGGCGACGCCAACCGCAAATGCAGTCACGAATGCCCACTTGTCGATATGATAGCGGACTAGGAATGGTGTGATCGCGTTCAAATTGCCCCCTCGGTAAGTTCGTCTCACATGGACACGATATCTGGATTGGTCACGCCTTGTGACATGAGCCACTCTCTCCAGAACTCACCGTGCCTCAATCCCTGTATGCGTATCGCGTCTTTTTTCCACAAATAGAATACCTGAACGTGAACGTCTCGGAGGTCTGAGGAGAACTCACGAAAGACTGGCGACGTTTCGAATTCTGTGAAGGATGGCACGTTCTCATAGTGAGAGCCGCCGGCTTGGCTATTCTGCATCATGTCGGATACAATGATGAGCTGCTTCGTAAAGTGAGGCACATCCGCCCGAAGGTCCGGAGCCCCAAATGCCTTTTCAGCGGCAGCCTGAATTGCCTCCATTATTGGAGAGGTTTCGGAAGAATTCTGTGTAAGTGAGCGATCCAAGACCTGCTGAAGCACGGAACCGAATTCACGGTCAAATCTCTCTTTTGCTTGTCGTTTGTTTCCTGTCCATTCGCTAGTCTCAGCTTCGCTTGCCGGACGACATTTTGAAAAGTCTGGCCTCAATAGGTCTTTATCAGGCCGGATTTCGAAAATCTCCACGCGTTCGTTGGCCTGAAGTCTCGCCACTACGCGCGCAATGCCATCATTTATCTTTTGCCTCTGTATGGGACCGATAGGGTCAGTGGCATCGATCAGAATCACCGTCACGGCGCTTGGCCCCTTCGCGTCGCACAGCGAATTCGCATCGAGCTGTGCTTGATGCGACCGCACGTTCATCGACCAAAAGAGCGCGACGGCGGAGCCGAGCAGAAGGAGGATGATTAAGGCGGCGGCGGACAGGACCTGTGGACGATGTGAATTTGGCGGGCGATAGCGCACCCGAGGCCGCCGGGTCACGCCGGAGCGCCTCTTCCGGGCCATTCCGAAAGCGTCGGCAGCTGGCTACACGACTCTTCCAGGGCATCTCCCACCGAGGAGATCGCGCTTGTGAGGAGACCTTCGATCTGGCGGGAATCCCCCATTTCACCGAGCTCCCCGAGCGCCGGCATGGATAGAACGATCTGTGGGGGTCTCCGAAATCGATCGGGCACCGATGTCTTGCGCGCCTTGCCGTTCGCTTCGCGGTAGATCGACAAAAGGTGCACGCCGGCCTCGGCAAGCCGATGCGCGTGCAGTTCAAGATCTTCCTGAAGGCCGATGGCTAGCTTGGTCAGTTCGGGGCGCCTCATCTTGCCCTGCTCAGCCTGTCTTAGTGCATCTTTCAAGGCTGCCAGTTCCTCGTCTGCTGTGCCTTGAAGCTGTTCGACGCACCAGATGCGGAACGATTGGAAGTCGTCGCGCGCATGAGCCCACGCGCCCAAAACGCGACTGAATTGTGGGTAGGGATCCTCCCACCACCACGCGTCGATCATCCCGAGGATACCCGCGACAGAACCAATGAGAAACAGAGCCCATGACTGCATTCCATCGAGTTGAAACGGCGCAGTGAGCAGTTTCTGTGCCGCGAGTTTGGCGGCGTCATCGGAAGCCACTTTCGTCAGCTCATCGCGCCAATGAGCGATACCAAGATTCCATCCTGTCACCCAAAGGCCACCCACGCCAAATCCGGCTGCACCCACGATCTTCGCCGAGGGAAATGGGCGCAAAATCTGACGGCCCAAAAAGAAGACGAGTCCGAAGGATATAACTACATTTACGATCGGGACCGACGCGATCTTCGGTATTGCGCCCGCGTACCCTGCTGAGTCGCTGCCCGCAAAATAGGAAGCGTTAACCACCCAATCTAAAACGCAGGCCAATAACAGAAGTCCAAACCGAACTACGGCTGGTAAAATTCGGTGCTCAGGACGGGATAGGCGTTCTCTTTCCCGAAATTCGGCTAAGTTTCCAGACGCCGCTTGATACGCGTCATACTTGGCTTCAAGCTCCGCCAAATACTGGCGCGCGTTCTCACGAAGTGTTTGCGAAACGACCTTTGGTTGGCCGACTAGAATGTCGATGTCCGTGCCTGTTGTTAGGCTGGAGAATCGCCCGAGATAAGCCTCAAAACCTCGCCGGGCGGATTGCTGGGCGTCGCTCCAGAGACGATCAATCTCATGTCGAATTTCCCGCTCGCAAACGGTCTCTGTATCGCTATCGGAGGCGGGGTGCTCCGCCAGGCCATCTCGCGTTCCCGACGCCTCCAGTTGCAATCGCCGAGCCAAACCGTCAGTGTCTATCGGCTTGAATCGTTCCGTTCCTCGCTCATAAGGGTGTTTCGGGTCGCTAAGCCGCGACAAGAGTGACCTGTTCTTGATTGGCAATGTCCGAGCCCCCGCGCCCTTATTGTCCATGGACGTTAGTTGTCACGCAAGGCCATCGTTTGACCTAATCGTGACGATGGATGACGCCACCAGCGCTATCTATTCAGCCTTCCCGGTGAAGGAGCAAGGCCGGGCTTAACCTTGCAGGGCATCGCCGTGCGGTCGATCGCTTGCCTATCGATGAAGAGGCGCGGCGTTTGGACTTGTGGCGGCCGAGCTTGGAGCGTACCTATCAGGCCAAAATGGGAGCCTACCGCGCGTGCGAGTCGTCCACACATCCGAGGGGCGCATCGGGCGTAGGCTCTTGAGCGAGAGCCCGCACCCCGATCAGCAACACCTACTGAATCAAGCGCTTACCGCCGCCGCAAGTCCCACTCGACTTCTATCTGGCTTCGAACCGTCGCGGGAGTTCTGTGGTCGAGCCTCGCGCCGCGTGACGCCCTCGCCCTGGGAGCAACGCATGCGCCACATCGTTCTTGCGATGCTCATCGCCGTTGTTGCGGCTATGGACTTGGCACCAACAACGGCACTGGCCTGGGACGCCGAAGCCCACCGGATCATCGCCCAGCTCGCCTATGAGCGCCTCGATCCCGGAGCCAAGGCGGCCGTCAGCACCCTGATTGCCCATTCAAGCGACCAAGCAACGCCCGAGTGCCCAGTGAATTCGTTTGAGGACGCGTCCGTCTGGCCCGACTGCGTACGGCGTGAGCGACGCCGCTTCGGCTACCTCTCACCAATGCACTACCAAGATTTTCCTATTTGCGGCCCAGTGTCCAAGGCTGAGTCATGCCCTGATGGCGCGTGCGTAGTCGATGAGATACGCCGGGCCCTGGCCACGCTGAAGGATCGGAATCGGCGAGCCGCCGACCGCGTCCAGGCCCTGGAGGAGGTTACCCACTTCGTGGGCGACCTCCATCAACCCCTCCACGCGAGCGACAACCATGATCGCGGCGGCAACTCGGTTCGCGTCATCGTCAATGGCCACAGATCGAACCTGCACCATGTTTGGGACACCGACGTCGTTGAACACGCCGTAGGCCGATCAGAAGCGCAGGCGGTGGCTGAACTGCAACTTCTTGTCGAGCACAACGCGGCAGCTTGGTCGCGTGGCGGCATCGAAACTTGGTTAGAGGAGTCGCATCAGGTCGCAGTCTCCTACGTCTACGGAAGGCTCCATCAACGCCCAACTTGTGGTTCGCCGGCACCCGACCAGGTGATCTCCTCTGCATATTTGGATGGCGCGGCACCAATCGTTCGGCAGCAGCTAGCCCGCGCCGCCGTCCGCCTAGCGTTGGTTCTCAACCGGGTCCTGGGCTGACTCGTTAGGCGGTTCTTCCTCAGGAACGCCTGGCAGCACGATCTCGGAATGACATGGAGGCATCATCGGAACCCGCAGAATCGTCAATTGCTGGTGTCTCGACTCTCGGAGTTAATCGGAAATCAACGAAGGCTAAGCGCGATCTTGCGGGTGATCACTGTCATTGGTTAGGCCCAAAAAAGGGCTCGCTCGGAATATCAAGCCTACGCTTTGCTGAAACCTGGCGGGTGGG
Source organism: Caulobacterales bacterium (assembly GCA_038227865.1). Classification (GTDB taxonomy): domain Bacteria; phylum Pseudomonadota; class Alphaproteobacteria; order Caulobacterales; family Caulobacteraceae; genus Acaudatibacter. The sequence goes on from JBBRPO010000002.1 coordinate 124,683, forward strand.
CGGTTGAAAGGTTACATCGAATGGGATTAATTCCTGCGTTGATGAGGAGCCGGCAATGCGCTCGACGCAACAATTCAGCATCACCCTGCCCAATGAAATGGCCGAGCAGGTGCGCGCCAAGGTTGCTTCAGGTGAATATGCCACCGAGAGCGAAGTCATCAGGGACGGCCTTCGCACACTCCAGGCCCGCGACAAGGCGGTCGAACACTGGCTGCGTAATGACGTGGTGAATTCGTATGAAGCGTTAAAGGCCGATCCTTCGCGGGGCCGCTCGTTGGCGGAAACCCGCGCGGCTCTGGCGGAGCGCCATGCCGCAAGCCTGGCGAAGACCCCGACGGCGTGAGCCACGAGATCATCGCCTCACCAGAGGCGCGGGCTCAATTGGACGCGCTTACTCCGCCGCCTCCGCCAGCTTGTCCGCCGTCTTGGTTTCGAAATCGCTGGCCTCGTGGCGTTCCCAGAGTTGGCTGGAGGGCTCGCCGAAGGGGCGGTTGACCATGCGGCCACGCTTCACCGCCGGGCGTTCGGCGATCTGGTCGGTCCAGCGGTTCAGGTTCTTGTAGGATTGCACATCCAGGAACTCGCCGCCCTCATAGAGCAGGCCCTTGGCCATGGAGCCGTACCAGGGCCAGACGGCCATGTCGGCGATGGTGTAGTCGTCGCCGGCCAGATAGGGGGCCTCGGCGAGGCGGCGGTCGAGCACATCGAGCTGGCGTTTGGTCTCCATGGCGAAGCGGTCGATGGCGTATTCGATCTTGGTCGGCGCATAGGCGTAGAAATGGCCGAAGCCGCCGCCCAGATAGGGGGCGCTGCCCATCTGCCAGAACAGCCACGACAGGCACTCGGCGCGGGCGGCGGGCTCGGCCGGCAGGAAGGCGCCGAACTTTTCGGCCAGATGCAGAAGCATCGCGCCGGACTCGAAGATGCGGATCGGGGTCGGGCCACTGCGATCCATCAGGGCCGGAATCTTGGAATTGGGATTCACGCCGACAAAGCCGCTGCCGAACTGGTCGCCTTCGTTGATGCGGATCAGCCAGGCGTCGTATTCGGCCCCGGTGTGACCGAGGGCCAGCAGCTCCTCCAGCATCACAGTCACCTTCACGCCATTGGGCGTGGCCAGCGAATAGAGCTGAAACGGGTGGCGCCCGACCGGCAGTTCCTTGTCGTGGGTCGGCCCGGCGATCGGGCGGTTGATATTGGCGAACCGGCCGCCGTTTTCCTTGTTCCAGGTCCAGACCTTGGGCGGGACATATTCAGTCGTGTCGGTCATGGTCTGGGCTCCCGGGGGTTTGGCTTTTGGCGCGAACGATCGCGCCTTTCCATTTGGGTGAGCGGATGGGGTTTGGCTAGTCGGGCAGAGGAACCAGACCGCCACCGGGACTGGGAATTTGGTTCTGGGAGCCAATTGATTATTGCATATTGAAAATTTCCATGGTTGGCTATTGGGAACTTGTTATGGCGATATACCGGAGTCACCCGCGTACACGCGCCAACGCCGCCCTCAACGTCGCGTTGATCCGGGTCTGCCAGCCTGGACCGTCGGCCTTGAAGCCTTCGATGACGTCGGGGTCGAGTCTGAGTTTGACCGCGACCTTGGGGGCCTCCAGTCTTGGCCGACCACGCGTTCGGGCAAATGCTTCCTCCACACCCGGCGGCAACATCTCCGAGGGCTTTCCAGCTCGAGCGAACATTTCAGCCGTCCATTCGGGGTTCTCATCATCGAACGGCGCGTCGTCGGGCGACAGAGGCGGATGTTTAATCGACATGGCGGCGATACTCCTTGGCGCGCGCCCGGCGCAGACTGATGACCCGGATGACCTCGCCGCGGACCGTAAAGGTCATACAGTAGGCCAAGCCATCGATCAGACCGAACGCATTGAAACGGGACTCGCCGTAGTCATTGCGTTCGTCCTTCACGACGGCGCGGAAGTTGAAATTCATGGCCCAGGACAGCGACACGCCATGCTTAGCGAAATTCGCGGCGTCTTTGGCCGGATCGAACTCAATTTCCACAATTTATTGTGCCCCCAATTATTGACGCATGCAAGGCCCGCGCCAAACCCCGCCAACGCTTGCCCCTCCGTCATGCTTCCCTCGGCGCGAAAGACCGCTATCGTGGAGCCAACGACAAGGCTGAGGAGCGCGCCGCCCCATGGATTTCGATTTTTCCGACGATCAGAAGTTCCTCAAGACCGAGGCGCGCAAGTTCCTCGACGCCCGCTGCCCGGTGACGGTGGTGCGTGGCGTGCTGGACGATCCGACCAAATCCTATGACGCCGGCCTGTGGAAGGCCGTGGCGGGACAAGGCTGGCTGGGCGCCGCGATCCCCGAGGAATTCGGCGGGCTGGGCCTGGGCGGCATCGAACTGTGCGCGATCGCCGAGGAACTGGGCCGGTCGCTGGCCCCGATCCCCTTCGCATCGACCGTGTATTTCGTCGCCGAAGCGCTTATGCTGGCCGGGTCGCACGAGCAGAAGTCTAAGTGGCTGCCGAAAATAGCGGCTGGCGAGGTGATCGGATGCTTCGCCACCGTCGAGCGCCCCGGCGTGCTGACCGACGCCCAGATCCAGGCGCGGGTTGAGGGTGGCAAGCTTACCGGCGTGAAGATCCCGGTCACCGACGGCGAGGTCGCCACTTTGGCCGTGGTGCTGGCGCGGGAAGCCGGCCAGACGGCGCTCTATCTGGTCGAACTCGACGACGCGGGCGTGACGCGGGAGGTGCTGCAGACCCTCGATCCGACCCGGGGCGCGGCGAAACTGTATTTCACCGGCGCCGCGGCCGAGCGTCTGGGCGAAGCCGGCGAGGGCCTGAGCATGGCCGAGGCGGTGCTGAACCGGGCGGCGGTGTTGCTGGCCTTCGAGCAGGTGGGCGGCGCCGACCGGGCGCTGGAGATGGCCAAGGCCTATGCGCTGGAGCGCTATGCGTTCGGGCGCCAGATCGGCAGCTATCAGGCCATCAAGCACAAGCTGGCCGACATCTACATCAAGAACGAACTGGCCCGCTCCAACGCCTATTTCGGCGCCTGGGCGCTGGACGCCGGGGCGGCCGAACTGCCGGTCGCCGCGGCGGCGGCGCGGGTCGCGGCCAGCGAGGCGTTCTGGTTCGCGGCCAAGGAGAACATCCAGACCCACGGCGGTATGGGTTTCACCTGGGACGTCGACTGCCACCTGTTCTATCGCCGCGCGCAACAGCTGGGGCTGGTGGCCGGCGGGTCCAAGGCGTGGAAAGAACGGCTGGTCAGCCAGCTCGAACGCCGCAACGCCGCCTGATGACTTTGTAGACAAGGACAGATTCCATGGACTTCAACGACACCACCGAGGAAGCCGCCTATCGCGGCCAAGTCCGCGCCTGGCTGCAGACCAACGCTCCAAAGGGCGCGAGCGGCGCTTCTATGATGGAGGACGAGGACACCGCCGGCATGGCCGCCGCGCGCGCCTGGCAACGGACCAAGGCCGAGGCCGGCTATGCTTGCATCACTTGGCCCAAGGCCTGGGGCGGCGGCGGCGGCGCTTCGTGGCAGTCGGTGATCTTCGGCCAGGAAGAGGCCAAGGTCTCGACGCCCGGCAACCCGTTCGCCATCGGCCTGGGCATGTGCGTGCCGACGGTGATGACGGCGGGCAATGAGGCGGACAAGGAGCGGTTCGTGAAGCCGGCGGTGCTGGGCGAGGAGATCTGGTGCCAGCTGTTCTCGGAACCGTCGGGCGGATCAGACGCGGCGGCGGCGCGCACTCGCGCGGTGCTCAACGGCGACACCTGGACGGTGAACGGCCAGAAGGTCTGGACCAGCGGCGCCCACTATTCGGATTTCGGCCTGCTGCTGGCCCGCACTGACCCGGACGTGCCCAAGCACAAGGGCCTGACGATGTTCTGGATCGACATGAAGGATCCGGCCGTGGAGGTGCGTCCGATCCACCAGATGTCGGGCGCCTCGAACTTCAACGAGGTCTATTTCACCGATCTGAAGCTGAAGGATAGCCAGCGGGTCGGCGCCGTGGGCGAAGGCTGGCGGGTGGCGCTGGTGACCTTGATGAACGAGCGGCTGTCGGTGGGCGGCGGCGGCAGCGGATCGGGCCACAAGCGGGTGCTGACCCTGGCCAACGACATCCAGACCCTGACCGGCCTGGGGGTCAAGGACAACGCGCTGCGCGAGAAGATCGCCGACTGGTTCGTCCAGGCCGAGGGCCTCAAATACACCACCTTCCGCACCATGACCGCCCTGTCGCGCGGCCAGACGCCAGGGCCGGAAAGCTCGATCGGCAAGGTGGTCTCGGCCAGCCTGATGCAGGACATGGCCAATACGGCGATGGATCTGGAAGATCAGTTCGGCATCATCAGCGATCCGGAAATGGCCCCGCTGGCCGGCGCGTTCCAGAACGCTCTGATGAGCGCGCCCGGCATGCGGATCGCCGGCGGCACCGACGAGATCCTGCGCAACATCATCGCCGAACGCGTGCTGGGCCTGCCCCAGGACGTACGCCTGGACAAGGATGTGGCGTTCAAGGATATACCGACCGGGCGATAGGACGGCGGGCCGCTTAGGGCGCGCGATTCACGACCGCGGGGAGAGCCATGTCTTGGAGCTTTAGGGTCTTGGGCATGGCGGCCCTCGCGTTGTGCGCCATGTGCCCGTCCTTTGCCGCGAAAGCCGCGGACCCGGATCGGGTGATCCTGCCCACCAGCGTCGCCCCAATCGCCTACCGCATCACGATCACGCCCGACACGAAGGCCCTGACCTTCGGCGGTGACGTCCAGATCGACATCACCGTGCGCGCCGCGACCGACAAAATCGTCCTCAACAGCGCCGACCTCGTCATCGATCACGCCGGTCTGGTCGGCGAGAAGGCGGCTCTGACCATCGCCTACGATCCCGCCGCCCAGACGGCCACCCTGGCCGCGGGCCGAGTGCTCCAACCCGGCGCCTACACCCTCAGCCTCGCCTACCACGGCCAGATATTCCGGCAGGCTTCGGGGCTGTTCGCGCTCGACTATGCGACCCCTTCCGGCCAGGCTCGCGCGCTCTACACCCAGTTCGAGAACTCAGACGCCCGGCGGTTCGTACCATCCTGGGACGAACCGGGCCGCAAGGCGACTTTTCAGCTGACCACGATCGTGTCCGTGGGTCAGATGGCGCTGTCCAACATGCCGATCGCCGCCAGCCGGGCGCTGGGCGGCGGTCTCCAGCGGGTCGAATTCGCGCCAACCCCGAAGATGTCCTCCTATCTGCTGTTCTTCGGCCTCGGCGACTTCGAGCGGATTCACAAGATGGTCGATGGCGTCGATGTCGGCGTGGTCGTCAAGCGCGGCGACAGCGAGCGTGGCCAGTTCGCGCTTGAGGCCGCGGAGCATATTCTTCCCTACTACAATGGTTATTTCGGCACGCCGTATCCGCTGCCCAAGTTGGACCTGATCGCCGGTCCTGGATCCAGCCAGTTCTTCGGCGCGATGGAAAACTGGGGCGCGATATTCTATTTCGACCGGGCGCTGCTGATCGATTCCAAGATCTCGACCGAGGCCGACCGTCAGGGCGTCTACAGCGTGGTCGCCCACGAGATGGCCCACCAGTGGTTCGGAGACCTGGTTACCATGGACTGGTGGGATGGGCTCTGGTTGAACGAAGGCTTCGCCTCCTGGATGGAGAACAAGGCCTCGGAACGCTTCCATCCCGAGTGGAAGAACTGGCTGCAATCCCTGGGCGACAAGCAGGGCGCCATGCAATTGGACGCCCGCGCCGGGACCCATCCGATAATTACGCCCATCCGCGACGTGCAACAGGCCTCCAGCGCCTTCGATAGCATCACCTATCAGAAGGGCGCCGCGGTGATCCGGATGCTCGAAGCCTATCTGGGCGAAGACGCCTTCCGGGCGGGGGTCCGCCGCTACATGCAAGCCCATGCCTATGGGAACACGGTAACGGACGATCTTTGGGCAGCCATCGACGAGGGTGGCGCCCACCCGATCGCGGCGATCGCTCACGACTTCACCCTGCAGGCCGGCGTGCCGATGATTACCGAAGACGCCGTGGCCTGCGAGAGCGGGCGGACGACCGTCACCCTCGGCCAAACTCACTTCGCGATCGACGCGACATCGACGGCGGCGACACAATGGCGCGTGCCCGTCACGGTGGCGAACCTCGCCGGCGAACAGGTCAAGACCGTGGTGGCGTCGCCCGGGGAGACCCTGGTGACCCTGCCGGGGTGCGGACCGGTGGTGCTCAACGACGGACAGAGCGCCTATTTCCGGAGTCGCTACACCAGGGATGGACTGGCGGCGCTGTCCTCCCGCTTCGGTGACCTGAGCGCCGACAACCAACTGGGTATTCTCAACGACACCGCCACCCTGGCCAATGCGGGGGCCGCGCCCATGGCCGATTTCCTGACCCTGACCACCGGCTTCCCGGCCAACGCCGACCCCGTGGTGGCCGAGTCCCTGGCCGGGCGACTGATTTCCCTGGACCGGCTCTACGACGATCTGCCTGGCCAGGAGCCCTTCCGATCCTATGCCCGAAGCGTCCTGGCGCCTATCCACGCACGCCTGGGCTGGGACCCCAAGCCAGGCGAACCCGACAACACCCAGAGCCTGCGCGCCGCCGTGATCGAGGCCCTGGGCCGGTTTGGAGACGCAGAGGTTCTGGCCGAGGCGCGCAAGCGCTTCGATCACTTCCTGGCCGATCCGAAAAGTGTGGACGCCGAAACCCGTCACACGGTGCTGGGCGTGGTCGCGCGCAGGGCAGACATGGCGACCTGGAGCCGGCTGCATGAGCTGGCCGTTTCCGCCAAGACCTTGCTCGAACAGCAGCAGGCCTATGACCTGCTTGGGGCGGCCGAGGATCCCACCCTCGCCCGCAAGGCTCTGGATCTGGCGCTGTCCGGCGAACCTCCGGCGACCATCGCGCCCGAAATCATCGCGGTGGTGTCGGGCCGTCACCCCGACCTTGCGTTCGATTTCGCCACCGCCAACTGGGACAAGCTCTCGCCGCTGGTTGAGCCCAATACCCGTCCCCAGGCCCTGCCCCGCCTGATCGCGGGCTCGAACGACGTGGCGATCATCGCCAGGCTCGACGCCTTCGCCGAAACTCATATTCCGGTCGGGTCACGGCAGCCGCTTCGCCAGGTCGAGGCCGTGGTGCGCTACCAGGCGCATATCCGCAACGATCGCCTGCCCGAGGTCGACGCCTGGCTGAAGACGCACGGGCGTTGATGGCTCAGCGGTAGACCAAAACAGAGGAAACGACCGATGAAGCTTCTCGGCGCGCCCGCGTCTCCCTTTGTGCGCAAGGTGCGCATCCTGGCCCTTGAACTGGGGATCGAGCTTCTCTTCGAGACCGTCGCCACGGCGACCAGCGCCGAACTGCCCCTGGCCAATCCGCTGGCCAAGATCCCCACCCTGGTGCGGGACGACGGCCCGGCGATCTATGACTCGTCGGTGATCTGCGGCTTCCTGAACGAGCTGGCCGGCGGATCGCTGATCCCGGCGTCGGGCGAGGCGCGGTGGCGCGCCCTGACCCTGGAGGCGCTGGCCGACGGCCTGTGCGACGCGGCGGTATGGCGCCGGGGCGAGATGACCCGGCCGACCGGCGAGCAGAACGCCGCCGCCCTGGCCAAGCAGGCTAAACTCGTGGAACGGGCGCTGGACGCCTTGGAGGCCCAGGTCGAAACCTTCACCAGCTTTGGTGTCGGTGAGATCGCGGCGGCCTGCGCCCTCGGCTATCTGGATTTCCGCTTCGCCGCCGAAACCTGGCGGCCAACCCACCCGAAACTGACGACCGCCTACGCCCGCGTCGCCGAGCGGGCGTCGATGCGGGCCACCGCGCCGGTGTGATTCACGACTGCCAGGCCGCGCCGCCGGGGAAGGCGTAGTCGGCTAGGCTTTCGAACTTCATTTCGACGCTGAAGCCCGGCGTCTCCGGGGCGAGGTAGCGGCCGCGTTCGATGCGGATCGGATCGACGAAATGCTCGTGCAGGTGGGCGGAATGCTCGATCATGCGGCCCTCGTCGGACGAGCGCACGCAGGCGGCGTCGAAGAAGCTAATGTGCTGGACATATTCGCACAGGCCCACCCCGCCGGCGTGCGGACAGACCGGCCTGTCGAAGGCCGCCGCCAGCAGCAGCACGGCGATCACCTCATTGACCCCGCCAAGGCGGCAGGCGTCGACCTGGACCACATCGATGGCGTCGGCCTGAAGAAACTGTTTGAACATCACCCGGTTGTGGCAGTGCTCGCCGGTGGCGACGCGCACCGGCGCCACGCCCCGTTTGACCGTGGCGTGGCCGAGGATGTCGTCCGGGCTGACCGGCTCCTCGATCCAATAGGGGTCAACATTCTTCAACGCCGCCATCCAGCCGATCGCCTGGTCGATCTCCCAAACCTGATTGGCGTCGGTCATCAGCAAGCGGTCCGGCCCAAGGATCTCGCGCAGCACCCCGGTGCGGCGAATGTCGTCGCCCAGGTTTCCGCCGACCTTCATCTTGATGGCGTTCCAGCCGTCGGCCACCGCAGCGCGCGCCAGGGCTCTGATCTTGTCGTCGTCGTAGCCGAGCCAACCGGCCGAGGTGGTGTAGGCGGCGTGGCCGGCGCGTTGCAGGGCGGCGATGCGGTCGGCTTTTCCGACGGCGCGACGGTCAAGGATTTCCAGCGCCCGCTCGCGCGGCAGGGCGTCGCTGATGTGGCGAAAATCGATCGCCGAAACCAGCTGATCCGGGGATAGACCCGCGAGATAGCGCCACAACGGCAGGCCCGCGCGCTTGGCCAGCAAGTCCCAGACGGCATTGACCAGAGCGGCGGCGGCCATGTGGGTGACACCCTTTTCCGGACCGAGCCAGCGCATCTGGCTATCGCCCACCAGATCGCGCCAGAAACCGCCCAGGTCGTTCTCGATCCCGTCCAGGCTTCGGCCGATCAGTTTCGGAGCCAGGGCCTCGATGGCGTGAACCACCAGCTCCGTCCCGCGGCCCAGGGTGAAGGCGAGGCCGTGACCACCGAGGCCAGGTTCGCTGGTCTCCAGGATCACATAGGCGGCCGAATAGTCCGGATCCGGGTTCATAGCGTCGGAACCGTCGAGGAACCGCGATGTAGGGAAGCGGATGTCCATCGTTCGGACAGCCGATATCGCAATTGTCATACCGGCAGCCTCGTGGTCTGTTGCAAGTGAACTTCCATTTCACAGATGAAGCATATGTCGCGGATTTTGTCATGACACGATCGCCACGCAAACCGACCGCGGGGCCGCTGCCCCCGAACCCTCCGGCTATTCCTCCGATCGGACTGGGATGCGCCGGTCTTGGCAATCTCTATGCCCCGGTCGGCGAGGAGGACGCAATCGCCACGCTGCAACGCGCCCGGGACCTTGGCGTGAGATATTTCGACACCGCGCCGTACTATGGGCACGGACTCAGCGAGGCTCGCCTCGGCCGCTTCCTGGCGCGCGCCGGGCGCGATGGCGCGCTGGTGTCGAGCAAGGTGGGACGGGGTCTGCGCGCTTCGCCCGGTGGGCCGAGCCACGATACCGGTTTCGTCGAGGCCGCGCCTTTCGAACCCTTTTTCGACTACAGCCGCGACGGCGTACTGCGGCAGGTGGACGAAAGCCTGAAGAGGCTCGGCGGCGACCGCCTCGACATCGCCTTCGTTCATGACATCGGTCGCCTGACCCATGGCGACGACCATCAGGCGCGCTTTCGCGAAGCCCTCGACGGGGCCTTTCCGGCGCTGTGCAGCCTGCGTGACCAGGGTGTCGTCGGCGCGATCGGCATCGGCGTCAACGAGGTCGAGGTGTGCCTCGAAACGCTTCGGCACGTCGATCTCGACGTCATCCTGCTGGCCGGGCGTTATACGCTTCTCGATCAGTCGGCGGGCCCCGAACTGTTGCCGATGTGCCTGGCGCGCGGAGTCAGAGTGATCGTCGGTGGACCGTACAATTCCGGCGTTCTGGCCGGCGGCGAACATTTCGACTACGCGCCGGCGTCCGGACCGATCCGCCGCAAGGTCGAGGGTCTGCGCCAGGTATGTGAGGCGTATGGGGTGAGCCTCGCCGCCGCCGCCCTGAGGTTTCCTTTCGAGGATCCGGCCGTGATCAGTGTGATCCCCGGCGCGCGAACCGCCGCCGAGATCGACGCCAACATCGCCAATTTCTACTCCCGCCCCCCGGACTGTCTCTGGCGAGCGCTGCGGGCCGAGGGGTTGATCGTCGGAGGCTGGGAGTGATCATCGACGCGCATCATCATTTCTGGCGTCTTGATCGCGGCGACTATGGATGGCTGACACCCAATCTGACCGCGCTTCACCGCGACTTCGGCCCCCTCGACCTAGACGGACCGATGACGGAGGCTGGCGTTGCCGGCGGGATCGTTGTGCAGGCGGCGCCAACGGAAGTCGAGACGCGCTATCTGCTGGATCTGGCGGCCCGCACGCCGAAGATACTCGGCGTGGTGGGCTGGACTGATTTCGAGGCGCCCGACTGCGCCGACGCAGTGGCTAAGCTCGCCGCTGACCCGCGCCTGCTCGGCTTTCGACCAATGCTGCAGGACCTCGCCGAGGACGACTACATTCTGGGACAGGGCGCCACGCGGGCGCTGCGGGCCGTCGAGGCCCAAGGATTGACGTTCGACGCGCTTGTTCGGCCCCGCCATCTCCCCATTCTGCTCGGCCTGCGCGAGCGTCACCCGGATCTGACGATCATTGTCGATCACCTTGCCAAACCCAACATCGCTTCCGACGCCTGGCGGCCGTGGGCCGACGATCTCCAACGCCTCGCGGCGGATGGACGGACGGTCTGCAAGCTCAGCGGCCTGCTGTCCGAAGCCGGCCCCGAATGGAGCCGCGACCACTTGCGCCGCTACGTCGATCTGGCGCTTGAGGCCTTCGGCTGCGAGCGGCTGATGTGGGGCAGCGACTGGCCCGTGCTGCTGATGGCTGGAGCCGCCTACGGCGAGTGGCTGGGCATGGCCCGCGACCTGCTCGCCCAACTGTCGGCGTCGGAGCAGGCCATGGTGTTCGGCGGCACGGCCCTGAAGATCTATGGAGTCGATGACCCAGGCGGGGAGGCCGACCGATGAAGCGCTTTGCGATGGTGATCAATGTCCGGCCGGAAAAGCTGGATTTCTACAGGAAACTCCACGCGGAACCGTGGCCGGAAGTGATCGAAGCGCTTCAGCGAGCTCATGTGCGCAACTATTCGATCCACCTGAAGGACCATACGCTTTTCGCCTACCTGGAATATCACGGCGACGACTGGGCGGCCGACATGGCGCGCGTCGCCGCGGACGAAGCCACGCAACGCTGGTGGACCTTGACCGACCCCTGCCAGGCCCCATGGCCGAGCCGCGCTCCAGGCGAGTGGTGGGCCGAGATGGAGACGGTCTTCCTGATGGATTGAGCCCGCCAACCCGTTTGCGGCGCTTGACATTATCCCGATCTTAGATGCAAGCTTGAAACACCAATTTACTGATGGGTCGGCTCGGCGCGAAAACAGCGCTACCAACGACCCACGTTCGGGAGGCGGACGATGGGCTTGCAGCGCGACTGGCGATCTGGAACCGCCATGGGGATTATACTCGTGGCAATGGTGGCGTTGCCGGAAACGGTCGCCGCGGCCGCTCCTCAACCAGGAGAAGGGGCAACGGTCGGGGAAGTGACCGTCACCGCCCGCAAACGCGAGGAGCGTCTGCAGGATGTGCCCGAGGCGGTGACCGCGATCTCGGCGGAAACCATCGACAAGCTGCAGATCCGCGACGTGCGCGGCTTCGCCGACATCACGCCGAACCTGGTCATCAACCCAGTGACGCTGCAAGCTAACGGCGCGGCGGTCTATATCCGAGGGTTCGGGGTGCAGGACATCGATCGGACCTATGCGCCGGCGGTGTCGATCGTACTGGACGGCGTCGTGCAGGGTAGCTCGACATCACAACAGCTGCTGAATGCCTTCAATCTGGACCAGGTCGAAGTGTTGCGCGGCCCGCAGGGAACCCTGTTCGGACCAAACTCGATCGGCGGGGTGATCCTGCTGAACCGGCCCAAGCCGAAGATGCAATTCGGCGGCGACATCTCGGGAACTTTCGGAACCTTCGGCCAACACGACTTCAAGGGTTCGATCAACATCCCGATCATCCCCGGGAAGCTGGCCGGACGGATCGCGGCGGCCAGCCTACAGGACGACGGCCCCTATATCAACGACTTCGACGGCAAACGCCGCGGATTCAAGGACTTCCAGGCCGTATCCGGCAGCCTGCTGTATACGGACGGTCCGTTGACCGCCCAGGTCACCGCCGACTGGACCCATGACCGGAGCGACTGGGGCGTGCTGCAAAACCTGTCCAACAAGTATGACCTGTGGTGCACGCTAGGCCATTGCTTCGACCCGAACCGCGACCTGCTGCACGTCGACCAGCACGGGCCGACCTATCTGCGCTCCGACACATGGGGCTTGATCGTCAACATCAATTATCAGTTGGCCGAGAACACCAGCCTGACGGCCATCACCGGCTATCACCGCGTGCATGAGCGCAAGGAGACCAATTTCGACGGCCTGCCAGTGCCCTTGTTCTCATCGATTCAGCCTGTCGACGAGGAGCAGGTGTCGCAGGAAGTGCGACTGAACACCAAGCTGTTCAACAAAGTGAACCTGACGACGGGCCTGTATTATTCCTATGACGACTATGGTGACGGCGTTAATACTCTGTATATATTCACATTATTCGGCCTGCCCCCCGGCACCACTGAGGTGGTGGCCAAGCACCAGCGGACTAATGGCTACGGCCTGTTCGCCCAGGCCGACTATAGCATCACCGACAAGCTTTCTCTGACAGCGGGCGTCAGATTCACCGCCGAAGAGAAACAATACATCTATCGTCAGGGCTTCGGTAAAGAAGGTGATTTTTATCCGGCCTTCCAGAATTTCTTCAACATAGATAGCGGCAAGCATACCTGGTACCAAGGCACCCCACGTGTAGGCCTGAACTACAAGGTTACGCCCAATATCCTGACCTATTTCTCGTTCGCCGAGGGCTTCAAGTCCGGCGGCTTCAATGGCCGCGGCAACAGTCAGGACACCATCGGTCCGTACGATCCAGAGACGGTCGATACCTATGAGATCGGCTTCAAAGGAGATTTACTTAGCCGGCGTGTCAGGCTGAACCTGGCCGCGTTTTGGAATGACTACCGCAACAAGCAGGAGGCGGTGGTCAGACGCAACGAAATGACGGGGGCTACCATCACGCCGACCGTGAATGCGGGCGCCGCCACCATTCGCGGGGTTGAAGCCGAAATCGATATCGTGCCGGTCGACCGCCTGACGATCCGCACAACGGCCGCCTATCTCGATGCGCACTATGACAGCTTCAACTACTCGGGCGCGGACGCCTCGCGGTTCGTGAAGCTGCTGGTGACGCCCAAGTGGGACCTGTCGGTCACCCCCGACTACCGCTTCCCGGTGATGGGTGGCGTCGTCGACGCCAGTTTCACCTATGCCTACCGCAGCTCGTTCGAAACCGAACTCGGCCCCAGGTACGATGGCGGCGCCGGCCCGCTTTGGAACGACCCGCGTGGCCACGTCGCCCCTCATGGAAACCTCTCCGCCTCGCTGTCCTATGCATTCAGCTGGGGCAAATACGAATACAAGATCACGGGTTTCGGGCGTAACCTGACCAACGACATCTACATCGCGGTCGCCGGTCCGGCGGCCAATCTGTTCACTCTCGGCACGCCCAGCCAGCCGCGCACCTATGGCGTGGAACTGTCGGCCAAGTTCTAGGGAACGACCATGGCGACAGGCGCGGCCGGGCCGCTAAAGGGTTTGCGGCTGGCGGCGTTCGTCGCTCCGCAATTCTCGCTGGCGATCATCAGCCTGCCGGTGCTTCTCTATACGGTTCCACTCTACTCGGGAGAGTTCAAGCTCGACCTGGTGGCGATCGGCGCGATGTTGTCTCTGGGCCGCGTGTGGGACCTGCTGACCGAGCCGGTGATCGGCATGCTCATCGACCGGGCCCACACACGATGGGGTCGGCGGCGGCCTTGGATGGCCCTGGCCGCGCCGGTGCTGGTCGTGGGGATCTGGCTGCTGTTCGTGCCGCCGGCCGGCATGGCGAGCCCGCTCTACGTGCTCGCGTGCCTGATCACCATCTTCACGGCCTGGACGTTCTTCAATCTTGCCCACGTTTCCTGGGCCGGTGAGCTGTCGCCCGACTACGACCAGCGCACACGCATCTACGGCTGGCTGATGTTTGCCTTCATCATCGGAATCCTCGGTAGCTCCCTGGTGCCGGCGGCCACCAACACCCTCACCGGCGTATTCACGACGTCGCACACCACCCTGATGCTGGCGCTGTTTATCGTTCCCGTCGTGCCGATCACCGCAGCTCTGGCGCTATGGTCGGTCGTCGAGCCCGCCGCGCCTGCCTCGACCCGGATCGAGTGGGGGGCGTCGTTGAAGGCGATCTTCGGCAATCTTTCGCTGCTGCGGCTGATGTTCACCAATTTCGGCGAGGGTCTGGCCGGCGGCGCGACCATGGCGCTGATCGTATTCTTCGGCCTCTCGCGCCTTGGCCTCAACGTCGCCAACGTACAGATGCTGCTGCTGATCAACTTTGCCGCGGCGCTGGTGGCGGTGCCGCTTTGGATGCGACTGGCCTATCGGATCGGCAAGCATCGCGCGCTGGCGCTGTCGGCAATCCTCAACTGCCTATTCGGGCCCTTAATTCTGTTCGTGCCACATGGCTCGTTCTGGCTATCGGCCATCGTCTACGCGCTGCTCGGCGCCAATTTCGGCGCCACGCCGAGCCTGATCCGCGCCATCGCCACCGACGCCGTCGACGTCGACCGCCTGGCGACCGGAGAACAGCGGACCGCACTCTACCTGGCGATCATCTCCATGGCCAACAAGATCGGCTTCGCCATACCGCCAGTACTGACCGCCTCGGTACTGGCGGCGGCCGGCTTCCATCCCTCCGCGGGGGCCGCCAATTCGCCGACCTCGATGTTCTGGCTGACGGCGATGTACGTCGGTCTGCCGGCGCTCGCGAATGCGTTTATCGCCGTGGTGATGTGGGGTTTCCCGATCAACGCCGAAAAACAGGCCGAGGTTCGCGCGGAACTGGCGCGGCGGGACGCCGCGGAGGCCGGGCGGTCCTCGGCGACGCCTCAACCAGATCCTCGTATCGAGCCCAACGCGGCGGTCGCGCACCCTTAGCGGGTGACGGCTGCTCCGCTCGACGACCCTACGGTGAGCTCCTTGGACACGCCGGCTGCCTCGCGCAGCACCACCTTGCTGGCCGCGGCTACGGTGACGGGAGAATTGGCGCGGCGGATGAACGGCACCGTCAACGCCGCCACCGCCCAGCCGTTCTCTCCGAACACCGGCGCGCCGATATCGGTGATTCCCTGCACCGCCGAGCTCTGGCCGGCTTCGTAGCCGCGGGCTTTCAGGCGTTCGAGTTGCATGAGAAAGTCCGGCTCCGAGAAGTCGGCATGTTCGGCGGCGAGGCCAGCACAAAGCCTCGCTAGCACGGGTTCGGAGGAATAGGCGGCGATCACCCGTCCGGAGGTCGAATGGTCGATCCGGCGCCGATAGCCGATACGCACCGCGAAACCCAACTCGCCGGGCGCCTCGACCCGGGCCACGACGGCCATCTGCAGCCCGCTGAGCACCGCCAGGTGGCAGGACTGGTCGAGCGCATGCACCACCGCTTCCAGGTGCGGCAGGGCCGTGGCCACAAGGTTGCGGGTGGGCGGTGAGCGCATCGCCAACTCGAACAGCCGATTGCCGAGGGTGAAGCGGTCGGTGTCGGGATCGCGCCGGATGAAGTCGCGGCGTTCGAGGGCCACGAGCATCCGGAACAGCTCGCCCTTCGATCGCGACAGGCGCTCGGCGATCTGGCCCATGGTCAATGGCTCACGCACCAGCGACAGCAGCTCGAGCACATCAAGCCCCTTGTCGAGCGCCGGCGCCGCATAGCGTTCGCCGTCCTCGACGATCTCGGGCCTGGAGGTTGCCGGTTGTAGTGGAAGAGAAGCCATTGCGACAATCCTACTAGCCCCAAGCGCCGGCGGCGCAAAGCGGGCGCGCAGCGCCGGAGCCAGGCTAGGACGAAAGGCGCACCACAGCCTTTAGGCTACGCCCAGCCTCGATCGCGTCGAAGGCGTTCTGGATTTGTTCGAGCGACGGCGCGGTGGAGGGGTCGAACCACAGCGAAGCGTCGAGCTTGCCGGCCTCCAGCAGGGCGAGCACAGCCTCGTGCGCCTCGGCCTCGCTGTATTCGCCGGGTCCGTGAACCTTTCGGCCAGTCTCCCGGATTCGTCCCAGGGCCGCCATACGCTCGCCGAGCGCCTCGATTCCATACATACCGATCGGCGCTTCGGGCTTGAGCAGCGGCAGCGCCACCTCGATGCCGCCGGTGGCCCCGACGGCGTCGATCGCCGCGTCAAAGCCAGCCGGCGCCTCGCGGGCCAGAGCCTGGACCGCCGACGGATCGCGATAGTCAGCGAAAGCGCCGACGCCGGCCCGGGCCGCCAGGTCCGACCAGCGCGGGTTGCCGGCCATGGCCACGGTCGCAACGCCCAGCGCGCGGGCCAATACGGCGAACGAGAACCCATTGCCGCCCGAACCCAGGATAAGCAGGCTCGAACCCGGCGCGACGCCCAGGCGGCTGATATAGGAATGGGTCTCGCGCCAGGTGATCATCATGGTTGCGGCCGCGGGATCGACACCCGCGGGGATCGTCTGGTTTACCGCGAACGGCTTCCACTCGGCCTCCCCCAGACCATCTTCGCGCATGGCGCGCCAGTCCGTGCCCAACCCCAACTGGGCGAAGCCGCCCCAGGTCGCCTTCAGGCCGTCGGTGTCGCGGGCGCCCGTCCGCGCCAGTAGATCGCCAACCGCCAGATTGCGTACCTTGGGTCCCCGCTCGACCACACGGCCGATACTCTCATGACCGAGGATCAACGGATAACTGATCCCGGGTATCGGCAGGTCGCCGCGGATCAGGTGGCGGTCAGTGGCGGCGCACACGCCCCCGAACTGTTGCTGGCAGAGCACGTCATAGGGACCCATGAAGGGGTCCGGTATGTCCTCGACAGAGAGCATTCCCTTCTTGCGGACGATGGCGGCGCGCACGGCGATCTCCTCGTGGGTTTCGGTCAGATCGGCCCGGCCGCCGGCGCGCCCGCATAGGCGCGGCCGAACGGGAGCGCGAATGGTTCGTCGTGGGGCCGGAAAGGAACCATCGCGGCGATCTCGTCCAGGCGCTTCATCACGTCGGCCGGCAGGGGACCCCGCGCGATCGCCGCGGCGCTGGCCTCGATGTCGGAGACGCCACGGGCGCCGTTGAGAACGACATGCACGGCCGGGTTCGAAAGGACGAAGCGCAGAGCCAAGTCGGGCAGGGATATCCCGACCTCGTCGACGAAGCGATAGAGCGCCTTGAACTGGGCTCGGCGGGGCGGGCTGAGCCAAGGTGCGCCCGACGCGACCTCTTCCGTCCAGCGATTGGCCAGCGCGCCCTGCTGCAACGGCGAGGCGGCGACCACACCGACGTTTCGCGCCTTCGCGGCGGGAAAGATGGCGTGCTCGGCCTCTCGCCACAGCAGGCTGTAGTTGAAGGCGGTCAGGACGACGTCGAACTTGCCGGTATCGATCAGTCTCGCCATGTCGTACGCGGTGGTGCCGCCGAGGCCGAGATAGCCGATCCGGCCCTCGGCGCGCAGCGCGTCGAGGACGCCCATGACCGGCCCCTCGGCCTTGGCGAAATCCTCCCACCAGTCGAACTGCCTCGGCCGGTCGGGTTCATGGATCATCAGGATATCGATATGGTCTCGGCCCAGCAGCCGGCAGCTGGTTTCAAACGACTCCCGCAGAGCGTCGGCGTCACGGGCGTCGAACGGGCGCGGGCGCGCGCCGAGCTTGGTCGAAATGATCAGCGGCTGGTGGATATCCGGCAGGATCTTGCCGAGCACCTCCTCACTGTCGAGATACATGGGCGCGGTGTCGATATAGTTGACGCCAAGTTCGACCGCGCGCTTGACCGCGGCGCGGGCGTCCTCGAGGGCGGCCCCATAGGAAGATACGAACAGCCCACCCAAGCCGAGACGGCTGACCTGTAGGCCGGTGCGCCCGAGAACCGCTTTCTCCACCGACTGATCCTCCCAAATTTGGATTTTCGGTTCATATGTAAACTGGTGTTTGATGCTTGCCTAGGGCAAAGTGGCGGGGAGGAGACGCCATGACGATCTACCGCCCGGACCCCGACAGTCTCGCGGGCCATCCCATCCCTTCCTGGTGGCGCGACGCCAAGCTGGGCGTGATGGTCCATTGGAGCCTTTCGTCGGTCCCCGCCTGGGCGCCGCGTGAGTCCAACATCCTGGACCTGCTGCGAAACCGGCCGGACGACGCCCTGAGCCTGACGCCCTACGCCGAATGGTACGAGAACTCGCTGAAATTTCCGGAGGGTCCCACCGCATTACAGCACCGCCGCCGGTTCGGCGACCGACCCTACTCAAGCTTCCAGGCCGAGTTCGAGCAGGGCCTCGCGGGCTGGGACCCCACCCCTCTCCTCGACCTGGTCGCCGCCAGTGGCGCGCGCTACTTCGTGCCCGTGACCAAGCACCATGACGGCTACTGCCTTTGGCCGACGACCGTGGCGAATCCGGCGCATGGGACGACGTGGCGAGCGCCACGCGATGTGATCGGCGAATTGGCGGCGGGTGTCAGGGCTCGGGGCTTGCGCTTTGGGGTCTACTATAGCGGTGGCCTGGACTGGACGCTCGATCCGAGACCGATCGCCAATCTGGCCGAGATGCGGGCCGCGCTGCCGACCGGCCCGGCGGCGCGGACGCTGGTGCTCGGCCACTACCACGAACTGATCGAGCGCTATGACCCCGACATCCTGTGGAACGACATCGGCTATCCCGATGCGGGCGATCTGTGGAGTCTGCTCGCCGACTTCTACAATGGACGGGCTGACCGGCTGATCAACGATCGCTTCCAGCTGCCCGACGCCCAGACCGCCGCATTGCGGGATCCGGCTGCGCGCGAAGCCCTGAACCGCGCCGTCGCCAAGGCCATGGCCACGCCAGGCTTCGCGTTCGCCCCTTCGTTGCCGCCGGTCTGGGACCATCGGACGCCGGAGTACGCGTCGTTCAGCGGCGAGGACCAGGCCTGGGAAACGGTTAGGGGCGTCGCCCATTCGTTCGGTTACAACAGCGCCGAGACCGACGGCGACCATCTGACCGGGCCGGAGTTGATCCGGCTGTTCGTCCGCGTGGTCGGCGACGGCGGCAATCTGTTGATCAATCTGGGACCCCGGGCCGATGGATCCGTCCCCGAGGTCCAGGCCGCTCCACTGAGGGCGCTTGGCGACTGGCTCGCGATCCACGGCGCGGCGATCCACGGCACGCGCCCGGCGACGGCCCTGGGGCCGGTCGAGATAGGCGGAATCCCTCTCAAGGTCGTCGAGAAGGATGGTCGGCGGTTCGGCCTGCTGGCCGGCGAAGTCGCCGCCGGCGAGCACCGGCTGGCGTTCGGCGCGCCAGTGGCTGGTGTCAGAGCCCTGGATGGACGCCCGTTCGACTGTCGCGTCGACGGCGAAACCCTGATTATCACTTTTCCGTCCGCCGCCGCGCACGCTCCGGCCACAGCGTTCGAAGTGCTATAGCCGGCCGGCAGTCGACGCCGGGCGTCCATCAAGGGAGAAACAAACATGGGGCGACTGACGGGCAAGACCGCGCTGGCGACGGCGGCCGGGGCTGGCATCGGCCGGGCGACGGCCCTGGCGTTCGCCGCCGAGGGGGCGCGAGTTCTGGCCACTGACATCGACCAGAGCGCCCTGGACGGCCTGAAGGCCGAGGCGCCCGGCATCGAAACCATGATCCTGGATGTTCGGTCGGATGCGTCGGTGGCGGCGCTGTTCGCCGGCGGCTTTTCGCCGAACGTGCTCTTCAACTGCGCCGGCTTCGTCCATCACGGTACGATCCTCGACTGCGCGCCGGACGACTGGGCGTTCAGTTTCGACCTCAACGTCACCTCGATGTACCGGCTGATACGCTCCGCCCTGCCCGGCATGCTGGCCGGTGGCGGGGGTTCGATCATCAACATGTCCTCGGCCGCTTCCAGCATCCGGGCCGCGGCCAACCGGTTCGTCTATGGCGCCACCAAAGCGGCGGTGATCGGCCTGACCAAGTCGGTGGCTCAGGATTTCATCACCCAAGGGGTGCGCTGCAACGCCATCTGTCCGGGCACGGTGCAGTCACCGTCGCTTGAGGGACGCATCAACGCCTTCGCCGACCCGGTCGCCGCCCGTGCCGCCTTCATCGCCCGCCAGCCGATGGGCCGGCTCGGCAGAGCGGAAGAGGTGGCGGCCCTGTCGGTCTATCTGGCTTCGGACGAGTCGGCCTTCACCACCGGAACCGCCCAGGTGATCGACGGCGGCTGGAGCAACTGAAGCACGATGAACGCCCTGACACCGTTCGAAAACATGGACATCCGCACCCTGGTCGACGGCCAGGGCGCCGGTCGAGGCGATCATCCGTTCCTGATCTGGGAGCCGTTCGAAGGCCAGCGCCGTACGTGGACCTACGCCCAGTTCGGCCAGGCGCTGCGCCGCTTCGCCGCCGGGCTGCGGGCGCGGGGCGTGAAGCCCGGGATGCGGGTGCTGGTCCACCTGGACAACTGTCCCGAGTCGATCATCGCCTGGCTGGGTTGCGCCTACGCCGGGGCCGTGGCGGTGACCACCAACGCCAAGTCGAGCGCCGACGAGATCGCCTATTTCGCCAGCCATAGCGGAGCGGTCGGGGGTATCACCCAACCGCGCTTCGCGGCGCTGGTGAAGGGCGCGGCGCCTGGCCTGGGCTGGCTGGCCGTGACCGAAACCGACAACGGCGCCGCGGCCGGGCCGCCGCCGGCGGATTGCGAGCCTTTCGCCACGCTGGACGCCGATCCGGAAACGCTGGCCACCCGGCCTCATGATCCGATGGCGCATTTCGCGATCCAGTACACATCGGGCACCACGGCGCGGCCCAAGGCGGTGCTCTGGACCCACGCCAACGCGCTCTGGGGCGGACGGATGTGCGCCACGCACGAGGACCTTCGCCCGGACGACGTTCACCTGGTCTACCTGCCGCTGTTCCACACCAACGCCCAGTCCTATTCGGTGCTGGCCGCGCTTTGGGCCGGGGCGACGATTGTCGTGCAACCGAAGTTCTCGGCTTCGCGATTCTGGCCGGTGTCGCTGAAACACGGCTGCACCTGGACCTCGATGATCCCGTTCTGCCTCAAGGCCCTGGCCGAACTGCCGGTTCCCGCCGATCACCGCTACCGGCTTTGGGGCAATGGCGTCTGCGAGCCGCCGACCGACGCCCTGTTCGGGGTCAAGACCATCGGCTGGTGGGGCATGACCGAGACCATCACCCAGGGAACCGTCGGTTCGGCCCACCATCGCGACGCGCCGATGTCGATGGGGAGGCCTTCGCCCGCCTATGACATCCATATCAGAGACGCCGAAGGGCGGCCCGTTGCGCCTGGAGAGACAGGCGATCTGCTGGTGGGCGGGCGTCGCGGGCTATCGCTGTTTTTGGAATACGCCGGCGATCCAGCGGCCACCGCGGCCGCCTTCACCCCCGACGGCCTGTTCATCACCGGCGACCGGGTCAGGCTGGGCGAGGACGGGTTTCTCTATTTCGCCGATCGCTCCAAGGACATGCTGAAGGTCGGCGGCGAGAACGTCGCGGCCTCGGAGATCGAGCGCGTCATCGCAACGGTGCCCGGGGTCCAGGAGGTCGCCGTCGTGGCCAAGCGCCACCCGATGCTCGACGAGGCGCCGGTCGCCTTCGTGATCCCGCGCGAACCGGGGGATTTGAGCCTGGTGGAGACCATCATGGCCGCTTGCCGCGAGGCTCTGGCCACCTTCAAACACCCGCATGAAGTGCGGCTGGTCGAGAGCCTGCCGCGTTCGACCTTGGAGAAGGTGGCCAAGGCGGAGTTGAGAGCCATGCTGCGGGACGACGCCAGCTAGCGGCATGTGGGTTAGGTGCCGGGAACCCGTCCAGAACAGAAGGGCGGGGAATACATCATGTGGGACAACTGAGGCGGGGCTCCTCCCATCATGGATCGAGGCTGGCGACTTATCCCCCAAAGCGCCGCGCTGGCCTCCGGATTGACAAGTGCTCGGGTGTTGGCGTGGCGTTGACGGATTAACGGGAGTTCGGAATGTCGAAGGAGCCATATCCAGATCTATCCGCGAGACGGTCCGCAACGCAGGCCGAGGGGCAGTGCGCCTGTGGAGCCGTGCGGTTCGAGATCGACGTGCCCGCGGTCTGGGCCTGGCACGACCATTCGGCCCCCAACGGCCTCGCCCATGGCGCGGCCTATGCGACCTATGTCGGCAGCTGGCGGAGCCGCTTTCGGGTTCTCGAAGGCGAAGATCGTATCTCGCGCTACGAAGACATCGCGGCGGGGACGACCCGGAGCTTCTGCGCGCGCTGTGGGACGCCGCTGTTCTACGAGCGAGCGCGCTCGCGCCGAATGGTGAACATTCCCCGGGCGCTGTTCACGACCAGGACCGGCCGGGAGCCTCGCTATCACCTGGGCCTGCCCCAATCGCCAGACTGGGCCTATCTGGGGGAGCCGCTGGTTCCCTTGAAGGGCTATCCTGGTGTGATGTGGGAACGGCCGAGCGCGAAGAAACGCCGCCTTTCCACCGCGCATCCGGATCCCGGGCCGGAGCCCTCATGACCGAGGCGGTCCTCGCCGCTCACTAGCTGATGCAGCGCCGGCTGCAATCAGTCATCCTGGTAAAATCACAGCTAGACCGCGAATTTACGGGGTAGGGGCCCGGGTCATCCCAACCGTCGCCTGCTGGGCGCCAAGCATACCATCGGACCGTCTACCAACGAAGCGGTCTGGAAAGGTCACGCAGCCCGGATTGCATCACCATCGACTTCCCGGTTGGCCCACATTCTCCGGCGACGCTGGAACAGATCTAGGCGTCGACCGTTTTCCTGCTGAGACCATAGGGCGTTTGACCCGGTCGCCACAGTCAGTTTGTTAGGAGAACACCATGTTTCGTAGAAATATCGTTGCTTCGCTCCTCGCGTCGAGCGCTATCGCCTTGGCCATCGCGACGCCCGCTGCAGCCAACAAGGCGGCTGATCGCGCCCGCGAAGCCATCGCCGCGGCGGAGGCCAAGATCCACACCGCCGAAACCATAGGCGCCGGGACAGACGCGCCGCGCGATACGGCCCAGGCGCGAGCGGCCCTGGCGAGCGCCAAGGAAGACTTCGCGTCCGGCAAGAAGGAGCCGGCGATTCAGGAGGCGATCCGGGCTTCGGCCCTAGCCGACACCGCCATCGGGGTTTCACAGCAGCACAAGAACGACGCCATCGCCTCCGGGCGTGAGGCTCGAGATCAAGCCCGAGACCAGGCCGCCGCCACGCAAGGTCGGGCGGCTGCCGCCCAGCAGCAGGCCGCGGAAGCCAACGCGCGCGCCGACAACGCCCAACAAGCCGCCGCCGCTTCGGCGGCTGACGCGGCTGAGGCGCGCACCGCCGCGGCGATGGCGGCCGCGCAGACGCCACCAGCGCCGCCAGCAGCCCAAGTCGAGACGACAGTCACGACCCAGCAGACGGCGAGTGGCCACCACCACTCGGTCCGCACAAAAATGACACGGCGCGCTGCGACGACGAGTGCGGCCCCCGCCTCTTCGTCGCAGGTCACCACGACGACCAAGGTGACCCCACAGTAGCAAGTGGAGACTGAACCTTGACAATGCTGGGAAAGATCGCATATTGTAAAGTTAAGTCGATCTTTCACATCGTGAACTTGGCGTCGTTCTGACCGGCGCCCTACCCCTGAACGCCTCCCGCGCGCGCGCTGCGCGGGAGGCGGCGACACCCTTCACGATACCGCCCAGTACAGCGACAAGACAAAAAATGTAATAATTTCAGATACTTATTGATAAGTCGAGGCTGGTGGCGTCCCTGCGGGCCGCCCGAAAGCGCCCCTTGACCTCCCCGCCGACTCCCAACCAGCTCCCACAAAACGCCCCGAAGTCGCCCCTGAAGCGCTCAGACGCCTCCCATGAGCCTCCCCACTGCCTCCCGCCAACCTCCCAACAATCCGCAAACAAGAAACGCGACCACCGTATCTACGGTCATTAACGGTCCCGCCGGCTGCCCATAGCCCGAGGATCATACCGAGATCCGTCGTCCATGTTTCACTCCCGCGCTGGCGGTCCGGGCTGCCCCTATTTTTTGGAACACGCTCTAAGAAAAACATCATCGGGGCGGGTGATTGGGCGCCCCGCTGTTCAACCCCAGCGCTTGTCACCATCTTCGCCGCCTTCGGCAGGCCGGGCGTCGGACAGGTTCCAGCCGTAGTGGATCGCCATCAGGCGAAGCCCGAAGCAGGCGCCGGCAAGCGCGGCGAGGGCGTAGACATCACTTTGCAGCACGGCGGGTGTCCGGGCGACGAGCAGATCGCGCACGATGCCTCCGCCAATGCCGGTCAACATGCCCAGAAGCGCCGCCATCAGCGGGTTCAGGCCGCGGGCGAGAGCCTTCTCGGCGCCGGCGACGGCAAACAGGGCAAGACCGGCCGCATCAAATATCAGGATCGCCGTGCGCAGGCGCGCCATCGGCGAATAGGAGACAGACGTCAGCAACCCCGATCGTTGGCCTCGCTGTTCAAGCCCGCGTCAAAGGCCCGCGTCAAAGGAAAGTCTTCAAGCGGTTCGACCTTCGGATTTCCGTCGTGCCGGCCGGCAGTGTCAGAAAATCTCCGTCGTGACCAACCTGAATCGGGCCGTGAAAGATCTGACGGGATTTGCCGAGGAACGGCCCCTCCAGCGCCTCCAGCGGCAAGGGCGGGATCACATGGGTGAAGAGCAGATAGCGGACGCCCGCGCGCTGGGCGATGGCGGCGGCCTGTTCGGGGGGTGCCGCGCGGTGTTGTGAGGGTCGGCCCTGGCGCCTGAGGCGCGGGCGCACCACCTGAGTGTCGGTGACCCGCGCGGTCGCCACGCCACAAGAAGGGTGACTGACCATGTCTCGATCCGACGAACCCGATCTGCAAGCCATCCGCGCCAGCGTCGAACTCGTGGGCCGACTGTCCGACGGGCTGCTCCGTCTGGGTCCGTTGAACCTGGGACTGGACGCTGTTTTCAGCTGGATCCCGGGCCTTGGCGAAATCTATAGCGCCGCCGCCGCCGGGTTCCTGATCGTCCAGGGCGTTCGCGCCCGCGTACCGGTCTCCACCCTGGCGCTCGCCGGGGCCCTGATGGGCGGGCGCACCTTGATCACCGCGATCCCCGTGGCCGGCGCCGCGGCGGCGGACTTGTTGACGGCGCACCGCTGGTCCGCGCGCCTGATCGTCGCGGCGATCGATCGGCGTATAGCGGCCGAGGCTGGCGGGCCAACGCGTGAGGCCGGCGCGCCCGAATGGCGGGGCCGAGGCAGTGTCGCGGCCTGAACCCCGCCGCCGCCAGGTTTGCCAGGCGCGAACCCGAATGATAGAGAATTTGTCGAACGGCGGGTGAAACCATGAACACACAGGCCTTCCGAAGAGCGGCATTGACGGCCCTGTCGGTCATACTGGTGCAGGCCGTGGTCGGGCCTGCGTTCGCTGTGCCCAAGTCGAAATCGACCATGCAAAGTGGCGGTCCGACCACCGAAACCGCCGATCAGAAAATGACTAGGGACCTGGCCAAATCGATCATCGCCCATCTGCCGCCGGCGCCGGCGGCCGGAACGACCTGCGATTCCACGGCGCGCGCGGCCGTCAAGGCATCGGTGGAATCCACCATCGCGAACTCCAAGGCGACACCGGCTATAGCGGTCAGCGCCATCGATTTGGCGCGAGCTCAACCGCAGCACCTTGATTCATGCCGTGACGGCGCTTTGGCCGACAGCGCCACCGAAAGTTCGGGCAGTGGCGAGGTGGTCGACGAGGCTGACGCCGTCCGGGGCTTCACCCTCTATTCAGGCGCGTGGCCGCCGACCAAGCCATCGCCGACGCTGATTTCGTCGGTATCGGAAACACTGCCGCCGGCGGTTGCTCCAGGCGCCGGAGCGGACGCTGCGGCCAAGCCCACGCCGCATCGACACCACCGTCATCACCGGCGACACAAGACCGCCGCGCCAAGCCCGAACATCTAGACGGCGATGCGGACGGGATTGGCTTCGCGGGTGGCGACCAGTTCGCGGACCAGCGGGATCAGGTCTCGACCGTAGGCGACGGTGTCTTCGAGAGGGTCGAAACCCCTGATCAGGAACGTGCTGACCCCCAGGTCGTAGTAGTCGAGCATGGCTTCGGCCACCTGTTCGGGTGTTCCCACCAGGCCGGTCGAGTTGCCTTGCGCGCCGGTGATCGCGGCGACACCGGCCCAGAGGCGCTTGTCCAGGCGATCACCCTGGGCGGCGGCGGCCAGCAAGCGCTGGGAACCGGCGTTGGGTGGGGTATGTCCAGTGGTTTTCAGCCCGGCCTGTTCGCGCAGTTCACGGGTGCGGTCCTCGATCTGCTTGGCGCGCTTCCACGCGCCCTCCTCGGTGTCGGCCAGCACAGGGCGAAGCGACAGGCTGAAGCGCGGGCTCCGGCCCCACTTGGCGGCCGCGGCGCGGACGCGTGAGATGGTCTCGTTGACCTGGGCCTGGGTCTCGCCCCACAACGCATAGATGTCGGCGTGTTTGCCCGCCACCGGAATCGCCGCGTCCGAGGAGCCTCCGAAATAGATCGGCAGATGCGAGCCGGCAAAGGGTTTGACCGCGCCGAACGCCCCTTCGACCTGATAGTATTTGCCCTTGTAGTCGAAGGGTTTGGGGCTGCTCCACTCAAGCCGGACGATATCGAGATATTCGTCGGTGCGATCGTAGCGCTCATCCTTGGTCAGGTGATCGCCGTCCCGGCGCAGTTCGTCGTCCGAGGCGCCGGTGATGATGTGCACGGCCACCCGGCCGCCGGTGAACTGATCCAGGGTGGCGAGTTGCCGGGCCGCGACGGTGGGGGCGGTGAAACCCGGGCGGTGCGCGATCATCAGCCCAAGGTTTTTCGTCACCGAGGCCGCATGGCCGGCCACCAGGATGCTTTCTGGCGAGGTGGCGTGAAAAGCCACCAGGGCGCGGTCGAAACCGCCCTCGTCGTGGGCCTTGGCCATGGCCTCCACATAGTCGCGGTCGAGCACCGGCCCTTTGTGCGGGTGGGTCTCCGACGCCGGATTGGTGCCGATGAAACCGATGAATTCGACGGGCATGGCCAAACCTCCCTGAGGTGGAACCCATTGTTGCCGCCATAGTAGACCTGATTTTCGGGTAAAATGCAGCTAGTTCTTCTGATGTCGAGTTTAGCGGCGCCTCAGCTGTCTCGTTTGACCGCCCACGCGAACGCCGCCTTGCCGGCGGCGGTGAGCACCATGTCGGCCTGCGGCGTATGCACCCGGCCGCACAGCACGTCGCGATAGTGCCGCTGAAGCGGATTGCGGCGGGACAGCCCCGGATTGCCGGTGGCGGCAATGGCCTTCTCCACCGCCGCGATGGCATTCTCGGTGACCAGATGCTTGACCATGGCCGCTTCGGCCAGGGGCAGCCGGCCCTCGGCGGCGGCGGTGAGCAGCACCCGGTTTTGCAGCAGCAGTCCGTCGATCGCGCCGATCAGTTCCTGAAAACGCGGTAGCGTGGACAGCGACGCCCCGAGGTTGGCCGGCTTGCGGTCCATCAACCAGCCGACGAACCAGTCCCGGGCGGCGCGCGCGGTCGCGTCATAGATGGCGGACGTCAGCACCGGCGCCCAAAGCGCATATTTGCGATCGATGTTTGGCGGGCCGCCCGGAAGTTGAGGCGACAGGGCCTGATCCAGGGGAACCAGGGCGTCCTCAAAAATCACGTCATGGCTGCCGCTGGCCCGCAGGCCGGTGTGGTCCCAGGTTTCCTCGATCCGCCAGCCCGGCGTGTCGCGATGCACCAGCCAATTGCCCACCAGGGGCTCAGGGTCGTCGGTGCGCGCCCAGACCGCCATCCAGGTCAGGGCCGGCGCGCCGGTGGAGTAGATCTTGCGTCCAGACAGCCGCCATCCTTCCGGTGTGCGCCTGGCCACGGTGGCGGGCAACCCGCCGCGCGCGGGTGTTCCCAGGTCGGGCTCGACGCGCAAGGCGTTGATCAGGGCCCCGTCGGCGACCGCGCCCTCCATCACCCGGGCCTTCAGGGCTTCCGGCCAAGCGCCCAGCGCGTCGGGAGCGCCGAGGAACAGGTATTGCATCACCAACACCAGGGCGGTGGCCGACTCTCCCCGGGCCACGGCCTCAACCACACGCAGGGCGGTTGGCAGATCGGCGTCCAGTCCTCCGAAACGCTTAGGCGCCGTCAGCGCCAGCAGCCCCGCGTCGCGCAGGGCCGTAAAGTTCTCGAACGGAAAACTCCCATCACGGTCATGGGCGTCCGCCGTCGCGGCCAGACTCGCGGTCAGGCCGGGCAATATGGCGTCAAGATCAAGCGCTTGCGGCACGCTCAGTCCTTTCATGGGGCGGAACCGCGCTCCGCGCCCGCATGCATCGGCGACGGGCCAACAGTCGTCAATGCCCCACTCCGGAGGGTTCCCTTCCGCGCGCCAGCGACCTACCAGTCGGTGCATGCGTGAACACCATCTGACACTGCAAACCCACGCCCTGGACTTCTGGTTCGCGCGAGGGGCGATCCTGCTGATCGCTGGCCTGCAACTGGCCTTCGTCAACCAGAACCTGACCATCGGACCGCGATGGCTGGCGCCGACCCTGGAGGTGTCGTTGCTGATCCCGCTTTCCGTCGGCACGGCCTGGACCCAGCAGCGCGCCCGGGTAGCGACCGAGGACCATCACTGGGCCGCGATCCGGCGTTACCGTCAATGGATTCGGGGCCTGGCGCTGGGCCTCACGGTCCTGGTGATGGCGATCAATTTCGAGGCGTTGCTGGCGGTCACCCACGCCCTGCTCAGTCCCACCAAGGGCCCCAGCGGCCAGTCGCTGCTGCTCGACGCCCTCAATATCTGGTTCACCAATGTGGTGATCTTCGCGCTATGGTACTGGAATATCGACCGGGATGGTCCGGCGGCGCGAGGCCTGGCTCCACGCGCCAAGCCGGATTTCCTGTTTCCGCAGATGATGGGTCCCGGCGACGGCGACCCGAGCTGGACGCCGGGGTTCGTGGACTATTTCTATGTCTCGTTCACCAACGCCACCGCCTTTTCCCCCACCGACACCATGCCGCTGAGTTCAAGAAGCAAGCTGCTGATGGCCGTGGAGGCGTTCGTTTCCCTGCTGACCGTGGGGCTGGTGGCGGCGCGGGCGGTGAATATTCTGACCTGACGCCCCCAACCCAACCGGCGGGGCTGAAGGCCCCGCTGCGGAGCAAGACCATGACGATCCAGACCCTCCAGCCCAGCAGCGAAGCCGCCGATCAGGCTTCGGTCGATCAGATCCGCGAGGCCGTGCGGGCGCTGTGCGGCAGGTTCCCAGGAGAGTATTGGCGGCGCCAGGATCGCGCGCGGACGTATCCGACCGAGTTCGTGGCGGCGATGACCGAGTCCGGCTTCTTGGGGGTGCTGATCCCCGAGACCTATGGCGGCAGCGGCCTTGGTCTGTCGGTGGCCGTGGCGATCCTCGAGGAGGTTCATGCCAGCGGCTGCAACGCCGCCGCGCTGCACGCCCAGATGTACACCATGGGGACGGTGCTTCGACACGGCTCAGACGGCCAGAAGTCTCAGTGGCTACCCAAAATCGCCACCGGCGAGGTGCGTCTCCAGGCCTTCGGGGTCACCGAACCCACCGCCGGGACCGACACCACCAGCATCGCCACCACCGCCACCCGGCGCGGCGAGACCTATGTGATCAATGGCCAGAAGGTCTGGACCTCCCGCGCCGAACACTCCGACCTGATGGTGCTGCTGGCCCGCACCACGCCCAAGGACGAAGTCGCCCGCAAGAGCGAGGGCCTCAGCGTGTTCCTGCTGGACATGCGCCAGGCGGTGGGGCGCGGCCTGACCATCAAGCCGATCCGCACGATGATCAATCACGCCACCACCGAGATATTCTTCGATAACCTGAAAATTCCCGCCGCGTGCCTGATCGGCCAGGAGGGCAAGGGGTTCCGCTACATCCTCGACGGCATGAACGCCGAACGCATCCTGATAGCCGCCGAATGCGTCGGCGACAATCGCTGGTTCGTGGACAAGGCCACCGCCTACGCCAAGGACCGCGTGGTGTTTGGCCGCCCGATCGGCCAGAACCAGGGCGTGGCTTTTCCGATCGCCCGGGCTCACGCCCAGGGCCGCGCCGCCCGGCTGATGACCTATGAAGCCGCGCGCCTGTACGACGACGGCAAGCCGTGCGCCGAGGAGGCGAATACCGCCAAGCTGCTGGCCAGCGAGGCGTCCTGGGCCGCGGCCGACACCTGCCTGCAGACCCATGGCGGTTTCGGGTTCGCCGAGGAGTATGACGTGGAACGCAAGTTCCGCGAGACGCGCCTCTATCAGGTCGCCCCGATCTCGACCAACCTGATACTCAGCTATCTCAGCGAACATGTTCTGGGCATGCCCAGGTCGTATTGACGCGCCGGTCGCGCGCCAGACCGCATTCAGGCGTGGAGCGCATCGAGCGTCTCCTTGACTAAGAACCGACTCGCGTCGGCGCGGGCGGCGACCTCGCCCACGATGATAAGAACCGGCCCGTCGGACTCGGACGGGGCGTGGCGTGTCAGATCCAGCAGCGTCGAGACCTCGATCCGCGACTCGGGGCCGCCGGCGCTTTCGGCGATCAGGGCCGGCGTTGAGGGTGGACGCCCCGCCTCAATCAACCGCCTGGCGATCAGAGCCACGCATCCGCCACCCATATAGATCGCCGCCGTGGCCTCGGGATCGGCGGCCACCCGCCAGTCGCCGACCAGTTCGCCGCGCGCCATCCTGGCCGTGGTGAACACCACGCGCCGGGCCTCGCCGCGATGGGTCAGGGGAAATCGGAACTGGGCGGCCGCGGCGCAAGCAGCGGTGACGCCTGGCGTCACCTCGACCGGCACGCCATGGGCCTCCAGGAAGTCGATCTCCTCGCCGACCCTACCGAAGATCGAGGGATCGCCGCCCTTCAGCCGCACCACGTCGGTTCCGCGGCGCGCCAGGCGGAGCATCAGGCGATTGATGGTTTCCTGCCGCATGCTGGGCCGGCCGGCCCGCTTACCGGTCTGAATCTTCAGGCAGGCCGAGGGCGCCAGGGCCAGGACATCGTCGGAGACCAGAGCGTCGTAGAACAAGGCCTTGGCCTCGCCGATAATCCGGGCCGCGCGCAGGGTCAGGAGTTCGGCCGGCCCAGGCCCAGCGCCAACGAGACGCACGGTTCCGGGCATCGTGTCATGCGGCATGGGGAATCTCCGATCTGGCTGAAGTGGCAAGCAATCGACGGATTTCCGGACGGCAGGATCCGCAGTTCGAGCCGGCGCCAGTGGCGTCGGAGACCTCGTCTTCGGTCGCGGCGCCCTGCAGAACAGCTTCGCCGATCCTGTCGACCCGCACGCCCAGGCAAGCGCAGACCAGCGGGGCGAGGGGGCGTGAGGCCCCCGGCGCGCGACCGACCAGCAAGGCCGCGCGCTGTGGTGGCGTGAGGGCTCCAGCCTCGAACAGGGCCACCAGCCAGTCCCGGGGCGGCAGAACGCCCGCCGTCGCGGTAAACAGCACGCGCTCAAGGCGTTCGCCCTCCAGCCAGGCTTCGCGGGTCGCGCCGGTGGCGGGATCCTCGAACCGCAGCGCATCGCCGACGCCATCGGCCACCAGGGCCTTGCGCAGGGCTCGCCGTTCCGGCTCGTCGCCGCGGCCTGCGAACTCGTGAAGGTGGCAGGCGGTTTGCGGAATCCGACGCCAGATCAGATCGATCTCCGGCGCCGCGACGACGGATCGCGAAATCAGGAAGCCGCGCCAGGTTTCTCGATAGGCGCGTGCGCGAGCCGGCGTGTGCTTGAATTCGGGCTGACCCGAGCGAGCATCGACGGTCGAGGCCAATAGGCCGTTGACCCGGCCGCTGGGCGCGAAGGCGTCGGTCCAATGCATCGGCATGAAGATCTCACCGGACCGTTGCCGATCGGTCAGATGCGCCACCACCACGGCCTCGCCTTGCCCGGTTTGGATACGGGTCAGCTGGCCTTCCGAAACCGCGAGGGCGGCGGCGTCGCCTGGGTGGATATCGACATAGGGTTCGGGGACGTGGCGACAGAGGCCCGCCGTCAGGCCGGTCCTGGTCATGGTGTGCCAGTGGTCGCGCACCCGGCCGGAATTGAGGGCTAGCGGGAAGGCGGGGCTGGTGGCCCGGGCCGGGCCTGTCGCGATGACCGGGACCATCCGCGCCCGGCCATCGGCGGTGGCGAAACGCCCGTCCGTGAAAAGGCGGGCTGTTCCTCCAGACGCGGACACCGGCCACTGGATCGGTTCCAGGCGCTCGTAGGCCATGGGTCCGAGCGTCGCCATAGGACCCAGGTTCAGGGGTCGATCCTGGTTCTCATAGGCGGTCAGCCGGGCCCATTCCCGGAACACCGCAGCCGACGATCGCCAGGCGAAGGCGTCGCCAAATCCCATCGCCGAGGCGACATCGGCGATGATGCGCCAATCGGCGCGCGCCTCGCCCGGCGCCGCGAACAGCGACCGCTGCCTGGAAATCAACCGCTCGGAGTTGGTGACCGTGCCATCCTTTTCTCCCCAGGCCTGGGCAGGCAGCTTCACGTGGGCCAGGCGCATGGTGTCGGTCTCGGCCATGCAGTCGGACACCACCACCAACGGGCAGCGCGCCAAGGCATCGCGAACGCTGGCCGAATTGGGCAGGCTAACGGCGGGATTGGTGGCCATGATCCAGATGGCCTTGATCCGGCCATCGGCTACGGCGTCGAACATCTCCACGGCCTTCAGGCCCGGCTGGTCCGCGACCCTCGGCGCGCCCCAGAACCGGGCGAGACGACTACGTGAAGTGGCGTCGAAACCCATGTGCGCCGCCAGGGTCGTGGCCATGCCGCCGGTCTCCCGTCCACCCATGGCGTTGGGCTGTCCGGTGATCGAGAACGGACAGGCGCCCGGCTTACCTATGCGGCCGGTGGCCAGGTGGGCGTTGAGGATGGCAAGGCCTTTGGCAACGCCCTGAGCCGATTGGTTGGCGCCCATCGAGAACAGGCTGACCGTTCGGGGCGTCTCGGCGAACAGCCGAAAGAAGCGCTCGAGATCCGCGAGCGGGACACCGCAATGGGCCGCCACCGCGGCCGGGGACTGATCGTCGCGCTCCAATTGCGCCACGACTTCGGCGAATCCTGAGACATGCTGGTCGATGTAGACCTGATCGATCGCGCCACGCCGGATCAGGTCGGCCAGCAGGCCGTTCCACAGCCGGACATCGCTCTGCGGCGCGATGGCTAGGTGAAGCTCCGCGTCCTCGGCGGTGTCGGTGCGGCGGGGATCGATGACCACATGCCGCTGGCCTCGCGCCCTGGCCTGCTCCATCCGACGGAACAGCACCGGGTGTGTCCAGGCGGCGTTATGCCCGGAAAATACCACCAGATCGGACAGATCCAGGTCTTCATAGCAGCCGGGGACCAGATCGGCGCCGAACGCCAGGTTATGGGCGACGACGGCCGAGGCCATGCAGAGCCTCGAGTTGGTGTCGATATTGCCCGAACCGATGAAACCCTTCATCAGCTTGTTGGCGGCGTAATAGTCCTCGGTCAGCAGTTGGCCCGACACATAGAAGGCGACGGAGTCAGGTCCATGACGGGCGATGGTTTCCGAAAACCGCCGCGCCACCAGCGAAATCGCCTCGGTCCAGGAGGCCAGTTGGCCGTCAACCATCGGGGAAAGCAGCCGGCCCCCCAGGCCGACCGTCTGGCCGAGCGCCACACCCTTGGAGCACAGGCGCCCGAAATTCGCCGGATGAGCTTGATCGCCCGCCAGCGCCAGCCGGCGACCATCCAGCGCTCGGGCGGACACGCCACAACCCACGCCGCAGTAGGGGCAGGTCGTGCGGATCAACGGGCTGAGCGAACCATCGGCCATGGTCAGGTTTGGGGAAGCCCGAGCAGCACGCGACCATCCACAATACGGAGCGGCGTCGTCGTAGCGCAGCCCGCGCCCCGGTCGGCCCCCATCCCTTCGCCCGTGGCCAGATCGATGACCCGGCCGTGGAGCGGACAGGTGACCGAACGACCATGGACGATACCTTGGCTGAGGGGCCCACCCTTGTGCGGACAAACGTCCAGAAGCGCGAACACCTGTCCGTCGAAGGTCCGGAAGACCGCTATATCGCCGCCAGGACTGGGGGTGCGCCTGGCTCCGCGCATCGGTATGTCGGTGACCGCGCCGACGTCGATCCAGGTCATGGCGGGTTCCAGAGGAAGAGCCTCCACAAAAGGAGCGTTCATGCGGGGGCGAACTCCAGGCGGCGACTGAGGGGATTGAACTCTTCGGTGTGCCGTCCGGCGACCCGCTCGGCCCAGGGGTCGATCCTGGCGAACCGCTGGGAGTAGGAGAAACGGTCGTAAAGAGTCCGCCGGTCGGCCGGATCGGCCAGCGCCGCCTTGATGGCGTCGAGGCCCACGCGGCTCATCCATTTGTAGATCCGCTCAAGATACCAGCCCTGCTCGCGGTAGAGTTGGACCAGCGCGCAGATCGTCCAGACCACCTCGTCCTCGGTGGCGACCCGGGTAAGGATTTCAGTGCCGCGGATATGCAGCCCGGCCGCGCCGCCGACGTGGATCTCATAGCCGCTGTCGACGCAGATCACACCGACATCCTTGCAGGTCGCCTCGGCGCAGTTTCGCGGGCAACCCGACACCCCCATCTTGACCTTGGCCGGAGTCCACGACCCCCACATGAACTTCTCCAGCCGGATGCCCAGGCCGGTTGAATCCTGGGTCCCGAACCGACACCAGTCCGTGCCTACGCAGGTCTTCACGGTGCGCAGGCCTTTGGCGTAGGCATGGCCCGAGACCATGCCGGCGGCGTTCAGGTCGGCCCAGACCGCGGGCAGATCATCCTTCCTGACCCCCAGCAAGTCGATCCGTTGGCCACCGGTGACCTTGACGGTGGGGATGGCGAACTTGTCGACGACGTCGGCGATGGCCCTAAGCTCGGCCGCCGAGGTCACGCCGCCCCACATCCGGGGAACGACGGAGAAGGTGCCGTCCTTCTGTATGTTGGCGTGAACGCGCTCATTGATGAAGCGCGACTGCTTGTCGTCTCGATAGTCGCCCGGCCAGGCGCAGATCAGATAATAGTTCAAGGCCGGCCTGCAGGCGGCGCAACCGTCGGGCGTGGTCCACTCCAGGGCCTGCATCACCGCCGGGATCGACTTGAGCTGATCGGCCAATATGGCGCGCCGGACGGTGTCGTGGTTGTGGCCGACGCACTTGCAGACCGGCGCCGGCCCGGTCTGAGCCTGGAAGCCATCACCCAGGGTCAATTTGAGAAGTTGCTCCACCAGGGGCGTGCAGGACCCGCAGGAGGCCGAGGCCTTGGTCACCGCGCGCACCGCGTCGAGGGTGGCCAGACCCCGGCCGGCTATGGCCCCGGTGATCTGACCCTTGCAGACGCCGTTGCAACCGCAGACCTCCTGGTCGTCGGACATGGCCGCAACGGCCGCGCTAGGGTCCAGGCCTCGAAGGCCCTCCGTGATGGCCTGGCCAAAGATCAGGGTCTCGCGGATATCGGCGACATCCTTCGCCGACCGCATCAGTTCGAAATACCAGGCGCCGTCGGCGGCGTCGCCGAACAGCACCGCGCCCGCCAAGCGTCCCTGTCGCAGCACGACGCGCTTATAGACCCCGCGTCCGGCGTCGCGGAACACGATGTCCTCACAGCCTTCGCCGCCGCCGAAATCGCCGGCCGAAAACACGTCGACGCCGGACACCTTCAGGCGCGTGGACAGCGTCGAGCCCTGATAACCGCCGCCGCCGACGGTGAGCGTGTCGGCCAGGGTGCGGCACATATCCCAGATCGGCGCCACCAGGCCGTAGCAGAGGCCGCGGTGCTCCACGCACTCGCCTACCGCCAGTATGGCCGGATCGCTGGTGGTCATGGCGTCGTCCACGATCACACCGCGGTTCACGGCCAGGCCCGCTTCCTTAGCCAGGGCCATATTCGGGCGGATGCCGACGGCCATGACCAGCAGATCGCAGGGCAGGAAGCGGCCGTCCTTGAGGCGCAGGCCCGTCACCCGGCCATCCACGCCGACGATCTCCTCGGAAACAGCGCCGAGCACGGTTTCCACGCCACGCTCGGCCAGGGCGCCGGCCAGCAGAAACCCGGCAGATGTGTCGAGTTGGCGCTCCATCAGAACGTCCATCAGGTGCACAACGGTGGCGGCCATGCCACGTCTGACCAGGCCGTAGGCCGCCTCGATGCCCAGCAGCCCGCCACCGATCACCACGGCGCGCGAGTTGCTGTTCGCCGCGCCGATCATCGCCTCCACGTCGTCGAGATCGCGGAACGTGACCACCCCCTTGAGGGTCGCTCCGGGAAGCGGCAGGCGAATGGGGTCGGAACCCGTGGCCAGGATCAGCCGGTCGTAGCGGACCTCCAGGCCACGCTGGGCGCGGACGCACCCCGTCTCGCGGTCGATGGCCAGAACCGCCCGGCCGGTATGCAAGGCGATGTCGTTGTCGCGGTACCAGGCCTCGTCGTTGATCACGATGTCGGCGAAGGTCTTTTCCCCCGCCAGCACCGGTGAGAGCATGATGCGGTCGTAGTTCACCCGCGGTTCGGCGCCGAAGATGGTGATGTCATAGCGGCCGGCGTCCCGCTTCAGCACCTCCTGGACGGCGCGGCATCCGGCCATGCCGTTGCCGATGACAACCAACTTTTGCCGCTGCATGGGGGCCTCTCCGCTCACAGCCGGATCGGCGCGAGCGCCGAGCCCGCACCGAGGTTCCAGGTCCGCCGCCAGTGACCCTTCACACCAGTCAGGCAGATCACCGCCAGCAGCGCGAGACAGGCGAAACCACCCAGTCCGGCCTGATAGGAACCGGTGGCCTGCTTGGCCCATCCCAGGCTGGCGGCGAGATAGAAGCCGCCGGCGCCGCCGGTCATCCCAACCAGGCCGGTCATCACGCCGATCTCCTTGGCGAAGCGCTGGGGAACCAGTTGGAACACCGCGCCATTGCCGGCCCCAAGCGCCATCATGCTGAACATCAGCACGGCCAGAGCCGCGGCCGCGCTCGGAACCTTGAAGCTGGCCACCGCGAGACCAGCGCCGGCCAGCACATAGACCACGCTGAGGGTGCGCACCCCGCCGAACCGATCAGCAAGGGCGCCGCCGATCGGCCGGGCGAACGAGCCGGCGAAGACGCAGGCGGCGGTGAAGAAGCCGGCGATGATGGCCGGCAGGCCATACTCGGAATTGAAATAAATGGTCAGCGAGGTGGAGAGGCCGACGAAGCCACCGAAGGTCACGAAATAGAGGAGCATCAGCCACCAGGCGTCCGGCATCCGCAGGACCTCGAGGTACTGGGCCAAGGTCTTGGCCGGGGGCAGGCCCGGCGCGTCCTTGGCGAAGATCGCGAACACGATGAAGGCCACGGCCAAGGGCAAGGTCGCCAGCCCGATGACATTGCCCCAGCCATAGGCCTGGGCGAGACTAGGCGCGAACAGAGCCGCCAAAGCGGTGCCGGAGTTGCCCGCGCCGGCGATGCCGAGCGCCAAGCCCTGATATTCCGGCGGATACCAGCGCGACGCCAGCGGCAGGGCGATGGCAAACGAAGCCCCCGCCACCCCCAGCACCACGCCCAGGATCAGGATCTGATCGTAGTTGTGAACACCCAGGAACCAGGCCAGACCCAGGCCAGCCAGAACGATGGCCTGAGCGAGCAGTCCGGTGCGCCTGGGGCCGATGTGATCGACCAGGACTCCCGCCACCAGGCGCAGTACGGCGCCCGACAGCACGGGAACGGCGACCATCAGTCCCTTTTGCACGGGATCCAGATGGAAGCTCTTGGCGATGGCGACACCGAGCGGGCCGAGGATCACCCAGACCATGAAACTCAGGTCGAAATAGAGGAAGGCGGAAAACAGAGTCGGCGTGTTTCCCGACTTCAGGAATGAACGGTTGAGCATGGTGGGCAGGCCCCTTTGGATGGACGGAGAGATGCGGCGTCGCCGTTTTGGTCTGGCTCTTCATCGAGCCTTCCGAGAGCCGCGAACGCCGTTGTCCTGGGCCTGAGTTCCAAAGCCCGCGTCTTGCGGCTCAAGTCACTGTCCAACCGCGAGGGGCGAAACGCTTTTTTGCCGGCGTGCAAAATTGCGGCGCCCGCCCGGGGCGAGTGCCGCGAAATCAGGCCGCGGTTGCCTTTATGGCCTGATCGAACAGGTCGGGCCGATAGACGCCCAAGGCCGTGCGGGTGGTCTCGGGATCGATCTTGACCTGACCCCAGCGCGCCATCTGTTGCACAATCCACAGCGCCTGGGCCACGTCCGGCCGATTGGCGCCGTCGCGATGGAAGCGAATGTCGCCGAGACCCGCCTCGATCGCTTCGCCGTCGACGCCAACGTTCTCGGGTCGCGCCAGAATCGCCACCAGCTCAGCGCGATTGGCGGGATTTTCCGACCAGGCCGAAGCCCTTAGCAGCGCTCGCAACAGGGCATTCAGTTCGTCGCCGTGAGCCTCGGCCCAGACCTGCGTGCTGGCGAAGACCTTGTCTGGCGCATCAGGCGCGAACCGCGCGCTGCGCATGGCGATGCACCCAACCCCGGCCCGCACCGCCACCTGACTCCAGGGTTCTCCGGCGCAAAAGCCCTCGATCACGCCCTCGGACAACAGATCGGCTGACCTCGGTGGGGGTGTCACGGTCAAGCGGACGTCCCGATCCGGTTCGATGCCACCCCGCGCCATCCAGTCGCGCAACAGGTAGTTGTGGGTCGAGTAGGGGAAGACGACGCCGAAGGTCAGCGGGCTGGACTCCTGGTCACGCCGGCGCGCGATCAGCCTGGCCAAGCCTTCCGCTCCGCCCTCGGCGCCGATGGCGGCCGCCAGGCGGGTGGATACTGTCACCGCCGCGCCTCCGAAATTGAGGGCGAAAGGCGCGATCATGGCGGTGGCCTCGCACCCCGCCCCCAGGGCCATGGCGAGGGCGAGAGGCGCCAGCATGTGGGCGCCGTCCAGCGCCCCGACCGCCACCTTGTCGCGCACCGTGGCCCAGGAGGCTTCGCGGCTGAGCTCGACGCTGAGGCCCTCTGAGGCGAAATAACCCTTGTCCCGGGCCACGATCAGCGCCGCGGCGTCATTCAGCGGCACGAACCCAAGTCGAAATTCCGCTTTGCCGGTCATGCCCCGTCCCCCTTGAGCAGGCCCGCAAAGGCAAGAAAGTCGGCGGCGATGGCCGCCAGGGGCCGGCCAGAATCCATCGAGAGCTTGCGCAGCAGGCGATACGCCGCCTCTTCTTCCAAACCGCGTTCCTTCATCAGCAGAGCCTTGGCCCGTTCGATCGTGCGGCGCGAGGCCAGGTCGCTCCTGGCCTTGTCCAGGTCGTCGCGAAGCTGGCGCATCAGCCGGAACCGGCTCATCGCCACCTCAAGAACGCTTCGCACCCGGGCTGGAGCCAGGCCATTGACAACATAGGCGGCGACACCGGCGCGGACCGCCTCCTCCGCGCGCCCGGGTTCGGATCGGTCGACGAACATCACGACCGGGCGAAGTTCGCCGACCCCGGTCTCCCGCAGGCTCTCGATCACGTCGCGGTCGGGACTTTCGGCGGCGACGACCACCACATCGGGAGCGAAAGCCGCGGCCTCGGCTTCGTCAAAGATCGCCGCCTGACGCACCTCAAGCGGGGCCACGCCGGCCAGCCCTTCTGCGACCAGCGTCGCCCGCGCGGAATCCGGATCGATGATGAGAACGCGCATGCCAACTGGACTAGTCGGTCATCATGGCGAAGCCGCGCGGTCTTCCTCACCCGAAGACGACCTAACGGCCCCGAACGCCTCAAATCCCATCAACCCGCGCCGTCTTGCTAGGCGCCTTCCTGTTCTCGCAGTCGATCAAGCAAGGCTTCGCGCTCCGATGGCGTGTTGGCGCCGCGAATTCGCGGGCGCGCCGCCTCGGTGCATTCCAGCCGCTTCAACCCGGCCCGGTCGACCAGCCGACCGATCGGCCAGTCCGCCCGCGCGTCGACGGGCAGCGCACTCAAATCCACGACCATCGGAAGATGAAGGCCCTCGAAGACGGCCCCGGCGCCCAGGCTGTCGAACAGCGGCCGGAGATCCTCCAGGCGCAAGGTGGGTGCGTCCACGGCCAGGACAAGCGCCCGAACGCAGCCCGCCGCGCGCAGGACGGCCGCACCAGCGAGAATACCTCCAACCGGACCACCGTCCGGCGTCTCATCGGCCACATGCGGCAGATCATAAGGAAGCCCCCCGACGGAGAAGATCGGCATTGCGCCGGCCGCCGCCGCCAGGGCCGCGACGCGGTTCACCGCCGTGACGCCCAACCAATCCACGGTCGCCTTGTCGACGCCCATCCTGACCGAGCCGCCACCGGTGAGCACTAATCCACCGAGACCTGATCCGTGGGCCAGCTACGCCGCGCCCATCATGTGTTCGAAGTTGCGGTGATAAAACCCGGCCTTGGCGTCCTCGTCCAGGCCGGCGAAGGTGCGCTCGAAGCGGCCGATCGGATCGTCGGTGCCCTCCGGGTGCGGATAGTCGCTGGAAAACAGAAAGAGTTCCGGTCCAGCGTCGCGGATCATCTGGCCGACATCCTCGCCCGGGAAAGGCGTGAAGCGAACGGCGCGGCGGATATAGTCCGACGGTTTCATGGTCAGCGAGGCGACGGTCATGTCGCTCTTGCGGAATACCTTCTGGCCCATGTCCAGGCGGCGCAGAAAATCGGGAACCCATCCAGCCCCCAGTTCGATCACCCCGCCGCGCAGCTCGGGAAAGCGTTCGAACACGCCGTCGAACACCAGGGCGCTGAGGAACATCTGCGGCGCGAACGGCAGGACCATATAGTCCTTGACCCGCAGGTTCTCGCCGCCGCCCAGCAGATCGGACGGACGCGGCTTGCCGTTGTTCTCATAGGCCTTGGGCAGGACGCGGCCCGCCGAGCCGATGTGCAGCATGAACGGAACCCCGGCGTCCGACAGAGTCCGCCAGATCGGATCGAAGTGTTCATGGCCGGGGGAGGCCTCGCCGGCCGGGCTGGACGGCATCCAGAAGGCGCCGATACCGAGCCGTAAACCTTCCTCGACCTCGGCCAGCGCCCGCGCCGGGTCGGTCAGCGAGACCTGACCGACGCCGATCAGCCGGGAGTCCTGGCCACAGAAATGCGCCATCGCCCGATTGTGCGCGCGGATGCCGCCGTAGAGCAGATCCGGGTCGGTGGCGTTCAGATACTGGGTGCCGGCGAAGGTCGAGAACACCAGCTGGCGGCGGAAACCCAGATCATCCAGCGCGCGACCACGCTCGGCGACGTCGAAGGCCCCATAGGCGGCCCAGCCCTTGGGTCCGGCGATCACATTGTGGTCGATGGCCGCGGTCCGGGCCGGGTCCTGAATGCGGGCCTCCGCCTTGCGGATGAACTCCAGGGTGGCGTTGCCCGCGGCGCCCAGGGCCAGCGGCGGCAGCCGATCACGGATATCGGGATCGGCGAACCGGGTGACCCAGTCGATGGTCTCCATGATGTGGCTGTCGGCGTCACAGCAAACGCGGCCCGCATAGTCCATGGTTTTCTCCAAACCCGCCGCCGATCTTCGCCGGGGCGACAACAGAAGCTAGCCCGCCTCCTGGCGACACGCAATCCGTGGCCAGACCGGCGGTGGCCAGACCGGCCATGGCCTCCAGGAACCGATTTGGGCTGGCCGTCGGCGGCGGATCGCCAATGATCAGGCCACCGAAGAACCCCGAGGCGGCCGAGGCGCTGGTCACCGTCAGGACGGTTCTCAAGGCCAGCAATCCGCCACTCTGCAGGCTGGCGATGGGGCCGAGGTCCACCGCCCTGTTGGTGAACCAGGCCTTGGCGGCGGACGCCGACGCGAAGGTCTGGGTGAGCAGATCGACACCATTGGCGTAGACATCGAGCGTCACGCCCGTGACGCCCGCGCCCAGCGCCGTTCCGCCGTAGAAGCCGACGATCAGGTCGGCCGGCGCGCCGAGCTTGGTCACATCGATGGTCTCATCGATTTCGCTGGTGGCCGTCTGGCTCCCCGCGCCGCCCATGGAATAGGCGCCGCCAAGTTCGCCGATCGCGAACAACACCGGCTTGGCCCCGAAGGCCGACTTGATGGCGGGGTTGGCGTTCAGGACCGACGAAACGCTGGCCCCGCTCGGGGCGCCGGTCTCGATGGCGACGGCCTGGCCGACCAGAGAGAAGGCCGGCGCGGCGGCAGAGATCGCAACGCCGGCCTTGGCGCTGGAGGCGCCGTCGACGGCGCCTCCAGCGGTCGCCGAGACCGACCGGATCAACAGTCCCGGCGCCAGCGCTGTCTGAGCCTTTGCCGAATAGGCGCCGGCCGCGCCAGTCGCGGTGGTCATGGCCGTCGCTGCGCCGGCCTTGACCGCGCCCGAACCTCCCGTGGCGACGGAGGTGGCGTGGACAACGGATACGCCAACCACTGTCAGCGTCGCCTTGGCCGCGCCTCCCTTGCCCCCCACCGCGCCCGCGCCGCCCGCGCCGCCATTCGCCGCGGCTTCGCCGCTGACGCCGAGGCTTTGCGAAACGTTGGCTGTGTCGTCGAAGGTCAGGCTGGAAGTCGCCGCGCCGCCCATGCCGCCGGCGCCGGTGTCGCTGCTCCCGCCATCGCCGCCGACCGCCGTCTGCTTCAGGGTCAGTTGGCCCCCGTTCGTGTGACCAGTGACCGCACTGGAAAGCGTCGCGGCCGCGCCGGCGCCCCCACCCGCGCCGCCAGTCCCGTCACCGCCCGAGCCGCTGACCGCCATCGCGCCGACCGTGGTGGTCGCGGCGCCGAGGCTGACGCCGACGGCCTTGGCCGTGGCCACGCCACCGGCGCCGCCAGATACGCCCGTTCCAATGCTACCGCCGCCGAAGCCGCCATAGCTGGTCGCCTGAACCATCACCGTATCGCCGGCCGCCGGACCGGAACCTCCCGTCGAGGTTCCCCCGCCGTGGGAGGCCGCCCGGGCGCCGGCGCCGCCGCGCTTGCCGATCGGATCCCCGCCCCGTGCGCCGCCTCCCGGCGCACCGGCGATCGCCAATACCGAGAGAGATCTGGTGGCGGTGATCATGGCCGCCGCCGTGGAGAGACCGCCGGATATCCCAACGTCGCCGAAGCCGTCGCCGCCAGAGCCGCCCAAGGCGGCGACCATGGTGTCGACATGGAAGCTATGGGTGGCGTTCAAGGTATCGTCGAAGGTCAGGCTCGACGTGGCGGCGCCGGCCGCGCCGCCCAGACCGCCTGTGTCGAGAGCGGCGCCGCCGGACCCGCCGACGGCTGTCTGGCTCAAAGAGAGCGAGCCACCGTTCGTCGCCCCCTTTACGGCATTGTTGGCCACGCTGGCCGCCCCGGCGCCACCCGCCGCGCCACCCGTCCCCGCACCGCCGTCTCCACCGTTATCGGTCACTACGGCCGTGGCGATCCCCGCTCCTTGGGTCGTCGCCTTTGCGGTCCCCGTCGCGACACCGCCCGAGGCGCCCGAGTGACTCTCGCCCAGGCCCGCGCCACCGCGCCCTCCGACCGACTGGGTCGTCGCCGAACTGTTCCCCACACCGCCGTTCTGATCGGTGGCGGCGCCGTTCGCCGAGGCGCCCAGTCCCCCATTGGCGCCAGCTCCGCCGGCTCCGGAATCTCCGCCGCCGCCGCCAACGGCGGAAACCGCCGCGGCCGTCGCGTTCGCGGAGGACGCCGCGGTCGTGGCGGTGGCGTTGGCGAGTCCGCCGGCTCCGCCAGCCCCGCCCGCGCCGTCGGGAATTCCAAGCACGCCGGGAGCGCCATTGCCCCCCACCCCGCCATGACCGCCCAGTCCGGTGGCGGAGTTGGTCAGATCGATCGGCGACGCCGCGTTGGCGACCGCCGCCTGGCCCGGTCCGCCGGGACCGCCTGATTGGCCTAGTGAAGAGCCATTGGCGCCGGGCGCGCCGTCTTGTCCGGTTACGATTACGTCCATGGGGCCGCGTCCTCGATCGGGCGCCCGAAGACAACCCTTGAAAGCCCTTTGCGACCGAACCCCTAGGCGCCCAGCCACGGGGCGACATTTTCCAGGAGGCTATCACCGCCCTGCCCCGCGGTAAATCGCAGCACGCTAGAGCCTGACGCCTTTAGACGGAACAGATCTAAAGGCTGAGTCAGGCTCTAAGTTTTTGAATCTAGAGCAGGATTCAGATTTT
This sequence comes from Caulobacterales bacterium, assembly GCA_038227865.1. GTDB lineage: Bacteria > Pseudomonadota > Alphaproteobacteria > Caulobacterales > Caulobacteraceae > Acaudatibacter. The sequence continues at coordinate 168,961 of JBBRPO010000002.1, forward strand.
AGTCTGTTGCGACTAAAATCATCCTGCTCTAGCGGCTGGACTCGCCGACCAGACTAAAGGGCGCCCAGGCCCCCGGATTGGCCGCGTGAAGCGCGGGGTCGTCCAGAATGGCCAGCGACGCGCGTTGCAGGGCCTCGGCGCGGCTCAGGCCCGGCGTGTTGCGCTCGGCCAGCAGGGTGGCGGGAATCAAGCGGGCGGCGATATCGTCGCGCACCGGCCAATGCGAGATCAGCAGAGAACGCGCGCCAGCGAAGAAGAAGGCGCGGGACAAGCCCGAAAGTCCCTGGGATTCGGGTGCGTCTGGACTGGCGGTGTTACAGGCCGACAGCAGCACCCATTCAGCGTCAAGCTTCAGCGTCGAGGCTTCCGAGGCCAGCAAAAGCGCGTCCTCGGCCTTGGCGCCCGCGGCCAGCGCCAGGGCGGGCTCAGCCAGACCGGCGGCCTCGCCGGCGACCAGCCCGTGGGTGGCGAACTCCAAGACCCTGACCTGGGCGAGGCGGCCATCGACATTGCGCGCCATCAATTCGGCTTTGGACGCCTGGCCGCCGATCAGGAGGCTGCCTGGCCGTCCGCCAAGGGCACGCTCCAGCGCCTCACCCTCAAGGCGGGCGCCAGGCAGACGGGGTAGTCGGCGCAAGGCTTCCCCAATCCGCCTGGACTGCTCGATGTTGGCGTCGGAACCTCGCGGCATGGGTGGGCCCGTACCGGCGAAATCCGGGTCGGCGAACGCCAACAGGGGATCGGAGGCGGCGACGCGACCGATGGCCGTGAGCTGGCGCAGGGTCCGGAGGCTGGACACCGACGGCAGCAGGGCCACGGCCTTCGACCGCAGCAACCAGGGTGTCGCTCGCAATCGGGTCTGGTCCGCGTCGCCGGGCGCGCCTCCTTCGGGTGGCGCGGTGACCAACAGACCAGGTGGCAAGCTGGTCAGCGGTCCCGAGGGAACGAACAGCAGCGCCGAAGCGTCACGGACGACAGCCTGGATCGCCGGAGCCCCAAGCAAGGCCACATAGAGTTCGTAGGCGCTGCGCCGGTCGAAAGCCCGATGGCGAGCCTCGATCTGAGCGCGCAGGCCGTCCACGCGCGCCTTCAGCTCCTTGCCCGTCAGGCCGATCCGCGCCCAGGCCGTGCGGCCCTTGCTCACGGCGAACACCAGACCTCGGTCATCGCCGGGCGGAACCATGAACATGATCAGCGCCTCGTTGCGGTTCAGAAGCGAGGCATCTGGCCCCGACCGGGTCTGAAGCGACGCGAAGTCGACCGGCTCGGGGGCCCGATAGTCCCAGTAGCGCGGAGCCCTGGCTTTCAAGGTGGTGGTCAGGGTGGCGATGTGGTTCAGCGCTTCGCCGCGCGCCTTGGCCAACAGCGCGCGATGCTCGACGCCGGCCTGGCCGGTTTCACCCGCCGCCTTGGCAAATTGCTGCTCCAGCCCGTCGCGATCGACCAGCGCCAGCTCATAGGCGGAAGCTTCGTCGCCGACGCCCGACGCCCTGGCGGCCGCCAGGGCCGCCGAGCGCGCCATCGCCTCTCCGGAAGCCGAGAGCGCGGCGCGCTGCGCGGCGACGAACGCCTCGCGTTCGAGGGCCGCGGGGGTGTCACCCGTCATCCGCCTGCCGCCGCCTACCGACCAACCCCACAGCGACAACGCCAGGCGGACCGAGCAACGGGTCGAGAGCGTCTTCGCCGTGCTCGCAGCCTCACCGATCTGTTCTCTCGAGCTGGCCATGGAGGATCGCAGCGAACAGGCGCTGCGATAGTCCAAAGTCGCCTTCTCGAACTGCCCCTGTTTTTCCTCGGTAAAGCCGAGGCTCTGGTGGGCGTCGGCCGTATCGGGATGGTCCGGCCCCAGGGCCTTCTCGTCGATCCGCACCGCTCGGCGAAACAGCGGTTCGGCCTCGGCATAGCGGCCCTGGGCCTGCAACAGCTCGGCGATACTCCGGATCACGATGGCGACGTCGGTGTGCTCGGGGCCGAGCACCTTTTCGTCGATCTCCAGAGCCCGACGAAAGAGCGGCTCGGCCTCGGTCTGGCGGCCCTCGGCCTGAAGGATGAAGGCGAGGTTGTTCATACTCATCGCCGTGTCGGGGTGTTCCGGACCCAGGGCTTTTTGCTGGATCGACAAGGCGCGCCTGAACAGAGGCTCCACCTCGGCGACGCGGCCCTCGTCCCAGAGAAGACCACCGAGGTTGTTCAGATCCAGGGCGACGTCGGGATGCTCCGGCCCAAGGGTCTTCTCCTTGACCGCAAGGGCCCGCCGATAGAGCGGCTCGGCTTCCGCGTAACGACCCTCGTCATGCACCACCAGGGCGAGGCCTCCGACACTCTGGGCCGTATCGGGGTGATCGGGGCCGAGGGTCTTCTCGCGCGCTTGCAGCGACCGGCGTACCAGACTCTCCGCTTCCGGAAACCGCCCCTCGGACCAAAACAGCAGCCCCAGGCTGTAGAGACTGGCGGCCGTATCCGGATGATCCGGCCCAAACACCTTCTCGCGGATCGCCAGAGCCCGGCGAAAATGTGGCTCGGCCTCCGCATAGCGCCCCTCGACCCGAAGGAGCTTGGCCAAACTATTCTCGCTGCGAGCCGTCCCGGCGTCGTCGGGGCCGAGAGCCTTCAGCTTGATCGCCAGAGCCCGGCGCAGCACGGGCTCTGCCTCGGTCTGCCGGCCTTGGGTGATCAGCGCCAGGGCGAGATCCTCCATGCCGACCGCGGTGTCGAGATGGTCGGGACCCAGGACCTTCTCCCGCATAGTGACGGCGCGCAGATAGAGGTCTTCCGCCTCCGGGTAGCGGCCCTGGCCCTGGAGAGCATCGGCCAGAAATAGTGTCGCGGAAGCGCTCTCGGCCGAGATGGCGAGCGGTGTGGATTGCAGGCCGGTCAGCGCCTGGCGCGAGAGCCGTTCAAGCCCGATCCAGTCCGACCGGCGTTTGAGTTCCTCAAGCTTCCCGGCATCGAAGGCCGGCGCCGCAACCGAACGCGCTGTGATAGCCGCCGCCGGCGCCGGGGCGGCGTCCGACGGCGCCGCGGCCAGTAACACCAACACCGCCGATAGGCTGGTCACAGAGATCATGGACCCTTCGGCATCCCGCCGATCCAGTCGCGAACCAGAGCGACGCCCTCGTCATGAACCAGGGCGCGGCCGAGCTGGGGCATCATCACGCCCGGTTCCGTGGAAGCCATCCGATAGAGCAGAATCGAGCGGTCGGGATGGCCGGGATCGATGGCGACCTCAAGGCCCCCGGAACCCTTGCCGGCCGCCACCGGCCGCTTGCCGATTCCGAGTACGTTCGGGTCGGTCTCCTCCAGGGTCAGATACAGGCCGGAGTTGCTGGCGAGGCCCGCGCGGCTGTGACAGTGGCCGCAGTTGGCGTCGAGGTAGGCCCGCGCGCGCGGTTTCAAGGGCAGGGACGGATCGTCCCATCGGGGCGTTCGTGAGACGACGCCGGCGACAGGCGCCCCGTCCAACAGACCGAGACGCGCGAGGTGGGTCAGCTGGTTCTCCCGACCACCGGCGTAGTCGAAATCGCCGTTCAGGTTGCGCGCCTTGAGACCGATCGGGCCGATGACGCCGGCCTGGGCGTGGCACTGTTTACACTGGTTCACGTTGGGGACCGCATAGTCGAAGGCGCGGGCTTGACCGTGGCCGTCGATCAAGCCGACCGGCAGGCGCAGGCCGGCGCGTTTCAGCACGGCCGACGTCTGATCATCATTCCAGACGTAGGTCACGGCCGACCAGCCGGCCCGCTTGCGGATCAGCAGTCGAGTCTCGATCAGGCGAATTCTCTCGGCCGGCCGCCGCAGGTCGGCCGGATAGGCGAAGGTTTTGATCAGGGCCGCGCCGACGGGGAAGTCCATCGGACCCTGAGGTCTATAGCCGATGTGGGTTCCAGGCGGCAGATAGAGGTAACGCCGCTTGTCGGCGTAGTCGCTGAACAGCGGCGTGTTGACACCATAGGGCGTCACCCCTCGGTTCGGCGAACGATCCGCCCCTTCGACGAACAGGCGATAGTCGGCAAGGACCGGCGCCGGGGTGTCTTCGAGCAGCTTCTCCGCGTCCACCGGCGCGGGAACAGGAGCCGCGCCAAGGCACAGCGCCGCGCCGACCGCCAGGGCCAGCCGCTCAAGAGGCGCGAAGGACTTCACAACCCCGCTTGGTCGGCCGGCAGTCGGATCGCGGGCGGCTCGGCCAGACTCGCGGCGCCCAGGATCGGTGTAACCTGGGGGTCGGCTTTCGTGGCCGGGGCTCCCTGCAGCTTCAGCCGAAGATTGGCCACCGGCCCCTCGCCTATGGCCAAGCGGGCTGGGATCGTCTCGGCGCCGCCGCCAGGATGAGTGTAGGTGTCGACGCCATCCCACAACACGGGCGGCAGCGAGCCGCCGAGCGCCTTGGCCAGTTCGGCCCCGCCCGGGAAGTCGGGGGCGAAACCGTTGCGGCCATAGTGATTGCCGTGGACGGAGATATTCCTGGGCAGCGGGTTGTAGGCGGGGTCGGTGAAAGTCTGCAGATAGGCGACCAGCATCACCCCGGACGAGCCGTTGCCGTCGATGGTGTTGTCGAACACATGCACATCACGGTTGGCCATAACCATCACGCCGGTTCCCGTGGGGACCCCGGCTACCGTGTTGCCCTTCGGCGCGAAATTGACCGTGTCATTGTTGACCACCTGGTTGTGGAACACCCGAGTCGAGTGCCCTCCCATCTGCGGCAGGCCCGGCAGGTCGAAGACCAGTATGCCGCCGGCATTGTGGGTCGAGACATTGTCGTGGACATCAGCGCCGTAGCAGTTCTCGATCTCGATGCCGGCGACGTTGAACTCGGCCCGGCTGTTGCGCACGACAATGTTGCGCGACTGGCCGACATAGATGCCGGCGTCCGAGGCGCCCTTCACGACGACATGATCGATCAGTACATTGGTCGAGGCCACCGGATAGACGCCGTAGGAGCCGTTTGTGGCCTTCGGGCCGCCGGTCCACTCGACGCGGAGGTTGATCAGGCTGATCTGATCGACTCCCTTGGACTTGACCCCATTGGCGCGGGCGTTTTCGATGGCAAGGTCGCGCACCACAACCTGGTTGGAGGTGATCAGGAGGCCCTCGGCCTCACCCTTCTGGTGATCGAAGGCAAGCACGGTCTTGTCTGACCCGGCGCCGGTGATCGTTACCCGAGCAACGTCCAGGGAGAGCCCGTCGGTGAGGTCGAAACGGCCCGGGGCCAGGCGAACCACGTCGCCGGGCTTGGCGTCGATCAGCGCCGCCTGGAGTTGTTCCTGCACGTTCGGCCCCGGGGCGATATCGATGGCGCGGGCGCAAGCCCCGCCGGCGACGGCGATTGCGGCGGCGAGCATTGCCGCCGGAGCGATATGAAGTCTCATGACTGGCCTTCCGGTCCACGTTTCCCGCCGACAACATCGGCCCGATTGAGTGTTGCTGACAAGCCGGTTCCGCCTGGTGCAATGAGCCGCCCCGCTCAGCCGTCGTTCTTCACCTGCGACGCCACGGCGATGGCCATGGCCGGGTTCATCGCGTCGACCATGGCGGTGGGCATCAAAATCGTGGCGCCGCGCTCCTTGGTGGTCTCGTAGATGATGTTCATCGCCCGCAGCTGGAGGGCCGCCGGATGACCCTCATAGGTCTCGGCGGCCTTGAGGAACTGAGCCGCCACCTCAACCTCGGCGGAACCCAGGATCACCCTAGCCTGTTTCTCGCGCTCGGCCTGGGCCTGACGGGACATGGCGTCCTGGAGGGCCTCGGGGATCGCCACGTCACGGATTTCGACGCTCATCACGGTCACGCCCCAGGCGGCCGTCTTTGAGCCGATAGTGTCGCGGAGCCGCTCGTCGGCGGTCTGGCGGTCGGACAGCAGGTCGGCCAGCATGGAAGAGCCGATCATCTCGCGCAGCGAGGTCTGGGCGACCCGGTCGATGGCCATGCGATAGTCGGTGATCTCCAAAGCCGCCTGGCGCGCGTCATGCACCCGCCAGAAGATGATGGCGTCGACATTGACCGGCACCGTGTCGCGGGTCAGCGCGCGCTCGGCGTTGAAGCCGGTGGTCTGGATACGCTCATCGATGATCGCGACCACGCTGTCGAAGATCGGCAGGATCCAGAACAGGCCCGGCCCCTTGACGCCCTGCAGCTTGCCGGCCCGCAGTACCACGAACTTTTGCCAGGTGTTGGCGACCTTGAGGGAGAGCGCGACCAGGACGGCCGCCACGATCAGCACCACGCCCAGCGGAGGGTTGACGAATTGCAGAACCAGGCCGCCCGGGATCGCGAGCGCCAGGGCGGCGAACAGCGTGATAGGGTTCATCGGATCGCTCCTGAAGGCTTTGACCGTTCAGAAAGCAAGCGCGCCATTGCGCGGCGGGTCAACCGCGCAGCGCGGCTGATCGACCCCTCACCCGACCCAACGGCGCGCGCTGATTTAGGCGCCGACGGCCGCCACGGAGCGACGACGCAGGGCGCCGCCGACCACGCCGAGCCCCACGAGCATCATCGCCCAAGTCGCCGGCTCGGGAACAGAGGTGACCGTGAGAGAGAAGCCGGTCGAGTCGTTGAGGAAGCTGCCAGCGTTGTTGACCCCGTAGTCGATGATGTCGCCCGCATGCAGGAGCACGTTGAACGCCCCGAATGGAACAACACCGCCCGTCGTGTCCGGCTGTATCGCCGGCGGGCCATTCAAAGGTATGTCGGCCAGCACCGTTTCGGGTCCACCGCCGGCGCCAAACGCGATGATGACATTGACGCCGGTTGGCGAGGTGTCGAGGAGTTCATAGAAGCCGCTGATGTTATATCGCCTCGTGGTCGGGACGGTGAAGCGCACAATCGAGTCGGTGCTCGGACCGGGGTGGAGAAACAGGACGTCCGTCGGCACGACAACGGTGCCAAAATCAAGCGTGGCGCCTGTCAGGTTCTTCGCCACCAACGGGACCAAGAGGACGGGCGTGGCGGTCTGCCAGCAACCCAACCCGCTCACCGAGCCCTGGCACGGCGCGCTGTAGTTGGTGTATGCTGTAAAGCTCGTGCCGGTGACACCCGTACCGTAGCTGAACACGCCCGTTGAGCTGGTCGTCGAGAAATCGCTCACGGCGTCGTAGGTCACAGCACCCGCCGAAACCGATATTGCGAGGGCGGTGAAAACTGCGGCAAGTCCTAGTGTTCGAGCGCCCATGATCATCTCCCATTCAAATTTTATTGAAACTGTCCATAAGGCGAAAGACGTGTCAACTTTTTTCCGCCACATGGTTGACGCTGGGATGCCATAGGGGACCCACGACGGTCGCACGCGCGGAGTTGAAGGGCCGACTTCGGCGGGGCCTGGTCGAAGCACACCTGCTCCATGTGTGCCCCAAACCGAAAGCGCCCTTCGAGCGGATAGCTAACCCTTTGTTTTCCCTAGTAGCTGGGGGCGAGATCGAAATACCGAACCGTGGGTTATGAAATGAGAGGCCACCAAATCGTCGACGGATGTTCGCACTCGCGAACCGGGCGTGGCAGGTCCTGCCGAAATTGCCGGAGGCGGACATGGACGGAACCAAGGTGATCGTTCTCAATGGCACCGGCAGTGTCGGAAAGACGTCTGCGGCCAAGGCGCTACAGCGGGTCGCCCGCGACCCCTTCCTGCATGTAGCGATGGACGCCTTTCTTGAAATGCTGCCGGCGGCGATGTTCGGCGATCCGAAGGGATACGTCTTCGAAACGATCGACGATGGCGGGAAACCCTCCGTGATCGTCCACAGTGGGCCTGTTCTGGCCCGCCTTATGGCCGGTATGCGCCACGCTATCGTCGCGCTGGCTGAGCAGGGCAACAACCTCGTCGTGGACGATGTGATGTTCACCGGCGGCGAAGCCGATGAGTACCGCCGGCTGCTCGCCGGATTTGACACCCGCATGGTCGGCCTCTTCGCGCCCCTGGAAGTCTTGGAGCAGCGCGAACGCGACCGCGGGGATAGGCACATCGGCTTGGCGCGCTGGCAATATGAACGCGTCCATCGTGGCGTGCGCTATGACCTTGAGATCGACACGGCGCTGCTCAAACCGGCGGACGTCGCCCAGACCATCTGCCAAGCCTTCCACATTCAGGTTCAACAACCTGGCTCGGGGTCGTGATAGGACCGCTCGAGCGCACGTTACCCGGCGCAGCGTCCATTTCCTCGATGGTCCAAGTGACAAGAGTCTGACGGTTTGTTCCCCGCCGACCACCGGAGTTTGCCAACCGCCGCTGACAGTGGATTTCCACCCCGCCGATCCGTGTTCAGGCGGAGAACCGACCGACGACACAAATTCCGATGTCGTAGAAGCCGGCGCTTCTTTGGTCGATTTGATTACTGGCCTGTCCCTAACCCATGGGCAGCGCAGGTGAACGGCAGGATGCCAGCCAATATACTTTCAGGAATGATGGGCTTTTCATCTTCCGGCTTACCGCTTTCGCTCAGCACAATGTGGCCATCTGGGGCGTAGCTGTAGAGTGATATGGTCGAATGGTAATGTCGGGCGCAGTCCAGTTGTTCGTAAACCAGCGATTCTTTGACATTCTTCGGACCCACACCGTCGTACCGGTACTTAATCCACGTCTGCATCTTTCCCGGCCCGGCGCTGACCATGCTGTCCATGTCAACAGTGATGGCCATACCGTGGGCTCCGCTGATGGCGCCGGCGCGTACCCAACGGTCGGTGTTGCTGTAGCTGGGTGCGGCCGGCTTGGCCGGCGTAACGCCTATGTTCGCCAGCGTCTGGTTGCACTGGTGCTTCCGCAACATCGCCACCCGAAATTCGGTTATCTCGGCGATCGTAATGTTCTGTTTGGCCGCCACAACCTGGTCCAGAAACAGCTTGAGGGCGTCCCTTCTGGCCTCATCGCTGGGTAAGACCTCTGGGCAGACAAAGGTGCGGTCAATCTGCGGCACCATGCTCTGTTCGGTGGTTTGCGCGTGTGTGGCTGACGAGACTAGCCCCACCAGCAGCGCGGTAGCTGCAATCTTCAGCATCATTCCCCCCGGGGCCAACGGTGTCTGAGTCGCTGCAAGTTGATTAGCGCCCGCGCGCTATCGGCTTAAGCACCTCGTGGAATTCCCGGTTGTCTGGGCTCGTGACGACCAGCCGTCGACCGGACGGTGTTCGGATGAGCGTCGCCACCACACGATAGACGATAGGCGGGGCCGGATTTCCGTCCTGATCTTTCAAGTCTTCTCGAGCAATGAATCGGATTGTCCTATCCTTGATCTCCGCAGGGAAGACCAATGCTCCGTTACACCAGCCTTCGCAGAGTTCGTAGCTGACCGTTGGACTCGGCCCCGGACGTACGCTGAGGTTGAGTCCCACATAATCGCCAGCCTCGGAAATGTATTGAAGGTTTGTATAGTCCCCGGCCACAACGCTAGGGACCGCATGGGCGCTGCTCACCACCAAGCCGGCAAGGAGACGAACGACTGGCGTGGGACCGAGCTTCATGACTTCACAATAGCTGAGGATTTTATCGCCGCGTCTAGAGCCAGCGTCCGCTACCCATTCGATATGCAAAACCCTCGTGCTATCACTGCCCAAGATGTCCGCTCATGGGTCGCGTCCTGCCCCCGGCTGATCGCCAGGAAGCGGACCCGCGAACTCATGCCTTCGGTGGTCGGCCAGCCTGCCATCGAACGCATCGATCTGGCGCCAAGCCTGTGATTTGAGCACCAGCGGCGGACTGCGGCGGCGGCGGGTGAAATCCTGGATGACCCAAAGGCCCCAGGAGGGCCCAATCAAACATCCGTCGAGTCGGGTTCATGGGCGCCCCAAAACCGGAAGTCGCCTTTGATCAGGGTGGGGGGCGGCCTAAAAGGTGGCGCTACACCTGTAAGCTAACAGTTGACGCTTCTGCCGTAAGCGGATAGCTTACGCCCATGATCAAGTCCTTCACCGACAAAGGACTGCGGCGCTTCTTCGAGAAGCGCGACCCCTCTCGGTTGAGCGTCCAGAACCCCGACCGCATCGCCAGGATGCTCCAGGCGCTCGACGACGCCGAAGAGCCCGGCGACATGGCTTTCCCCGGTTGGCGCTTCCACCCGCTGACGGGCGACCGCAAGGGAATCTATTCGGTCACCGTGAGCGGCGCCTGGTGGATCACGTTCAAATTCGACGGCAAGAACGCCTTCGATGTTCAGATGGAGGACTATCACTGATGACCGAAAGCCTACCTATCAATGGTCTTGCGCCGATCCATCCGGGCTCGATCCTTCGAGAAGATGTCGTTCCCGCTCTGGGCAAGCCGAAGGCTGAGATCGCCCGCCTGCTTGGGATCTCGCGTCAGCAACTCTACGACATCCTCGAGGAGAAGAAGCCGATCACCGTCGCCATGGCGCTGCGAATCGGCAAGCTGTGCGGCAACGGCGGCGGCATCTGGATGAGGATGCAGCAGACCTACGACCGCAAGATCGCCGAACATGAGATGGCCGCGGAACTGGCGGCGATCCCCACGCTCGCCCTCGCTCCGCCATGATCGACGCCGAAATGCGGGTCGGCGCCTTCGAGCGGCGAGTTAACTCATTGATTTTCCTGGTAGCTGGGGGCGGGATCGAACCGCCGACCTGTGGGTTATGAATCCACCGCTCTAACCATCTGAGCTACCCAGCCCCGAGGTGCGTTTTGGGGTCCGCGCGCGGGAGGGGCGTCTATACGGCTTCGGGCGGGCGCCTTCAAGCCTATCCATCGCCCATCAACCGCTCGGCCACGGCCTCGCCAATGGCCAGGGAGGAGGTCAGCCCCGGGCTCTCGATGCCGAACAGGGCCATCAGGCCATTCAGGCCATGGACCTCGGCGCCGTCGAGGCGGAAGTCGGGCTGAACCTCATCCGGGCCATGGATCTTGGGTCTCAGGCCGGCGTAGTCGGGATCGAGGCTGTCGTCGGGCAGGCCCGGCCAGAAGTGGCGGACATAGGTGTAGAAACTCTCCGCCCGGGCCGGATCGACGGTGTAGTCCTCGGTATCGACATAGGCGAGGTCGGGGCCGAACACGGCCTGGCCGCCGAGATCCCGGCGATAGTGGGTGCCCAGGGCGCCGGGGATCGGCGGCGGATAGATCAGCCGGCTGAACGGCGCTCGGCCTCGCAGCCGAAAATACACACCTTTGCCGTAGTGCAGGGTCGGGATCAGCGCGGCCGGGAACCCCTCTATGTGACCGGCCACCGACTGGGCCGAGAGACCGGGCGCGGTGACAAGCAGGCGCGTGGTAAGGGTCGCGGGCGCCTCGCCGCCGGTGCGGATTTCGAAGCCGCCGTGCTCCAACGGGGCGGCCCCCTCGAAAGGCGTGGCGGTGACCACTGCGCCGCCGCGATCCTCGATCTCACCTTGCAGGGCGAGCATATAGCCGTGGCTGTCGAACACGCCGCTCTCGGGCGAGACCAGCGCGGCCTCGGCGCGCAGGGCGGGCTCCAGGGCGACGGCCGCCGACCCGCTGATCAGGGACAGGCCCTCAACGTCGTTGGCGAGGGCCTGCTGCAAAATCTCGTCCAGCCGTTCCACCTGCTCGCGTTCACTGGCCACCACCAGCTTGCCGCACTTGTCGTAGGCGACCTTGTGGCTGTCGAGAAAACCGTAGAGAGCGCGGCGGCCCTCGACACAGAACCGAGCCTTCAGCGAACCGGTCGGATAGTAGAGACCGGCGTGGATCACCTCGGAATTGCGCGAGGAGACCCCTTGGCCGATGGCCCGTTCCTTTTCCAGAACGACCACCGAGAGACCGCGTCTGGCCAGGGCGTGGCCGCAAGCCAAGCCCACGGCGCCCGCCCCCACCACCGCCGCGTCGAAATCGAAATCCATGGCGCCTGACTAGCGACCGTGAACGCCGGTGTCAGCCCCACTTCTCCCATAGCGCGGCCTCGGCGGCCTTGGCGGTCTTGACCGCTGCGTCCTTCACGTGGCCGAAGCCGCGGATTTCGCCGGGAACCTGCGCGATCTTCACCGCCAGCGGCAGACGCTTGGCGGAGAGGCCGGCGGTGAGGCGGTCCAGGCCGGCTTCGTAGTCACGGATCAGGCCACGTTCCATGCGCCGCTCCGCGCTGGCGCCGAAGACATCGAAAGCGCCGCCGCGCAGGCCCTTGAGCCTGGCCAGCAGCGGGAAACCCAGTTTGAGCATCCAGCCGCCGAAGGCCATCTTGCGGGGCCGGCCGTTGCGATCCTTGGCCCCGATCAGCGGCGGGGCCAGCCAGACCTTGAGCTTGCCGCCGGTGAAGGTCTGGCCAAGCTCGCCGGCAAACCGGCCGTCCGCATAGAGCCGGGCGACCTCATACTCATCCTTGTAGGCCATCAGCTTGTAGAGATTGACGGCCACCGCCCGGGTCAGGGCTTCGCCGCCGAGCGGCGACTCGGCGGCCTGCACCGCGGCGACCCGATCCTGGTAGCGACGGGCATAGTCGGCGTCCTGATAGGCGGTCAGGTCGGCGGCGCGGCGGGCGATCAGGTCATCGAGGGGCAGGGTTTCCGGGGTGCTCGCGGGTGTATTCGGCGCGCGCGAGGCGGGATCGTGGGCGGCGATACGGCCGGCCTCGAAAGCCTGGAGGTTCTGTTCGGCGGCCACGCCATTGAGGGTGATGGCGCGGTAGAGCGCGCGGCTGGAGACCGGAACCAGGCCCTTCTGCCAGGCGAAACCCAGCATGATCATATTGGCGTAGAGAGTGTCGCCGAACCGCCGTTCGGCGATCTCGGCGGCGGCGCAGCCGTCATAGCTCTTGCACGCCGAGGCCAGGCGCCGGGCCATGGCCGGGGCGTCAAAGCGCACGTCGCGATTGACCACGAAATCGGCGGTGGGTTGCAGGTCGGCGTTGCCGCAGGCGACCGTGCGGTCCTTGGCGTAGAGGGCCAGGGCATCCGGACCCGCGGCGACCAGCAGATCGCAGGCGATCACCACATGGGCGCTGGCGGCCGGCACCCGGCCCCCGACAGAGGCGTCCTCGGTGTCGCCGATCCTGACGTGGCTGAACACCGAGCCGCCTTTCTGGGCCAGGCCGGTCATATCGACCACCGACGTGGCAAGGCCATCGATGTGCGCGGCCATCGCCAGGATCGAGGCGGTGGTGGTGACCCCGGTGCCACCAATGCCGGTGAACACGATGTTGCGTACGCCGGTGAAGGCCTGGATGTCCGGCAGAGGCGTGGAGTCCGCCGTCAGAGCGGGTAGCGGCTTGGCCTGAGCGTTGGCGGCGCCCTCAAGCGTAACGAAGGACGGACAGAACCCGTCGACACAGGAATAGTCCTGGTTGCAGGTCGACTGGTCGATCCGCCGCTTGCGGCCGTATTCGGTTTCCAGCGGCTCCACGGAGACGCAGTTGGAAGCGCGCGAACAGTCGCCGCAGCCCTCGCAGACCAGCGGATTGATGAACACCCGGCGCGGCGCCTGAGCCATCAGCCCACGCTTGCGGCGGCGGCGCTTTTCGCTGGCGCAGACCTGATCATAGATCAGCACCGTGACCCCGGGGGTGTCGCGCAACTCTTCCTGAACGGCGATCAGATCGGTTCGGGGCCGCACCGTGACGCCGTCCGCCAGGCCCTTGACGCCTTCATAGCGGACGGTGTCGTCGGCCACGATCACCGTCCGGGCGACGCCCTCGGCGGCGAGCTGGCGGGTGATCTGGGGGACGGTGAAGCCGCTCTCGGCCGCCTGGCCGCCGGTCATCGCCACCGCGTCGTTGAACAGCAGCTTGTAGGTGATGTGCGATTGCATGGCGACCGAGCCGCGAATGGCCAGGGAGCCACTGTGGTTGTAGGTGCCGTCGCCGAGATTGACGAACACATGCCCCTCCGAGGTGAACGGCGACGCCCCGGCCCAGCTGAGCCCCTCGCCGCCCATCTGGCTGGTGAGGTCGGTGCTGGGGTCGGAGAAACTGGCCATGTAGTGGCAGCCGATACCCGCCAGGGCGCGTGAACCCTCGGGCAGACGGGTCGAGGTGTTGTGCGGACACCCCGAGCAAAAGAACGGTTTGCGGATCTGGTCGGCGGCCAAGGTCACCGCCGCCATGCCGGCCGCCGAGACTCGGTTGAGATAACCATAAACCCGTTCCATGTGCGGTCCGGGTGGCAATCGGTCGGCGATGGCCAACGCGATATCGGCCACCGACAAAGCGCCGAGTTGCGACAGCAGCGGCGCGCCCTGTTCGTCGATCTTGCCGATCACCCGCGGATGGGCGTGGGCGGGCAGGTCATAGAGCGTCGCGCGCGCCTGAGTCTCCAGCAGCGGGCGCTTGTGCTCCACCACCATCAGCGTCTCCAGCCCCGCGGCGAAGGCGCGCAAACCAGTGGGCTCCAGCGGCCAGGGCATGCCGACCTTGTAGAGGGAGACGCCCAGATCGGCGGCTTCGGCCAGGCTGATGCCCATGGCGGCGAAGGCTTCCATCACATCGGCCCAGGCCTGGCCGTGGGCGGCGATGCCCAGGCGCGGCCGGTGGGAGGTGAGGACGGCGCGGTCGATGCCGTTGGCGCGGGCGAAGGCCAGGGCGGCGGGCAGTTTGTGCAAGCGTAGCCGCCGCTCCTTGTCCATCGGCTGGTCCTTCAGCCGGATGCCCACCCCGCCGGCCGGAAACGGGAAGTGGTCCGGCAGGACGAAGGCGCCGCGATCGGGTCCAACGGCGATGGTAGCCCCGGAATCCATCGTGTCGGCCAGGGCGATCAGCCCGACCCACAACCCCGAGAACCGCGACATGGCGTAGCCGAGAAGGCCGTAGTCGAGCACCTCCTGAACATCGGCAGGGACCAGCACCGGCATTTCGAAATCCTGGAACGCGTATTCCGACTGCGACGGCAGGGTGGAGGATTTGCAGGCATGGTCGTCGCCCGCCACCGCCAGAACGCCGCCCTGCCCCCAGGTTCCGGCGAAATTGGCGTGTTTGAACACATCGCCGGTCCGGTCGACGCCCGGGGCCTTGCCATACCAGAGGCCGAATACGCCGTCGTGGAGCGCGCCCGGAAACAGGTTCGCCTGTTGCGTTCCCCACACCGCCGTGGCGCCCAGGTCCTCGTTGATGGCTTCCTTGAACAGGATGTGCCGTTCGGCCAGGGCCTTGGCGGCCCGCGCCGCCTGCTGGTCCAGGCCGCCGAGCGGCGATCCCCGATAGCCCGATACGAAACCAGCGGTGTTCAGCCCGTTGCGCGCATCGCGGCGAGCCTGATCGAGCATCACCCGCAGCAAGGCCTGGACGCCGGTGATGAATACGCGGCCCGTTTCGAGCGAGAATTTGTCGTCGAGGGTGACCGTGGCGTGCCGCATTCGAAACTCCCTTCATCACGCCCCGTTCGGACTAGGCAAGATTATAGAGAAATCCAGACAAGGCTTGCCAAATTTGTGCCCAGAGTCACCGGTATATTGGAATCAAAATAAGGGGATGTCACTGTTTAGGGGTATGATTTGTCTGAAGCTTTGGACGCCGTTGGCGCGCGCATCCTGGAACTGATCCAGCAAGACGCCAGTCTCTCCGTCGCCGAGATCGCCGAGCGCGTGGGCCTGTCGTCCAGTCCCTGCTGGCGGAGGATCAAGAAGCTTGAGGATGACGGGATCATCCAGCGCCGCGTGACCATACTCGATCGAGAGAAGCTCGGCCTTACTTTCGAAGTCTATTGTACCGTCAAACTGTCACTCCCCACAAAGCAAAATCTGGAGACCTTCGAACAAGCGGTGCTGCGTTGGGCCGAGGTCGTGCAGTGCGCGACGGTGACCGGCGCCGCCGACTACGAATTGCGCATCGTGACGCGTGACATGCACGCCTTTGACGACTTCCTGCGCGACCGGATTCTTTCGCTGGGGCTGGTCTCCAACATCGAGAGCAAGATCGTGGTGCGGGCGGTGAAGAACACCACTGCCGTGCCGCTAGGTCTCGTCAGCCCGTTTCTGGCGACGACCTCGCCGCGTGGAGCCCTCTGATGATCGACCTCGTTCTCCAAGCCCACCAGCACGACCTTGGCGGGTTCACCGTCGGGCGCGTGCTGCCCCAGATCGCGCGACGGATGGTCGGGCCTTTCGTATTCTTCGACCACTTCGGTCCCGCGCGATTCGAGCCCGGGTTCCCGAAATCGGCCGATGTTCGCCCACACCCGCATATCGGTCTTTCGACGGTAAGCTATCTGTTCGAAGGCGAGATCACCCATCGCGACAGCGTCGGTTCAGAGGTCGAGATCCAGCCAGGCGAAGTCAACTGGATGACGGCGGGAAAGGGCATCACCCATTCGGAGCGGTTCGAGACACTCCGCCGGACCGGTGGGAACCTGCACGGCATTCAGGCCTGGGTCGCCCTGCCAACCGAGGCCGAGGAGATCGAGCCGGCCTTCGCTCACCATGGCCCCGAGGATCTGCCGACCTATGAATCGCCGGACGGCCTGTGGGCGCGGCTGATCGCCGGCAAGGCGTTCGGCGCCGAGGCCCGGGTCAAGACCCATTCACCGATGTTCTATGTCCACTGGCGCCTGCGCGCCGGGGCCAAGGCGCAGATTCCGGCCGAATATCCCGAGCGCGCGGCTTTCGTGGCGGCCGGCCAGATCGAGGTGGACGGTCGCACGTTCGCAGCCGGCCAGATGCTGGTCCTGGCCGCCGGCGAGCCGGTGCTGGTGACCGGCGTCACCGACGCGCAGGTGATGTAGCTGGGCGGCGAGCCGGTGGGGCCGCGATTCCTCGACTGGAATTTCGTCTCCTCGTCGAAGGAACGGCTCGAACAGGCCAAGGCCGACTGGCGCGCCGGCCGAATGAAGCTGCCCGATCTGGATGACGGAGAGTTCATCCCGCTGCCCGGCTAGCCCCGCAAGGCGAGCCGGGCCTGCTCCATAAGCGCCGATAAACGCTGATGGCCGGTCCACACCTCCGCGGGCCAGCCGCGCCGGCGCGCGGCTTCAATATTCTCGGCCTTGTCGTCGATGAACAACAGCTCCGGCGGCGCAAGTGTGGTTAGCTCGTGATGTGTCCGGAGTTCGTAGCTCGTGAAGTGACCGGTCCTATGTCGCCTGGGAACAGGAGAGGCGGATGGACCGGGCACGGATCAACGAGGGCGTACGACGGATGCGATTTGAGGATTTACTGGG